>JBBSEF010000084.1:0-12277 GCA_038240015.1 Burkholderiales bacterium
CGTATCTGCTGGTGATCTTCGTATTGCTGCCGCTGATGATCCTGATGGGATTGGGGCTGTCACCCGGACTCGACACGTTGATCCCGGGTTGGGTCGAAATTTTCGGCGGCCGGCAATCGGCGCGAACCATTCACTTCGCGATCGCCTGGTTGCTGGTTGCGTTCGTACTGGTCCACGTATTCGAAGTCATCATCAGCGGACTGTGGAACAACCTGCGTTCGATGATCACCGGACGCTATCGGGTACCTGCAGGGGCGCCTGCGGGGGTCCCCGCGCAAGTCCCCAAGCCCGCCGTGAACACGAAAGAAAATCATGAACCGCTCAAATAATCTGACGCGTCGGCAACTGCTGCTGCGCACCGTCGCAGGTGCAAGCGCCGCGCTGCTCGCGGGTTGCGACAAGTTGTCGCAGACCACGTGGGCGCCGAAGATACTCGGCGCCGGCGAATCGATGAGCCTCGCCGCGCAGCGACTGATCCTCCCACGCAAGTCGATGGCCGAGGAGTTCGATGCATCCGACCTCTCGCCCGAATTTCGCAGCAACGGCGTGGCGACGCCCAACAGTCGGGCATACGCGGCGCTCGCGAACGGAAATTTTGCGGAGTACCGCCTCAAGGTCGATGGATTGGTCGAACAGCCCGCCAGCCTTTCGCTCGCCGAAGTTCGCGCCTTGCCCAGCCGCACCCAGATCACGCGCCACGATTGCGTCGAAGGATGGAGCGCAATCGGCAAGTGGAAGGGCGCGCGCCTGGGCGCGTTGCTCGAGACGGTGCGGCCGAAAGCCGAGGCGCGCTACGTGGTGTTCCATTGCGCCGATCCGCAGGAGGCCGATGGCAGCACGCCCTACTACGAAAGCATCGACATGGAAGATGCTTTTCATCCGCAGACGCTGCTGGCCTACGAGCTCAACGACAAGGCGCTGCCGATCGCCAACGGCGCGCCGCTGCGCGCGCGCATCGAGCGGCAGCTGGGCTACAAGATGGCCAAGTTCGTGATGCGCATCGAGCTGGTCGACAGCTTCGAAAAAATCGGCGGCGGCAAGGGCGGCTACTGGGAAGATCAAGGATACGAGTGGTACGCGGGCATTTGAGCGCGCTGAACAAGGGGAACCGCATGGACCATGGCGCAACGGGTAAACGGCCTCTCTACAAATCGCTCTACCTCCAGGTCATTGTCGCGATCGTGATCGGGATTCTTCTGGGCACGTTCTATCCCCAGACCGGCGAAGCGATGAAACCGCTCGGCGACGGCTTCATCAAGCTGATCAAGATGATCATCGCGCCGATCATCTTCTGTTCGGTGGTGGTCGGCATCGCGGGCATGGAGGACATGAAGAAGGTCGGCAAGACCGGCGGCTATGCGCTTCTCTATTTCGAAGTGGTCAGTTCGATCGCCTTGCTGATCGGCCTGTTGATCATCAATCTCGTGCAGCCCGGTGCGGGAATGAACATCGATCCCGCCAGCCTCGATGCCAAGAGTCTCGCGGCCTACACCAAACCCGGCGCGATGCAGAGCACGACCGAGTTCATTCTCAATATCATCCCGAATACCTTGGTCGATGCATTCGCGAAGGGCGAGATCCTGCAGGTGCTGCTGATCGCGATCATGTTCGGCTTTGCGCTGCACCGCTTCGGCGGTCGCGGCACGCTGGTGTTCGACGTGATCGAGAAGACCTCGCACGTGTTGTTCACGATCGTCGGCTACATCATGAAGGTCGCGCCGATCGGTGCGTTCGGCGCGATGGCGTTCACGATCGGCAAGTACGGCCTGGGCTCGCTCTTGTCGCTCGGCAAGTTGATGGGAACCTTCTATCTCACGTGTCTGTTGTTCGTCTTTGTCGTGCTCGGACTGATCGCGCGCTTTCACGGCTTCTCGATCTTCAAGTTCGTCCGCTACATCAAGGAAGAACTGTTGATCGTGCTGGGCACTTCATCGTCGGAAACGGTGTTGCCGCGCATGATGGTCAAGCTCGAAAACCTCGGCGTGCACAAGTCCACGGTGGGTCTCGTGATTCCGACCGGCTATTCGTTCAACCTCGACGGCACCTCGATCTACCTGACGATGGCCGCGGTCTTCATCGCGCAAGCCACCAACACGCCGATGACCTTCGTGCAGGAACTGACCCTGCTCGGCGTGCTCGTGCTCACGTCGAAAGGCGCCGCCGGCGTGACCGGCAGTGGCTTCATCGTGCTCGCCGCGACGCTGTCGGCGGTGGGTCACGTGCCGGTCGCGGGGCTGGCGCTGATTCTCGGCATCGATCGCTTCATGTCCGAGGCGCGCGCGTTGACCAACCTGGTCGGCAATGGCGTCGCGACGGTGGTCGTCGGCAAGTGGTGCGGTGAACTGGACAGTGCGCGCATGACGCGCGTGCTCAATCGCGAAACCGATAGCGAAGCAGACGAGCCCGAAGCGGTGCTCGACGCCACGGTCGCGAAGCCCGCAGTGTGATCAGGAATGCGGAACGCGACGGCAGCGACGACGCCGACGCGGCCGATGACCCGGACATCGACAGCGGCCTTCATCGCATCGTCATCATCGGCGGCGGCGCCGGCGGTCTCGAACTCGCGACCCGCCTGGGCGACACGCTTGGCAAGAAGCATCGTGCGCACATCACGCTGATCGAGAAAGAGCGCACGCACTTCTGGAAGCCGCATCTGCACGAGATCGCGGCCGGCAGCATGGATGTCGGCGCGCATCAGATCGACTACCTTGCGCAATCTCACTGGCATCACTTCGCGTATCGCGTCGGCGAAGCCACGCACATCGACCGCGCCGCACGTCTCGTGCATGTCGCGGCCTTCGTCGACGAGGGACAGGAAGAAGTCGCGGGCGCGCGCGCCGTTGCCTACGACACGCTGGTGGTCGCGATCGGCAGCCTGACCGACGCCTTCGGCACGCCCGGCGTCGCCGAGTACGCGATCTCGCTCGACGACGCGAGACAGGCCGAGCGCTTTCATCGACGCCTGGTCAACGCGTGCATCCGCGCGCACTCGCAGTCGGGTCCGTTGCATGCGGGACAACTGCATGTCGCAATCATCGGCGCGGGTGCGACTGGCGTCGAGCTTGCGGCCGAGTTGCGCAACACCACGCGCGTGCTCGTTTCGTTCGGCCTCGACCGCATCGATGCCGAGAATGACATCCGCCTGATCGTGATCGAGGCCGCCGATCGCATCCTGCCTGCCTTGCCCGAGCGCCTCTCGAAAGCCGTCGCCGGCTTGCTCGACGAGCTGGGCGTGCAGGTGCGCACGTCCGCGCGCGTGGCCGAGGTCTTGCCGGATGGCGTGAAGCTGGCGAGCGGCGATGTGATCCCTGCCGAACTGGTGGTATGGGCGGCCGGCGTGAAGGCGTCGGAGGTACTCGAACATTTCGACGGACTCGAAACCAATCGCGCCCATCAGCTCGTGGTGCGTACGACGTTGCAGACGACACGCGACGACAACATCTTCGCGCTCGGCGATTGCGCGGCGTGTCCGTGGATCGGTCGTACAGGTCAGACCATACCGCCGCGCGCGCAGGCCGCGCATCAGCAGGCGTCGCACATGGTTGTGCAGATCACGCGGCGTCTTGCAGGTCAGCCGCTACGCGACTGGCGCTATCGCGACTTCGGTTCTCTGATCTCGCTCGGTGAATATTCGACGGTAGGCAATCTGATGAGCGGACTCGCGCGTGGGCTCTCGAAGAGCACGCTGTGGGTCGATGGCCTGTTCGCACGCGCGATGTATCTGTCGCTATACAAAATGCACGAACTCGCGCTGCACGGTTTCTGGAAGGTTGCTCTCGATACGCTCGCGCGCATGATCACGCGACGTACCGAGCCGCGCGTCAAACTGCATTGACGCGACGACCGCACCGCATACGCGTGGGCAGAATGCAGACGCGCGCAGCCGCGCCATCAAGCATCGATGCCGTTCGCCACTCAGCAGTTGATGAGCGCGACCGCGACCATCAAACGCCGCTTGAAATGAATCTCCGCGAAATTGGCGGACGCGCCATTGACGGTGAGCGGCGGCAGCTTGACCCACACGTCGTCGGCCGCTTCGGTATCGACCCGCGCCGCGAGCCAGTAGTGCCGTTCCGACGACAATGTCCCGATGACGATGCGACCGCCCTCCAGCGGCCAACGCGAGCGCGGTAGTCGCTGCCGCCACGCGCTTCATGATGGACCTAGGCTTCATCGACGCCCTCCGCGTTTTTGCGATGGCGTTCAGTATTCCCGTCGTGCGCATCGAGCGCGAGGGTTTATGCGTGGGCGTCGCGGCTCGATACCGGAAGTATTGTCATGCGCGACCTCGCTCGCTGGTCGAACGATGTCGGCGATAGATGGCCGATCAGAACTTCAAGCCCTTCAACAAGGCCCCGCCGGTTTCGATCGGATTCTGCCTTGCCTTGGTCTCCTCGCGGCCGACGTAGGTGAAGATGCCCTCCGAGGTTTTGCCTGTCACGTAGTCGGTCAACTTCTTCTCGTCCATCCCGAAGGCCTTCAGTTGTGAAACCTCTTTCATGACGCCGGTCTTCTCGAGCGCCGCCTGAATCAGCGGCAACAGCTTGGCCTTGATCTCGCCGCCGGTACTCTTCTTCAGATAGTCAGTTGCACCGGTGCTGCCGCCGCGCAGGATGCCGATCGCGTCGCTGAACGAGACCTTATCGATCGCCGCGCGAAAGATCGGCTTGGCCTGGCTCGCCGCGGTTTCGGCCGCGCGATTGAGTGCTCCATTGATGTCGCCACCGATGCCGGCCTTGCTCGCCATGTTCATGAGATCGCTCACGCCCTTGCCTGCTCCGGGCAGCGCGATGCGAATCGCCTCGTCGGCCGAGAACGCGCCGGGTTGGGACAACCGATCGAGCGCGTTGTCGGAGGCCTTGCCCAGCATCTCCTTGAGCGCGTTACCGGACGATGAGGCGGACGACGGCGCAAAGACCTGCGCAAAAGCAGGCGGCCCGATCGCGGCGAGCGCGAGCAATGCAGCGACCAGCACAGTACGAAGTAACATGACGAACTCCTTGGAATTGCGACCGCAATGACGTTATCACGTCGCATGACTGTCTCGCCTGCCCGCGTCGCAGAATGAACCGCTGACCTCATGGATCCGATCATCCTCGCCCGCATGCAGTTTGCGGCCAACATGACATTTCACATCCTGTTTCCGACGATCAGCATCGGACTCGCGTGGAGCCTGTTGTTCTTTCGCTGGCGATGGCTGGTCACGAGCAAGGGCGGTGGCAAAGGCGGTGATCGCGCGCAAGCGCAAGGATGGCTCGACGCCTATCGCTTCTTCACCAAGGTGTTCGCGCTGACGTTCGCGCTCGGCGTGGTGTCGGGCATCACGATGAGCTTTCAGTTCGGCACCAACTGGCCGGGCTTTCTGGAGAGGGCCGGCAACATCGCGGGCCCGTTGCTGGGCTACGAAGTGCTGACCGCGTTCTTTCTGGAAGCGGGCTTTCTGGGCATCATGCTGTTCGGCCACGGCAAGGTCAGCGAGACCGTGCATTTCATCGCGACCTTCTTCGTCGCGGCAGGCACCACCATCTCGGCGTTCTGGATCCTCGCGCTCGACTCGTGGATGCAGACGCCCTCAGGCTACGAAATCATCGACGGACAATTCCACGCGCGGAGTTGGATCGCGGTGATCTTCAATCCCTCGTTTCCGTATCGGCTCACGCACATGCTGCTCGCCTCCGCGCTGACCTGCGCGTTTCTGCTCGCGGGTCTTTCCGCATGGCAAGTGTTGAAAGGCGTGGGCAAGCGCTCGGCGCCGAAAGTGCTTCGCTATGCGCTCACGCTCGCTGCGGTCGCGATACCGATTCAGATCTACATGGGCGATCAACACGGCCTGAACACGCTCGAATATCAGCCGCAGAAAGTCGCAGCGATGGAAGGGCTGTGGAACACGCAGCGCGGCGCGCCGCTCTTGTTGTTCGCGATCCCCGATCAAAAGGAACGCATCAACCATTTCGAAATCTCGATTCCGAATCTCGCGAGCCTGATCCTCACGCACGACATGAATGGCGAGATCAAAGGCCTGAACGATTTTCGCGACAAACATCCGCCGCCGTTGCCGGTGTTCTTCGCGTTTCGGGTGATGGTCGGCACCGGCGTGCTGATGCTGATCACCAGCTGGGTGGGGTGGTGGCTCTACAAGCGCGCGCGCTGGAAACCCGACCGGATGCCGCGTCCCATGCTATGGGTGCTCGCGGGCATGACGTTTTCGGGATGGGTCGCCACCGTCGCGGGCTGGTACGTGACCGAGATAGGACGACAGCCCTTCATCATCTACGGCGTGCTGCGCACCGCCGACATCGCGTCGAACATTCCGTCGTCGATGATCGTCCTCACGCTCGCGATGTATGTCGTGCTTTATGTCGCGTTGATCGCAGCCTACGTCGGCGTACTCAAGTACATGGCCGAAAAGACCGAGGACGTCCTGTCCGACGCCGCGCGCGAAGAAGAGGCCACGCCCTTCGGCGCGACAGCCACTGCGGCATCGTCCACTCCCTCGACGCGAGGCGCGTGATGAATGCGACGAGCGTGATGAGCTTCGACGATGTATTGCCGCTGATCTTCATGGCGCTGATGGGGATCTCGATGCTGGTCTATGTGATCAGCGACGGCTACGACCTCGGCGTGGGCATGCTGATGCATCGAGCGACCGACAAAGAGAAGGACATGATGATCGCTTCCATCGGTCCGTTCTGGGACGCGAACGAAACCTGGCTGGTGCTCGGCATCGGCATCCTGCTGATGATCTTCCCCAGGGCCCACAGCCTGGTTCTCGGCGAACTCTATCTGCCGGTCGCGTTCATGTTGATCGGACTGGTGTTGCGCGGCGTGGCTTTCGATTTTCGCGTCAAGGCGCGCGACACGCACAAGCGCACGTGGGATCGCCTGTTCTTCGCGGGCTCGACCATCACGGCGGTGTCGCAGGGCTGGATGCTCGGCCGCTATGTAAGCGGCTTCGGCACGAGCTGGAACTATCCAGTGTTCGCCGCCGCGATCGCGGTCGCGCTGCCGATGGCGTATGTGTTGATGGGCGCGGCTTGGTTGATCCTGAAGACCGAAGGTCAATTACAGGAGCGTGCGATCGCGTGGGCCAAGCTCGCGTGGCTGCCGATGGTGATCGGCATGGCCTTGATCTCGATGGCCACGCCGTGGATCAGCCAGACCGTACGCGAACGCTGGTTCACGCTGCCCGCGTTGATCGCGCTGATGGCGATTCCGCTGATGTCCGGCGTTTCGCTGCTCGCGGTGCGCGGCCTGCTCAATACACGCGCCGTTCGCGGGCCATTGTGCTGGCTGCCGTTCATGCTCTTGATGCTGGTGTTCGTGCTCGGCTTTCTCGGCCTCGCATACAGCATCTATCCCTATGTGGTGATCGATCGACTGACCGTGTGGCAAGCCGCGATCAGTCCCGCGTCGATGAAGTTCGCGCTGGTGGGTGTGTGCATCTCGGTGCCGGCGATCGCGGGCTATACGATTTTTTCGTATCGCGTGTTTCGCGGCAAGACGGGGGAGTTGAAGTACGCGTGAGGTGCAGCGCTACACGATGCGAGCAGCGGTTTTTCTTGTCGTGCCGAGTACCAACTCATGAAGCCGCACAGCGAGGGTTTTCGCTCCATTCACTTCGACGGATACCCGGGCAACAACGCCGCGATCTCGTTGCTCGGCACACCCTTCGCCGCCGACGCGATATCGCCTCGAGTCAACGCGTTGGCCGCATCGACCAGCGCCGCCATCGAACGTCGATAGAGAGACCCGCCGAGGCTCACGCGTCGCACGCCAGCCTCTGACAACGTGGCCAACGGCACCAGCCCCGAAGCCGGTCCGACGACCACGTTGACGGGCTTGGGCGCCACCGCGCGCACCACCTTCCTGATCGCATCGAGGTCGGGCAAGCCCGGAGCGAACAGCACGTCGGCGCCCGCTTCCGCAAAGGCGACCAGCCTGCGGATCGTGTCGTCGAGGTCGGCGCGGCCGTTCAAATAATTGTCGGTGCGGCCCGTCAACAGAACGCGCCCCTTCGCGGCCTGCGCTGCGGCTTTCACGCGCGCCACCGCCGCATCGAAGGTATGAATGGGGTTGTCGGGATCGGCCGTGGTGTCCTCGATGCCCAGTCCCGCGAGACCTGCCTCGATCGCGGCGCGAACCGTCAACGCACAGTCCTCCGGCTCGGGTCCGAATCCGTCCTCGAGATCGCCGTTGACTGGAAGGCCGGTCAGGTCGCCGAGCAGCGCGGCGTTGCTCACCGCGATCTCGCGGCTCACGGCGTGCCGGCCGTCCTGTCGTCCGAGCGCGAACGCGATTGCGATCGACGAACTGCCCAGCGCCTCGAAGCCCGCGCGCTTCAACAGCACCGCCGAAGCGCCATCCCAAGCATTGGGCATGATAAATGCGCCGGGCCGCTCATGGAGTTCGCGAAAACGTTCATAGGCAGATGGGTTGTTCATACCGGTCTCCCGAGTCGGCGCCGTTAACTTCCGATCGATTCCATCAGCTTCCGATCTTCGGCAGGCATGTCGGAAAGCCATTGCGCTTCTTCGCCCGGCTCGGGAAGAATGTGTCCGTACTCGGCCATCTGCGCTGGCGGCAGATCGACGATGTAGGCCCACGTCAGGTTCCTGCTGAACGATGCGGCTTCGGCAACCACCTCGACGAGTTCGGTCAGCAGTTTCTTCTTCACGTCAGGAGGGCGGCCCGCGCGAATCTGCCCGTGAATGAAGATTTGCTCGGCGCTCATCGGCGCGCCGCCGACGAACCAATGGCCCGGCGCCACATCGACGAACATCACCTGTGCAAAAAAACTTTGCGCGCCGGTCGCGTCGCTATGGACGCGCGTGATCTCGGCAGCAATGCGCTTGCGCTCAACGTCGCCGAGCCGTCCTGCAGGTGCATGTACGGTATAGGTAGGCATGAGCGCTCCCCGTCAGTCGTCGTGCTTGTTGCCTTTTCCGCGTCCGCCTTCGTGCTTTTCCTTTTTGCCTCGACGGTCGTCATCGCCTCGATCTCCACGATCTCCACGATCTCCACGATCCCCACGATACTGAGGGACATATACCTTCTGGTACCAATTCTCCTGGACGAAGTAGACCGGCTGCCCGCACGCGTTGTATTGCGCGCAGTGCTTGCGCCAATTCTTCGCGTGCCCGGGCGGTACATGCAGATAGACGGGCTGCGGCGCGACCGGCACCTGCTGGATCAGCACCGGCTGCGCGTAGATGACCTGGGGTGGAGGAAAATTACCGATGTCGATGCGCCCGTAGAGACCCGGTTGATTGATGTTGATCGATCCGACGACGTCGGCGGCGAACACCGGAATAGCGGCCGCGGCCAGCGCAGCCATGCACACGAGGCGTTTCATCGAGTTTCCTTCGAGGGTGGTTGGTCAACGGGTAACGCGCAAGCGGGCCCTCGCGACGACACGCATGCATGACGGGCAAAGCGGCCGCACGACGCTTTACCGACCGAGTCTATTCGAGTGTGAAGCCCACCTTGATCGTCACCTGCCAGTGGCCGATCTTGCCATCGGCGACGTGGCCGCGCGTCTCGATGACCTCGAACCAGCGGATGTTGCGCACGCTCTCGCTCGCTTTCGCAATCGCACGTTGACACGCGTCCTCGATGCCGTTCTCCGATGAGCCGGTCAGTTCAAGCATCTTGTAGATGTGGTCGGTCATGATGGCCTCCTTGCTATGAGTCCGGATCAGGCATCCGGCTTGCTCGCTTCGTCGAGCGCGTTGATCGCGTCGCGATCGAGGTCCAGTGTGGCAGCCGCGAGCAGGTCTTTCAACTGCGCAATCGACGTCGCACTCGCGATCGGCGCGGTGATCGAAGGGCGCGCGATCAACCACGCGATCGCGATGCTTGCGGGCGCGACGCCATAGCGCGCGCCGACGGCATCGAGCGCGTCGAGGATGCGCAGCCCGCGAGGATTCAGATAGTCCTTCACGCCGCTGCCGCGCGCCTGGCTCTTGCCGAGGTCGGCAACGCTTCGATACTTGCCCGAGAGAAAACCGCGCGCGAGCCCGAAGAAGCTGATGACACCGAGTCCTCGCGCGACGCATAACGGCTCGAGTTCATCTTCGTAGATCGCACGCTCGATCAGGTTGTAATGCGGCTGAAGCGTCTCGTAGCGCGGCAACCCGTCGCGCTCGGAAACATCGAGCGCTGCGGCGAGCCGATCGGCAGTGTAGTTCGACGCGCCGATCGCCCGGACCTTGCCCGACTCGATCAGCCGCGCGTAGGTTTCGAGCGTTTCCTCGAATGCCGTGTCGGCGTCGTCGATATGCGATTGATAGAGATCGATGCGATCGGTCTGGAGACGCTTCAACGATGCATCGATCGCGCGATGGATGTGACGCCGCGACAGACCCTTGTTGTCGCCGCCCATGTCCATGCCGACCTTGGTCGCGATCACGACCGCGTCGCGCCGGCCGCTCTTCTTCAACCACCTGCCGATCACGGTCTCGGACTCGCCGCCCGAATGCCCCTGCTCCCAGCGCGAATAGACGTCGGCGGTGTCGATGAGATTGAAGCCCGCATCGACGAAAGCATCGAGCAGCGAAAACGAGGTCGCCTCATCGGCCGACCATCCGAACACGTTGCCGCCGAATGCGAGCGGTGCGACGTTGAGGCCCGAGCGGCCGAGTTCACGGTGTTTCATGGGAGTCCTGTAGCAAGGAGATCGAGAATGGACACGTCGCGCATGCGCCACCCATGCGCCACGGACACGCCGCGATCGCACTTCGGCATTATCCGACGATCGCTCGCAGTCCTATGGACATCGGTATGCGGCGGCGCTACGTTCTCACCCTGCGGACCGCGAAGCGCAATGCAGGATGGCCGCAATGTGAAGGAAATGCGGACGACTTTGCGAAAGGCGTCACACCTCGCGAACCGCCGCTACACACGCGAGGAGACATGATGGACAGGACAGGTGAGGGACGCGGCACGGCTTGCGAGGCATCCGACGCGACATACGAACGCCGGCAGCGTGGATCGGAATCGGGCGGCCGATCGGCCGGCATCGGTCGGATAGCGAAGAGCTGCGTCAGTGCGGCCCTCTTCGCGGTGCTCGCCGCGTGTACCGGCCACGACGATGGTGGGCCGAGCGCCCCGATCAGCGGCGGAGGTCCTCCGCAAATCTCGCTCGGCCCTCTCGTCGGATCGACCAGGGACGTCACGGTCGACATGAAGGAGGGCACCAACATGGCGGTGTCGCCGTCACCCGACGGCACGCGCCTCGTGTTCTCGGCGCAAGGCGCGTTGTGGGTCATGCCGATTGCCGGCGGCAACGCGACGCGCATCTCGGCGTTCGACGTGGAGCCGACCGCGCCGGTGTGGTCGCCCGACGGAAAGACCATCGCATTCCAGAACTACACCACCGACGGCAACTATCACATCTGGTCCATCAATCCGGATGGGACCAATGCACAGGAGTTGACCACGGGCTTCTTCGACGATCGCGAGCCCGCATGGACGCCCGATGGCAGCGCGCTGGTGTTCGCTTCGGATCGCAGCAACGATGGCCAATACAAGATCTGGAGCTTCAAGCTTGCGACGCGGGTGTACACACCAATCACCACTGGCGCCGGCGCGGAGAGCAATCCGGTGGTTTCTCCGGACGGAACCCGAGTCGCCTTCGTCGATACCGCGCGGGTCTTCACCGCGCCGATCGGCGGGGGTACGCCTACGCTGGTCACTGCGGGCGGCGCGCCTTCATTCGCACCCAACGGCGGCCTCGTCTATCAGAGCACGGTGCGGTCCATCAACGCGGGTGGGCGCGATGTCGTGACCAATGAAGATCTGTTTCCCTTTCCGGTCCGATGGCTGCCCAACGGCAACTTCATCTATACCGCCGATGGAAAAATTCGCATACGCGATGCGGCGGGCGCGAACCTGACGCAGGTGCCTTTCGACGCTCTCTTGACCTTGCGCCGACCGGTCCTCACGCAGCCGAAGAATCACAACTTCGACAGCACTGCGCAGCGCACCGCGATCGGCATCAGCGCACCTGCGCTATCGCCCGACGGCAAGAGCATCGCCTTCGTCGCATTGAACGACGTGTGGGTGATGGCGATCGGGCAAGCGCCGGTGCGGTTGACCAACGACACCGATCGCGACGGCAATGTGCAGTGGACCACCGACGGAAGCGCGGTGTACTTCTCGACCGAGAAGGGCAATGCCGGCGCGCTCGCTGTCGATCAGATCAACGTCGCTACGAAAGCACGCACGCGTCTCGCGGCGATCCCCGCGAAATCGATGGTGACGCCCAAGCTCTCGCCCA
>JBBSEF010000085.1:0-12096 GCA_038240015.1 Burkholderiales bacterium
GCCGCTCAATCCGTCGGGCCGATACGACAACTCGTTGAGCGTCGGCGTCTCGAAGCCGCGACCCGCTGAAACGTAGATGCGCAAATCGTCCACCGGCGCGTACACGACCCCGGCCACCGGCGTCACCGCGCTGTAGCGGACATTGCCGCTGTCGTTGGGATTGGTGGAGGTCACGAACTGGTCGGACGATTCGAATCGCACGGCACTGCGCCGCGCCCCTAGATCGATACTCCATTGAGACGCAACTTTCCACGAAGCCTGGAGGTATGCGTCAGCATCGATGACGTCGTTGGTCTCGTCTCGCCGCAGGTCGCCCTGCACGCCGAGCGTCGTGCCGATGAAGTTGCGATAGCCGCGTCGCTTCTCGTTGAGCCGGTCGTACGTAAGGCCCGCCACCACCGTCAGTGGCCCGAGCGGCGCATCGCGATACTGGCCGGTCCAGCGCAGATCGACGCCGCGATAGTCGCGGCCGAGTGCGATCACGCCACCGGGGCTCAGCGGACTCTGCTGAGCCGCGACCGGAATCGCCTGGAACTGGATGGTGTTGCGATGGCCGTCGTAAGCGACCACACGGATGCTGTTGACGTCGTCGAGCCGTCGCGCATAGACCAGCCCGGCCTGGGTCTGGTCCATCGCCTTGCGTGTGTTGAACAGCAGCGCGCTCGCATCGACGCCGCGCGGATTCGCATCGAAGGCCGAGTGCGTAAGCCCGAGAGGATCGTCCGCCTTGCCTAGCGAGACGCTGTTGACGACCAGCTTGAGCGTGCTGGCGTCGTCGAGCGCGATGCCGAACTTCGCGTTGGCCAGATTGCGTTGCGCGGCGCTGTGGTCGCGATAACCCTGGGTGGTGAAGCGGTTGATGTCCATGACGGCATCGACTGCCGCAACCGCACCGGAGAACTTGAGCCCGCTGCGCGCCGTATGGTTGCTGCCGAAGGCGAAATTGGGCGTGACGGTGGTCGGTTCCTTTCCATCTTCCGTATAGACCGCCACGACCCCACCCGACGAATTGCCGTACAGCGCGGAGAACGGACCGCGCAGGATCTCGATGCGATCCACCGAGCCAAGATCGACATGGGTGATCTGGCCCTGCCCGTCTGGCAGCGTGGCCGGAATGTCGTCGACATAGAGCCGCACGCCACGCACGCCGAAGCTCGAGCGCGCGCCGAAGCCGCGCACCGAGAGCTGCACGTCCTGCGCATAGTTCTGCCGATCGCGCGCCACCAGTCCGGGCACCGCACCGACGCTCTCGGACAGATTGACCTGCACCCTTCCGTCGCGGACGTCACCGCCATCGACGCGATCGATAGCCCCCGGCACGTCGAAGGCCGGCCGCTCGACACGGGTGCCGGTTACCACCACCGGTTCCGTGCGGATCGGCACGACCGGATCGATGCGAATCGGTAGGCTCTGCGCGTGGCCCGCGTTCGCAATCAACTGCAACGCGCCGCCCAGTCCCACGGCGGACCATCGAGCGACAGGACGCAAACTACGAACGCCGATCTTCATGCACGTCTCCTGTTGTCCGACCGAACGGCTCGCCGTCGGCGCATAGTATGCAGCGCGGTTTGACGCGTTTTTCCTTCGCCACGATAATCTGCGGTTCGCCTGGACCAGCTCGGTAACCAGCGGAACTCTCTCGATGAACATGCGTTCATGAACATGCGTTCGGTATACGGCTTCGGATTCGCGTTTCTACTGTTGGCTTCGCTCGTCTCAGAGGCGGCCCGAACCTTCCCGCAGAACAGCGTGCAGGTCAAGATCACGAAGGTTGCGGATGACGCGATCGTGGCCGATGGTGAGCCGCTGCATCTTGCGCCGGGTGTGCTGATCTACACGCCGTCGAACGCGACGCTGGTGCGCGGGGCATTGCCGCCCGATGTGACCGCGCGTGTTCAGCTCGATCTCAACGGCGACGTGCGGCGCATCTGGTTGCTGGCCGACGACGAGATCATCGACAAACCGTCGTGGTGGCAATTCTGGAAAAGCGAGCAGCCGAGATGAAGAGGCTCTACATCAAGACCTTCGGCTGCCAGATGAACGAGTACGACTCGGACAAGATGGCCGACGTGCTGCGAGAGGCTTCGCGCGATGCGGGCGACACGATGGTCGAGACCGATACGCCCGAAGACGCCGACATCATTCTCTTCAACACCTGCTCGGTGCGCGAGAAGGCGCAGGAGAAAGTGTTCTCGGACCTCGGGCGGGTGCGCGAGTTGAAGCTGGCCAAGCCCGGTCTCGTGATCGGCGTCGGCGGTTGCGTCGCGAGCCAGGAAGGCGCGGCGATCACGAAGCGCGCGCCGTACGTGGACGTCGTCTTCGGACCGCAGACCTTGCATCGATTGCCCGCATTGATCGAAGCGCGTCGCGTGAGCGGCAAGCCGCAAGTCGATATCAGCTTTCCGGAGATCGAGAAGTTCGATCATCTGCCGCCAGCGACCGTCGACTGCGCCGTCGACGGACCGACCGCGTTCGTGTCGATCATGGAAGGCTGCTCGAAGTACTGCAGCTTCTGCGTCGTGCCGTACACGCGCGGCGAAGAAGTGTCGCGCGGCTTCGACGACGTGCTGACCGAGATCGCGGGGCTGGCAGCGCAGGGCGTAAAGGAAGTCACGCTGCTCGGACAGAACGTCAATGCCTACTCCGCGTCCATGCCGCAGTTGGACGGTGCGGCTGAAGATGCGGAAGATCGTGCGGATTTTGCGACGCTGCTCGAATACGTCGCGGAGGTTCCCGGCATAGCCCGCATCCGCTACACGACCTCGCATCCGAAGGAATTCACGCAGCGATTGATCGATGCCTATGCACACATTCCGAAACTGGTTTCGCATCTGCATCTGCCGGTGCAGTCGGGCTCGGACCGGATCCTGATGGCGATGAAGCGCGGCTACACGGTGCTCGAATACAAGTCCATCGTTCGGCGTTTGCGTGCGGTGCGTCCGGAGCTTTGCATATCGACCGACATCATCGTCGGCTTCCCCGGCGAAACCGATGCCGACTTCGACGCGACCATGAAGCTGATCGCCGACATCGGCTTCGATGCGTCGTACTCGTTCATCTACAGCCCGCGACCCGGCACACCCGCCGCGAGCCTGCCCGACGGGGTCGATCCGGCGACAAAGCTCGCACGCTTGCAGCGCGTGCAGGCGACCATCGATGCGAACGCGCGGCGCATCAGCGACGCGATGATCGGCACACGGCAACGCATCCTCGTCGAAGGTCTTTCGCGAAAGAGCTCGAACGACATGATGGGTCGCACCGACAACAATCGCGTCGTCAACTTCGCCGGGTGCATGCCGATCGGTTCGATGCTCGACGCCACGATCACGCTTGCCAACTCGCACTCGCTGCGCGGCGTGTTGCACGACGAAGCGAGCGGCACATGGATCGACGACGCAAAGCGGGTCGAGCCCGCATGGTCCGCAGCTTCGTGATCCCGCATTGAAGGACCCGTCGATCACCTGGCTCGCCGACCTCGACAACGGTCGTCTGGCCCACCTGTGCGGCGTGCTCGATGAAAACCTCCGGCAGATCGAGGCCGCCTTCGACGTCACCATCAAGCGACGCGGTGCGCGCTTCTCGATTCAAGGCAAGGCGCGCGAGAAAGGCAAAGCGGCGCTCGAATACTTCGCGACGCAAAGCGGCCAGCCGCTATCGACGCACGATGTGCAACTCGGTTTGGTCGAGCTGAAGAAGGCCAGGGGCACGCCGGATGCCGCAGCGCCGGACGACGGCGTTCCCGCACTGCGCACACGGCGCACCGACCTGCACGGCCGCACGCCGAATCAATGCGCGTATCTGAAGGCGATCGCCGGCCACGATATCAGCTTCGGCATCGGCCCCGCCGGCACCGGCAAGACCTATCTCGCGGTCGCGTGCGCGATCGATGCGCTCGAACGCGACGCGGTCCAACGCATCGTGCTCACGCGACCCGCGGTCGAAGCCGGCGAGCGTCTGGGCTTTCTGCCGGGCGACCTCGCGCAGAAGATCGATCCCTATCTGAGGCCGCTCTACGACGCCCTCTACGACCTGGTCGGCTTCGACAAGACGCAGAAGCTGTTCGAGAAACAGACCATCGAGATCGCGCCGCTCGCGTACATGCGCGGCCGCACGATCAACAACGCCTTCATCATCCTCGACGAAGCGCAGAACACGACGCTCGAGCAGATGAAGATGTTCCTGACGCGCATCGGCTTCGGCAGTCGCGCCGTGATCACCGGCGACGTGACGCAGATCGATCTGCCGCGTGGACAAAAGAGCGGTCTCGTCGAAGCGAACCTGGTGCTCGCGCAAGTGCGAGGCATCGGCTTCACTCACTTCACGAGCGCCGACGTGGTCCGGCATCCGCTGGTGGCGCGCATCGTCGAAGCCTACGAGGCGCACCAGGCGTCGGCCATCAAGCATGCGTCGCAAGGCGCTTGAAAACGCGATGTCCGCGACGACGCTGCATCTCGCGGTTCAATACGCGACCGAGCTCGATGCGCCGACGCGCGCGCAAGTGCGGCGTTGGGTGCGCGCCGCGTTGATTGGGGTCCGCGCCGAGGTGCGTGCCGTCGCGGGCGATCTCGATCATCGCGCGGTCGCTGACGCGACGCTGACGATCCGCTTCGTCGATGTCGATGAAGCGCGCACGCTCAATCGGACGTTTCGTGGCAAGGATCACGCGACCAACGTGCTGACGTTTGCATACGAAGCGCCACTGCTTCACATCGAAGCCGACGTCGCAATCTGCATGCCAGTCGTCGTTGCCGAGGCGCGCGAGCAACACAAAGAGTGGTCGGCGCACTGCGCGCATCTGGTGATGCACGGCACGCTGCACGCGTGCGGCTATGACCATGAGACAGCGAATGAGGCCGATGCGATGGAAGCGATCGAGCGCACCGTGCTGGCGCGCTTTCGCATTGCGAATCCCTATGCGGCTGAGCGTCGCGCGTGATTGGCGTGATTGGTTATCTCGCGTGCGCGGACCAGGCAACCACACGCTGACGCTGCTCCCCCAGCCCGGCTATGCCGAGAGTCACGACGTCGCCGGGCTTCAGAAATTGCTGGGGCTTCATCCCCAACCCGACGCCGGGCGGCGTGCCGGTGGTGATGATGTCGCCCGGCAGCAAGGTCATGAAGCGGCTGATGTAGCTCACGAGATGGGCGCATCCGAAGATCATGGTCCTGGTGCTGCCACGCTGCCGCGATTGGCCGTTGACGTCCAGCCACAGTGCGAGCGATTGCGGGTCGGTGATTTCGTCGGTCGTGACCAGCCAGGGACCCACCGGGCCGAAGCTATCGCAACCTTTGCCTCTGTCCCACTGCGTGCCGCGCTCGAGTTGAAACTCGCGCTCGGATACATCATTGACGACGCAATAGCCCGCGACATGGTCGAGCGCGTTGTCCTCGGCAATGTACTGCGCCTTGGTCCCGATCACGATGCCCAGCTCCACTTCCCAGTCGAGCTTGGTCGATCCCTGCGGCTCGATGATGTCGTCGTTCGGGCCGCACAGACAACTCGTGGCTTTCATGAAGAGGATCGGCTCCTTCGGAATCGGCATGTTCGATTCGGCTGCGTGATCCGAATAATTGAGCCCGACGGCGACGAACTTGTTCACGCCGGCGAAGGGCGTGCCGATGCGCGGATGGCCTTCGACGATCGCCAGCGTTTGCGGATCGATCGCGCGCAGTCGGGCGAGCGAAGCCGGTGCGAGCGTTTCGGCGTCGAGTCGCGCGATGATCGCCGACAGGTCGCGGACGTTGCCGAGCGCGTCGAGCAACCCGGGTTTCTCATTGCCCAAAGGGCCGTATCTCAAGAGTTTCATGGCGAGAGTTTCATCAGCTGAAATCGAAGAGTGAACACGGCTACAGCGACATCCCGCCATCGACGAAGATGGCCTGCCCCGTCATGAAGGAGGACTCGTCGGACGCGAGATAGACGAAGGTCTCGGCGATCTCCTCCGCCGTGGCGAGACGTCCCATCGGCTGACGGTTGATGAAATCGTTGCGGGCCTTGACCGGATCCGCGAACGCCCGGATGCGGTCGCCTAGCGAGGGCGTGTCCACCGTGCCGGGACAGATGCAGTTGCAGCGGATGTTCTGCTTGACGTGATCGATCGCAATGGCGCGCGTAAAGCCGACGACCGCGGCCTTGCTCGCCGCATACGCGAGGCGGTTGGGCGCGGCCTTGTGGGCGCCGAGCACGGACGCCATGTTGAGAATCACGCCACCACGGTTCGCGATCATCATCGGCAGCATCGCCTTGGTCATGATGTACATGCTGCGCACATTGAGGTTGAAGCTCAGGTCCCAGTCCTCGCTCGTGCAGTCGAGAATGCTGCCCTGGTGGACGTAGCCGGCACAGTTGAAGAGGATATCGACCGCGCCGATTTCGTTCACCGCTGCCGCAACCGCAGCGTCGTCGAGGACGTCAAGTAACCGCGTGGTTACTCCAGCAACGTCATTGAATCCTGCGAGAAGGTCCGCACGCACGTCGGTCGCGATCACCGTCGCGCCCTCACGCACGAACGCCATCGCCGCGGCGTGTCCCATGCCTTGACCGGTTGCCGTGATCAGCGCGGTCTTGCCCTGCAATCGCCGGCTCATGGACTTGCTCGGCTCAATGATTGTCCCGCGGCACGAAGGCGCCGCGACACCCGACCAGGAAATCGAGGTCCGCGCCTTGATCGGCCTGCAGGACATGATCCACGTACAGCTTCCAATAGCCGCTCGTAAGCCTGGGCTCTGGCGCGGTCCATTCGGCGAGGCGTCGCGCCATCTCGTCGTCGCTGATGTGCAGATGAATCCTGCGCGCCGGCACGTCGAGTTCGATCAGGTCCTCGTTGCGGACGATCGCGAGCGGCCCTCCCGCGGCCGCCTCCGGCGCGATATGCAGCACCACCGTGCCGTACGCGGTGCCGCTCATGCGCGCGTCGCTGATGCGAACCATGTCGGTGATTCCCTTTCGCAGCACCTTCGGCGGCAGCGGCATGTTGCCCACCTCGGCCATGCCGGGATAGCCGCGCGGCCCGCAGTTCTTCAGCACCATCACGCAATGCTCGTCGATGTCGAGCGCCTCGTCGTCGATGCGCGCGTGGAAGTCGTCGATGTTCTCGAACACCACCGCGCGGCCCTTGTGCTTCATCAACTCCGGGGTCGCGGCGCTCGGCTTGATGACGGCGCCGCGCGGCGCAAGATTGCCGCGCAGCACCGCGATGCCGGCCTTGTCCTTGAACGGTGCGGCAATCGTCTTGATGACGTCGGCGTTGAAGTTCTGCGCGTCGGCGATGTTCTCGCCGATGGTGTGGCCGTTGGCGGTCATCGCGCCCAGATGCAGGCGCGAAGAAATCTCCTTCATCAATGCTGGCAGCCCACCGGCGTAGCAGAAGTCTTCCATCAGGTGCTGGCCCGACGGCTTAAGATTCAAGAGGCACGGCAGTTCGCTCGCGAGGCGGTCGAAGTCTTCGATCGCGAGCGGAACACCGACGCGGCCCGCGATCGCGATCAGGTGAATCACCGCGTTGGTCGAGCCGCCGATCGCGGCCAGCGTCACGATCGCGTTCTCGAAAGCCTCGCGCGTGAGGATCTGCGAGAGCTTCACATCCTGATGCACGAGCTCCACGATGCGACGCCCCGCCATACGCGCGATCACGTTGCGCCGGCCGTCGACTGCCGGATACGCGGCATTGCCAGGCAGGCCGAGGCCGAGCGCCTCGACCATGCTGGCCATCGTGCTCGCGGTTCCCATCGTCATGCAGTGGCCGTGGCTGCGATGCATGCAGCTCTCGGCTTCGAAAAAATCGGAGAGCCGCAGCGTGCCGGCACGCACCTGTTCGCCCATGCTCCAGACATTGGTACCCGAGCCGAGCTCCTGCCCGCGCCACTTGCCGTTGAGCATCGGCCCCCCCGATACGCCGATGGTCGGCAGGTCGCAGCTCGCCGCGCCCATCACCAAGGACGGCGTAGTCTTGTCGCAGCCCATCAGCAGCACGACGCCGTCGATGGGATTGCCGCGGATGCTCTCCTCGACATCCATGCTCGCCAGGTTGCGATAGAGCATCGCGGTCGGGCGCAGCAGGGTCTCGCCAAGCGACATCACCGGAAATTCGAGCGGGAACCCGCCGGCCTCGTACACCCCGATCTTGACCTGTTCGGCGAGCGTGCGGAAATGCGAGTTGCACGGCGTCAGTTCGCTATACGTGTTGCAGATGCCGATCACCGGACGCCCGTCGAACTGGTCGTCGGGGACGCCCTTGCCCTTGACCCAACTGCGATAGTTGAAACCGTCGCGGTCCTGGCGTCCGAACCACTGGCGGCTGCGCAGGTCCTCGGGTTTCTTCTTTCCTGATGCATCACTCATGGTTGGTTGATTGCCTGCGTCATTCCTTCACCGATCCCGTGAGTCCCGACACGTAGTATTCGACGAAGAACGAATAGACGAATGCGACCGGAAGCGAGCCGAACAAGGCGCCCGCCATCAGCGGTCCCCATTGATAGACATCGCCCTGCACCAACTCGGTCACGACGCCGACCGGCATCGTCTTGATCTCCGAAGACGAGATGAAAGTCAGTGCGTAGATGAACTCGTTCCACGACAGCGTGAACGCGAAGATGCCGGCCGAGATCAGTCCCGGCACCGCGAGCGGCAACACGATCTTGATCAGGATTTGCCAGCGGCTTGCGCCGTCGATCAGCGCGCACTCTTCGAGCTCGAAAGGGATCGAACGGAAGTAGCCCATCAGGAGCCACGTGCAAAACGGAATCAGGAACGTCGGGTAAGTCAGGATCAGCGCCCAGCGCGTGTCGAAGAGGCCGAGCTTGAACACCACGTTGGCCAGCGGAATGAACAGGATGGTCGGCGGCACGAGGTAGGCGAGAAAGATTCCGAGTCCGACGTGCTTCGAACCCTTGAAGCGCAAACGTTCGATCGAATAGGCCGCGAGCACCGATGCCGCGAGGGAGAACGCGGTCGACACGACCGATACGAGCGCCGTGTTCCACATCCACTCCGGGAAAGCAGTATTGAAAAGCAGCGTATGAAAATGAGTGAGAGTCGGCGCGATCACCCAGAACGGGTTGCCTTGCCGCGAAAGCAGTTCCGCATCCGGCTTCACCGACGTGATCGCCATCCAGTAGAACGGGAACAGCAAGACGATCAGGAATGCGACCAGCGGGAGATAGACGGTGACCGCCCGGCGCAGCCGCGTCTCCAGGAAGCCCATCCCGACGGTGTCGGTCGTGTCGGTCGCGCTCACTTGTCGGCCCCACCCTGTTGCCACGCGCGACGCTGCAGGCCGAAGAAGCTGAACAGGATCGCGGCCAGAAGAAAAGGCACCATCGCGATCGAGATCGCCGCGCCTTCGCCGAGCGCGCCGCCGTTGATGGCACGCTGGAACGCGAGCGTGGCCATCAAGTGCGTCGCATTCAGCGGGCCGCCTCTTGTGATCACGTAGATGAGCTGGAAGTCAGTGAAGGTGAACAGCACCGAGAACGTCATCACCACCGCGATGATCGGCGTCAGCAGCGGCAGCGTGACATGCATGAATTGCTGCCGAGGCGTTGCGCCGTCGATCGCCGATGCTTCGTAGTAACTCGGAGAGATCGTCTGCAGCCCCGCCAGCAGCGTGATGGCGACGAAGGGAACGCCGCGCCACACGTTGGCCGCGATGACGGCGAAGCGCGCATTCCACGGCGTGCCGAGAAAGTCGATGTAGTGATCGATCAATCCCATCTTCACCAGCGCCCAACTGATGATGGAAAACTGCGAGTCGTAGATCCACCAGAAGGCGATCGCCGAAAGCGCCGTCGGTACGATGTACGGCAGCAGGATGACCGCGCGAAAAAAAGTCTTGAAGCGGATGTTGCGGTTCAACAGCAGCGCCAGCCACAGCCCCAGAAAGAATTTGAATATCGACGCGACCACCGTATAGAACAGCGTGTTGAACAACGCCAGCCGCGTGACGCTGTCGCCCCACAGGAACTCGTAGTTCTCGAGCCCGATCCATTCGCCGGATCGTCCGACCTTGGCATCGGTGAATCCGAGCCAGACGCCGAGGCCGAGCGGATACGTGAGGAACAGCAGCAGCAATGCCGCTGCCGGCAGCATGAACAACAGCCCCAACGCATTGCGGCTGTTCTGAAGTCGTTCAAGAAAATTCAAGTGAGCATTCAGTCAGCAAGCGAGCGAGCCCTCAGCAAAGCGCAGCGAGCGCGCGGCTCGCGTACGCGAGCCGCCGTCAGGCCGGCTCGTCCGCTCGAACGAGGCGAGATCGTCCGGCACTAAGTCTCCCGACGATCAGACTTTGTAATAACGCTCGGCGCGCTTCTGGGCGCGTTCCATCGCTTCCTTCGGCGTCTTCGATCCGCTGATCGCTTCGGCGACCATGTTGACGACGATGAAGTCGGCGGCAGCGCCTGCCGATGCGTATCCCAGCTTGCCCGCGTAGCCGGCCGGTCGCATGTTTTTTACCGCGTCGCGGTACGGGGTGCTCTTCGGGTCGGCGGTCCAGACAGGAAGCTTGGCGTAGCCGTCGAGCGGCGTCGCGACGTAGGCCTGCGCGCCGGTCAGCCACGGCCCGAACTGCTCCTCCTCCATCATGAAGCGCAGAAACTCCTTGGCGGCCTGCGGATATTTCGTGTACTTCATGATCATCTGATTGAAGAAGATGGTCGACTCCGTCGGCACTCCGATCGGCCCAATCGGAAAAACGGCGTGCTGGATGTCGGCGGCCATCTCTTTGACCTTCGGATCCGTAGAGTTCTTCGCCGCGACGTAGATCGAGATGCCGTTGTTGGTGACCGAGAGCTGCCCGTCCAGGAAGGCCTTGTTGTTGTTCGGGTCGAGCCACGACAACGTCCCCGGAACGAACGTGGCGTAGAGCTCCTTGCCGTACTCGAGCGCCTTCTGCGTCTCCGGGCTGTCGATGACGACCTTGTTGTTCTGATCGACGAGCTTGCCGCCGAACGCCCAGACAAGCCAGTTGCACCACAAGCTATCGCCACTCGCGTTGCCGAGCGCCATCCCGCCCGGCGTTCCCTTGTCGTGCAGCGCCTTCATCATTTTTAGAAAGGTATCGGTGTCCTTGGGGAAAGTGTCGAAGCCGACAGCCTTCACCTGGCTCTGGCGGTACACCATCAGCGAGCCGGCTGCGCCGAGGGGCAAGCCGATCCACCTCTTGCCGTCCTGCCTGAGGAACGCCTCACCGGCCGGATACCAGCCGCCGTACTTCTTGCCGAGATACTCGGCGAGGTCGGTGACGTCGAGCAGCTTGTCGGGATAGAGGTTGGCGTCGTCGTTGGTCGACAGGATGATGTCGGGTCCGGCACCGGTGTTCGCGGCCACGGCGGCCTTGGGGCGCACGTCTTCCCACCCTTCGTTATCGACGCGCACGTCTATGCCGGTTTTGTCGATGAACTTCTTGACGTTGACCATGTAGGCGTCGATGTCGCCCTGCACGAAGCGGCTCCAGCGCAGCACGCGCAGCTTGGCGCCCTTCTCCGGCTTCAAGGTCAGCGCCTGTGCCCGCGCGAGCGGTGACCAGAGCGCGCTTCCAGCGCCTAGCGTTGCCGCGACGGCGACGCCTGCCGAGCCTTCGAGAAATTTGCGGCGGTTGAATTCAGTCATGGGGTCTCCTTCTGTTTTATTGACGTGAACTTGCGTGAATGGACCAAGCGTCGACCGGGCGCGTGTCACGCGGCAAGACGCTGCCCGGTTGTGGCATCGAAGATATGAGCCCGTTGACGATCGGGCTGCAGATGGATGGTGGTGTCCGGCGCGAATTCGTGGCGCTCGCGAAACACGACGGAAAGGTCGACGCCTTCATGGCGGCAGGCGACGAAGGTGTCCGCGCCGGTCGGCTCAACCACGACGACCTTCGAGGGAATCCCGCTTTCGGCCAGTGCAAGATGTTCCGGACGCATACCCATGACGACGGTTTGCCCGTCGACGCCGCCGGCATTGGACGGCGCTTCGAGATGAACGCCGTCACGCAACTCGATCTGCGCCGACCCCGCGTCGCGCCGCATCGTCCCGGGCAGGAAGTTCATCGCCGGCGAGCCGATGAACCCCGCGACGAACAGGTTGGCCGGACGATCGTAGAGTTCGAGCGGGCTGCC
>JBBSEF010000086.1:0-12080 GCA_038240015.1 Burkholderiales bacterium
AAGTTTACGCAACGACTGGCTGCGCTCGCCGCTTCGAAGGGTGTCGAGTTCCGCTTCGACACGCAGGTGTTGGCATTGAAGCAGCAGGGCGGTCGAGTCATCGGTGTGGTCGTCAAGGACGGCAATCCGACCGGACCGGGTGCTGAAGAAACGCTGACAGCCGATGCCTACGTGATGTGCCTCGGTCCGTGGTCCGCGACCCTGTTGCGCGGCGTGGGCGTGTCGACCTTGATCTATCCGGCGAAGGGATATTCGGCGACGTTGCCGATCAAGCCCGGCGCGCTCGCAAACACGGTCAGCCTGACCGATCATCAGTTGAAGATCGTGTTCTCGCGTCTGGGCGACCGCATTCGCATCGCGGGCACGGCCGAGCTGTCGGGCTATGGAACCGAACTCAATCGCGTGCGTTGCGAAGCGCTCACGCGTCGCGCCGAAGAGATTTTTCCCGGCGTCCTCGACGGATCGAAAGTCGAATACTGGGCCGGCCTGCGACCGGCGACGCCTTCCAACGTACCCTACATCGGCCGTAGCAAACTCGGCAACCTATGGCTCAACACCGGCCACGGCACGCTCGGATGGACCCACGGCGCAGGATCCGGCCTCGCGGTCGCCGACCTGATCGCGGGCCGCAAGCCCGAAGTGGATTTCGCGTTCTGCGGGACTTGAACGAGGCGAGGAACACCCCTGCCCCTTGGCTCTCCCCCCTTTAAAGGAGAGGGAAAATGCTTTACGCCTCAATTATTCTGATGTGAAGCATTCCGTCGATCAGCGTTCCTGAATGACGCGGTTCGGTGGTTCGCGCCCGGGCCCTTCGCGTCCGGGACCGCGTTCGACCGCTCGCGCCTCGCCTTGCGGCGGTCGGGGTACCTCCCGGGGGGCCTCGACGCGCGGGGGCTCGATGCGCGGCGCTTGCTCACGCTGCTGAAGCACGGGCGCCGGCTGCGCACTGGGGACTGCTGGAGCGATCTGTTGAGGCCGCTCGACCGGCACAGCCGGCTGCGGTCGCGGCTGGATGTTGCGCATTTCGCGATTGGGCCTCTCGAAGCGCGGGGACGCGCCCTCGCCCTGCGGCACGGCCTGTGGCCTTTGCACCTGCGCGGGGTCGATCCGCGATTGGCCCTCGCCACCGTTTTCGATGCGACTCTGCGGAGGCACGCGCGGTTGAAAACGCGGCGGGTTCGTCACGCCGGCCTGACCTTCGATTGCGGGAATCGGTTGCGGCTGCGGCATCGGGCGCAAGTTCGCGTTCGCGGGCGGCCCGTTGGGCGGATTGCGCAGCACCTGGGCCGGACGGTCGGGCTGTCCCGGAACGACGGCCGCAGGAGGGACAGGCACCTGAGGCGGCTGGCCGATGGCCGCATTCGCCCGCTCGTTCTCCTGCATGCGGCGGTAGTTGGGCGGCAACGCATTGCGCTCGCGGGTCTGCGCTTGCTGAGCTTGCCGTTGTTGAGCCTGCTGAGCTTGCTGCTGCTGAACCTGCTGTTGAGCTTGCGGTGCCGGCGGTTGCGGATTTTGAATTTCTGCGCGTGCGCGTCCTCCCTCGAAGGGCCGGGTCGCAAACTCGCGCGGCGAACGGAACTCGGGGCGCGGGATTCCTTCGCCCGGACGCGGACCGCTGCGCGCCGCCGCGGCAACGGCGACGGGTCGCGGAAGAGCCGCTGCGTTGACTGGATCGGCGCGTGTGGTCAGGTCGCGAGGAGCGGCCATTGCGACGCGTGAGATCGAACGCTGGCTCGCAAACGCTTCCTGCGGAGCAACGGTACCGCCGTGAAAGCGATTCCATTGATGCCCGTCGCCCCCACGCTCGAAATGCGCGGGCGGATTGACGATCGTGATGTTGTTGACTTGCCTGATGTAAGTCACGTTCTGCGTGTAATGCGGCGAATAACGTTCCCACGGAGCGAGCGGATACCAGCCGACCGCGGGTCCTCTGCCCACCGAGAACGAGGCCGAAAAACCCGAGCCTCCGTAGAAGCCGACGAGCGCAGGCGCATAGACCGGCCGCGCGACATACGCACCCGGAGTCCAGCCCCAGCGACTGCCGACTTGCACCCAGCGACCGTAGTGAAACGGTGCGAAGCCCCACGGTGCGTCATCGACCCAGGTGTAGCCCCAAGGTGCAACGTAAGCCCAGCGACCATAGCGATACGGGACCCAATCGGCCTGCACGTATGTGGTCGGGTACCACACCGGTCCGTAGTCGGCTTCGGTCGCCCAGCGGCCGTTGGCATCGAGGTCTTCGTAGCCTGTCATCCGCGGCGAGACATAGCGCGAGGCCTGACCGTCGCGAAAGCGCGATTCGCGCGCGAGCACCCAGTCGTCGAGCGGCACCGGTGTTGAAGCCGTCGATTGAAAATTGGACTGCGCATTCGGATTCGAGGGATCGGTCGCGGCGCGCAGGGCATTGCCCGCGTTGACGAGCACCGGGCCGTTCGCGGTCTGCACGCTGGCCTGACCCGCGAAGACCGTCACACCGTCGCCGTCGGCCAGCGCGTCGATGCGATAGCGGCCGGGCCTCAACAGAGCGAAGTCGGCGCCCGGAACCGCAACGTTGTAGGCATCATTCGGATCGAAGCGATGAATGCGCATCGCCACACGGCCGCGCACGACGTTGGCATTGAAGGTGTTGTCGTCGAGTTGCTGGATGTCCACCTGCGAGCCCGCGTCCATCGCGAGCGTGGTCGAGCCGACGCTGATCTCCGCACGGCCCGCATCGCCGACGAACACCGAGTTGCGCGAAGTGATCGGCTGATTCACGTAGGCGACTTTCCATTCCGGATCGGTTTCCGAATAGGACTGCACGTCGCCTTGCACGAAAGCGATGCGGCCCACGCGGCCCGGAACATCGGCGAACGCACCGGTGCCGATGCCGAGCGCGGCGAGAGCCGCAGCGGCGGCCAGCACAATCCGAGCGGATGAGTTCATGGCGAGCCCTGGTGAATGTCGATGCTGTTGGAACGAGAGGGCGCCTGCAAAGTTGACGGATGTTACCAACCGAAACACTTGAGCCGGATCGACCCGGATCAGCGGCGCTTGAGTATCGAGCCCAGCACGCCGCGCACGATCTCGCGCGCAACCGACGAACCGACCGTGCGCGCGGCGCTGCGCGCCATCGAGTCGACCATGCCGTCGTGCCGCCCACCGCGGGGGCCGGTGGTGCCGAACAAGACACCGCTGATGCCGCCCCACAAACCGCCGCCTTCGGCCGGCGCGGTCGTGCCTGCGGTTGGAATGGGCAAGGTCGGTGTGCGGGGTGTGGTCGACGCGCTACTCGACGCGCTACTCGATGCAGGCGCCGCGGTCTGTACGACACGACCCTTGATGATTTCGTATGCCGACTCGCGATCGACGACCTTCTCATAGACACCGGCGACGATCGACGCATTCATCACGGCCTTGCGCTCGGCATCGGTGATCGCACCGATCTGCCCTGCGGGTGGCATGACTTGCGCGCGCATCGTCGGTTGCGGTCGTCCCTTCTCGTCGAGAAAAGACACCAGCGCCTCGCCCACGCCGAGCTCGGTGATCGCGGTCTCGATGTCCAGTGCCGCGCCGTCGAAGTCCGGATTGGGACGCATCGTCGTCGCCGCTGCCTTTACCGCCTTCTGATCGCGCGGAGTGAATGCGCGCAGCGCGTGCTGCACGCGGTTGCCCAGTTGCCCGAGAACCGTGTCGGGCACGTCGAGCGGATTCTGCGTGACGAAATAGACGCCGACGCCCTTCGAGCGAATCAGGCGCACCACCTGCTCGATCTTGTCGAGCAGAGGCTTGGGTGCGTCCGTGAACAACAGATGCGCTTCGTCGAAGAAGAACACCAGCTTGGGTTTCTCCGGATCGCCGATCTCGGGCAGCTTCTCGAACAATTCGGACATCAGCCACAACAGAAAACTCGCGTACAGCTTGGGCGCGTTCAACAGCTTGTCGGCCACCAGGATGTTGACGATGCCGTGACCCTGTTGATCGGTCTGGATCAGGTCGTCGAGGTTGAGCATCGGCTCGCCGAAGAACATGTCGGCGCCCTGATTCTCGAGCGAGAGCAGGCCGCGCTGGATCGCGCCGACTGATGCGGCCGAGATGTTGCCGTATTGGGTTTGAAAGGCCGAAGCGTTGTCGGCGACGTATTGCAGCATCGCGCGCAAGTCCTTCGCGTCGAGCAGCAAGAGGCCGTTGTCGTCGGAGATCTTGAACACGATGTTGAGCACGCCCTCTTGCGTGTCGTTGAGGTTGAGCATGCGCGCGAGCAACAGCGGCCCCATGTCGGACACGGTCGCGCGCAGCGGGTGGCCCTTCTCGCCGAACACGTCCCAGAACGTGACCGTGCATCCGTCGAAGGCGGGAGGATCGAGCTTGAGACTCTTCAGGCGCGCGTCGAACTTCGGCGTCGATTGCCCCGCCTTCGAGATGCCCGACAGATCGCCCTTCACGTCGGCCGCGACCACCGGCACGCCGATCTTCGAGAAGCGTTCGGCGAGCAACTGCAAGGTGACCGTCTTGCCGGTGCCGGTCGCGCCGGTGATCAGGCCGTGACGATTGGCGAGCGCGGGAAGGATCGCGCAGGATGAAGATGCAGAGTCTTCGGCAACGGCGATGGGTAGCGCGTCGAGCATGACGATGAGTCCTTCGTGAAGTCGGAAAACAGAGGCTGCATGATAAAATCGCGCCCGCTTCGAAACCCGCGCGTTGAGCCCGCTCTGAAGCCCACGATTCTATAGGCAGCACCGCATGGCAGGACATTCCAAGTGGGCCAACATCCAGCACCGCAAGGGCCGTCAGGATGAGAAGCGCGGTCGTATCTGGACCCGCCTGATCAAGGAAATCGCGGTCGCCGCGCGTCTGGGCGGAGGCGACGCCGGCACGAACCCCAGGCTGCGCCTCGCGATCGACAAGGCGAAAGAGCAGAACATGCCGGCCGACAACATCAAGCGCGCGGTCGAACGCGGCTCGGGCACGCTCGACGGCGTCCACTACGAAGAGATCCGCTACGAAGGCTACGGCATCCACGGCGCGGCCGTGATCGTCGATTGCATGACCGACAACAAGACGCGCACGGTTGCGGACGTCCGTCACGCGTTTTCAAAGTTCGGCGGCAACCTCGGCACCGATGGCTCGGTCGCTTTTCTCTTCAGGCATTGCGGCCAGTTCCTGTTCGCACCCGGCACGTCCGAAGACAAGGTGATGGAAATCGCGCTCGACGCAGGCGCCGACGATGTCGTGACCGACGACGAAGGCGGACTCGAAGTGATCAGCGAGCCGCACGACTTCGCGCACGTGAAGGACGCATTCGAAAAGGCGGGACTCAAAGCCGACGTCGCCGAGATCGTGATGAAGCCGCTGAACGAGGTCGACTTCACCGGCGACGATGCGCTCAAGATGCAGAAGCTCATCGACGCGCTCGAAAGTCTCGATGATGTACAGGAGGTGTACACCTCCGCGGTCATTTCCATTTGAGCGCGCAGTGGAAGTCCGCAGTCAAAGTCCGCTGTGAAAGTCCCGCTGTGAAAGTTCCGCAGTGAAAGTTCTCGTCGTCGGTTCCGGCGGCCGTGAACATGCGCTTGCATGGAAACTCGCGCAATCGCCCAAGGTCCAGCTCGTGTATGTCGCGCCGGGCAACGGCGGTACCGCGCTCGACAAACGCATGAAAAATTTTCCGGCCAGCGACCCGCGTGTCCTCGCCGCGTTCGTGGAACGCGAGAAAATCGGACTCACCGTGGTCGGTCCCGATGCCGCGCTCGCCGACGGCATCGTCGATCTGTTCGCGGCCATGAACTTGCGCATCTTCGGCCCGACCTGCGCAGCGGCCGAACTCGAATGGTCGAAGGACTATGCGAAGGCATTCATGCAACGCCACGGCATCCCGACCGCGCCTTACCGCACGTTCACCGATGCGAGCGGCGCGCATGCGCATGTGGACGCCGAGTTCGCGGCGCGACCGACCACGCCAGTGGTGATCAAGGCCGATGGCCTCGCCGCAGGCAAAGGCGTGGTGGTCGCGGCCGATGCGGACCAAGCGCATCGTGCGATCGATCGCTGGCTGGCGCCCCATCAACGCGACGCGCGTCTGGTGATCGAAGGATTTCTCGAAGGTGAGGAAGCGAGCTTCTTTCTGATCTGCGATGGCCACACCGCGCTGCCGTTTGCGACCGCGCAGGACCACAAGCGTCTGCTCGACGGCGACCTCGGCCCGAACACGGGAGGTATGGGGGCGTATTCGCCTGCGACCATCGTCTCGCCCGACGTGCATGCGAAGGTGTTGCAGCAGATCGTGCGGCCAACGATGGCCGGCATGGCCGCCGAAGGCCGACCCTTCGTCGGCTTCCTGTACGTGGGGCTGATGATCGATGGCGAAGGTCAACCGCTTGTCGTCGAATTCAACGCGCGCATGGGCGACCCCGAAGCCCAGGCCATCATGATGCGCATGAAGTCCGACCTCGTGACGATCATCGACGCGGCGTTGAATGGCAAGCTCGACGACGTCGAGATCGAATGGGATCGACGCACCGCGTTGACGGTGGTGATCGCGTCCGACGGCTATCCCGACGCGCCCAAGAAAGGCGATGCGATCACCGGACTCCCCGACGACGAAAGCGATGAAGCGGTCGTCTTCCACGCGGGTACCGTGCGGCGCGACGACCAGCTCTTCACCAGCGGCGGCCGCGTGCTGGGCGTATCCGCGCTCGGCGACAGCGTGCGCATGGCGCAAAAGCGTGCCTATGAAATCGTCGAGGCGATCCGCTTCGACGGCATGCAGTATCGACGCGACATCGGCTGGCGTGCGATTGCGCGGCGCTGACGCGGCGATTCCACATGGGCTCAGCGTGATCGCCTTCGCGACCGTCAAGGATGAGCTACTCGCATTGCAAGGGCGCATCGTCGCCGCGCTCGAGAAGATCGATGGCGGCGTCTTTCTTCGCGACGAGTGGACCAAAGCCGCAGGCGAGCCGCTGGCCGGCAACGGCATCACCTGCATGCTCGAAGACGGCGCCGTGTTCGAGCGCGCGGGCGTGGGCTTCTCGCGTGTGAGCGGATCGAAGCTGCCGCCCTCGGCGACACAGGCCCGACCCGAACTCGCGGGATGCGGCTTCGACGCGATGGGCGTGTCGCTGGTCTTGCATCCACGCAATCCCTATGCGCCCGCGGTCCATATGAATGTGCGCTTCTTCGCCGCGGAACTGCTCGAGCCGCCTCTTCCCAACGCCGGAGGCGGAGGCAGCGCCCCGATCGCCTGGTGGTTCGGCGGCGGCATGGATCTCACGCCCGCGTACGGCTTCGACGACGACGCGATCCATTTTCATCGCGTCTGCCGCGATGCGCTCGCGCCCTTCGGCACGCGGCTCCATCCCGAATTCAAGGCGTGGTGCGATCGCTATTTTTTCCTGAAGCATCGCAACGAGATGCGCGGCGTCGGCGGCATCTTCTTCGACGATTTCAACGCGCTCGGCTTCGAGCAAAGCTTCGCGATGATGCGCGCGGTTGGCGATGCCTTTCTGCCGGCGTATCTGCCGATCCTCGAGCGCCGCATCAATACGCCATACGGCGAGCGCGAACGTGCGTGGCAGGCGTTGCGGCGCGGCCGCTACGTGGAATTCAATCTCGTGTTCGATCGCGGCACGCTGTTCGGCTTGCAGTCGGGCGGACGCGCCGAGTCCATCCTGATGTCGATGCCTCCGCTGGCTTCATGGCGTTACGACGTGAAACCCGATGAGGGGAGCGCCGAAGCGTTGTTGACGACTCGCTATCTCACGCCTCGCGATTGGATTTGATGTACACCATCGGTCTCCTTGGCGGCAGCTTCGATCCCGTCCATACGGCGCATCTCGCGATGGCCGATGCGTTCGCGTCCGCGCTCACGTTGGACGAGGTCCGCTTCGTTCCCGCATCTCAGCCATGGCAAAAGCGCGGACTGTTTGCATCGGGCGCGCAACGCGTAGCGATGCTTGCGACCGCACTCTCACGCCATCACCCGACGCGGGGCCGCTACTTCATCGACTCGCGAGAGCTGCAACGCGCGGGCAAGACCTACACCATCGATACACTCGAAGCCTTGCGCCGCGAAGAAGGGTCCGATGTCTCGCTCGTGTTTCTCTTCGGCGCCGACCAACTGGTGCATCTGGACACGTGGAAGGATTGGCGTCGGCTCTGGGACTACGCGCATCTCGCCGCTGCTACCCGCCCGAGCTTCGACGTTCACGCGTTGCCTCACGAGGTCGCTGACGCATGGTCCGCACGAATCGCCGATGCGCAGGCTTTGCATATGCAGGCATGCGGCCGCAGTTATCTGCTCGACGATTTCGCGCTCGACGTTTCGGCCACCGACATCCGCGCCGCGCTCGCGTCCGACAATCCATCGTCGCTGGCCGTGTCGACTCGTCTGGTTCCCCCTGCCGTTCTCGACTATATTCGAGCCAACAATTTATATCGGAGCTGAATGGATATCCGCAAACTGCAGCGCGTCATCGTCGACGCGCTCGAAGACGTGAAGGGCGCGGACATTCGCGTGTTCAACAGCACCGGCCTCACACAACTGTTCGACCGCGTGATCATCGCGAGCGGGACGTCGAATCGACAGACGCGCGCGCTCGCCGCTTCGGTGCGCGACAAGGTCAAGAGCGCTGGCGGCCAGGTCCTCAGCGTCGAAGGCGAAGAGACCGGAGAATGGGTGCTGGTCGATCTGGGCGATGCGATCGTCCACGTCATGCAGCCGACGATACGCGCCTACTACAACCTCGAGGAATTGTGGGGCGCGAAGCCGGTAGCCATGAAGGCGCACGACGACGCGATGCAAGCAGCGCATCGCGACCCCGCGCCCGCGAATAAAACCGCGCGAACCCCCTCCGCGCGCAAAGCGCCCACGAAGTCGGTCGCGAAGTCATTGACCAAGCCGGCCGCGAATTCCGCGGTGAAGGCCGTCCCGAGGAAGCGTGCTTCGAAATCCGCACCGAAGACTGCGTTGAAGACGGCCCCCAGCTCACGGCGGCGGAAGGCGGCCGAGTAGTCGCTTCGCAACGATGCAGCTCATCATCGCCGCAGTTGGCGCGCGCATGCCCGCCTGGGTCGACGCCGCGTTCGACGACTACGCCACGCGCATGCCGTGCGACTTGAAGCTCGCGTTGCGCGAGATCCGACCGGAGTCGCGCATCGAAGGCAAGCCGGTTGCGGCGCTGATGGCCGCCGAAGCCGGGCGTCTGCGCGCCGCGCTGCCCAGGCACGGGCCGCGCATCGCACTCGATGAACGCGGTCGCGATCTCACGTCGATGGATCTCGCCGGATTGATCGGACAGTGGCGGGACGATGGCGACGACGTCGCCTTCGTCATCGGCGGCGCCGACGGGCTCGATGCCGACCTCAAGGCCGAGGCGCACCTGTGCATCCGGCTGTCGAGCCTGACGCTTCCTCATGCGCTGGTGCGCGTGGTCCTCGCCGAGCAACTGTATCGCGCCTGGTCGATCACGCAGAAGCACCCCTATCATCGTGCGTGAAATGGATTGCCGACCATGACGGCGCTCGTCTCGCAGTTTGTCTATCTCGCATCGCAAAGCGCGCGCAGGCGCGATCTGCTCGACCTCTTGCGCGTCCCTCATGAGCTCCTCGTGGCCGACGACGACGAGGACGTCGAGTCGCTCGAAGCGCCGCGGCCGAAGGAATCGCCGCGCGCTTATGTGAGACGCGTCACCTTGCTCAAGGCAGACGCTGCCGTCGATCGGCTGCGCCGGCGTTCTCTTCGGCCCGCACCGATCGTGGTCGGCGACACCACGGTTGCGGTCGGACAAACGATACTCGGCAAGCCGACGGACGACGACGATGCGTGCCGCATGTTGATGCTGCTTTCGGGCCGCACGCACCGCGTGTTGACCGCGATCGCCGTCGCCAGCGACTCGAACATCGAAATCGCCTTGTCGGAATCGCGCGTACGCATGCGCATCATCGACCCCTTCGAAATTCATGCCTATGTTGCCAGCGGCGAGCCGTTCGGCAAGGCCGGCGCCTATGCGATTCAGGGGCGCGCCGCGACCTTCGTCGAGCACATCGCCGGCAGTTACAGCGGCATCGTCGGTCTGCCGCTCTTCGAGACCGCGCAACTGTTGAAACGCTTCGGGGTCGAGCCAGGCTGAGCGTCAACCGTACAATCCATCCCATGCCGACTCTCATCACAAGATCAACAACATGAGCGAAGACATCCTCATCAACGTCACGCCGCAGGAGACGCGGGTCGCGGTGATGGTTCAGGGCGTGGCGCAGGAACTGCACGTAGAGCGCACCGCATCGCTCGGGTTGGTCGGCAACATCTACCTCGGAAAAGTGGTCCGCGTGTTGCCCGGGATGCAATCGGCCTTCATCGATGCGGGTCTCGATCGCGCGGCGTTTCTGCACGTGGCCGACATCTGGCGTCACGAGCCGCGTCGCGATGCGAGCGTCAGCGGGTACGAAGCGGAGGACGAACCCGCGGATCAATCTGCCGACCTCTCCGCCCATGACCGTTCGCCCTCGTCGTCACTGCAACGGCATTCGGGCAACGGCAATCACGAGCCGATCGAGAAGCTGCTTCACGAAGGTCAGTCGCTGCTCGTTCAAGTCGTCAAGGAACCTCTCGGAACCAAGGGCGCACGCTTGTCGACGCAAATGTCGATCGCCGGCCGCATGCTGGTGTATCTGCCGCAGGATCCGCACTCGGGGCATATCGGCGTTTCGCAGCGCATCGGCGGCGAACTCGAGCGCGAACAGTTGCGCAACAAGGTCCTCCAACTTCTCGGACCCGATACGCGAGGCGGGTTCATCGTGCGGACCATGGCCGAGGATGCGAGCGAGGAGGACCTCGCAGCCGACATCGCGTACTTGCGCAAACTGTGGGACGACATCCTGCGTGCGAGCCGTACGCTACCGGCGACCAGCCTGCTCTATCAGGACCTCGGGCTCGCACAGCGCGTGCTGCGAGACTTCGCGGGCGAAGAGACGGCCAGCATCCAGATCGACTCGCGAGAAAGCTACGACAAGCTGCTCGAATTCGCGCACGCCTATACGCCCAAGATCGCTGCACGCATGCAGCACTACGTCGGCGAGCGGCCGCTGTTCGAGCGCTACAACATCGATGCGGAAATCGAAAAGGCGTTGGCAAGAAGAGTCGACCTGAAATCGGGTGGCTATCTGATCATCGATCAGACCGAGGCGATGACGACCATCGACGTCAACACCGGCGGCTTCGTCGGCGGACGCTCGTTCGACGACACCATCTTCAAGACCAATCTCGAAGCCGCGCACGCGATCGCACGCCAGCTTCGCCTGCGCAATCTGGGCGGCATCATCGTGCTCGACTTCATCGACATGGAAAACGGCGAGCACCGCGACGCGGTGTTCGCCGAAGTGAAACGCGCGCTATCGGGCGATCACGTCAAGATGACGATCAATGGCTTCACGCAGTTGGGCCTGATCGAGATGACGCGAAAGCGTACCCGGGAATCGCTCGCGCATGTGCTGTGCGAGCAGTGTCCCACGTGCAGCGGCAAGGGCGAGATCAAGACCGCGCGTACGGTCTGCTACGAAATCCTGCGCGAACTGCTGCGCGAATCGCGCCAGTTCAATCCGCGCGAGTTTCGCGTGCTCGCGTCGCAATCGGTGATCGATCTGTTTCTCGAAGAGGAATCGCAGAACCTTGCCATGCTGGGAGACTTCATCGGCAAGCCGATCTCGCTGCAGGTCGAGTCGATCTACACGCAGGAACAGTACGACGTGATCTTGATGTAGACCTGCAGAGCGCCTGCCGATGGCCCCGCGCGCAGCGCGGGATCGGCACGCGGCGCAGGCCTGATTTCATGCGGGCTCGAAGCCTGTATGAAATCAATGTACCCACAGCGCCATGCGCGAAGCGTCATCACCGCAATCGCGCACCCTTCGCCGCCGCGTCGAACAGCCCACCGACGAACGACGATCCGATCGATGTGCCCAGCCGCCGCGCGAAGCGCTCGCCGAGGCTCTGCTTCTCGGTGTAGTCGATCACGACCTCGGCCTTGACGATGTCGCGCGCGACGCTGTCGACCGTGCCATAGCCATCGGCAAGCCCGAGCTCGATGCTTTGCGCGCCGGTCCAG
>JBBSEF010000087.1:0-11922 GCA_038240015.1 Burkholderiales bacterium
GGAGAAAAAGATGGAGCAGCCGGCGATGGTCTACGACAACCCGAGCGCCCACTCGGGACTGCTGCGAGATCGATCCGATCATTTGCTTCAGCTCGTGGAGTCGATGCGGATGGGAGCGATCCTGGTTTCGCGCGAAGGCCGCGTCGCCTATCTCAACGATGGCGGCAAGGAAGCGCTGGACGCGCAGCTCGGACTCGCGCTGCGCGGCGACCTGATCGTTGCGACGGCGCCCGACACGCGTCGAAGATTTTCGCAGGCGTTGAACAATGCCTGTGCGGTCCCGTACGTCGACGGCTCGTTGTTGCTCCATGCGAGCGCTGCGGCGCGTACTGAGGTGAGTGCCGAGGCGAATATTGCGGAGAGCGCTGCAACGAGCCGCGCATCGGGAATGCGGCGCGCGCTGCGCGTCGTGTCGATGGAACGGCTGATGGGGAGCCACACGGGCAACCATGCAGGCCGCATCGTGAGCGGCAACGCGGGCTACGCGGCACGCGAGCCTCATGTCGGAAGCGGTCTGGCTCTGTTGTGCATCGCCTGCTCGCGATCGCGCCCTCCCGAAGCACCCATGCTCGGGCAACTGTTCGGCCTGACCGCAGCCGAGTCCGCCTTGATGGCCGCGGTCGCAGGCGGCGAGCGGCTGCATGCGTGCGCCGCACGTCGCGGCGTCTCGCTCGCCACCGTGCGTGCACAGCTTCGCAACGTGTTCGTCAAGACCGGCGCGGCGACCCAATCGGAATTGACTTTCATCGCGTGGTCGATACCGGGACTGTGGATCGCCTGAGCACGCCCCCCGCAATGGTCTTCGACCCGGCTACCATGCGCCTTCGATCGATAGCCGAAGGCGGGGCGCATGGCGGCATTCAATGGAGCATCGCTGACGCTGTACTGGATCCTGCCCTTCGTGGGCATCCTGGCGTCGATCGCACTGTTCCCGCTGTTCGCAGCGAACCTCTGGCATCACCACTTCGGCAAGATCGCTCTTGCGTGGGCGCTGTTGTTCATCGTGCCGTTCGCGTCGGTGTTCGGCACGGCTGAAACCGCGCATCAACTCGCGCACGCGGGGCTGCTCGAATACCTGCCATTCGTGGTGCTGCTGTTCGCGCTCTATACGGTATCGGGCGGCATCGGTGTGTTCGGCAATCTGCATGGGTCGCCGGGAGTGAACACGGCGTTGCTTGCACTCGGGGCCGTGCTGTCGAACCTGATGGGAACCACCGGCGCGGCGATGGTGCTGGTGCGACCATTGATTCGCGCGAACGACAACCGCAAGCACAACGTGCATGTGCTCGTGTTCTTCATCTTTCTCGTCGCCAACGCGGGCGGCTCGCTGACGCCGCTCGGCGACCCGCCGCTCTTTCTCGGCTTTCTCAACGGCGTGTCGTTCTTCTGGACCACCACCGCGATGCTCGGCCCGACGCTGACCTTGTGCGGCGCGCTGCTGGCGATCTTCTACTTGCTCGACCGCACTCTCTATGCGAAGGCGGGCGAAGAGCGGCCCGCGTACTCGGACACCACGCCCGACACACCGCTACGCATCAGCGGCGCGGTCAACATCGTATTGCTCGTCGCGATCGTCGGCGCCGTATTGATCAGCGGCTTCTGGCGTCCCGGCGTGGCGTTCGAGTGGCTCGGCACATCGCTCGAAGGACAGGACCTGGCCCGCGACGCATTGCTCGTTGCCATCGCTTTCTTGTCGCTCGCGATCACACCCAAAGGAATCCACGAGGCGAATGAATTCAACTGGGGCCCGATGCAGGAAGTGGCCAAGTTGTTCGCGGCGATCTTCGTGACCATCATTCCGGCGATCGCGATTTTGAAGGCAGGTGAGGCCGGTGCATTGGCGGCGCTGACGCGCATGGTGACGACCGCGGCGGGCGAACCCAGCAACCCGATGTACTTCTGGCTGACGGGGCTGCTCTCGGCCTTCCTCGACAATGCGCCGACGTATCTGGTGTTCTTCAATCTCGCGGGCGCGGACGCGAAATATCTGATGGCCCATCGCGAAACCCTCGAAGCGATTTCGGGCGGCGCCGTGTTCATGGGCGCGTTGAGCTATATCGGCAACGCCCCCAACTTCATGGTGCGCGCGATCGCCGAGGATCGCGGCATTCGCATGCCGTCGTTCTTCGGCTACATGCTGTGGTCGTGCTGCATTCTGCTGCCGTTGTTCGTGCTGCTGACCTTTCTCTTCTTTCAATGATTGTCTTTCAATGAGCGCCTTTCAATGAGCACGCCGATGAGCACTTCGATGAGCAGTCCGTCCAGGCCGCGCGTGTTGGTGACGCGCGCCCTGTTTCCCGAACACCTCGAACGGCTTGTAGCGCATTTCGAAGTCGAGGCGAATCAAGCCGACGAGCCGATCGCGGCCGATGACCTTGCCGGACGCGTCGCGGGCATCGATGGCTTGCTGGTCACCGGCAGCGACCGCGTCGATGCGCGCTTGCTCGACAGCGCGCCCTCGTTGCGCGCGGTGTCGACGATTTCGGTGGGCACCAATCACATCGATCTGGCGGCGTGCGCAGAGCGCGGCGTGATCGTCACCAACACGCCCGACGTGTTGACCGAGACCACGGCCGACTTCGGCTGGGCGCTGATGATGGCGGCCGCGCGCCGCGTCACCGAGACCGAAGCGTGGTTGCGCGCCGGGCATTGGCAACGCTGGAGCCTCGATCAATTGCTGGGCGTCGATGTGCACCACTCGACCTTGGCCATCTTCGGAATGGGCCGCATCGGTCAGGCGCTCGCGCGTCGCGCGGCGGGCTTCTCGATGCGCGTGCTGTACCACAATCGCTCGCGCGTTTCCGAGGCCATCGAAGCGGAGTGCTGCGCCAGCTATGTATCGCGCGATAGGTTATTCGCGGAGGCCGACCATCTGATACTGGTGCTGCCGTACACGCAGGACAACCATCACATCGTGGGCGCGGCCGAGCTCGCCCGCATGAAGCCCACGGCAACATTGACCAACATCGCGCGCGGTGGTTTGGTCGATGAGAACGCGCTCGCCGATGCGCTCGCCAGCGGCAAGCTCGGCGCGGCGGGTCTGGATGTCTACGAAGGCGAACCGCGTATCAACCCGCGCATTCTCGAATTGAAGAACGTCGCGTTGACGCCGCATCTGGGAAGCGCGACGCGCGCTACGCGGGGTGCGATGGGAATGTTGGCGATCGAGAAGTTGATCGCTTCGCTGGGGACGGGCCGGAAACAATAACCCCCGCGAAAACAAAACCGGCCAAACGGCCGGTTTTGTTTCAAGGCGCGCAGCGTCTACTGAACACGTTTCTCGACCGTGATCTCCTCGACCTCGACGCGCCGATTTGGCTCGAGGCACTTGATGAGGGCAGGTCGATTTTTCTCGCTGCATTGAACGACCGGATCGGCCTTGCCCTTGCCTGCCGTCGTCAGACGCGAGCTCTCGACACCCTGGCTGACCAGATAAGTCTTCACCGCGTTGGCGCGTCGCTGCGATAGCCCGAGGTTGTACTTGTCCGAGCCGATGCGATCGGTATAGCCGGTCACGCGCACATTGGCCACCTGCGGGTTCTGCTTCAACACGCCGGCGATCTGATCGAGCTTGGGTTGCGGCTGACGCAGCGCCGAACTGTCGAATGCGAACAACTCGGTCGCCGACATGGTCTGCTTCTCGAAGCGCGGCGCCGGGGGTGGTGAGGGCGGGGGCGGCGTAGCCGCCGGCGGCGTCGGGGGAGGCGCAGCCTGAGCAATTCGCGGTGTCGGCCTCGGCGTCTTGTCGAAAAAGTAAGTCAGTCCGACGTCGACATAATTGTTCTCATCCCGACTGAAGCCGAAGACGTCGCTGCGCTGAAATCCCACGACGCGGCGGAAATCGACTTGCGTGGCCCATTGATCCGAGATGATGTACTGGATGCCGACGCCTGCCTGGGCATACGGCGAGGTCCGCGAATTCTGGCGATTGGGGATGTTGCGGCGATCGTTTTCCGCACCGATGCCCAACAGCAGAAAGGGCCGGAAGCGATCGCGCGACAGCATGTACAGACCATCGATACCTATCGTCGACTGCTGATAACGAACCGCGCCGCCCGATGACGACGCAGGGATCTGACCAGGTGCCGCCGTGAACGAATTATCGCCATTGACGCGTGCGTAGTTGATGCCGACCTGGACATCGAACCACTGATTGATGGCCTTGCCGAATTTCAGACCGACGCCGGGACCCTTGTCGGTCGTCCCGAAACGATTGTCGGGGTTGAAGTATTCGACCTGCGGGACGATGTACACCGAAGGGTTGTACTTCAACTCTTGCGCGTGCGCGACACCGAACACCGTGCCGACTACTGCGAGTGCCGAGGCGATACAAGTTTTTTTGTTCATGGGGATGATTCCGTCGATGCAAATTGTGGCTGGCGAGCTACCCGTGCTGACTGACGAGATTGTCCCTGTTAGTCCGGTGATACCAATCGGAGGACACAACGATCCCGTGTAGGAAATGTCCGACTTGACGAGCCCGATGTCAACCGCAATCTTCGGCTGCCGCGCGACCGACTAGCGCGCGATTGCCTTTCGTTGCGCCTGGCCATCGACCTCGATGAATTGCCACCAGCCGCGCAGCACCGGATGGCGGTGGTAGCCATACACCCAGGGGTGCATCAAGTCGGTCAAGATGCGATGTACGCCCAGTTTCCACGGCGCGTAGGCGAGAAAGAGCTTGTTCATCTTCAAATAGAGCGCGTCGCGTTCAGGGCCGTCTTGCAGTCTCTGCGAGGCCTCGAACAGGCGGTTCCATTCAGGCAGATTGAATCGCGAGTGATTCGATTGGCCGCTGCTAGGCCCATAGAGGATCGTTTCGAAACCTTCGGCATCGGGGATCGCCGAAGTCCACCCGAGGCCCCAGGCCATCAATTGCCCGGCCTTGGATTGCTTCAACAGTTCGGGCCATTGCGCTTTCTTGGCGGCAAAACGAATCCCGATCGCGTCCATGTCCTTCTTCCACAACTCGTCGAACTGCTTGTCGAGCTGGGTGGGAGTCGACGCGCGTTCGAAAACGAAAGGTCGACCATCGGGCAATTCGCGATAGCCGTCCCCATCGCGATCGACGTAGCCGTACATGTCGAGCAATGCGCGCGCCTTGGCCGGATCGTATTCGTTGCCCATGCTTCGAAACTGCGGATCGTAGCCCGCGATGCCGGGTCCGATCGGTGACTGTGCAGGTATCGCCTGATTTCTGCGAACGATGCGGATCTCTTCTTCGGTGCTGTACCCGAGGTTGATCGCGCGACGCAGCGCCACCTTCTCCGGCGTGTAGCCGCCGACGATCGGATGCTCCATCTGAAAGTAGGTGAAGGTCAGCTCGACGCCCAGATTGCGATCCATCGTGATGCCGCGCTTGGTGAGATTCGGTGCGAGCTTGCTGTTCGGGATCGCCACGTTCGCGAATTCGGCGGCGAGACGTTCGAGCATGTCCTGCTCGCCGTTGAGAAACGCGAGCCATCGAGGTTGCTGCTCCTCGATGATGTCGACTTCGACGCGCGGCGTCATCGGCAGCTTGCGGCCTTTCAGCCTCGCATAGATTTGTTGCGCGACCGGGTCGTCGGCAGGAGGCGTCGCTTCGAAACGCACGTCGCGATACGTGGGGTTCGCGACCAGCACGATCTTCGACGAGCGTCTCCATTCGGACAGCATGTAGGGCCCGGTCCCGACCGGATGCTCCATGATCTTGTCGGGTGCCGCCTCGACGATCTCGCGTGCGACCGCGCAACTGATCTGGCAATAGGTGAGCAGATGAACCAGGTTGTAATTGGGTTTGACGAGTTTGATCTGCAGCGTGTAGCGATCGAGCGCGCGCAAGCCTTCGACTTCGACGTCGTAGTCGAACTTGCCGGTCTTCAAAGCCTTCGCGCGAAGCGCGTCCATGCCGGCGACGAAGCCCTCGATCACCGACAAGTTCGGAGATTTCCACTTGGGATCGTAAACGCGCTTGATGCTGTACACGTAGTCGGATGCGATCAGCTCGCGCGGTTTCCCCTTGAACGCCGGATCGTCGGTGAAGGTGATGCCTTTCTTGATGCGCAAGGTCCACGTCAGGCCGTCCGGCGTGATCTCGGGCAGCGACTCGGCTGTGTTGGGGATGGGCTTGGACGGGCGGGCGAGATAGTCGTAGGTGAGCGGTGTGTCGAAGATGTTCGACATGACCGTGGTGGAATAGAGGTCCGAGATCTGCACGGGGTCGAAGCCGCTCTCGGCAACCTGAAATGCGTAGCGCAATACACCCGAGTCGGGCAGTGGCGCATCGGCGGCACGCACAGGCGGCGCGCTGCCAAGCGCGACGAGGAGGGGCAGGACGATTGCCGAGATGCGGGTCATGGTCATGAGCATGGTCGTGCGCTCGGAAGGCGAAGACCTGGATTGTAGCGATCGACCGGCCCGGTGCGGTAGGGGAAATCCAGCGGCTGCAATCATGTCAATCGCGGGCATAATCGGCGCGCTCGCGTGATGGCCCCGCGCTTCTCGTCTCGCCTTTGACGTCACCCCATCGCTTCGTATCGGCATCGTGCTCGCTTATCTGATTCGTCGCATCTGGCAAATCATTCCGACATTGATCGGTGTGGTGCTGTTGGTGTTCTTCCTCTTCAATGCGGTCGGTGGCGATCCCGCTCAACAACTCGCCGGGCTGATCTCGAGTCCGGAGCAGATCGCATCGATCCGTCGGGAGCTTGGCCTCGATCTGCCGATATGGCAGCAGCTCTGGATCTTCGTCACGCAGGTCGTCACCTTCGATTTCGGCAACAGTTGGGCGACCAATGAATCCGTCGCGCATATCTTCGCAACCCGACTGCCGGCCACGCTGACGATCATGGTGCCGGTGCTGATACTCGACACAACGCTCGGGGTCATCTTCGCGCTCGCTGTCGCGGCGGTACGTGGGTCGCTGACCGATCGCATCATCATGATCGTGTGCACGGTCGCGGTGTCGATCAGCTTTCTGGTCTACATCATCGTGTTCCAGTGGCTGTTCGGATTTCGCCTCGGCTGGTTTCCGGTGCAGGGGTGGAGCAACAGCACGCTGACCAATCTCGTGCAATACGCACCCTTGCCGGTGATGCTTGCGGTGTTCGTGAGCATCGCTCCGCAACTGCGTCTGTATCGCTCGTTCCTGCTCGAGGAGATCGGTCACGACTACGTGCGCACCGCACGCGCCAAGGGTCTGTCCGAACGGGTCGTGATGTTGAAGCACGTGCTGCGCAACGCGATGATCCCGATCTTGACCAACATTGCGATCCAGGTGCCGACGCTGTTCGTCGGATCGTTCCTGCTCGAAGTCTTCTTCTCGATTCCGGGACTCGGCCGCGAGATCATCGTCGCGGTCAATCGCAGCGACTTCCCCGTGATCAAGGCGGCGACCGTGTATCTCGCGATGCTGACGATGTTGATCAACCTGCTCGCCGACGTGCTCTACAAAGTCGTCGACCCCCGCGTGTCGTTCAAATGACTCTGCTGACCGAAACCGCGTCCACGCCCGACATCCCGCTTGCGGAGACCGCGATCGCGCTGCCTTTGCGCGACCGCGTCGACGACGCCGATGATGACGCGCACGATCGTCGCGACGGTCCGTCGACCAACGTGTGGCGCGCCGCCGGCAAACGCTTGTTGCGTGATCGCGTGGGCATGGTGGCCATGGGCGTGGTGGCGATCTATCTGCTTGTGGTACTCGCGTCTTTCACGGGGGTGATCGCATCGGACTGGCAGGTCGAGCGCGGCGTCTCGTATGCGAGCCCGACCTTCCTCGGCAAAGTCGAAAACCTCGAAGCGAGCGTGGCGGCGCTCGACCCGAGCGCGAAGACCCATGTCCCGCCAGTCGATATTGCCGACGTCGATCCGCTCGCGCCCCGGTACAAGGAATGGGCCGAGCGCGCGGCGCGCATTCAGATCGGCGCTCTTCACCGTGTCGACATGTTGCCGTTCGGCGCCGACAAGTGGGGCCGCGATGTCTTGAAGAAAGCGATCAAGGGTGCGCAGGTATCGATCTTCGTCGGTCTCGTCGCCGCGCTGGTCGCGACCCTGATCGGCACCTTGCTTGGCGCGACCGCGGGCTACTTTCGCGGCTGGATCGACGACGCGCTCGAATGGTTCTACAGCATCTTCACGTCGATCCCGTACATCCTCCTGATCCTGGCATTCGCGGCGGTGTTTCGCGCGAACACTCTGCTCTCGCACGCCGGCGTGCTGACCATCATCGCGGTGCTCGGCCTGACCGGCTGGACCGGCATCTATCGGCTGGTGCGCGCCGAATACATCAAGCACCGTGCGCGCGAGTACGTGCGCGCCGCCGATGCGATCGGCGCATCGAACGCCTCGCGCATGTTCGTACACATCCTGCCCAATGCGAGCCATGTGATCCTGGTGCAGTTGTCGCTGCACGTCGTGCAGTTCATCAAGGCCGAAGTGATCCTCTCGTTCCTCGGTCTGGGCGTGCCGGTCGACATGGTGTCGTGGGGCACGATGCTCGCCGAAGCGCAGAGCGAACTCGTGATCGGCAAGTGGTGGCAACTCGTCGCCGCGGGCGCGGGCATGGCGGTGCTGGTGACCGCGTTCGCGCTCTTCACCGACAGCCTGCGCGATGCCCTCGACCCGAAGCTGGGATGAAGCCGTGATGCCTGCGGCGACCTCGAACCCCGTCGGTACAGCCGCGCCGCTCTTGTCGATCGAGGATCTTCGCGTCGATTTTCGCGTCGGCAAGAACAAGCTCTTTCACGCGGTCAGGGGCGTCAGCTTCGACATCCCCGCCCATCGCACCGTGGCCGTGGTCGGCGAGTCGGGCAGCGGCAAGAGCGTGACCGCGATGGCGATACTGCGTCTTTTGCCGGACAACGCGATCGTGTCGGGGGCGATCCGCTTCGACGGGCGCGAACTCACGCACGAGACCCTGTCCGCGATCAAGCGTCTGCGCGGCAACGACATCTCGGTGATCTTTCAGGAGCCGATGACGTCGTTGAATCCGGTCTTCACCGTCGGCAATCAGGTCGCAGAGACGCTTTCCATCCACGCGGGACTGCGCGGAGACGCGCTCACCAAGCGGGTGATCGAGCTTTTCGATGAGGTCGGCATCCCTGATGCGAAACGCGCAATGGCGCGCTACCCGCACGAGATGTCGGGCGGGCAGCAGCAGCGCGTGATGATCGCGATGGCGATCGCGTGCAAGCCGCGTCTGTTGATCGCCGACGAGCCCACCACGGCGCTCGACGTGACGATACAAAAGCAGATCCTCGACCTGATTGCGCGCTTGAAGCGCGAGCATGCGATGAGCGTGATGTTCATCACGCACGATCTGCGCGTGGTCGGTGAATTCGCCGATGAGGTCGTCGTCATGCAGAGCGGCGAAGTGCGCGAGCGGGGCAGCGTGGCTGCGATTTTCGAAGACGCGCGCGAGCCTTATACGCAAGCGCTGCTTGCGTGCCGTCCGCCGCTTGAACACCGTCCCTCGCGACTGCCCGTCGTCGCGGATTTTCTCTCGGGTCGCGTCGCCGGCGCGCACGTCCTCGAGACTTTGCCGGACAGGAAGCCGCGCGCCGACGGCGAGGTGGTGCTCGAAGTCAAGCGCCTGTCGAAGTCCTTTCGCGTCAAGAGCGGCGTCTTTCGCAGCACCGAAGTAGCTGCGGTCAAGAGCGTGTCGTTCCGGTTGCGACGCGGGCGTACGCTCGGCCTCGTGGGCGAATCGGGTTCGGGCAAGACGACCGTGGGTCTGTCGATGATGCGTCTGCACGACGCGAGCGGCGGCGAAGTCTGGTTCGAAGGGCGCGACATCCTCAAGCTCTCGCGTGCGCAACTGATGCCGATGCGCCGGCGCTTGCAAATCGTTTTTCAGAATCCGTACGCGTCGCTCAACCCGCGCTTCACGGTCGCGCAGATTCTGCTCGAGCCGATGCGCATCCACGCGATCGAAGCCGATGACGCGGCACGCATGCGAGCAGCCGCCGAGTTGCTTCGCCGCGTCGGGTTGACTCCGTCAGCACTCCACAAATATCCGCACGAGTTTTCCGGCGGGCAACGTCAGCGCATCGCGATCGCGCGCTGCCTGACGATGAAGCCCGAGGTGCTGATCTGCGACGAATCGGTTTCAGCGCTCGACGTGTCGGTGCAGGCGCAGGTGCTCAACCTGCTGCTCGATCTGCAAGACGAGTTCGGGCTCTCTTACCTGTTCATCTCGCACGATCTCGCAGTCGTCAAATACATCTCCGACGACGTGATGGTGATGAACCAGGGCGAAGTGGTCGAGATTGCCGACGCCGACACGATCTATCGCGCGCCGCAGAATCCCTACACGCAGAAGCTGCTGGCTTCGATCCCGCGCGGGTACGAAGCCGCAGCGCCTTGACAGCGCCGTCGTCCCTGCGAAAGCACCGCGGTCGTCCCGGTGAAGCAGGGACCCGTGTCGTCCAGGTACGAACGCCGCGGGAGTCGCGCGTGCGCGAGACGACAACGTCAGGCTTATATCGCTTCGAGCCGATCGAACACCATCGTCCGCACGCCTCGCGCATAGAGCAGCGCGACGTGACCGACGCCGCCGATTGCAATCGCGTGCGCGCCTTCGAGCCGTGCGCTTTCCTGGGGAAACACAATGTTGTCGTGATAGCTGAACAGCGTCGTGTATGCCGAACGAGGCAGGCCACGGCCCGGCTGCGATTCCTCGACGTCGAGAGCCTTCAGCCAGGAGCTGTCGAGGCGCATCTGCATCACGCACGGCACATTCCAATAGCGCGCCGTGAACGTACCGTGATGCGGCGTGCCGAGCGTGATGACGTGCGCAACGCGCGATGCATCGATGCGTTGAAGCGCGGCACGGACCACCAGGCCGCCCATGCTGTGCGCGATGATCACGACGCGATCAGCGGTCGCGCCTTCATGCGCCGAAGCCGCGAGCAGCCGGTCGATTGCTGCATCGACCGCCGAGGCGCCGGCCTCGATCGGACCGAAGGGTCGAGGCAGCGTCAGCGCTTCGCACCGGTATCCCCGCCCTGCCGCGTCGCGCATGAACGACAGCCAGATGGCGCGATTGCAGAAGTAGCCGTGGACGAACAGGATCGGGTACGGTCTTGTCGCGATTCGGTTCGGCGGTGTCGCGGCAGCCCGATGAAGCAGGAAGGGCGTCGCGAACCAGAAGCCGCGTATCGACGCATCGACCTCGGCATCGAAGGTCTTGATGGCCTGCCAGAGCGATAGATGAAATGGTTCGGGCACGCGGTCTCCCGCGATGCGCGACACGATGAAGTTGATCGCGACCAGCGCCGGATGCGCTGCGAAGACCAGCGCGATGCCGGCCAGACCCGCAGCCCAGGGTCCGATGTGCGCGCCGAAGAGTCGCATCGACAGGCACGCGACGAGAGCCGCGGCGACGAGCGTGACGATCCAGAAGACGCGCAGGATCGTTGCGATCATCGTCACACCGAAGTCAGACCGCAACCAGGCGCGTGCCGAGCAGCCGATCGTGAACGAATTGCCGTTCGCGATCGACCCGCGCGTAGAAGGGCGGCAGCACGATTGCGAGGCCGAGCGCGGCAACCGCGAGCCATCCGCCGACGCCCGATGCGGCAAGGACCGCGAGCGTCGGCAACACGAACATCCACAGCAGCGCATAGCGCGCGAGCGCACGTCCGAGCGTTACCCGCGAACCGCGCGGACCCACGAGCCGGATGCGCCAGGTCTTCATCGCCAGCGTTTGTCCGCCATGCATCCAGAACCACACGAAGTAACCGCCGAGCACCGCGAACAGCCACGCCTGACGCGCGTGACGCAGCGTCAGCGCGTGCCGGCTCTGCGTGATCGCGTCGAACAGATAGTCTGCGATGAACACGACCGCAAAGAGCAGCATCGCTTCATAGATCATCGAAAGAAGACGCCGCTTCAGCGACGCCGTCGTGCTCGTGCCGTCCTGCGATGAGGGTGTCGGTACGA
>JBBSEF010000088.1:0-11385 GCA_038240015.1 Burkholderiales bacterium
AAGGCACGTACTACGCCGAGGAAGGGGACTTCGCCACCGCCGGCGCGGCGCACCTCCGTCTGGCCAACCGCCTCGATCGCGCCCTCGCATCGGTCACCGTCGGTGAACACGCGTACACGCGCGGTGTCATCGCGAATTCGATGGCGCTCGGCGCCGGGACTCTGCTGTATGGCGTCGAGGCCGGCTATAACAACGGGCCCTGGGTCAACCCTGAACATTTCCGAAAGACCAGCGGCGTTCTTCGTTACTCGCAGGGCGCGGCGGACGGCGGCTTCTCGGTCACCGCAATAGGCTACGACGCGAAGTGGCGCAGTACCGATCAGATTCCATTGCGCGCGGTGGACGCCGGCCTGATCGATCGCTTCGGTGCGATCGACCCCAGCGACGGCGGCAAGACCTCGCGGGTCAGCCTGTCGTTGAGCGGCGCGCAGGCCAACAGCTTCGGCGTGTTCCGTGCGAATGCCTACGCGGTCGCGTCGCGGCTGCACCTCTACAGCAACTTCACGTTCTTCCTCGACGACCCCGACAACGGCGACCAGTTCGAACAGTTCGAAAGCCGCAAGCTGTATGGCTTCAACATCGGCCAGTCCTTTCTCGGCAGGCTCGGCGGCTTCGAGATGGAGAATACGGTCGGCCTGCAGACCCGCTACGACAAGCTCGATCCGGTCGCGCTGTATCACGATGTTGCGCGCGAGCGCATCGGTACGACACGCCAGGATCGCGTCAAGGAAGGCAGCGCGAGCATCTACGCCGAGAACAAGATCAAGTGGACCGACTGGTTTCGCAGCATCGTCGGCGTGCGCTACGACGCGTATCGCTTCGACGTGGCCAGCAGCAGCACGCCGGAGAATTCGGGCAAGGTCAACGCGCACCTCACGTCGCCCAAGCTCTCGTTGATCTTCGGACCGTGGGCGAAGACCGAGTTTTTCGCGAACTATGGAGAAGGCTTTCACAGCAACGACGCGCGCGGCGTGACGGCCACGGTGGCGCCATCGGACGGGTCGCCGATCGAGCGCGCGATTCCGCTGGTGAAGACGCGTGGCGAGGAGATCGGCGTGCGCACCGAGATCATCCCCGGCTTGCAAAGCTCGCTTGCAGTGTGGCGATTGAAGCTCGCGTCGGAACTCGTGTTCTCGGGCGATGCGGGCGACACGGTAGCGAGTCGCGCCAGTCGCCGCCAAGGCATCGAGTTCAACAATCACTACATCGCATTGCCGTGGCTGCTGTTCGATCTCGATCTCGCGATTTCGCGCTCGCGCTTCACGCAGGACGATCCGGTGGGCAACTTCATCCCCGGCTCGATCGAGAAGGTCGCGTCGGCCGGCATTAGCGTGATCGACCGCGGGCCGTGGTTCGGGCACTTTCAATTGCGCTACTTCGGTCCGCGTCCCCTGATCGAAGACAATACAGTGCGGTCGCAGTCGACCACGCTCGCATCGGCGCGAGTCGGCTACAACATCAACAGGAACATCAAGGTCACGCTCGACGTGTTCAACATCTTCGATCGCAAGGCGAGCGACATCGACTACTTCTACACGTCGCGCTTGCAAGGTGAGCCGGCCGAAGGCGTCAACGACATCCACTTCCATCCGGTCGAGCCAAGGACGGCGCGCGTGTCGTTGACAGCGAGGTTCTGATACGCCTCCCCATTCACGGGGAAGATCGGGAGAGCGATGGGTGCAGCGTGCGCGGGGGAAAAGCATCTGCACGGCGGCCATTGACAACTGCAACGGCTGCCCGAACAATCGGCCCGCATCGACAGGGGGCGGGGCGTGAAATTCCACGAAGTGCTAGAAAGCACCATCACGCTGCTGAAGAGCCGAGGGCGCGTGTCGTATCGATCGCTCAAACGCGAATTCGATATCGGCGACGAGTTCATTGAAGATATCAAAGATGAACTGACGCACACCTTGCGTGTTGCGCACGACGACGGCGGCACGATGCTGGTGTGGAATGACGCGTCTGCGATCACGCCTGCATCCGCGCCGGCGGCGACGGAAGAACCTGCGGCCAAGCCGCAGGCCAAGGCCGCTGCAGCAGAGCGTCGCCAGTTGACCGTGATGTTTTGCGATGTCGTGAATTCGACCGCGCTGTCGGGCCGCCTCGACCCCGAAGAGCTTCACGCCATCATCGGCGCCTATCAGCAGGTGGCTGCCGAAGTCACCGAACGCATGGGCGGCTACATCGCGCAGTATCTCGGCGACGGTGTGCTGGTGTATTTCGGATATCCGAGCGCGCATGAGGACGATGCGCGCCGCGCGGTCGCCTCGGCGCTCGAGATCATCGCCAACCTCGAGCCGCTGCGCGCTACCGTCCTGTCGCTGCACGGCGAGCCCTTCGCAATTCGCATCGGCATCCACACCGGCGCGGTGGTGGTCGCGGAACTGGGAAGGCCGGGCCGGCACGAGCAGCTTGCGTTGGGAGACACGCCCAACATCGCCGCGCGCGTGGAGTCGCTGGCGATGCCCGACAGCGTGATGGTCACCGCGCCGACGTGGCGGTTGATCGACGGTTATTTCATCGGCGAGTCGCACGGCGAGCAAATATTGAAAGGCGTCGCGCAGCCGATGCCGGTGTGGCAAGTGATTGGCGACAGCGGCGCGCAAAGCCGGCTCGATGCGGCGCACGAAGGCATGACGCCGCTGATCGGTCGCGACCGCGAGACGCGTTTCCTGCTGGAGCGTTGGGCCGAGAGTTGCGCGGGTCATGGGCAGGTCGTGATGCTGGGCGGTGAAGCGGGCATCGGCAAGTCGCGACTGGTCGCGATGCTGCAGGATCACGTGCGGATCAATGGTGCAGCCGAGATCGTGTTTCGCTGTTCGCCTTACCACGCCAACAGCGCCTTTCATCCGGTGATTCAGCAATTCAGAAAATACATCGAACTCAATCGTGATGATTCGCTCGAGACGCAACGCGCCAAGCTCGCGCGCGCGGTTCCGGCCTTCAGCAACAACGTCGATCAGGTAACGCCGCTGTTGGCGTGGCTGCTTTCGATTCCGCTGGACGCGCCTTCATCCACGACGACGCCGCTCGGTCCGCAGCAGCAACGCCAGCAAGCGCAGGAAGCGCTGCTCGACTGGATCGATACGCTCTCGAAGACCCGGCCGCTATTGATGATGTTCGAGGATCTGCATTGGGCCGATCCGACGACGCTCGAATTCCTCACGATGCTGATCGAGCGCGTCACCCGTGCGCCGATCTTGATGGTGCTGACGTTCCGCCTGGAGTTCAACGCACCGTGGATCAATCGGCCGGGGGTCTCACAGCTCACGCTCGATCGGCTGTCCGAAGCGCAGTCCGAAGCGATGATCGATCAACTGGCGCATGCATCGGGGCTGCCGCCGGACGTGATCCAGCAAGTCGTCGAGAAGACCGATGGCGTGCCGTTGTTCATCGAAGAGTTGCTCAAGATGATTCTCGAGTCGGGCATGTTGCGCGCCGAGAGCGGCCGTTATCCGCTCGCCGGACCGCTGGCGAAGATGGACATTCCCGCCACGCTTCAAGAGTCGCTGATGGCGCGGCTCGACCGGCTCTCGATGGCGCGCGAAGTCGCGCAGATCGGCGCCGTGATCGGTCGCGAGTTCACGCTCGAGATGATTCAATCGGTGGCGTCGCTCGATATGGAAACGCTGTCGCGCGGGCTCGCGCAGTTGGTCCAAGGCGAGATCATCTTTCGTCGCGGCGGTCTCGCGAGGCCGGGTTATGTCTTCAAGCATGCGTTGATTCGCGACGCCGCCTATCAGTCGATCCTGAAAAGCCAGCGACTGAACCTCCACAAGCGCATTGCGCAGGCGATCATAGCGACCGCTCCGGCGATTGCAGCGAACGAACCCGAACTGCTCGCACATCACTACGCCGAAGGTGGATTGCCCGAGCACGCGATCGCGCATTGGCATCGCGCCGCGCAGCGTGCGATCGAGCGCTCGGCCAACCGTGAAGGCATCGCTTACCTGCGACACGCACTCGATATGCTGGAGCAGTTGCCCGCCGGACCCGCGCGCTCGCAAAGCGAACTGGAATTGTGCGTCACGCTCGGCGTACCGCTGATCGCCACGCGCGGTTATGCCGATGTCGAGGTCGAGCGCACCTATGCGCGCGCGCGCGAACTGGCGCTGGAGGCGGTGGAGACGCCGCAACTGCCCAACATCGTCTGGGGGCTCTGGGTGTTCTATCTCTGCGGCGGTCCGCTCGATGCGGCGCTCGCCACGGCCGTGCAATACCGCGACCTTGCGCTTGCCCATCCCGACGACAGCGGGCAGCAATTGGAGGCCTGTCAACTGATGGGCATTTCGCATTTCTATCGCGGCGAGTTCGAGGCCGCACTGCCTTACCTCGAAGCGGGCAGCGAACTGTACGACCGCGAGGCGCATCACGCGTTGATCTTCGCGCACGGCGGCGCCGATACGGGCGCGGCGATTCGCAGTCACCTCGCGCTGACCTTGTGGGCGCTTGGCCACGAAGCGCGTGCGCGCGAGGAGATGGAGGCCGCGATGAGCACCGCGCGCGATGTTGCGCATCCGTTCAGCCACGCGTTCGCGTTTTATTTTCATGGCTGGTTCCACAAGCTGTGTCGCGACGAGTCGAGCGCGCAGTACGCGGCGGGCGAAGCGCTGGCGCTATGCGATATGCACGGCTTTCCATTCTGGGGTTTGACCAGCGCGGTTCTGAAAGCCAGCACGCAGCCCGAGCAGGCAGGCGCTGCGAAAAGCGAGATGCAAGCCAGGCTCGATGCCTTCGTTGCAATCGGCGGCCTGCTGCATCTGGGACCGATGCGCGCGTTGCTCGCCCACGCGTGCGCGTCCTGCGGCGACGTCGTGCCGGCACGCGAGCAAGTGGCCCAAGCGATCCGCAGTCTCGAAGGTCGCGACGAACGCTGGTACGAAGCCGAACTGCATCGGCTTGCGGGCGAACTCCTGCTTCGCGAGCCCGAGCCGGACACCGCGGCTGCCGAAGCATCGTTGCGTCGCGCCTTGCAGGTGGCGCGCGCGCAGCGCGCCGATGGCTGGGTCTTGCGCGCGACGTGCAGCCTCGCGCGTGCGCTGACCGCGCAGGGCCGAAACGACGAGGCCGCCGCTCTCTTGCGCGAAGCACGCGATGCCATGTCGACTCGGCTCGACAGCGCCGATGGTCGCGAATCATCCGAACTGCTGCATGCCTGCGAGTCCCTTACCACATCGGAGTAGCCGTGACGGTACTAACCAACATCCTCCCCAAGGCGCTGCCTGCGGCAGACTTCGTCGCGTGGCCGTACATCGACACGCTATACGACTATCTCGCGTTCATGGGCGGCGGCGCGCCGATCGCGACCTTGCCGCAGGCGAAGTGGGGTACGCCGGTGGCTGTGATCGGCGCCGGTGCGGCCGGGCTGTGCGCGGCCTATGAGTTGTTGCGCATCGGTGCGCGGCCGATACTCTTCGAAGCCAGCGAACGCATGGGCGGGCGCGCGTACTCGCGGCCTTTCTTCGATCTCAACGGTCTCGCGTCGATCACCGACTTCGCCGAGCTCGGCTCGATGCGCTTTCCGCCGTCGGGCAAGACCTTCTTCTACTACGTCAACCTGTTCAAGCTCGCGGTGTCGGGGCAGTTCCCCGATCCCGGTAAGGTGCCATCGGTCTTGTACTACCAGAACACCGTCATGCCATGGCCGGCAGGTCAGAGCGCGCCGCCCGCATTCCAGAAGATCGGCAAGGACTGGGGCGACTTCATCAACGGCCTGATCACGCCGCTTTACGTCGCGTGGCAGGCGGCGCAAGGCAACGGCGATTGGACGACTGTGATCGCATTGTGGCAAGGCATGATCGACCGATACAAGGACATGAGTTTCTTCGAGGCACTGCACACCGGGCTGCCCGACTGGACCGACGAGGACCTGAACAAGTTCGGCGCGCTCGGCATCGGCTCGGGCGGATTCGGGCCGCTCTATACGGTCAGCTTTCTCGAGCTGTTGCGCATCGTCGTCAACATGTGGGAGGACAACCAGCAGTTGTTGACCGACGGTGTGAGCAGCCTGATGCGCGCTTTCTACACGACCCCGGTCGCGACACCCGATGGCCAGAGCATTTCGTTGCAGGCGGCAGGTGCGCTCAAGCTCAACATGCGCGTCGATGCGATCGATGTGAGCAATGGCCAGCCGACCTTGTATTTTTCCGACGACGGTGCAAAGGCGCAAAGCTTCGCCGCCGTGATCGTCGCCACCACCACGCGCGCGATGGAAGTGATGGGCATGACCCTGCCTCCGCAAGCCGGACCCGAGGTGATCGAGCAGCCGGTCAAGGTGGCGATCCGCAACCTGCACTTGATGGACTCGTCGAAGCTGTTCATCCGCACGCGCACCAAGTTCTGGAAGGACGCCTCGAAGAATCTGCCGCAGAACATTCAGACCGACGAACTGCCGCGCGGCGTCTATACGCTGGACTATCCGCAGACCGACCACGGCATCGTGCTGGTCAGCTATGTGTGGGGCGACGATTCGAGCAAGCTCTTGCCGCTCGACAAGGTAGAGCGGCTCGAACTGTTCAAGCGTGCGATCGCCAAGGCCAGCCCGGCGTTCGCGGCCGAGCTCGTGCCGATGAACGGCGCGGACGACATCGTCATCATCGATTGGGAGGACGAGTCCCATTACTACGGCGCATTCAAGCTCAACTATCCGGGGCAGGAGGCGAGCATGCAGGCGGCCTACTACCAGTTCCTCGATGCGACCCGGAGCGCGACCGACCGGGGGGTCTATCTTGCGGGCGACAGCGTGTCGTGGTCGGGCGGCTGGACCGAAGGCGCGTTTCAGACGGGGCTCAACGCGGCGTGCGCCGCCGCGCTGCGCATCGGCGCGAGCGTGCGCGCGAACTCGCCGCTCACACAGAATCCGAAGCTGTATCGCTACTCGGATGACGTCGGGTAAGCACGCTCGTGGTCGCAGTTACAAGCGCGTCGTGACCGACCGGCACGTCGGCGGCAGATAGCGGTTGGGAATTCCCGCGCTCGTGCATCGCCACAGGATGCGCGGCGCGTCGCCCGGCGACAACGCGACAAATAGCAGCCGCTGACCTTCGACCGGTGCGAAATTGGCGATGACGACGATCGTTCTGCTTTGCCGATCGAACGTGACCGATTCGACATGGCGATTGCTTTGCGTGAATCCGGTCGATGCGAGATCGTCGGGCAGCGCCTGATGTTCGGTGTAGTAATCATTGACGGCGCGCGTCGCCGCATTCCCGATCGCGCCCATGTCGGAGACCTTCGAGCGCACCCCGTAGTCCTGATAAGACGGATAGGCGACCAACCCGATGAGCCCGATCGCGAAGACCAGCACTGCGAGCGCGATCAGCGCGACCACGCCGCCCGACGTCTTGCGCGGCGCGTGGGCATAAGCAGCCGCAGCATCGCCGGACGCGAATCTCTTGTTGACGACCAGGCATCCGGCGATCATGTCGTGCAGCGCTTGCTTGCGCGCCGTGAAAGCCGCCATCAGATAGCCGATGCCGAAGATCATGCTCGACACGATCCGTCCGAAGAAGCGTGCGGTCGCGCGCAGAAAGGAGATGCGCCGACCGGACAGATCGATCACCCTGATGCCGAGCGCCAGCTTGCCCACCGTGGCCTGCCTCGCCGAGCTTTCCATCAGCGCGTAGTAAAGCCACGGGATGGCGCCGAGCACGAGGAAAAGCCACGGCTTCGATCGCATCAGCTCGCGGCCCGTCATCGCGTCCGTATCGAACCCGGGTCCCAACACGGGACCCAGCACGAGCGAGGCCGCCACGAACACCACATACAGCACGATCCAGTCAATCACGTAGGCCACCAGGCGCTTCCAGAATCCTGCGTAGATCGGTCCGTCGTTCGCAGCGTGAGCGGGGAAAGCCTGAGCGGGAAAAACGGGGGCCGGGCCCGCGGCCGCAGCGGACTGCAAACGCGCTCCGCACTTCACGCAATAGTTCGCGCCCGAATCGTTCTGTGTGCCGCATGAAGGACAAAACATCGCGATGATTCCCGTCGAGTGGAGACGTCATTGAAACCCGAAGCGGATCGGTTGCCAATAGCCGGTCAGTTCGAGATAGCCCTTGCCGATTCGCGAGTGTGATGCATCGTCGGCCATCACGCGCACTGCGCCTTCCCAATAGATCGTTCCGGTTGACAAGCGGCTATCGAGCTCTTGATCGTTCATCAAGGGTTCGACGATGAGGGCGATGTGGGAGATCGATCCGATCGCGATGCGCTGCATGACCGGCCACGATGCGCCGCTCGCAGGCGAGGTCCACGACCGCAGCGCCGTGAAGCGCACATCGTCGGGCGCGTAACGTTCGACGCGGCCATCGGCGAAACGCCGCGCGCCGCCGGCCCAAAGCTTGCCGCCATCGCGGTCGCGCATCTGAAACGCCATCAGCGCGCCGCCGTCGTCGAAGTTCAGGCCGACCCAGTCCCAACCGACCGCTCGAGGATCGAGATAGGCGCTCGACCATTCGCGGTCGAGCCACGCTGTGCCCGTGACAGCGATTCTTTCTTTCTTCGCGCTCGTGCTCGCGTTTGCAGGTCGAAAGATCGTTCCGGTGACCGCGAGTTGCGGCACGCTGTAGTAACGGCTCGCGGCCAGCCGTTGCGGACCTTTTTTCGAATAGCCGGGTCGCTCGGCATCGGCGCCCTGCGCGAGCACGGGACCCGCCGCGCGCAGATCGAGGTCGAACGCGAAACGGTCGCTCGTCACTTGCGTCTTGAAGTGCAGCGACTTCGGATCGACGCTCTCGCCGGTGGTGTCCGCACTCGATGCGACTCTTGCGAAGCGCCAGCCGTCGAGCGCAACGTCGGCATCTCGGTTTGATGTTCGCGCGACATCAAAGCCTTCGCGCGCAATCCGCTGGTCGTGCAGCAGATGACCGACCTTCGCGTCGGCCAACGCCGCGTGCGCGAACAACAATTGCTTGGGCGCGAAGCGGCTCGGGTCGCTGTCGTCGATCGGAAGCCGCGAGCGAAAGAAAGTCACCTGGAAGCCGAGTTCCTCGCCGTCGACCGTGCGCAGCCATCCGGTCACGTACCACCATTCGGTGCGATAGGCGGGATGCGCGCCGTGGTCGCGCGGGAACGCGAAGCGGTCACTGTCATCGACATCGGGATAGAGGGGCTGCGCTGCGTGTGCGCCCGTCGCGGCGAATGCCATCGAGCAGATCGCGCCCGCAAGCAATCGCGCTAGCACGACACATGGATTGCGCATCGTTACCAGTCCTCGCGCACCGCGAGCACCGCATCGCGTGCCATCGCGCGGCGGCCCGAGACGACCGCGGTGCCCGCGGACGCGACGATCAGAGCAAGCCCGACCACGGCCAGCGTGCGCCACGGCACTTCGGTGTCCATGGTCCAGTGGAACGACTGCGGGTTGACGACGTGGATCAACACCTGGCTGATCGCCAGACCGAGCGCGCCGCCGGCGAGCGCGCCGAGGATGCCGAGCAGCGCGCCTTCGGCCGCGAGCTCGCCGGTGATCTGGCGTTTCAGCACGCCGATGTGCCTCAGCATGCCGAACTCCTTAGCACGCGCCAGCGTCTGGGCGGAGAAGGTTGCGGCGACGCCGGCCAGACCGATCGCGATCGCGACCGCCTGCAACAGATAGGTCACCGCGAAGCTGCGATCGAAGATCGCCAGAGAGATCGTGCGAATCGCGGCCGGCTCGGCGAATTCGGCGCGCGCGCGCAGGCGCTCGGGCAACGCGGCGCGCAGGCGATCGGTGACCGCGGCGGCCGATGCATTGGCGGCGAGTCGCATCGACGCGTCGGTGAAGAACGTATCGCCCGTGATGCGCGTGTAGTCGGCGCGTCGCATCGCGATGCTGCCGAACTGTCGTGCGTAGTCGCGCCATACGCCCGCGACGAAGTAGCGCGGCCCGGCGGTCGCCGATGGCGCAGCGCCCAGTGGCAGCACGACCGAACGGCCGGGCGCGTACGTGTAGAGATCGACCATCGCTTCGGATACCCAGATGGGTATGGCGCCCGCGGGCGGCGGCTCGGTCGCTTGCGCGACCAGCGGCAGGCTGCGGCGCGGATCGTCCTCGTCTATCGTTCTCGCGATCAAGGCCACCGATGGACGCGCGGGCAAGAGTGCGAGCGGCAGCGTCTTTTGCACATCGATGCGAGCGACGCCTTCGACCCGTCGAAGCCGATCGACATCGTCCGGCACCAGCCCGTTGCCGTCGCTGCTGTTGGTGCGCAGATAGAGATCGGCCACGAGCAGTTCGCCCAGCCACGCATCGACCGAGTGACGAAAGCTCGCGATCATCACCGTCATCGCAACCATCAGGCTGGCTGCTGCGACGATGCCGCACAACGCGATCGCGGCCGCCGACGGTGCGGCCCACAGTCTTTTTAACGCGAGGTGGAGCGCCGGGTTCAGTACGATCGCGAAACGTCCTCGGCTCGCCGCAAAAGGCGCAAGCATGCGCTGTGCGAGCCACGGCATCGCGGCGATCCCGCCGAACAGCAGCAAGGCCATCGCGACGTAGCCTGCGATCGGCAAGCCGCCGATCGCGGGCATCAGCGCGCACGCGCCGCCTCCAACGAGGAGAGCCGCGGCTATCCAAGGCGATGCCCGCCCTCGGCTCACGTCGCTGCCTGCCGACTTCAGCGCGATGGCCGGCGCTTCGCCCGCTGCCGCGCGCGCGGGCAGGTAGCTGCCGATCAGCGCGGCCGCGAGGCCGAGCACGAAGAACAATGCGGCAGCTTGTGGCGCAGCGAAGATCAGGCGATGCAGGTCGAGCGCGGCGCTCGCGAAGTAGCCGCCGCCGAGGTCGCCGCCGAACCAGCGCAACGCCGCCGCAGCGAACGCGACCCCCGCGACCAAGCCGAGCAATCCGCCGATGACTCCTTGCATCGCGCCTTCGGCCAGCACTTGCATCACGACGCGCTTACGCACGACGCCGACCACGCGCAACAAAGCCAGTTGAGCGCGGCGCCGCGCGACCGCGAGCGACTGCGTCGAATAGACCAGAAAGGCGCCGGTGAAGAGCGCCATCAGTGCGAGCATGTCGAGATTGACGCGATAGGCGCGCGACAGGTCGCCGGTTCGAGCGCGATCGTCGTCGGCACTCGCGACCTGCGCATCGCGCGTCAGCATGGCGGCGATCGCATCGCGCACGCGAGCGGCATCGACCCCATCGACCCCATCGACCAGGCGAACATCGATGCGCGACAGGCGGCCCAATCGGTCGAGCCGCCACTGCGCGCCTGCAATGTCCATGGTCGCGCGAAATACGCGGCGCGCGCTCGCCGGACCGGTAGAAGAAGACGCGGACGAAGGCGTTCGCGCGTTCGCTTCCTCATCATCGACCAGGCGGCCCGCGATACGCAGATCGACGCGGCGTTCGCCGACTTGCAACGCGATCGGATCGCCGACACGCTTGTGAGTCGC
>JBBSEF010000089.1:0-11232 GCA_038240015.1 Burkholderiales bacterium
GCGCGATGGTGGCGGCCCGCGCAGAAGGCAAGCGCTTCATGAATCTCTTTTCGTACACCGCGAGCTTCACCGTCCATGCGGCGAAGGCGGGCGCGCGGTCGTCGGAAAGCATCGATTTGTCGAACACCTATTGCGATTGGGGCGAGAGCAACCTGCGCCTCAATCGCATCGACCTGCGACAGCATCGCGTGATTCGCGCCGATGTCTTCACGTGGCTGCGCGACGCGGTCGCCGCATTCGAAGCGGGGAAGCGCGACGGTGTCGATCTGATCGTGCTCGATCCACCGACGTTCTCCAATTCGAAAGCGATGCAGGGCATCCTCGACGTGCAGCGCGATCATCCGTGGTTGATCCGGCAATGCCTTGCGCTGCTTGCGCCCGATGGCGAAATGTTCTTCTCGACCAACCTGCGCAGCTTCGAACTCGATCCGCTGGTTCAGGAGGACGCGCGCTTCGCCGAGATCAGCAGCAAGACCGTGCCCGAAGATTTTCGCGATCGACGCATTCATCGCTGCTGGCGCATCACGCATCTCGGGACGGCGTAATGCGCAACGACGCGAACAACAATGTCTTCACGTACGGGTCGCTGATGTTTGCCGAAGTCTGGACCCGCGTCGTCGCGGGCGAGTATCGATCGGTACGCGCCCGTCTCGACGGCCACGCACGCTTCGCGGTGCGCGACCAGACCTATCCGGGGATGGTCGCGCAAGCGAACTCGCAGGTCGAAGGCGTTCTGTATCTGGACGTGGACGACGCCGACCTCGCGCGGCTCGATCACTTCGAAGGCGAAGACTACGTGCGCACGAGGATCGAGGTGGTGCGCGAGGACGGGATCGTGCGCGCGACCGAGACCTATCTCTATCGATGGACCGATCGTCTGTTGACGACGTCGTGGCAACCGGAAGCGTTCGCGATGGAGCGCTTTCTGGATACCTATTGCCGCGACAAGCTCGATCGATGAAGGTCCGCGTCGATCGAGTTGCGCGTCGATGACGGATCGATACGATGTCGCCGTGATCGGAGCGGGTGCCGCGGGCATGATGTGCGCGGCGGTCGCAGGGCAACGCGGCCGCTCGGTCGTGCTGCTCGATCACGCGCACAAGCTCGCCGAGAAGATCCGCATTTCCGGCGGAGGACGATGCAACTTCACGAATCGCGAAGTCGGCGCCGACCATTTTGTGTCGGAGCATCCCGATTTCGCCCGCGCCGCGCTCGCGCGCTATACGCCGCGCGACTTCATCGAACTGGTCAAGCGTCACCGCATCGGCTATCACGAGAAACATCGCGGCCAATTGTTTTGCGACGAGGCGAGCGAAGGCATCATCGAGATGTTGGTGGCCGAATGCGACGCGGGGGGTGTGGCGTGGCGCCGGCCGGTACGCATTGCCGATGTCGCTGTGGAGACGCTCGACGGCGCGCGATGTTTTCGCATCGACACGGATGCGGGCGCGCTGCTCGCTCAACGCGTCGTGATCGCCACCGGCGGCCTCTCGATTCCCAAGATCGGCGCGACCGATTTCGCGTATCGCATCGCGCGGCGTTTCGGCATACGCGTGATCGAACCGCGGCCGGCGCTCGTTCCGCTGACCTTCGGGGGCGATGCGTGGGCGCCGTTCGCGGCATTGAGCGGTGTGGCGCTGGAAGTCGATATCCGCTGCGAAGGCGGCATTGCGCCGGGGCGATTCCGCGAAGACCTGCTGATCACGCATCGCGGCGTGTCCGGCCCGGCGGTGCTGCAGATCTCGAACTACTGGAAGCCGGGTACGCCGATCGCGATCGATCTGGCGCCGTCGCTCGATCTGACGAGCGCGCTGATCGAGAGCAAGGCCACGTCGCGGCAGAACATCGCGCAGGTGCTCGCGACGCATCTGCCGAAGCGGCTTGCCCTGCAATGGTTGGCGACCATCGCGCACATCGACGACAGACGAATCGCGGAGCTACCGAACGCCGCGCTTCGGAGTCTTGCCGAAGGGCTCGGTCGCTGGATGCTGGCGCCCGATGGGACCGAAGGCTTCCGGAAGGCAGAGGTCACCGGCGGCGGCATCGACACGCGCGAGCTGTCGCAGCGGACGTTCGAGGCGTCCCGCGTACCCGGCCTTCATTTCATTGGAGAGGCCGTCGACATCACGGGTTGGCTGGGCGGCTACAACTTCCAGTGGGCGTGGGCCTCCGGTTTCGCGGCGGCGCACGCGGTGTGAATGCGCGATCGAACGATTCGCCGTCGATTGACCCTGTGCGCATGGGCCTCACAATGGCGCGGTTTCTTTTTTTACCGAACTCAGGTAAAGTTGCAGGCTTCGCTTTGTCCAACCCGGCTTTTGCCTACCCTTTTTGCCAACCCTATCGATGCCGACTGTACGCCTCAAAGAAAACGAACCTTTCGAAGTCGCCCTGCGCCGCTTCAAGCGCACGATTGAAAAGACTGGCCTGCTGACCGAACTGCGCGCTCGCGAGTTCTACGAGAAGCCCACCGCCGAGCGCAAGCGCAAGCTCGCCGCCGCGGTGAAGCGTCACTACAAGCGCCTTCGCAGCCAGCAGCTTCCGAAAAAAATGTATTGACCGGCAGCGGACCCGGGTCCGCGCCAGTACAGTACGACCGAGCCCGCTCCGGCCTGCCGCAGCGGGCTTTTGTATTTGCTCTTCGATTGATCGACAGAAAGAGACTTGAATGAGCCTTCAGGAACGCATCACCGAAGACATGAAGAACGCCATGCGTGCGAAGGACAGCGCGCGCCTGACCACGATCCGCATGCTGACCGCCGCAATCAAGCAGAAGGAAGTCGACGAGCGCGTCACGCTGACCGACGCCGACGTGCTGGCCATCGTCGACAAGCTGGTCAAGCAGCGCCGCGATTCGATCGTGCAATTCGAGAAGGGTGCGCGCATCGACCTCGCTGACAAAGAGAAGGCCGAGATCGAGGTGCTTTCGATTTATCTGCCCAAAGCGCTAACGGAACCCGAGATCAACGACGAGATCGCCACGACCATCGCAGCGCTTGGAGCAAGCGGCCCGCAGGCGATGGGCAAGGTCATGGCCGATCTCAAGCCGCGCCTGGCCGGACGCGCGGACATGACGCGCGTCTCGGCATTGGTCAAGGCCGCGCTCTCGGCTTGATACTGTGCGGACATCGCGCCGCACATCGCGCCTCACATCGCCGGCCGCCTCGTCGTGATTCCTCAGTCCTTCATCGACGATCTGTTGCTGCGAGTCGACGTGCACGATGTCGTCGGGCGCTACGTGAAGTTGAAGAAGGCCGGCACCAACTATCTGGGCCTGTGTCCTTTTCATAACGAGAAGTCGCCTTCGTTCACGGTCAGTCCGACCAAGCAGTTCTATCACTGCTTCGGGTGCGGCGTGCACGGGACTGCGATCAGTTTTTTGATCGAGTACAGCGGGCTGAGTTTTCCCGAGGCGGTCCGCGAACTTGCGCAAGGCGTAGGCATGACGGTGCCCGACACACGTGAAGCCCGGGGCGAGCCGCAGGGCGGCTCCAACGGCGCGTCTGGCGCGTCGTCTGCGGATGCGGGTGCGGGTGCGTCTGCGACCATCGAAACCCGATCGAACTCGGCTGCGATCATCGATGCGCTCGAGAGCGCCACCGCCTGGTATCGCAACGCCCTGCGTCATTCCGAGCGCGCGATCGCCTATCTGAAGAAACGTGGACTAACCGGCGAAATCGCCGCGCGTTTCGGCATGGGCTACGCGCCCGATGGCTGGAACAATTTGCGCGAGGCCTTCGAGGACTATCGGCATCCCGTGCTGGTCGATGCGGGACTCGTGATCGCCAGGGAAGGCGGGACCGCGTCGAACGAGCAGAACGCTATCGACACGACGCGCATCTACGATCGCTTTCGCGACCGCATCATGTTTCCGATCCGCAGCGCGAAAGGTCGCGTGATCGGATTCGGCGGCCGCATCATCGACGAAGGCGAACCCAAGTATCTCAACTCCCCCGAGACCGCGGTGTTCGTGAAGGGCGCCGAACTCTACGGACTGTTCGAGGCGCGACAGGCGATTCGCGAGCAAGGCTTCGCGTTGGTCGTCGAAGGCTATATGGACGTCGTGGCGCTTGCGCAGCTCGGCGTCGCCAATGCCGTGGCGACGCTGGGCACGGCCTGCACTGCCGATCACGTCCGCAAGCTCTTGCGGCACACCGATCGCGTTGTGTTCAGCTTCGACGGCGATGCGGCGGGCAAGCGGGCCGCGTGGCGCGCGCTCGAGGCGTCATTGCCCTTCGCGGCCGACGACAAGGCATTCCTGTTTCTGTTCCTGCCCGAAAAGCACGACCCGGACAGCTATGTTCGCGAGCATGGTCGTGAGGGCTTCATCGAATTCGTCAAGCGTGCGCTGCCGTTGTCCGACTATCTGCTCTCCGAACTCGCCCGCGACAACAACCTGGCCAATGCGGAAGGGCGTGCGAAAGCGCTGTTCGACGCGCGACCACTGGTCAGGGCCTTGCCCGCTGGCGCCTTGCGAATGCAGATCATCCGGTCTCTGGCCGAAAAAACGCGCGCGTCCGTCGAAGAAATTCTCGATTCGTTTCAGCTGGTCGATGCGCCGCGTTCCAAGCGCGCACGCATGGAGCGTCTCGATCGCAAGGCGCCTCAGGGGCTGGTGCAGCGGGCATTGACCGCGCTGATCATGTATCCGGCGCATGCGTTCTCGCTCGCGACGACCGATATCGAGACCCTTGAGAGTGCCGCTGGCGAGTCGCGCGATCTGATCGCCGAGACGATTGCGGCCGCGAAGTCGGCGGGCCCCTCGGTCGACTTCATCGCGATGTCCGATGCGCTGCGCGAGTCTCCCAACGTGGACGTGTACGAAGCGTTGATGGAGGACATCCTTCGTGTGGACGAGTACAAGCGTGATTTGCTGCTCGATGATGGAGACGATCCCGTCCGGACCGCCCGACGCGATGAGCAGAAAACTCTGCGCGCGCGCGAACTTCGCGATGCGATTCTCAAGTTGCGGGAACAAGCGATCGTTGCGGAACTCGCACGGATTTCTTTTGCAGGGCTTGCAGGCGCCGACTCTGCCGATGACTACCGGCGCCTGATCGACGAGCGCAACCGCATCCGCCAAATGCAAGAGGAATAATCGTCACAGGCATGAGGCGAGGCGCTTTCTCGATAAATGCTGGGCACAAGGTGCTCGGTGCTGATAAAATGCACGGTTTGCCGGTGCTCGCTCGGATACGTTCCGCCTCCCGCAAAGAACGCCTTTCCCAACAAAAATTTTCGCCGGGCCGTCCGATGAAACGGCGCGATGCGACCCCATTTGAATCCTTGATCCGCAGTTGCGGGGTCGTACAGAGAACAGCAAGGACTTTTATGCCGCAGTCAATTTCGAAAAAAACTTCACCTCCTGCCGCCAAGACGCTGGCTCCGCAACTTCGTGTCGTGCCCAAGAGCGCGGCAAGAACGTCAGCGACCTCGAAGGAACTGCGTACGGGTATGCCATTGGTCCCCGCCGGTAAGGCAACGCCTCCGGTCGATCCGACCAAGACGACCCCTTCCGGTGGAAAGCCGGCCGTCAAGGTGTCCGGACCGAACGACAAGCTCAAGGCGCGCGAGCGTAAAGCAAAGGAAAAGGCTTTCCTGCGCGAAGCCCTTGCCGCCCGTCAACCGGGTACCGAAGAAGAGCTCGAAGCCCGTCGCACCAAGCTGAAGACGCTGATCAAGCTCGGCAAGGAACGCGGCTTTCTCACGTATGCCGAGATCAACGACCATCTGCCGGAAGACGTGGTCGACGCCGAAGCGATCGAAGGCATCATCGGTACGTTCAACGACATGGGGATCGCGGTCTACGACCAGGCCCCCGATGCCGAGACGCTGCTGATCAACGACAACGCGCCGGTCGCCACCAGCGACGACGATGCCGAAGAAGAAGCCGAAGCAGCGCTCTCGACTGTAGATTCGGAGTTCGGCCGTACGACCGACCCGGTACGCATGTATATGCGCGAGATGGGTTCGGTCGAGCTGTTGACGCGCGAAGGCGAGATCGAAATCGCCAAGCGCATCGAAGACGGTTTGAAGCACATGATCATGTCGATCGCCGCATGCCCGACGACGATCGCCGAAATTCTCGCGATGGCGGAGAAGATTCGTATCGACGAGATGCGCATCGACGAAGTCGTCGATGGCCTGATCGATCCGAACGCACCGCCCGAGCCCGAGAAGTTCAGCAGACCCGTCCCGCCGCCCGTGGTCGTCGCATCGGAGGAAGACGCCGAGAACGGCGACGACGCCGCGACCGATGAAGATACGGAAGCCGAAGACCTGGCTGCGTTGAACGCGAAAGCGCTTGAAGACCTCAAGCGCGGGGCGCTCGAAAAGTTCGACGTCGTCACGGTCCAGTTCGACAAGATGCGTCGCGCCTTCGAGAAGGAACGCGACATCGGCACGCGTCCTTACGTCAAGGCGCAGGAGGCGATCTCCCATGAACTGATGTCGATCCGTTTCACCGCCAAGATCGTCGAGCGGCTTTGCGACACGCTGCGATCGCAGGTCGACGAGGCGCGCAGCTTTGAGCGCCAGATTCTCGACATCTCGGTCAACAAGGCCGGCATGCCGCGCCACTATTTCATTCGCGCTTTCCCCGGCAACGAAACCAATCGCAAGTGGGTGGTCGGTGAAGTCAACGCGGGTCACGCGTATAGCGTGACGCTCGCGCGCAACGTGCCCGCGATTCAGGAGCTTCAAACCAAGCTGGCCGATCTCGAACTGCGCGTGCTGTTGCCGTTGAAAGTGCTGCGCGACATCAACAAGCAGATGGCGACGGGCGAAGCGAAGGCTCGCAAAGCCAAGCGCGAAATGACCGAGGCCAACTTGCGCCTGGTGATCTCGATCGCGAAGAAGTACACCAACCGCGGCCTGCAGTTTCTCGACCTGATCCAGGAAGGCAACATCGGCCTGATGAAGGCCGTCGACAAGTTCGAATATCGTCGCGGTTATAAATTTTCGACGTATGCGACGTGGTGGATCCGTCAGGCGATCACGCGCTCGATCGCCGACCAGGCGCGCACGATTCGCATCCCGGTTCACATGATCGAGACGATCAACAAGATGAACCGCATCAGCCGCCAGATCCTGCAGGAGACCGGCGCCGAGCCCGATCCGGCCACGCTCGCCATCAAGATGGAGATGCCCGAGGACAAGATCCGCAAGATCATGAAGATCTCGAAGGAGCCGATCTCGATGGAGACGCCGATCGGCGACGACGACGACTCGCATCTGGGCGACTTCATCGAAGACCAGAACACGCTCGCTCCCGCCGATGCGGCGCTCTATTCGAGCCTGCGCGACGTGACCAAGGACGTGCTCGACAGCCTCACGCCACGCGAAGCGAAAGTGCTGCGCATGCGCTTCGGCATCGAGATGAGTACCGATCACACGCTCGAGGAAGTCGGCAAGCAGTTCGATGTCACTCGCGAACGTATACGCCAGATCGAAGCGAAAGCCTTGCGCAAGCTGCGTCACCCGAGCCGCAGCGACAAGCTCAAGTCGTTTCTCGAAGGAACCTGACGTCGCGCACGCCTCATGTTCAGGCAACGCGAGTCGATAGGTGTTAACGGCCGTTTCTGGGCCTCTAGCTCATGCTTGGTTAGAGCAGCGGACTCATAATCCGTTGGTGCCGGGTTCGACTCCCGGGGGGCCCACTCTGAATCTCGATCGTCGAGCGTGGCTTCAACACCCATTGCGTCTTTTTGGAATCAGTGACTCCAATGTTTTTCGTAAACTCCTCGCAAAAACGCTGGTTGATCGGAATGGCAATGCTCGGCCTTCTGGCTGGGTGCGACCGCTTGACCAAGTCCGAAGCCGAAAGCATGGATGCGGCAAAAGGGTTTTATGCGCAAGGCGACACGGATAGCGCGCTGATCGAGGTCAAAGGCGCCATTCAAAAGAACGCGTCCAATGCCGAATCCCGTCTCTTGCTGGCTGATATCTACCTGAAGAGAGAACAAGGCATCGAGGCAGAAATCGAATTGAGGCGTGCCGCGACGCTAGGCGCGAATCCTCAAATTGTTGCTCCGGCACTTGGACGCGCGATGCTGATGCAAGGCGATTTTGCTCGCGTCCTTTCCGATGTCAAGCTCGATGACGTCACCGACTCTTCTCTCACAGCCAGTTTGAATGAAATCAGAGGAGAAGCGCAATTCGCCTTGCGACAAAAGAAGAATGCCGAGAAATCGTTTGCGCTCGCGCTCGCCGCACAACCTGGTTTCCCCGACGCGATCATCGGGCAGGCGCAACTCGCCGCGCTGGCGCGCGATTATCCCAAAGCGCTTGATTTGATTCAGACGGTTTTGTTGTCCGATCCAGCCATGTTGCGCGCGTTGCTGCTGAAGGCGGAAATTCAGCGCTACCAAGAGAAATCTGACGAGGCGCTGGATACATACGACAAGGTCCTTCAAATCAACCCAACCAACGTCGCGGCGCTGGGTGACTCCGCATATATAGAAATAGTGACAGGCAAGTACGATTTGGCAGAGAAGAATATCGTTCTATTGAGCAAATCCAGAACTTTCGTTCCTACGGCGAATTATTTGCAGGGGTTGCTCGAATTCAGAAGAAAGCATTCGGCGGCTGCACGTATCTCGGTGCAGAGAGCGCTCGCTGCGGACGCGGAACACCTGCCCAGCTTACTGCTGGCCGGAGTCATCGAATACGACTTGGGGTCGTATGACGCGGCTGAACGCCTGCTGCGACGGGTGGTGGTCGCCGTGCCCAACACCTTGTATGCCCGACAGATGCTTGCAGCGAGTTTATTGAAACTCAATCGCGGACAACAGGCCGTCGAAGTCCTTGCGCCCGTGTTGAATGGCGATATCAAAGATCCGGCCATGCTGGCGCTGGCGGGGCAGGCTTATTTGCAAAACAAGGAATATGTCAAGGCAACCGATTATTTTTCAAAAGCGGCAAGTATCGATCCTCAGGATGCCGGCACGAAATTCCGTTTGGGTGTAAGCCGCTTGGCGAATGGCGAGACCGATCGCGCGCTCGAGGACCTGCAATCTGTTTCAGATCTCGATCCCCAGGGTTTTCAGGCCGATTTCATCATTATCATTTCGCGATTGAGAATAGGAGATTATCCCGGGGCGATGGTTGCAGTCGAATCTCTTGAAAAGAAGCAACCTTCGAATCCTTTGACCTACAATTTGAAGGGCGGTGTGCTTGCGGCGCAAAAGGATATTCCCCAAGCGAGAATCGCTTTCGAAAAAGCCTTGTCGCTGGAGCCGAAGTTTGTTCCGGCTGCGATGAATCTGGCTCGCCTCGATTTGGAAGAGAGCCACGGGGATATGGCAATCAAACGCTTCGAGGATATTCTCGCCAAAGATAATAATAATGTGGAGGCTCTGGTCGCGTTGGCCAATCTTCTCGAGGTCATGAAGAGGCCTCAGAGCGAAAGGCTCGCTTTGCTAGAGCGCGCGCGCGTTGCCGATCCGAAAGCGTTGGTCCCGCGGATGTTGATCGTGCAGGCGACGCTTGAATCCGAACCGAGCCGCGCCGTAATCGTGGCGAAGGAATCCAATGCCATTGCGCCCCAGGATCCATCGACGGTGGATGCGCTCGGCATGGCGCAATTCGCAGCGGGCGAAAAGGGGGCGGCATTGTCCAGCTTCAATCACCTGGTCGAATTGGCGCCGCGTTCGGTTCTTGCTCGAATGCGATTGGCAACCATTCTCGTGCAAACCGAGAATCTGGTAGCGGCGACGCGCGAATTGCGTACCGCACTCGAACTCAAACCCGACCTGCTGGAAGCCCAGGCCTTGCTTGCTCAAGCGGAGCTTCAGCTCGGGCATCCGGTCGAGACGCTGAAGATCGCCGCGCAAATGCAAAAGCAGGCGCCCAAGCTTGCCGCCGGTTATGCATTGGAGGGCGAAGCGCTCGTTGCGCAAGGCAAGTATGCCGCCGCCGCGCCCCTGTTCGAAAAGGCTTTGGCGATCAGTCCCAGCGGTTCGCTGGTGATGGATATTTACAGCGCCTATAGCGCGGCGGGGAAACCGAAAGAGGCAGAGGCGGTCGTGCAGCGATGGCTTGCAAGCGCGCCCGACGATCTCGACGTGCGGGGCTACCTTGCGAATAGCGCTCTCAAAGTGCGTCGTTTCGACAAGGCGATCGAGCAATATCGATATATTCTCCAGAAGAAGCCGGACAACGTGCTTGCCCTCAACAACCTTGCCTGGATTTACGGAGAGTTGAAGGACCCTCAAGCCATTCCAACGGCCGAGCAAGCTTATCGATTAAAGCCCGGCGATCCTCATGTTGCAGATACGTTCGGCTGGTTGCTGGTTGAAAACGGGCAAACGCAGCGCGGGCTCGATGTGTTGAAGAAAGCATCGGAATCGACCCCGAATGCCTTTGCGGTGCGCTTGCATTTTGGTCAGGCCTTGTTGAAATCCGGCGATGTCGTCAAGGCGAAGCAGCAATTCGAATCCATCGTCTCGGCCAGGGGAGCGGTCAGCCAGAGGCGAGATGCGGCGGCAGCGCTTGAAAAGCTCGAGCAATAGAGTGATGCAAGGTATGATTCTGCCCCGTGTTCGGAGGCATGCGATTATGCGCAAATCGTGGAACTACGCGGCGCGCGGCCCGCTATGGTGCGACGCCACAGAGGGGATCGGCCGAGAGGTAACGGAGAGGTAACGATTTGTGGTGACGGGTTTCTTTACACTTTGCCCTAAGCGCACGCTGCGGCAACGCCCTGATTGGAATGTAACTGCTTGATAAATAGGTTATTTTCAAAGTCTGGCACAAAGTCTGCTTATACAGTCATGCAGGGCGCAAAAACACCAGTGCGTTCCAAGCAATCATAAGCAACCTTAGGGGCAAACATGTTCAAGAAACACATCCTCGCGGCCGCCTTCATGCTGGTGGGTACTTCCGCCGCAATGGCAGACACGTTCACCTTCGACCCGACCGGAACCGCCGGCTCGTCAGGCGATATCACCAACGTTGGAAGTTTCGACCAGAAGCCGGGCAATGCGCTTGCGCAAGGCGGCGGCGGGGTCATTCTGGCTCCGGGGCAAAAGATCACGGTCTTTTACCAGGCCAATCTGAGCGTCGCTCTCGACAATACGTCCCAATCGAATACCGTTTTTTCCCAAGGCCAGGGTGGGCGTTTCTTCACCTTCGTTGCCGGATACGGTGAACAGGTCACGAGCGGCAGTGCCGCCACGGCAGGGTTCTCGTTCGACGCGACGAATCCGGTCAACTTTTTCAAGATCTACGCGA
>JBBSEF010000090.1:0-11178 GCA_038240015.1 Burkholderiales bacterium
CGAAGCCAACCCGGTCACGCAGTTCATCGCTTCGATAGCACGCTTCACGCCACTGCCTGAGGATGCGCTGGTGCTGCCTTCGCATGGCCGCCCATTCAGGCGCCTGCATCGCCGCGTCGAACAATTGCGCGAACACCACGACGCGCGGCTTGCCGAAGTACTTGCCCATTGCCAGACGCCCAGCACCGCAGCCGACATCGTGCCGATGATGTTCAAGCGCGAACTCGACACGCATCAATTCTTTTTCGCTTTCGGCGAAGCGCTCGCGCATCTGCATGCGCTTTGGTACGCGGGGTCGTTGCGACGCGAGCGTGGCGACGACCGGGTTTATCGATTTGCGGTTGCCTGATCCGAAAAACGCGCGCCTGCTTGCTCACGAATCGACCCCGCGCCGGCGCAGCGCATTGCGTTCATCGGCGCTTCTGACGATTCATTCCGCGACTTGATGGTTTCGTCGCAATCCCCGTGCGTCTTCTCGACGGGATGCCTATTCTGCAAACCGTCGGACACACATCGTGTTCGCGTACAGGAAGGCAACCATCATGAAAACCACCCTCACCAGCGTGATTACTTTTATCGCAGCAACCGCCGTCGGCTGCGGAGCCGCGATCGCCATTGCGAGCAGCGCGGTCATCACGCACGAATTGCCCATGTTGCGTCCGGCGTCGGTCAAGACCGTACCCCAGGAAGTGATTCGTCTCGAACCCGTCGTCGTCACCATTTCGAAAAGCAGCTTTGAAGCGGCGCGCAAGGAAATGTCGGGCGATGCGCAAATGGCGCGCGACAGCAGCGGGAAGGCACGTCATCATGGCTGATCCCCGTAGCGGCGCACACGCCTCGCGCGTGTAGCGTCGTTGCCGCAGCCGAAGCTGATCAGCACGCAGATCGAAAAGATCCGCGTCGTTTCGTTCCGGGATATTCCCTGCTTCAATCTGCACTGCACTATCATCCGGCCGTTGATCGCCGCGACGTTTCGCCGGCGCCTGGTTCGATGGCCGATCGCACTCACAAGACGCGACAAAAGATGACGTTCCGGATTGCGCCACAGAAGCCGCGCAATCCGCTCGTCGCGCCTTCATTGAAGCGTGTTGCCGGTCCTCATCGAAAATCCGAAGGCGCCTCTCGACTCGCCGAGAGGCAAGCCTTGCAGCGGGCGTTGAAGAAAGACGACGACGCTTGAGACGCGCCCGTCGCTCGGTCGACCGGCTTTTGCGAATCCCGTGGTCGGCGCGCATGCGCGATAGAATTTCGCACTCTTCCAGGAAGGATTCGCATGTCGATGCCGTCCTCCGGCCAGCCACCCGCTGCGCCCGGCCCCGTTGCTCCCGCAGTTGCTCCGCCCACGCCGCAATCGCTCAAGGCCGAGATCCTCTCGGAAGCCTTGCCCTACCTGCGTCGCTTTCACGGCAAGACCATCGTCATCAAGTACGGCGGCAACGCGATGGTCGACAAGACGCTGCAGGCCGCGTTCGCGCATGACGTCGTAATGTTGAAGCTGGTCGGCATGAACCCGATCGTTGTTCACGGCGGTGGGCCGCAGATCGACGAGGCGCTGAAGAAGGTCGGCAAGAGCGGCATCTTCATTCAGGGCATGCGCGTCACCGACGAAGACACGATGGAAGTCGTCGAATGGGTGCTCGCCGGCGAAGTGCAGCAGGACATCGTCGGGCTCATCAATCATGCTGGCGGTCAGGCGGTCGGGCTGACGGGGCGCGACGGCGGCTTGATCCGCGCGAAGAAGATCAAGATGCAGGACATCAAGAACCCCGAACTGTTTCACGACATGGGCCTGGTCGGCGAGATCGAGTCGATCAATCCCGCGGTCGTCAAGGCCTTGCAGGACGACGCCTTCATCCCGGTGATTTCCCCGATCGGGTACGGCGAGAACAACGAGAGCTACAACATCAACGCCGACCTCGTCGCAGGCAAGCTCGCGGAGATTCTCAAGGCCGAAAAGCTGGTGATGCTGACCAACACGCCGGGCGTGCTCGACAAGGCCGGCAATCTCCTGACCGGACTGACCGCGAAGACCATCGACGAGTTGTTCGCCGACGGCACGATTTCAGGCGGCATGTTGCCCAAGCTCGCGTCGGCGCTCGAGGCGGCCAAGAGCGGCGTGAACGCGGTTCACATCATCGACGGCCGCGTGCCGCATTGCTTGCTGCTCGAGATTCTGACCGACAAGGGCGTGGGGACGATGATACGGAGTCATTGAAGTCGAGAGGGAAGGTACAGCCATGAAAACCCAATGCACGGCCCGTCTCGCAATCCTGATCGCGAGCACGGCGATGCTTTTCTCGACCCCGGCATCGGCACAGGTGATATGGACCGTGGGCATCGGTCGAACCTCTTGCGGCGACGCGCTACAGAACATCAAGAAGCACGGATCGACCTACGAGACCCACTACCTCACGTGGATCGGCGGATTCATTTCGGGGTACAACCTCGCGCTTGCCGAAAAGACCCAGCTCAACGTTCGCGTTGGCGAAGGAATCAGCAACGATCAGATCGCAACGCTGTTCAAGGAAAAGTGCAAGCAAAGCCCGCAGAAGCCATTGCCGCAAGTGGCCGACGAAATCAGAAACGAGCTCGCTGCTTTCAGGAAGTAGTACGCAGAAAAACGCCGGTAGCTCTATTCGAGCTCCCGGCGCTGTTTACACCCATCTGCGCAACTGCGTGCGCCGGGACTCAGGTCCGAGCGCGTGGCTTGCGGCCCCGCAATCCAAGACCGAGCAGTCCGATCAGCACCAGCGCGAGGGTTTCAGGTTCCGGAACCGTTGCCTTCGATGCCGAGCCGGAGAAAAAGAACGGGTCGATCAATGACGACGTGACAACACCGGCTGCATTGACGTTGCCCCGTCCAGCGAAGGAGCCATAGAAATTATCTCCCTCGGAGTCCAGATACTGATAGTCGCCGAACTCCCGGTTGGAGGTAGTACTCCCGGTTGCTGCAAGCAGCGACAGCGGCACGAAACTGTACTCGATGTCGTCTGTCGCGATCGTTGCGCCGAAGTCATTCGAAGTAGCCAAATGGACGCGCACTTGCTGGCCGTCCCAGGTGTCGTACATCATGATCACGCAGCCATTGGCGAGAACCGTGATCGACGGCAGCGCGGCTTGCTGGCCCGCAGGGGATATGACGATCTCGGAGGTCTGGACGAGGTTCAACCCCACCGCTTGATAGGAGACGAGGTAAACCCGGTCGACGCCGGCGCCGTCCTGCTTTCCGATCAGCGTGTACACCCGTGAGCCGGTGCTGTTGGCCGCAACCGCCGTGACGTTGCCGCGAAGGTCGTTGACGTTGGCGAACCACCGATTGTTGGCCTGCGTTCCGGCGTTATCGAGTTGCTTCGACGTGCCATTGTCGATAGCTATTCCGCCGACCACGCTCGACCCATTGAAGTCCCACGTTACGCCGTTGTCTCTGGATCGATTCAGGTAGTAATCAACATGATGGACGCCGGCGGAAATATTGTTCGTGCCCACGCCCATGATGCTGTAGACATTGCCGGCCTTGTCGGTTGCGATACGCGTGCCGGGGTTCACGAAATTGGTTTGAGGTGCGTTGTTGATCTGATTGTCGATGGTGAATGTCGCGCCGTTGTTGAGCGACGTCACAACGCGCGTACCGGTACCGGCGTGGAAGTCGTCGTACCCGACGAATACTTTTCCGCCAGCCCCACCGGACTGCACGGCAATCCAGGGCTGATCGGCAAAACCGGCTGAAAGCGGATTGAGGACTGTGTTGATCTGGGTTGCGGTGCCATTCCCGCCGGTCCATGTCCATGCGGCCAACGAGGTCGGGCTCGTCGTCGTGCCGTGATAGATGTTGCAGGTGTTGTTGGCCGAGCAACCGCCGAGGGCCGCAGCATGAAGCAAGCCACCGCTGTCATAGGCAAATCGCCAATCGTTCGGGATGCCCACGCCGGGTCTCGGCGACGGGGCCGTAAATACCGAATTCCAGAGTGCGCCGCCGTTCGTGGAGTAGAAGTAGTTCGCGCCGTTGGTCGTGGTGTTGGTGCCGTACGAAAAACTAGACACCACGATCTGCATGGGGTTGAGCGGATTGACGGTCACGGATGGTTCGTTGCCCCAGTCCTTGTAGGTGTTGGTGCCATAGCCGTCCGCCGCAAACTGCCCCGCGAAAAGATTGCCGATGACATCGACCGGCGCGTTGATCGTGACCCCTGCAGACGCGGCCGACATGGCCAGCACACCAGGACCGAGCAAAAAAATCTGCCACAGTTTTAGGCTTCTCATATCAGCTCCCCTATGATTCCCGACTCGGACGCCGAGATTCACGCACGGTAGCAAGAAACGTACCGGCTTTTGCGAATGCTTTAAAAACAATCCATTGACCTACGTCGACCCAAGATGCCTGTTTCGAAATGTAAAATTTTCCGAACTCGACGAGTCGCTTTCGGTGTGGGGACGGGACTCGAAGCGCCCTACCCGATCACACTCGTGGCGCGATCGAAGAACCCGGCGACGGGCGCCGCGTGAAGCGGCACTTGCATCGAGCATGCGCGGCGCCGCGGGTCTGGTTCTTCGACCTCGACAACACGCTGCACGACGCGTCGCATCGGATCTTCGGCGAGATGAATCGCTCGATGACCGATTGGCTGGTCGCGAATCTATCGGTCGACACAAATGAAGCCGATCGCTTGCGCACCCACTATTGGCAGCGCTACGGCTCGACACTGCAGGGACTGATCCGGCATCACGCGATCGATGCGCATGCCTTCCTGCGCGACACGCACGCGTTCATCGATGCGCCCGATCTGGGCGAACTGATCCGCGCCGAACGCGGCCTCGGCGAATTGTTCAGGCGGCTGCCCGGTCGCAAGGTGCTCATCACCAATGCGCCTGCCGTTTACACCACGCGGGTGCTCAAGCACATCGGCCTGTCGCGCACGGTGCGTCGTCGCTACCACATCGAGCAGATGCAATTGCACGGACGCTTTCGACCCAAGCCTTCACAAAGTATGTTGCGCATGCTGCTGGCGAAGGAGCACGTGTTGCCCGCGCACGCGGTGCTGATCGAAGACAACCTCGCGAACCTGAAGAGCGCGCGCGCCATCGGCATGCGCTGCGTTCATGTCCGCGGCTACGATCGAGCAGCAGAACGAACGCGCACGCTGACGACGACGCGGACGTCGCAGCAAGCACGTGCTTTCGCGCAACATCGTTGCCTTTCGGGCATCGGCCTTCGCGTAGAATCGGTCACGCAATTGATCCGGCGCCGGCGGTTTTTGCGATGACTCTGCGAGGCATGACGTGACGACGATGGACGACCATGCGGCGAGCGGCAACACTTCGGCGACCGCGGCGGCGTCCACGGTCGCATCGACATCCGACGACAACGCATCGCCGAGATCGACTCGCAAGATCGCGAAGCCCGGCGAACGCAAGCTGCAAATCCTGCAGACGCTGGCAACCATGCTCGAGCATCCCAAGGGCGAACGCATCACCACCGCCGCGCTCGCGAAGAAGCTCGATGTTTCGGAAGCCGCGCTCTATCGGCACTTCGCAAGCAAGGCCCAGATGTTCGAAGGCTTGATCGCGTTCATCGAACAGACCGTGTTCGGGCTGATCAACCAGATCATGAGCAGCGAGGAGGACGGCCTGAAACAGGCGCGCGCCATCATCCTGATGCTGCTCGACTTCGCCCAGACCAATCGCGGCATGACGCGGGTTTTGATCGGCGACGCGCTCGTGATCGAAGACGAACGGCTCACGGTGCGCATGAATCAGATGATGGATCGCATCGAAGCGTCGCTGCGGCAGTGCCTGAAAGTCGCGGCCGCGCAAGCAGCCACGCACGCGAGCGAGAACAGCGATGCCGATGCGCCCGCGAGTAGCGCGCCCCACGACGACTTCGTACAGGAGCGCGCCAACCTGATCATCGCCGCGGTCATCGGCCGCTGGGTGCGCTTCGCCAAGAGCGGTTTCAAGAAGCTGCCCAAGGAATACGCCGATACGCAGGCGATGCTGCTGCTGACCTGATCGCGCAAGTCAAGCGCGATGGGTTGCCGGCACGACGCGCGAGGCAGCCAATGGTTTTGCTTTCGAAGCCGAGACCACCAACCACGTCGCGACCAGCACCAGCCCGGCGCCGCCGACCATGCGCCAGGTGATCGCCTCGTCGAGCAGCGCCCATCCCCACGCGATCGTGAACAAGGGAATGAGAAAAGTCACCGTCAACGCGCGCGTCGCACCGACATCCCGGATCAAGCGGAAGTAAAGCAGATACGCGATCGCAGTCGATGCGATGCCGGTCGCCGCAACGGCGACGATGACGGGCAACGTCGGCATGCCGCTGAGCGGGCCGAATGTAATCAGCGGCAACAACGCGATCGCCGCGGTGATCTGCGATCCGGTCGCCATTGCGGTCGGCGCGATCGGACGGGCGAGTCGCTTCACGTAGTTGCCGGCAAAACCATAGGAACACGCGGCTGCAAGGCACGCGATGCAGGCGATCAACGCATCGCTGGTCAGCGCAACAGGCCCGAGCTGGACCAGGCAGACGACACCGACGACGCCGAACGCGATGCCGAGCATGCGGCGCTTGCCGAGCGCTTCACCCAGCCACACGCTCGCGATCACGGCGCCGAACAAGGGGCTGGTCGCATTCAGGATCGCCGCGTAGCCGCCGGGCACGGTCTTGAGCGCGAATGCGAACAACGCGAACGGAATGGCGGAGTTGAACAGACCGACGACCGTCAGCGGCCAGACGTTCTGTCGCCATCCAAGCGGCACGCGCACGATCGCGCACCAGGCGAGCAACGCGAGGCCGGCAATCGCAACCCGCGCTTCGGCGGTGACGATCGCACCGAGGCTGGGGACGACGAGGCGAAGCAGCAGGAACGACGCGCCCCAGAGCGCGGCGAGGGTGAACAGACGAACGAGGTCGGAAGGTCGCATGGAAACTCCGTTGAAGACCGAAGCATCGCGCGAACGCAGCTACCGCACTAGCCGGATTCGGACATCGATCAATCAGGTCCTGGTGTCCTTCGCGAGCGCGGCAATCGCCATCCGATCGACCAGATGCGGTGCGATCAACTTGAGCCATAGCCCGAGCTTGCCGCGCGCCGACATCACGAGCTCGCGCTTGCGCGACGCCATCGCATCGATCATCAGCCGCGCGCACACGTCGACCGGCATCGCCCCGCGTTCGTCAAGACCCGTGCGTCCCGCAACCTTGCCATCAGCGCCATAGCCGCGTCGTCTCGTCTCGGTCGCAACCACCCCCGGGAACACCACCGTCACGTCGACGCCGCTACCGAGCAACTCGGTGCGCAATGCCTCAAAGAAACCTGCCATCGCGAACTTCGACGGCGAGTACGCGGTGCGTCCCGGCACGCCGATCTTGCCCGCGAGGCTAGCCACGCCGACCAGCAACCCGCGCGATTTTTTCAGATGAGGCAGCGCGTGATGCGTGCACCACAGCGCGCCGAAAAAATTCACGCGCATCATGTCTTCGTACCAGCGAAAGTCACTCACTTCCTCGAACAGCGCGTGGCCCGACACACCCGCATTGTTCACGAGCACGTCGATGCCGCCGAAGCGCGCGACGGTCGCCTCGACGAGACGTGCGCAGTCGCGCTCGATCCCGACGTCGGTCGCGACCGTGAGCGTCTGGGCGCCTGCCGCTTCGCACACACGTGCGACCGACGCGAGCGCATCGGCGCGGCGTGCGGCCAGCACCAGGCGCGGCTTCGCGGGCGCAAGTTGCCGCGCGAGTTCCGCACCGATGCCGTCGGAAGCGCCGGTGATCACGATGGTCTTGCCCGAGAATTCAAGAGTCATGCGGTTCCTCAGAGGATGTCCTGTGCAATTCGCGTCTGCCGCAAGTTCAGGGTTAGTTCGGATGGGATCGAAGTGCAGTCTCGGATACCGTCCGTGACTCGGTAGCTGCTCATGGCAACGATTCATGGCGCGCACAATGCCTTTGATTGCACACCGTCGCCCTGCAGCGGCAGCTCACCCTAACACTCACCGGAATTGGAGATATCAATGATCCACGGATTGAAACTACTTGCGTGCGCAGCATCGCTCGCGCTGATTACATCGACCGCGAGCGCCGCCGATCCGATCAAGATCGGCGTCTCGGGTCCGTTCACCGGCGGCTCGTCGTCGATGGGCGTGTCGATGCGCGACGGCGTGCGCCTGGCCACCGAAGAGATCAACAAGGCCGGCGGCGTGCTCGGCCGTCCCCTGCAATTGGTCGAACGCGACGACGAGGCCAAGAACGAACGCGGCGTTCAGATCGCCGAAGAGCTGATCAACAAGGAAAAGGTCGTCGCAACCGTCGGCTACATCAACACCGGGGTCGCACTCGCTTCGCAACGCTTCTATCAGGACGCGAAGATCCCGGTGATGAACAACGTCGCCACCGGCAGCGTCATCACCAAGCAGTTCGCCGACCAGCCCGACAACTACATCTTTCGCAACTCGGCCAACGACTCGATCCAGGCGCCGATGATCGTCGACGAGGCCGTGCGTCGCGGATTCAAGAAGCCGGCGATCATGGCCGACTCGACCAACTACGGTCAGCTCGGCCGTGAAGACCTCGAGAAGGCGCTTGCGAGCAAGGGCATCAAGCCGGTCGCGGTCGAGAAATTCAACATCAAGGACGTCGACATGACGCCGCAGTTGTTGAAGGCCAAGGAAGCCGGCGCCGACGCGATCCTCACCTACGGCATCGGACCCGAGCTGGCGCAGCTCGCCAACGGCATGACCAAGCTCGGCTGGAAGGTTCCCATGGTGGGAAGCTGGACGCTGTCGATGGCCAACTACATCGACAACGCCGGCCCCGGTGGTGAAGGCGCGCGCATGCCGCAGACCTTCATTCAGGAGCCCAACACGCCGAAGCGCAAGGCCTTCATCGATGCCTATCTGAAAGAGTTCAAGCCCAAGAACAATCGCATCGACTCGCCGGTTTCCGCTGCGCAAGGCTACGACTCTGTCTATCTGCTGGCCGCTGCGATCAAGCAGGCGGGCGGCACGGACGGCCCCAAGATCAAGGCCGCGCTCGAGGGACTGTCGGCGAAGGTCGACGGCGTCGTCACCGTTTACGACAAGCCGTTTTCCAAGACCGATCACGACGCGATCACCGCCAACATTCCGGTATTCGGTGAAGTCAAGAGCGGCAAGGTGGTGTATGCGTACCAGGAGGATCTGAAGAAGGGTGGCGACGTGCGCACCAAGGACGCCGCCGCGAAAAAATAAGTTGCGAGCGAGCAGCGCAAGCTGACGGGCCGCGCCAATGATTGAGGCGCGGCCCTTTTGTTATCTGTATCCGAATCTAGCCCTTTCACATACGATCACGAGATTCACGGTACATAAGAGGCTGACTCGATGACGATCCTGCTGCAGTTGATCCTGAGCGGCATTGCGCTGGGAATGATCTACGCCGTGATCGCGTTCGGCTATCAGCTCACGTTCGCCACCTCCGATACCCTGAACTTCGGCCAGGGCGACGCGCTGATGTTGGGGGCGCTGGTCGGGCTCACGCTGGTCGGCCTGGGCGTCAACTACTGGCTGATGATCCCGCTGGTGTGCATCTTCGGCGCGTTCCAGGGCATGGTGGTCGAACGCATCGGCGTGCGTCCGGCGCTCAAGATCAAGTCGGAGTTCGGCTGGATCATGTCGACCATCGCGCTGGGCATCATCTTCAAGAACGTGGCCGAGAACGTTTGGGGCCGCGACGACCTGAGGTTTCCGTCGCCGCTGCCGGAATCGCCCCTTCATTTCCTCGGCGCCAACGTGCTGCCTATGGAGATCCTGGTGGTGGTGGGCGCGGTGCTGATGATGTTTGCGGTGGAGATCTTCAATCGCAAGTCGATCTACGGCAAGGCGGTGGTCGCGACCTTCAACGATCGCGATGCGGCCAAGCTGATGGGGATCAACACCGGTCTCGTGATCACGTTCTCCTACGCGCTGTCGTCACTCACCGCCGCTTTCGCCGGCGTGCTGATCGCACCGCTGACGTTGACCGGCGCGACCATGGGCGCGGTGCTGGGCCTGAAGGCCTTTGCGGTCGCGATCATCGGCGGCTTGACCAGCGGCATGGGCATCATCGTGGGCGGGATCATCCTGGGCGTTGCCGAGACCACGACGGGTTTCTATATCAGCACCGGCTACAAGGACGTGCCGGGCTTGATCCTGCTTTTGGTCGTGCTGATGGTGCGGCCGCAGGGTCTGTTCGGCAAGACCGTCATCAAGAAGGTCTGAACGATGAAGCGCAGCCACTTGATGCTCGCGATCGTCGGCGTGATCGCACTCGCGCTTTTTCCGATCGGGGTGCACAACCCCTACTACATCCACCTGCTCGAGACGATCATGATCTATGCGATCGTGTTGTTCGGGTTGGACATCGTGGTGGGCTACACCGGACAGGTGTCGCTCGGACATGCCGGTCTGTTCGGCGTGGGCGCCTACACCGCCGGTGTGCTGGTCATCAAGCTGGGCGCGCCGCTGATGGTCGCGCTGGTCGCGGCGATCGGCGTGACCGCGCTCTTCGGCGCGTTGCTGGCGCTGCCCGCATTGCGCGTGACCGGTCCGTATCTCGCCATGGTCACCCTGGCATTCGGCACGATCGTCCAGATCCTCATCAACGAGATGGACTTCCTGACCGGCGGTCCGATGGGCATCACGTTGAGCAAGCCGCCGCTGTTCGGCCACAAGCTCGACGAACGCGAGTTCTTCTGGCTCATCGCAGTGTTGCTGGTCGTGTCGCTCGTTGTCGTTCACCGCATTTTGCGTTCGCATCTCGGACGCGCTTTCGAGGCGCTGCGCGGCAGCCCTGTCGCGTCCGATTGCATGGGCGTGTCCGTGTATCGCTACAAGGTCTACGCGTTCGTGATCAGCGCCGGCTTCGCAGGCCTGGCCGGCAGCCTCTATGCCTATTCGGAGCAGTACATCTCCCCGAACACATACAACTTCGAGCTGACCGTTCTGTTCCTGCTCGCCGTCATCATGGGCGGTCGCAAGAGCCGCATCGGCGCACTGGTCGGGGCCACCATCATCGTACTTTTGCCCAAGCTGCTCGACGACCTCGAGCTGTTTCGCTACGTCTCGGTGTCACTGGCGATCGTTATGCTGCTGATCGCTATCGTCGGCGTGAAGAGGGGCAAGGCGACGCCAGCGCAGATGGCGATTCCGGTAGCCGGCACG
>JBBSEF010000091.1:0-11161 GCA_038240015.1 Burkholderiales bacterium
ATCAGATCGAAGCGATGATCGCGTCGCAAAAATTTTTCGCGCATGGTTCAGCCGATCACGCGGGGCGAGATCTGCACCGCAGGACTGCCGTGGCCGCGTAGCCGATCGAGAAAACGCGCGCATTCGACGGGTAGCGGCGCGGCCAGATCGACCGCCTCGCCGGTTCGAGGATGCGCGAATTGCAATCTCGCGGCGTGAAGGAACATGCGCTTTAAGCCCGAGCCGGCCGAGTCGGCGCGCGCCAGACGCTTGTTGACAGCGAAGTCTCCATACTTGTCGTCGCCCACGATCGACCGTCCGAGATGCGCGAGGTGGGCGCGGATCTGATGCGTGCGTCCGGTTTTCAATTCGACATCGACGAGCGCGAATACCCCGTCGCGGCCATCGAAGCTTTCGAGCCGATGGAAGATCGTGCAGGCGGCCATCGCATCGGCCTCGTCGTTCACCGCGGGCCGTACGCGCCGCTCGCCGCCAGCCTGCGTGAACTTGATCAGCGCCACCTTCACCTGCCGCTTCGCTTCGGGCCACGGTCCGCTCGCGAGTGCGAGATAGCGCTTCTTCACCCGCCCTTCCCGCCAATCGTCATGCAGCTTGACGAGCGCGCTCCTCTTCTTGGCGATCATCAGGAGACCCGATGTATCGCGATCGAGCCGATGCACGAGTTCGAGCACGCGTGCATCGGGCCGGGTTGCATTTCGTTGCGCGCGCAATTGCTCGATCACGCCGAAGCTGATGCCGCTGCCTCCGTGGACCGCGATGCCGGCGGGTTTGTCGATCACGACCAGGTCGTCGTCTTCGAAGACGATCTCGAACGCGGTCGCGCGTTCGCGCTTCGTTTCGGCGCCTCCGCCGCGCATGGAGCCGACGGCGCGCTTGGTCGTGTGTTCGGCCGCAGGTTCAGCTATCCGCATCGGCGGAACGCGAAGCACGTCGCCTTCGAGCAGCCGATAGTCGGCATCGACGCGCTTCTTGTTCACGCGCACTTCGCCGCCGCGAATGATGCGGTACACATGACTCTTGGGTACGCCCTTGGCGCGACGCAGGAGAAAGTTATCGAGGCGCTGGCCCGCTTCGTCGCTTGCGATTTCGATCTGCGCGGCGCGGTCGGCCAGGAACAGGGGCGCGCCGGAAACCCCGGCAGATCGGGTAGCCGCAGCGCGCCGATCGGGCGACTTGCGAACGCCGTCACCTAACTCGTTCATATTGAAATATAATTTGCGCTGTCGAAAGGCCGATGCGCAGAGAACGATGCGCGAAAAAGCGTGGTCGGGAACATGAATCAATCACCGATCGCATGGCGGCGCCCCGACAAAAGAATTGCATGTCGAATCGCGTGAGTGCGCAGATAGGGATCAGCGCGCGAGTGCAAAAGATTCTACATGCCGGTCGTGCTGCCCACCGTGACGGGCACACGCGCGAACGTTGCGCAGCTTCGCCAAGGATGGCGCCCGAGCGCCGTTCGGCAAGGCACGCAGCGGAAGCGAAATGACTAAAGCAGTTGCTCAAGAATTTGTGAAGCGTCGAGAAGCATCGACGCTTCGGATCGAACATTAGATGACCCTTCGTTGAGTACGTGTGCATGAACCCGATGTGTTTCGCCTTACATGATGTCCACGTTGCGCGCTTGCGCACGGACGTCGCGCGCGTTGCCTTCGGTCATGCGATCGTGATCGCGAATCGGCCTTCTCGCATTCGACTCGCGCCTTAGACGCGGTCGCTGCGCATAGCGCAGAGTGACCTGTGTCCCACGGCAATTCAAGCCGCTCTTGTCATTTCCTCGCGCTTTGAAGTCTTAGTGCGCAACCGGGACGCCTGTCCCATGCGCGAGGAGTCCACATGAAACGCATGTTGTTCAATGCGACGCACGCCGAAGAGCTGCGCGTCGCCATCGTCGAAGGTCAGAAGCTGATCGACCTCGACATCGAAGCCGCCGGGCGCGAACAGCGCAAGTCGAATATCTACAAAGGCGTGATCACGCGCGTCGAGCCCAGCCTCGAAGCCTGCTTCATCACCTACGGCGAAGAGCGCCACGGCTTCCTCCCGTTCAAGGAAATCTCGCGTCAATATTTTCGCGACGGCAGCGACGCGAAAGGCGGGCGGGTGCAGGACGCCGTCAAGGAAGGCATGGAGTTGTTCGTCCAGGTCGAGAAGGAAGAGCGCGGCAACAAGGGTGCGGCGCTCACGACCTTCATCTCGCTGGCGGGCCGCTACCTGGTCTTGATGCCCAACAACCCGCGCGGCGGGGGCGTGTCACGCCGGGTCGAAGGTGAAGACCGGCAGGAACTGCGCGAGGTGATGGACTCGCTCGAATTGCCGCAAGGCATGAGCATCATCGCGCGTACAGCCGGCATCGGCCGTACCGCTCCCGAGCTGCAATGGGACCTCAACTACCTCATGCAGTTGTGGCGCGCGGTCGAAGGCGCAGGCAACTCGCAGACCGGCGCCTTCCTGATCTATCAGGAATCGAGCCTCGTGATCCGCGCGATCCGCGATTATTTTCAGCCGGACATCGGCGAGTTGCTGATCGATACCGACGACGTGTACGAGCAGGCGCGGCAGTTCATGGCGCACGTGATGCCCGACATGGTCAATCGCGTGAAGCGTTATCGCGACGACGTGCCGCTGTTCTCGCGCTTCCAGATCGAGCATCAGATCGAGACCGCGCACTCGCGCACCGTGCCGCTGCCTTCGGGCGGCGCGATCGTCATCGATCACACCGAAGCGCTGGTGTCGATCGACGTCAACTCCGCGCGTGCCACGCGCGGCAGCGATATCGAAGAGACCGCGAGCAGGACCAACCTTGAAGCCGCCGAAGAAGCCGCGCGCCAAATGCGCCTGCGCGACCTCGGCGGTCTGATCGTGATCGACTTCATCGACATGGAGTCGGCACGCAATCAGAAGGACGTCGAACAACGCCTGAAGGACGCATTGCGTTACGACCGGGCGCGCGTTCAGACCGGCAAGATCAGCCGCTTCGGCCTGATGGAATTGTCGCGTCAACGTCTGCGTCCGAGCTTGTCCGAGGGCAGCCATGTGGTATGCCCGCGTTGCAACGGCACCGGCCACATCCGCGACATCGAGTCGTCGGCATTGCACGTCCTGCGCATCATTCAGGAAGAGGCGATGAAGGAGAACACGGCGGCCGTCTACACGCAGGTGCCGGTCGAGGTGGCGACCTTCCTGTTGAACGAGAAGCGCGCCGACATCGCCAAGATCGAGATGCGTCTGAAGGTCAACGTGGTGCTGATCCCGAACAAGAATCTCGATACGCCGCATTACACGCTCGAGCGACTGAAGCACGACGACCCGCGTCTGGAGACCAGCAAGTCAAGCTACGACATGGTCGAGCCGCCTGCCGAACCCGATGCGTATCAGCGCAAGCCGGAAGACGCCAATGCGCGTCCCCGCCAGGAAGCGGTCGTTCGCGGTATCACACCCGAGCAGCCGGCCCCCGTGGTCGAGCGCCCGGCTCCGGCCGTCGTGCCGGCTCCCGCTTCGGTGTCGCCGGTCGTGCACGCGTCCACGCCCAGCCTGTTCAATCGCTTCGTCCGCTGGTTCAAGGGAGAAGGCGACGCATCGATGGGCGCGCCGAAGGCCGCGACCATCGTCGCCGCTGCAAGCGACACGACGCGTGCAACGCCCCGCCCTGCGCGCAATGGCGCGGCACGCGGCGAAGGATCTGCCGACCGGACCCGCGGCGGACGCGGCGGTCGTGGCGCGCGAAATCGCAGCGATACGGATCGCACAGAACGGCCGCGAGCCGAAAGAAGCGCCGATCGACCGGCCGCCGCCGACGGCGAACGCACCAAGGAACGCTCCGAGCGCAGGCCTCGTGGTGAAGAGGCTCAGGGCCGCGCACCGCGAGGAGACGGACGAAGCGAGGGCCGCAGTGAGGGCCGCAGTGACGGTCGAAGCGAAGGGCGAAGCGACACGCGCCGTGGGCGCGGCGCGAAGTCCGCTGACGCGAGCGAGTCGGTGAGGGAGACCGCGATCGGCGAAACCGCACCGCGCGCAGAGCGGCCGCCTCGCGGCGAGGCACGCAAGCCGCGAGGTGAATCAAGAGGCGAATCAAAAGACGTAACGCGCGCCGCAGTCGATGTGAGCAGCGACGAGGCGTTGAAGCAGCGTGCCAGCGAGGCGTTGGTCGCTTCGTCGCCGGCCGTGCAGAGCGAAACCGAACGGATGGATCACGACGACGAGATGCGGAGTGTCAACGACGCGGTCGACCATGCGCCCGACCACGCGACCGATCACGCGACCGATCTTGTCGCGCGCGACGCGGTCGATGGCGAGAGCGATGAGAACGATGATCCGCAGGGCGAAACCGCAGCCGATCGCACGGCTTCGGCAAACGGGGCGAACGGTGGACGACGTCGGCGTCGCGGCGGTCGCGGTCGCAGTCGACGCGAGCGCGACGGCGATGCAACGGGCGCCGCATCGAGTAGTGATCAGGCTGACGATCCGGCAGCGCAGTCGGCGACGGATTCGGATGTGCACGATGCCGAGGTGGCCGATACCGCACGTGAGGCGCGCGTGGTCGAACCCCATCAGGCCCGACCTTTGCAGGCCGAGTCGCCCGCAGCGTTCGAACCGTCGCGCGCACCTTCCGCTCATTTGCGGGAGCACGACCTCGGCGCACAAGTCATCACGGCTATGCCCCCGCATGCCGAGCTCGATGAGTCGGACGCCCTGCCGTTGCAGGAGGAGAACGAAGACACGCGGGTACGGTTCGAACGATCGCCCGAACCGCAGGCGGGCTCCGCCACGACCGTGTCCCTGTCTGCGCCCGCGGCCGCCGTCGACGCCCCTGCCGAAGCGCCGGCGTTGATGAAGGCTCCAGGTATCGAGGCGCCTGTGCGTATCGAAGCGGCTGCGCGGCCCGCCCCGGTCGCACCCGTTCAAGCGCCGATGACGATCGTCGACCTGCAAGGCCTGCTGTCGAATGCGGGACTGGAATTGGTCGATACCGATGCGAACAAACTGGCGAAGGCGCGAGTCGAGCCGTCGCGAGCTCCGGTCGTTGCTCGCGTGGTTCGCGAAAGAAAACGCCTGCCGCCGCCGCCGCCCGAACCGCTCGCGCAGGTCGAGACCCGCAAACACTGATAGCGAAACCGTAACGAGCCGCAAATGCGTGCATGGTGATCCACGCGAGCCCCGAACTGCTTCGCTGGGTCGATGAACAGCTCGCTCGTGGCTGCGACCCCGCGGAGATGATCGACGCGATGATCACTGTGGGTCACGCGCGTTCGTTCGCGGAAAGCGTGATTGCGCGCGCGTCCGGCAAGAAGGGCCTGGCCGCTGCAGGATCGGTCGAAGGCTTCGACACGCACGAGCACGACGAGCCGATCGAAGTGCCCGAGCCCATGCTCTCGCCGCTCGCATCGGGCGCGAGTGCGATCGTGCTCGACGACCATCGCGTGGACATCCTGATCAACCTGCATCACCCGCGCATCATCGTATTCGGCGGGCTGCTCAAGGACGATGAATGCGACGCGTTGATCGCGGCCTCGCGCCCCAAGCTCGAGCGGTCCGAGACCGTCAATCGCGTTAGTGGCGGCACCGAACTCAACCAGGCGCGAACCAGTGAAGGCACCTACTTCTTTCACGACGCGTCGCCGCTCTTGCAGACGATCAATCGCAGGATCGCGCAGGTCACGCGTTGGCCGCTGGCTCACGGCGAGCCACTGCAGATCCTTCATTACAACGTCGGCGCCGAGTATCAGCCCCACTACGATTACTTTTCGCCTGAAGATGCGGGAACGCCGTCGCTGCTCGCCCACGGCGGACAGCGTGTAGGTACACTGATTATTTATCTGAACACACCCGATGCCGGAGGCGCGACTGTGTTTCCCGATGTGGGTCTCGAAGTCGCGCCGATCCGGGGCAACGCGGTCTTCTTCGCATACGACAGGCCGAGCCCCGTGAGTCGAACGCTGCACGGTGGAACGCCCGTGGTCGCGGGCGAAAAATGGATTGCGACCCGCTGGATGCGCGAGAACGTCTACACATGAAACGCGACGGATCATCGGTCGTGATCCCGATCAGGGACCTGCGCGGCGACCTGCCTGCTGCGCGCACCGGCGCGCTCGTCGAGCCCGACGGTCGATTGCGCGACGCGCTCGATCGACCGATTCACGACCTGCGCATTTCCGTCACCGACCGCTGCAACTTTCGCTGCACCTATTGCATGCCGAAGGAAGTCTTCGATCGCGACCATCGCTATCTTCCGCATGGGGACCTGCTGAGCTTCGAAGAAATCACGCGACTCGCGCGGGTGTTCGTCGCGCATGGCGTTCAGAAGATTCGACTGACCGGGGGCGAACCGTTGCTGCGAAAGGATCTCGAGCGCCTGATCGCGATGCTCGCGGAGATCGAATTGCCGGATTCGGAACATACGCAATCCAATGCGCAAACAGGAGCGCGACTCGATCTCACGCTGACCACCAACGGTTCGCTGTTGCGCAAGAAAGCCCGCGCGCTCAAGGCCGCAGGTTTGACGCGCATCACCGTCAGTCTCGACGCGCTCGACGATCGTCTCTTTCGAGGCATGAACGACGTGGATTTTCCGGTTGCCGACGTGCTCGACGGGATCGATGCCGCAGCCGAAGCGGGGCTCGGTCCGATCAAGGTGAACATGGTGGTCAAGCGCGGCTTCAACGACAGCGAGATCGAACCGATGGCGCGGCACTTTCGCGGCACCGGACACATCCTTCGCTTCATCGAATACATGGACGTCGGCGCATCGAACGGATGGAAGCTCGATGAAGTATTGGCGAGCTCGGCTGCGGTCAAGCGCATCGATGCCGTATTCCCGATCGAGGCGGTCGACTCGAATTACGCAGGCGAGGTCGCCGAGCGCTGGCGATACCAAGACGGCGCCGGAGAGATCGGATTCATCTCGAGCGTCACGCATGCATTTTGCGGATCGTGTTCGCGCGCCAGGCTTTCGCCCGAAGGTCGTCTTTACACCTGCCTGTTCGCGACGCGCGGGACCGACCTTCGAACCCTGCTCCGTTCCGGCGCCAACGACCTCGAGCTCGCGCGCGCGGTGAGCTCGATCTGGTCGACCCGTACCGACCGCTATTCGGAGCTGCGGGGTTTGGCTACGACGGCCACCGCAGAAAAAATAGAAATGTCTTATATCGGCGGTTGATCGAAATGCCACGACCGCATCGCGGCTACAACACTTTGCCGCGCGACATGACCTGGCTCTCACGCGAGCTTATCTCGATAACTCATTGTTCAAAAGATATTTTGTCGTCGATCCAGAAATCGTGAGGGCGCCCCGCATCATTTTTTTAACAGCGGTGCTTTGCCGACTCGTCGGATGAGGTAACGAGTCTGTAAGATTGCGTAACGACACTCGCAGTCTCAGCAAACGGGTCATTTTTCATGCGGCATTGGCAGACTCCGAGGAAACCAAAAGCACGCATCGAGATCATTCCGATGATCGACGTCATGATGTTTCTGCTGGTTTTTTTTGTTCTCATCAGCATCAACGTCATCCCCGCTTTGGGCGTCAAGACGGTACTGCCCACGTCCGAGCAGTCGCAAGACATCAAGTCAGTGGTCAATGCGCTGGTCACTCTTGGAAAGAACGAAGAACTCCAGGTGAACGGGAAGTCCGTCGCGCTGGCCCAGTTGGCCGCGTCGATCCATTCGCTGGAAAGACCGGACAACAAGGTCGCAGTCATCATCAACAGCGACAAGGGCGTCGAGGTCCAGCGCCTGATCGACGTAATGGATGCACTCAAGGCCAATGGCTTTGCGTCGTTCTCGATCGCGTCGAAGAAGAAGTCCTGATTCCCACTCGCGATGGCTTTTTTCTACAGGCACCGGAATGTTCCGGCCAGCGCCGCTGCGTGCGCCGTGATCGCACTTGCGATTTATTCGCAGGGTCATCGCATGCTGCAGACCAAGCGCCAGAATCAGGACGAGCCGGTGCAGGTGACGATCGCCGAACTGCCTCCGCCGCCCGCACCGTTGCCGCCCCCACCGCCGCCCACGCCACAGCCGCCGAAACCCAGTCCCGTTCCGGCGCCGACACCTCCGATCCCTCGGCCGGTCGAATCCAAGCCGATTCCCGCACCGAGTCCCAATCCGATTCCCGTGCCGCGGGTCGAACCGCCGCCGCCGCCGGCCATCGCACAGCCGCCCTCACCGCCACCGGCTCCACCCGCTCCGCCGGCGTCGACGCCGGCGCCCGCGGTCGATGCGAGCGCTTCATATACCGGGCGCGTGCGCGCTTATCTGAACGGCATCAAGCGCTATCCGACCGGCCGCGACGCTAGCATTCAACGGCCCGAAGGCAAGGTCCGCATCTGGTTCGTCCTGCGCCGCGACGGCTCGCTGGTGGACGCCGGGATCGAGGACTCGTCGAATTCGATCCTGCTCGACAACGCAGGGCTGACCACCATCAAGCGCGGCAGCATGCCTGCGTTCGAAGGCGCTTTCGCGGGTGAAGAAACGCATCGATTTACGGTTGACCTTGACTTTAAAGCGCCGTCATGAGCCATATTTCTTTAAATATTATTTGATCTTTATCTTTCTTTTACACCATTTTATTCATGCGATTCTCGGGAGTTTCTCAATGAACTTTAAAGCCACGCAAATCTCCTTATTGGTGTCGGGCCTGTTCATGGCCGCGGGCGTCAACGCACAACAATCGACGACTGATGTCGGCACGATCAATGTCGAAGGGCAACCCGGTGGAACGGCCACCGGGTTGATCCAGCAGGAAGAAACCCCCAAGGCGCGCAGTTCGGTGGGCCGCAAATCGATCGAGAATCAAGCGCCGACCAACAACCCGTACCAAGTCATCAACCTGTTGCCGGGCGTGTCAACGTTCAGCTACGACGGAACGGGTCTGTTCGGCGGCGGCCTGCGGATTCGCGGCTTCAACAGCGATCAGTTGGGTTTCACCATCGACGGCGTGCCGGTCAACGACTCGGGCAACTTCTCAGTCTTCCCCCAGGAGTACACCGACACCGACAACCTGTGCGAAGTGTTCGTCACGCAAGGCTCGACCGATACCGAAGCGCCGCATGTCGGCGCCACCGGCGGCAATGTGGGTCTGGTGACCTGCGCGCCCACCGACGCGCGGCGCGCGCGCGTCTCGCAGACGTTCGGCAACAACGCCTTGTCGAAGACCTTTCTTCGCTACGACACCGGCAAGTTCGCCGACGACCGCCTGAAGATATTTTTTTCGGTATCGCACGCCGAAGCCGAGAAGTTCCGGGGAACAGGCTCTGCCTATCGCGACCACATCGACTACCAAGGCATACTTTCGCTGGGCGGCGGGAGCGCCATCGGCGCGGGTTTTCTCTACAACCGGGCGGTCAACAACAATTACCGCACGCTGACGAAGGCCGAGATCGACAAATTCGGGCGGTATCAGGATTTCGGAACATTTCCACCGCAACATCAACCCGCCGTGGCCGGCACTGCGCAGAACGATACGACTTACGCACCGAATGTCGCCAATTATGTTTTCAACAATGCGCCGGGCGCGTCTTCTCCGGACCGCTATTTCGGATTCAACCTGAATCCATTCCGTAATTACATTGCAACTTTAAAAGGTCATTTCCAGCTTGCACCGACGCTGAGCCTCGATGTCGATCCGTATATGTGGTACGGCTACGGCACCGGCGGCAATCAATTGCAAACGCTGCGCGAAGGGCAATCGGGCGCATTTGTGCATGGGGGTGGCCGTGACTACAACGGCGATGGAGATACTCTCGACACGGTCGCCTTTTATAACGGCAGCGTGACCAAGACGTATCGTCCGGGTGTAACCACCAAAGTCCGTTGGCAAATCGCCGGCAATAGCATCCTGGCGGGTTACTGGTATGAGCACGCGCGCCACCAGCAAACCGCTCCGTATGTCGCGATCGACAACAACGGCAATGCAGCGGATATCTGGGAGCGTAACGAAGACCAATATCTTCGCAATGCCGATGGGTCGCGCGCGCAGTTCCGCGACACGTATACGATCAGCACCGGCAAGTCGGCGTTCCTCCAGGACACGGTGAGTTTCTTCCAGGAAAAATTGACTGTGGTGGGTGGCGGACGCTTTACTACGCTCGGTCGCAAGTTCACCAATTCGGCCAACCAGGGAACGACCCCTACGGGTCTGGGCCAAACCGGCAGCAGCGGCGCTGACTACCGGATCCAGAAGGACTATTCGGAGTTTCTGCCCAACCTCGGCATCAAGTACCAATTGACGACAGAGCAATCGCTATTTGCCAATGCGACCAAGAACTTCAAGGCGCCGCCGAATTTCGCCTATCAAGGTCTCGCCGTCAGCAACGCATCGCCAACCGCGCCAATCACCTTCGTCAATGGCGTTGCGACGAACTTTCGCATTCTCGAGCCGCAGGTTCGGCAGGAGACGGCACACAACTATGACGCGGGCTATCGCTATGCCGGTGAACGCGTGACCTTCTCGGGATCGGTCTTCTACATCAACTACAAGGACCGCATCGCCGCGTTGCTCGATCCGACTACCGGTTTACCAGGGCAAGCGCTCAACCTCGGCGATTCGAACACGAAGGGTTTCGAGCTCGAAAGCGGGTATAGCATCACGAAGAACCTGTCGCTCTACGGCTCGCTGTCGTACACCAAGAGCCGCCTCAAGAGCAACCTGCTGCTCGGCGCCGGGCCTCGATTCGAAGCGACCGCGGGCAAGGATTTTCCCGATACGCCGCGCTGGCTGTCGGGCTTCGCCCTTCAGTATTCGGACGCGAACTGGATCGCGGCCGTCGATGCGAAGTACACCGGCAAGCGCTACTCGACCCTGGTCAACGACGACAGCATCGGCGGCTACACATTGTTCTGGACGACCGCGGGCTACAAGTTCGGCTCGAACAGTTTCATGAAGAACCCGATCGTCCGGCTGAATGTGTACAACATTTTCGGTCGGCAGTATCTGAGTCTGAACGGCCCGTCGGGCAGCAATTTCGGCGTGCGAGCGAATCCGATCGCGGGTCTGCCAACCTATTTCGCGCAAGCCTTCTATGTTGGTGCGCCGCGGACAACCGTCTTCACGTTCGCGTCGGATTTCTGAAGCGGAAAGAAATGTCATGGACCTGAACATCCTTCACGACATCACCTTCTACGCGCTGTATGCGGCGTTGGCGATCGCGGTCTTCGTCGCCATCGA
>JBBSEF010000092.1:0-11150 GCA_038240015.1 Burkholderiales bacterium
AGCGCAGGCGCTGCTGCCGCGGCCGATGTGGCGAATTTCGCGCAGGCCGGCGTCGAGATGTTGATGTTCGATACAAAGGAAATCTGACTACCGGGGGGAATGGAAGCGCGGCTACAAGCGCTCGGGCTCTTCAGCCACGAGAAGCCGGGCGTAGTTGGCGAGCGAGCGTTGATACCGAGGCAAGTGCCGCGCCAGCGCAGCCAGTGCGAGCGATGCGGCTTCCCGCTCCCGGCCGACGTCCACCAACGCCAATGCAAGAAAGGCGCGCACTGCATCGTCGAGACCATCGGACCCGGCGTCGAGCTCGGTGGTGAGAAGCGCGACACTCTCTGCCGGCTGACCGAGGTTTCGCAACGAACTCGCCAGTTGGATCACCGCGCGTCGCCGGCGCTCGCCGGTCAGCCCGCACTCGAGCGCGTGCCGGTACAGCGGCACGGCGAGGTCCGAGTGGCCGGTCGAGTCCAGCGAGGCTGCGCGTTCGAAGATTCCGACACCGCTGTGCGGCGGCAGCTGAGCAGCGAGTTGTTCGATCACAGCCAGGAACTCGGCCTCGCTGCGTTGATCGATAGCCGCCCAAGCCTGCGCGACCTGTTGCTCCCAATCGGCTTGATTCATCTACACGTCCTTGCATATGAAATTCAGCGCGTGCCGATTGCACGCAAGGCTTCGCGCGGAATCGTGAAGTTGGGATAGCGCAGCTTGAACCGCGCAACTTCGCGATCGGCGTTGTCGTCTTCGCCGGCTTCGCGCAGCTTGACGATGCGATCGATCCAGGCTTTGGGAGAAGTGGCTTCGGCTTGCCGCTCGGCCTCTTCATCGGCACGCGACCCGGCTCGTTCGTATGCGTGCAGGTAGCCGCGAGTCTCTGCGCGAGTCTCTGCCATTCGGGAGGCCGCGCGCTGCACGGGGGCGGGCGCAGGGGACGCAACTGAAGACGATGCGACCGCGACCGCAGCGTTCGATGAAGATTCTTCGGACTTCTTTGCCGCCTTGTCCGGCGCTGCGCTCGATGCTGCTGTATCGGCGATGCCGGGAGCAGGCGCGGGGGCAAAAGCAGGCGCGGCCGGTGCTTCGCGCGTTTTCATGCGGTCCGCTTTCGGCGATGCGACACCGGCCGCCAGGCGACGCGCATCGTTCGGCTTTGCCACAGGCTCGCGTCGCGCAGTGCCCGGCTTCGCGATGGGATCGCTACGCACATCGGACTCGGATGCGACCGGCGCTTGCGATGTATCGGGAGCCGGCGATGCATCGAGCGCAGGCGTGGTTTGCGCGGGCGATTGCGGCGTCTCGGGTGCGCGTTCTCGCGGCTGCGAGCTCGCGTCGACGAGGTCGGGGCGCTCCCACCATCCGCGCGTCACGACCAGGCCGGTCATGATCGAGACGACAACGAGGGCCGCGGCAGACAGCGGCCAGCGTCGCGCCGCGAACGGATGCGTCGCGACCGTTCGCGCGGCATCGCGCGGCTTCGCATCGACCGCGCGCGCAGCGGCCGCAAGCACGGCCGCACGCACGCGCGGATCGGGTCGCTGGTCGACCTGGTCCGACGCCTCGCGGTACGTGCGTGCGATCGCGTCGCGCTCGGCACGCTCGGCGAGAGCGTCGGTCCGCGCTTCGTCCGATTCAGGCTTCATCGCGGGCTGCCTCGGCAATACACGGCGCGATGCCGGAAGTTGGCGGCTGCAACCATACGGCGCAGGCCCCGCGCAATTTCTTCATCGCATAGCGCAGACGGCTCTTCGCGGTCTCGATGCCGACCGACGTGATCGCGGCTATCGCGTCGATCGATAGATTGCCTTCGACATGAAGAAGAAAGGCCTCGCGCTGCGGCGGCGGCAACGCCTCGACCGCGGCGACGAAGGCCTTCGCATATTCGCGCGACGTCGCCTGCACGTCGGGACGCGAGGACTCATCGCCGGCCATGCGATCGAGCACGCTCATCGCGTCGTGGTCACGCAAGTCGTCGGGGTCGTTGGCGGCATCGTGATCGATGACGACGTGTCGTCGCGTCGCGCGCCAGTGATCGACCAGCTTGCTGCGCGCGATCGTGTAAAGCCAGGTCGTGAATTTCGCATCGGGTGCGTAGTTGCTTGCGTTGCGGACCACGGCCATCCAGGTGTCCTGCAACAGATCGTCGGCCTGTTCGGTCGCGATCGATTGCCGCAGAAAAAATCGATACACGCTGCGCTCGTGACGATCGTAGAGCCGCGTGAATGCCGAAGCATTGCCGGCCGCATAGGCAAGCATGAGGTCCTCGCTTGAATCGTCCGGAGGGTCCGCATTCATGGGCGCCTATTGTGCCGGCATGTGCGGACCCGGTGGATTCCCGTGCGACATACGCGCAAACGTCACCGGTGTCGCGGCGGTTCCGGCACGAAGCCGCTGCTGTTCGGAAAAGGATTGACCGCGACCGGAGGCAGGGGCGGCGACGGGATGATGCCCATCGCGATCAGGTTTTCGCGGCGATCGTAGTGGATCGTCACGATCTCGTTGGGCGTACTCTGCTGGCGATCGAAGCGCACGTTGACGATCGAAGAATTTTCGGTCGCGCCGTAGCCGGTGCCGATACGCTCGCGTCGCTCGGCGACGAGGGAGCCGAGCAACGAGGGCTCCGCCTTCTTGGAGCGGCTCAGACGAGCGCTCGACTGAGCGCTCGACTGAGCGCTGCTGTCCGCCTCGGCCTCGTCCCGAGCCGACTCGACGGGCGCTGGCGTGGATGCAGGCGCCGCGAGTGTCGACGGCAAATCGGCATGCGCCGAGCGACCGACCCGGCCTTGCGCGATCGGCTCGGGCCTCTCGTTGAAAACCGCCACGCCGATCACGCCGAGGTTTGCAGGGCGGCCGGTTCGCGTCGCGTACGAATTGGCCAGCGTGGTGAATTCGAACGCATTGACCTGCTCCATGCTTTTCCGCCAACCCGTGATCTGCATGTTCACGTACGGATCGAGCACGTAGCCGCGCTGATTCCACGCGGCGGTCTCGCCGGAGATGACGTTCACGCCGTCCACCGACATCACGTTCAACGTGCGCTGCGCATAGCGATTGGCGAGCGTGACCGCATAGCGCGCACCCGGTCTTCCCGCGATCCACCATTCGCCCTTGTACAGGATCGGCGTCAAGGTCTCGCCGGTGGTTCGGTCGATGACCTGTACATCGACCAGATCGCCGACCGCGTATGCGGGCGCGGCGCACATCAGCGTCAGCACGACGCCCAGACGGATGGCATGTTTGCGAAGCATCATCGTTCTCCGGTTGTGAAAGGACGATGCTATGAACGCCGAAGCGGCGCTGACGGGGTTAATGCACGAGCCGAGCCCGATGATAAAGTCGCCACCGTTGTCGAATCGCGTCGCGACGATCTTCGGGCGCATCGCTCCTCCCCTGAGAAACGGCAGCCATGCCCGTCCTGTTTCCGGATCAACGCGATCATTTGTTCGGACGCGAGCCGGCCGTCCGCTTGCTGAGCGAGCGCGCTCGTCAGCCGGGCTTGACGGCGGTGGTTGCACGCCCGCTGATGGGCAAGACATGGACACTGCTCGAAGTCGCGCGCCGACAGGTCGAAGGCGGCGATTGCCTGGTCGGCTACCACGAATCGAAAGGGTCCGAGAGCAGCCACCTTCTGTATGCGGTGTCGAACCTGTATGCCGGTTGGCTTTCGGACAGCAGCATGCGTGAACAGGCGGTCAGCCTGTGGGAGCGGCACAAGGGCGGTCTCGTTCCGCGCATCGGCGAACTGACCGGACTCCTGTTCGAGAAGCTGGGCGGCAAATTGCTCGCGCCCGAAGGCGTTGCAAGCGTGGTGCGTGCGAGCTTCGACGGACTTGCGAGAGCGCAGAAGGACTTGCTGACCGGCGGCCTTCAGATGGATCCGCTTTCTTATGCCGAGGCCTTGTCGATCACCGATCTGGTCGCGAAGATCAGCGGTCGGCGCGTCGTGTTGATTCTGGACGCATGGGAGAAATCGCCGTCGATGCGAGCCGAGTTCCTGACCCTCGAGGCTTTTCTCAAACACCTGGGCGATTGGCCGCACACGCATGTGCTCCTCGGCATTCGCAGTCCCGATGTGCAGGCGGCCCCCGCCAGCGACGATGCGTTCAAGAACGCCGGCATTCTGGAACAGCTGAGCCCGTCGGCGCTTCGCTACGACCTCACTCCAATCGACTTGAGCGTTGCAGGAGAACGCGACCGTCTCGTCGCGTATCTGCATGCGCAAGTCCCTGCAACCGGCCAGCTCCCAGGGCCCGAGCTGTTGAAGATGGTCGACGGTTTTCCCGGCGTCGTGAGTCGCTGGATGAGCGACGTCAATCGCGACACGATGCGCACGGTCGATGACCTCGATCGCCAAGCGCTGACTGCACAAACACTGCGTTATCTCGAGTTCGATCAACTGCTCGACAAGCTCGAGGATCGGCACCGAACATTTGCCGCGCGTCTCGCTTTTCTTCCGCGCATGGAGGAGCAACGCTGGCCGACATTCCGTCAAACATTGCTGGGTGACGCGTCGGAATCCATCGTCGATGATTTGATTGCCTGGCACGTTCTGGAAAACGCCGGCTATCCCACGTATGGACACGATACCCGGCACGCGGCTGCGCGCAGCTGGTTCAGAGACAATCAGATCAACCTGACCCGGCGCGTCGCCGAAGGTCTCGTCGAAAAAATGGCATCGCAGGTTTCCGGAGGAGATGCGACGAGCATCTTATTTGTCGGTGCGCTCGCGGCGAGCGCATTGTTTTTCGAGCGCGTGTCCACATCACCCACGCTCCATTGCCTCGTCAACGCCGCACGCTCGTGCTTCGAAGAAACGCGTGCGGTGTTCGATCCCGGCTTCGACGATCAATTGGCGAACGCGGCAAAACAGAACGGAGCGTTCGTTCCATGATCTCAATTTGCCTGATCGCGCGAGGCACGAGGAAGGTGGACCGTGGTGACAGCGATGGGGGGCTTGCCGATTTCACGACCGTGATCGCATACAAGAACGCGCCAGCCGAGCAAGTCGCGCAAGCGTATGTCAACCGCGGGATCACGAAGTCGAGATGCGGAGACAGCGCCGGTGCAATCGCGGACTTCACAACGGCAATAGTCGCATTGCCTGACGCGCCGACTAGTGAAATTGCGAACGCCTTCAACAAACGGGGAGCCGTGAAGGATCAGCTTGGCGATAGCGAGGGTGCGCTTGCGGACTATCAAGCGGCGACCGGGTTCCCCGATGTGCCGACAGAACAATTCGCGCAGGCGCTTTTCAACTGTGGCCTCAAGAAGGCGCAGCTTGGACGGCGCGAAGAGGCACTTGCGGATTACACATCTGTGATCGAGCGACCCGGAGTTTCAGTGGAGGTGATAGCCCGCGCTCTTTTAAACCGTGGAGTGATCAAGGCCGAGCGCGGCGACGCCGAAGGAGCCGTGGCTGACTACACGTCAGTGTGCGAACTCGCCGGAGCGCCGGCCGAAGCGCTCGCGTGGGCACGCTACAACCGCGGAGTCCATAGGTGGGAGGCGGGCGATGACGAAGGGGCCATCGAGGACTATTCGGCGGTGATCGAATTGCCCGGTGCACGCGGCGACCAGATCGCGCGTTCGCTCAACAGCCGTGGAGTCCTGAAAGCTTGGCGCAACGATACCGATGCCGCGATCAGGGACCACACGGCGGTGATCGAAATGCCGAATGCCCCGGTCGGAGAAATGGCCGAGGCCTTTAACCATCGCGGCTGCGCGAAAAGCGGCCGGGGGGATATCGAGGATGCGCTTGCAGATCATGCGACGGTACTAGCGCTTCCGAATGCGCCTGCCGAACAAGTAGCCCGCGCTCTTTACTGCCTCGGAGTCTTGAAGGGCAAGCGCGGCGACGTCGATGCCGCGATTGCCGACCTCACCGCAGCAATCGAGTGGCCCGATGCTCCCGCCCACCAGGTTGCGAAAGCCCATTGCGAACGCGGCGTCATGAAAGGAAATCGCGGTGAGCGGGACGAGGCCATCGCAGACTTCAGCGCAGCGATCGAATTACCCGACGCATTGCCCGAAGAGGTCGCCAGGTCGCTTTACAACCGTGGCGTGATGAAGGGGCTATACGGCGATTCCGATGGCGCGATTGCGGACTATTCGACCGTGGTTGGGTTGCGTGATGCGCCTGCCAGTCAGGTCGCAAGTGCACTCTACAATCGCGCCGTCGCCAAGGGACAGCGGGGCGATCGAGACGGCGCCGCTGCCGACTATGCAGCCGTGATCGCGTTGCCCGCAGCACCCGACACGATCGTGGAAATGGCGAAGAAGCTGGTGGTAATCGGCAAGCGGCCTGCCTGAGGGATCGACGCCTTACACTCGCCGATAAGACGATGGTTGCCGCGGGAAGTGCCACCAGGAGACTGTCCGATGCAGATCGCCGCGCCATGAAAATTCATCGCATCAGCACACGCGTCATTCTTCGAGCGACAAGACCATTCAGCCGCCCAGATAAGCATCGCGCACGCGCGGATTGACGAGCAGTGCGGCAGCCGTATCGGCAAGCACGATGTTGCCGGTCTCGATCACGTAGCCGCGCGCAGCGATGCGCAATGCCTGCTTGACGTTCTGCTCGACGAGGAAGATCGCCAGGCCGTCGCGATTGAGCGCGCGCAGCGTGAGAAAAATATTCTGTACGACCAGCGGCGCGAGACCCATCGACGGTTCGTCGAGCAAGAGCAGGCGCGGTCGCGCCATCAACGCGCGTCCGATCGCCAGCATCTGTTGCTCGCCGCCCGAGAGGTTGCCGGCCGGCCCCGAGGCGCGTTCCTTCAGCAGAGGAAACATCGTGAAGACGCGTTCGAGATCGCTTTCGCGACCCGCGCGATCACGGCGACTGTAGGCGCCCAGTTCGAGGTTCTCGCGCACCGTCAACGTGGTCAGCGTCGCGCGGCCTTCGGCGACCTGCACCAGTCCGCGCGCGACGATCCGGTGGGGCGGCAACCGCGTGATGTCTTCGCCGTCGAAGGTCACGCGGCCTGCGGATTTCGGCACGAGTCCCGACAGCGCAAGCAGCGTGGTGGACTTGCCCGCGCCGTTTGCACCGACTAGCGTCGTGATCGCTCCCGCATCGACGGCGAGGTCGATGCCCTTGACGGCTTCGATGTGGCCGTAGGCGACGCCGAGGCCTTCGACCGAAAGCAGCGCGCTCGTTGATGCCGATACCGCCGCACTCGTCGACGCGCTCACCTGCGCGCCTCGCGGTCCATCTGGGTCGGCGAGTCCAGCGACGAGAGATTGCCCGACAGATCGGGCAGATGCACCGGCTCCCCTTCCATTCGATCGGCGTCGTCGTGGTTGTCGCGCGCATCGTCTTCGTCGCGACCGAGATAGGCTTCGATCACACGCGGATCGTTGCGGATCGCATCGGGCGGACCATCGGCGATGATGCGCCCGAAGTTGAGCACGCCGACACGCGAGCACAGGCCCATCACGAAGCGCATGTCGTGTTCGATCAACAGCACCGTGTAGCCGCGCGCGGCGATCGCATCGATCTCGTGCATCAGGTCGGTCTTCTCGACGCTGTTCATTCCCGCAACCAGTTCGTCGAGCAGCAGCAGCTTGGGCTCGGTCGCGAGCGCACGCGCGAGTTCGAGCTTGCGTTGATTGCCGTACGACAGATTGTCGGCGAGTTCGTCGGCGCGGCGGTCGAGCTTGACCCACGACAACAGTTCGAGCGCACGATCGCGCGCGCGTTTTTCTTCGGCGCGAAAGCCGCGCGATGAGAACAAGAGGCCACCCGCGCCGTAGCGCAGATGGCAGTGCATGCCGACCACGACATTGTCGAGCAGCGTCATTTCCTTGAAGACGCGGATGTTCTGGAAGGTGCGCGCGAGACCCAGCTGGGTGATGCGGTGCGGCCGCCGCCCGACCAGGCTCTGGCCTTCGAACAGTACTGTTCCCGCGCTCGGTGCGTACAGTCCGGTGATGATGTTGAAGAGCGTCGTCTTGCCCGCGCCATTGGGGCCGATCAAGCCGTGGATGCCGCCTTGCGGTACCGCGAGCGTGATGCCTTCGAGGACCTTCAGGCCGCCGAAATTTTTCGACAATGCGTTCAGTTCGAGCATGTCAGCCTCGACGCGCCGCGCGCGCGCCTGCACCGTTCGCTCTACGGCCGAACCACGCGCGAAAGCGCTGCGGATCCCAGATGCCTTTGGGCAGGAACAGCACGATCACGACGAGGATCAATCCATTGACGACGAGACGGAAGTCGCGCAACGAACGCAGCACTTCGGGCAGCAACGTGAGGATCGCCGCGCCGAGCAGCGGCCCCGGCAATCCGCCGATGCCGCCCAGGATCGCCATCGTGAGGATGTCCACTGCGCGCTCGAAGCCGAACTCCTGCGGGCCGATGAAGAAGGTGAGATGCGCGTCGAGCCCGCCCGCGAGTCCCGCGATCGCTGCGCCGAGCACGAAGGCCAGCATGCGGGTGTTGGCGACGGCGATGCCCATCAGCCCGGCGGCGGTGTCGTCTTCCTTGATCGCCTCGAATGCGCGGCCGACCTTCGAGCGCCGCATGCGCCAGAGCACCAGCAGCACCAGAACCACGGCGATCAGCACGTGGTACCACTGCGTCAATTGCGGAATGCCGTTCAGGCCGAGCGCGCCGCCCGTCAGCGATTCCCAGTTGAGCAATGTGATGCGCACCACTTCGCCGAAGCCCAGCGTTGCCATCGCAAGATAGATTCCCGACAGCCGCAGCGTGGGCTTGCCGATGATGAAGGCCAGCACTGCGGGCGTGATCATGCCGAGCACGAGAGAGACCGGGAAGGGCCAGCCGAGATTCATCGTGACCAGCGCCGCGGTGTATGCACCGACGCCCATGAACGCCGCGTTGCCGATCGACAGCATCCCGCACGACAACGTCAACCAAATCGACAGCGCGAGCAGGCCGTTGATGCCGAGCGTGAGCACGACATTGCTGTAGACCGCCCAGAAGTTGTCGAACCAGGTCACGCGATGGTCCTCATACCGGTCCTCATATCGGCCCTCACACCTTGCGTTCGTTGGTGGTGCCGAAGAGACCCTTGGGCCGGATCAGCAGGATCAGAAAAAGCAAACCGAACGCAACCGCATCGCGCATCGTCGAGCCGACGTACGCCACCGACAAAACTTCTGCGAAACCCAGAAAGAGGCCTGCGAAGAGCGCGCCGCGAATGTCGCCCATTCCGCCCAGGATGATCACGGCGACGCCCTTTTGCAGCATCGGCTGACCCATCAACGGAAAGATCGCGTTCGAGTAGAGCCCGATCAACACGCCGGCGACACCGCCGAGACCCGCCGCGATGAACGAGGTCAGCATGAACAGTCCCTCGACGTTGATGCCGACCAGGTACGCGGCCTTCGGCGACTCGGCGATCGCGCGCAACGCGCGCCCGAGTTGGGTCTTGCGAATGATGACCATCAGCGCGGCCATCAACGCGAACGACAGCAGGATGATCGAGAGTTCGAGCGCGGTCAGGCCGACGCCGGCGATCGTCAGGTTGTCGTTGGGGACCGTGCCCGCGGGAAAGCGCAGGTTCTGCGCGCCGAAGATTCCCTGCACGGTGTTGTTGAGCGCGATGCCGATGCCGATGGTCGCGATCATCGGGATCAGATGCGGCGCATCGCGTTTACGCAGCGGCTTCAAGACCAGCACGTCGATCAGAAAACCGAACAGGCCCGACACCAGAAATGCGAACGGCAGTGCGAGCCACAACGGCAACCCGAGATGAGTAATGGCCTCGAGACCCGCATACGCGCCGACCATGAAGATCGCGCCGTGCGAAAGATTGATCACGCCGAGCACGCCGAAGATCAGCGTGAAGCCGAGCGCGAACAGCGCATAGAGCGCGCCGAGCGAGAGGCCGTTGACGAGCTGTTGCGCGAGCATTCGATGTCCGTCAACTACGTGAGCGACGCGACGGAATCCAAACCTCGCCGTCTTCCCGGCGAAGGCCGGGATCCAAGCGACGGAGGCCGTCGCCCCGGCGAAGGCCGGGGTCCAAGTCTTCTCTTACGTGCGCATGTCGTGAACTTGGGCCCCGGCCTCCGCCGGGGAGACGCAGCAAGCCCATCACTTCTCGATCACGAACTTTCCATCCTTGGTCACGCTCACGATCGCCGTCTGCTGTGCGTCGTAGCCTGCAGGCTTGCCGGCCTTGTCGTTCGCACGGCGGAACTCGAAGGCGCCGGTCGCACCGGTGTGCTTGACGGTGGGCAACACATCGCGCAAAGCGCTGCGATCGGCGGCGAGGTTGCCGGTCATCTTCGTCTTCTTCAATGCCTCGACGACGATGTAGAACGCGTCGTACGCCTGCGCCGCGAACTGGTCGGGCGCCGCGCCGAACTTGTCGGTGTAGGCCTTGATGAACTTGCTGTTCTCCGGCGTCGCGTTCGAGGCCGACCACGGGCTGCCCACATACAGGCCATCGGACGCACCCTTCGCGAGGTCGAAGACCTTGACCGAGTTCATTCCATTGCCCCCGATCACCGGCACGTTGAGGCCGATCTGACGGGCCTGCACCATGATCGGCGCGCCTTCGGCAAGCAACGCAGACAACACCAGCGCATCGGGATTGGTCGCCTTGATCTTGGTGAGCTGCGCCTTGAAGTCGACGTCGCCCTTCGCGAAGGTCTCGGTGGTCGTGACCGCAATCTTCAGATCCTCGAGCGCCTTCTTGAAGTTGTCGTAGCCGCTCTTTGTGAACACGTCGTCGTTGCCGTAGAGCACGGCGACCTTCTTGAAGCCGGATTTCTTCACCGACATCTTGAGCGTCTCGGGCAGCACGTCGGCCTCGGTCACCGAATTGCGAAACACGTAATCGCCGATCGACGTGATGCCGTCGGCCGTGTTGGATGTGCCGAAGGCCACGATTTTCGCACCCTGGGCGATCGGGTCGGCCGCTTGCGCCGAATTGGACAGCGTCGGCCCGAAGGTCATCAGCACGTTGTCCTGGAAGATGAGCTTCTTGAAGACATTGATCGCCTCTTCCTTCTTGCCTTGCTCGTCTTCGATCACCATCACGATCTTGTTGCCGTTGACGCCGCCGGCGGCGTTGACTTCATCGAGCGCAAGCTGAAAGCCGTTCTTGATCGCGACGCCGTACTGCGCAGCGCCCCCCGACAGCGCTTCGGCCGCGCCGAGCTTGATGTCGGCGGCGTGCGCGGGCAGG
>JBBSEF010000093.1:0-10913 GCA_038240015.1 Burkholderiales bacterium
GATCACCGACGTCGGGTCGGCGGAACTCCCCGTCAGGCAAGCGTGGGTCGTATCGGTGAAGCCGTTGGCCGACGCGTTGGCGAGGATTTCGTCGAACAGCGAGAAGAGATCGAACGGAACGACGTCGCCGGGAAACACCGTCGCCACGTTGTTCAGCGCCGACACGAGAGCGCTGTTGAAAGCGACGCTCAGCGCATGTGCGGCCGCCTGCGTCGCCGGCCCTGCCGCGATCGAGCGTGCGGTCTTGCCGAGGTCGGGCAGGTTCGGCACGATGATGTGCTGCGCGCCGATGGCCGCGAGCGCAGCGGCCGCGTTGGCGATGTTGGTCACGCCCGTGCAGATCTGTTGCGCGATCACGGACCCGACCATGCACGACGGAAGAATCGCCGTGGAGTTGGGCGTCAGGAAGTCGTTCGCGCCGGCCCACACGATATACACAGCGTTGGGATCGGCGACTGCATGCGCTGCCTTGTAGTCGTTGACCTCCGCCGTCATGCCCTTGAAGCCGGTGACGTTGGGTCCGAGGGTGGCGGGGAGCGATGCATTCTCGAGCCCACTGGTGGCGCCGCCTTGCGCGTAGTTGTTGCCGCCGACCAGGCCGCCGAGGAAGGGCGGCGTCAGGTAATGCGCGGTGAGCGGAAGACCCAGGCGCGTCGCGAGATAGTCGACCGCGACCGGGCCGTTGCTGAAGCGCCCCTGAAAGTCCGCCGGCGCTCCGGGCGTGATCGGGAAGGCGTTGATCTGGGAGTGGATCGCGGACGACAACGCGAAGTCGCTTCCGCCGTCCGACAAGCTGTCGCCGAAAACGTAGAGAGCGCTGTAGGAAGGCGTCGCCTGACTGGTGAACGGAGCGAGCAGGCACAGCGAGAGCGCAGCCTGGCCAAGACGTTTTGCGAACATGGAAAATCTCCTCGTGAATGGATGAGCGCGCGTTTCAGGTTGGGTGCTCATCGATGCCGCGCGCGTAGCGACTCTGCGGTCGTGTGGCGGACGCATAGAGATACCAAATCGCGGCGATGAAAGCAATCCGGATCGCCATCATCTTGTCAATCGAGACTTCGATGCCGTCACACGTGCAGAATCGCCAGCGCGCCGAGCAGGCCACCCAGGCTGCTCACCGCATACACACCCCACATCAGCCAATTGCGTCGCGTCAACAACGCGATCGCGGACAGCGCAATCGCGATCTGCAGGAAGGTGGTGGCCTGCGCCCAGCGATGATGTTCGTGCATCAACTCGTCGGACTGATGATCGAAGGCTTTCGATTCGGCTTCGAGTTTCTCCGCGGCCTTTTGAATCTCGGCCTTCTCGCCCTTGTAGCGTGCGACCTCGCTGCGATACCCCTCTTGCCGCTCGGGCGGGACGATCACCGAAGCCAGATCGGAGAGGTTCTGCTTGTTGCTCTTGGCCTGGTAATAATTCCATTGATTGGCGGCTTCGGTCTTTTGAATCGCCGCATTGTTTTTCGCCAGTTGCGCGCTGGCCTGCGTCGCGCCGCCCTGATACGAGAAGATAGCGCCGATGGTCGCAAGGATGGCGGTCGTCACCGCGATGCGGCCTGAGAAGCGGTCGGCGCCGCCGTGTTCGGCCGCATGTTTGATCGCGTGATCGTGTGCGCCATGCACATGGAAGTGGTCTTCGGACATCGTGTTTTCCCTTGATCGATGATTCGGCGAATGCTCGTCGAGCGCGAGCGTCAATCGGACGGCCGCGCGCGGCGGGCATAGTGCACGAAGGCGAACGGCAATGCATCGGGACCCGACGCGAGATGTTCTTCACGCGAGGTCTCGATCCATTCGTTGGCATCGAGCGCGGCGAAAAAAGTATCTCCTTCAATGGCTCGCGCAATCTCGGTGACGACTGCATGGCTTGCTTGCGGCATCGCGGCGGCGAACAACTCGGCGCCGCCGATCACGAAGGTCTCGGCATCTCCTGCGCACAGCGCGATCGCTTCATCGAGCGACGATGCGCGCTCCGCTCCGTCCGCACTCCACGTTCGATTGCGCGTGACGACGATGTTGCGCCGGCCCGGCAGCGGCTTGCCGATCGAGTCCCAGGTCTTGCGACCCATGATGACGGGATGGCCGAACGTGGTGCGCTTGAAGTGCGCGAGATCCTCGGGTAGTCGCCAGGGCAATGCGTTGCCGCGGCCGATCACGCCGTTCTTCGCGCGCGCGACGATGAGGATGAGATTCAATGCGGAAATCGTCGTCGCTGCGAAAGTGCGCCCATGCGCAAGGACGCTGCGGCTTGCGTCGAGAGACGCTGGATTCCGGCAGTCATCATCAAAGGTTGCTCACGTGCCCACCGTTGCGTCGCATCTCGCGTTGGCGAGGAATCTGCACGTCGTCCAACAACCTGCCGTACTCCTTCTTGACGACGCCATAGCATTCGCACACGCGATCTTCGAGGATACTTCGATCGATCACTGTAATTTCGCCGCGACTATATCGGATGGCGCCGCCCGACTGCAGTTTGCCGGCGGCCTCGGTCACGCCTTCGCGACGCACGCCGAGCATGTCGGCGATCAACTGTTGTGTCATGCGCAGCCTGTTCGAGCTGAGCCGATCGATGCTGATCAGCAACCAGCGGCACAGTTGCTGGTCCAGCGTGTGATGCCGATTGCATACGGCGGTCTGCGCCATCTGCGTGATCAATGCCTGCGTGTAGCGCAACAAGATCCACTGCAGCGCTCCGCCACGCTCGAACTCCTGTTCCATGGGGGCGGCGGGAAGGCCGATTCCGACACCGGCGCTTTGCACGATCGCGCGACTGTTGGTGCTGTTGCCGCCCATGAACAAGGCGACGCCGACCGCGCCTTCGCGTCCCGCCACGGCCAGCTCTGTCGACGAGCCGTTCTCCGTCACGAAGAGCAGAGAGGCGATCAGGGTCGTAGGAAAGTACAAGTACTTCAGTTGCTCGCCGGATTCGTAAAGGACCTGACCCAAGTCCATCTTCACTTCCTCGAAGTGGGGAAGCAGGCGTTCGAAGTCGCCCGCCGGCAACGCGGCGAGGAGAAGATTTTGTTTGGCGTGAGCGACGATCGACATGGTTCAAACCACAAAAATGAACGATGAGGAACGAACGATGAATTTGTTATGTACGCCAGCGCACAGACGCGAGAACAGATCTGGCTGGATTATTGCGTGCGAACGAGTTTTTACTCTAGCTCATCGCGCGAAGCAAGACCCCTCAAAAAAGGCCTGCCGCCACCCCCCGATCGATGGGCGCGCGACCCGCGAAGGCGAGCGAATCGCCGGTACGCACTTCACGATGCCGCCCAACATCGATCTGCGTTTGTCCCCGCTCACGGTCGGGTTGTATGAGATTCTCGACGTGTTGGTCGCGATCGGCTTCGACCTTGCCCGCAGCAGCGAGAAGGAGACGATCACGCGCCCGCTCAACGACCTCATGACGCGCGACCGTCAGGGGCTGGAGCTTGCCAGTCGCATGCTCAGGGAGCTCGCCGCGCGGCACGAACAAGACGGCGGCTGCGCGCGCGACCACTATCCACACGGTGCATCGAGGGCCGAAGAAGTCGCGCGAGGCGACCACGCGGACGAGCGCACGCCGGGCATCGTGACAGGACCGAAGATGAACGTCGTGGCCTCGAGTCGATGAGTTATCACTTTGCGAACGATCCGGCCTCGGGCGTGGTGAAGACCCGCGGCGACCCGCCCGGCTTGTCGACGGCGGATCAGTCGCATGCTTCGAGCGCGGCCGACGTGCGGCCGTCGTTCTCGGAAATCGCGGAAATGCTGGCGCGGCTGCACGCGACCCACGCGGCCCTGGGCGCCACTCAATATCGGGTCAGTCAACTCGTCCGGGCCAATCTCATGCTCGAGCGGCACGCGCGGGCGCTCGCCGAAGAACTGGATCACACCCGCCGCCTCGCATTGCACGACCCGCTGACCGGACTCGCCAATCGCGCCTTGCTTGCCGACCGGCTCGAACTGGCGATTCTTCGGGCGCGTCGCGAGGAACTGCACCTCGCCGTGATGTTGCTCGACCTCGACGGTTTCAAGGCAGTCAACGATGTCTACGGCCATGCGGCCGGCGACGAGGTCTTGTGCGAAACCGCGCGGCGCGCGCGAGGGGCTATACGCGCTTGCGATACCGCGTGCCGATTCGGCGGCGACGAGTTCGTGATCCTTCTATCGAATATCGCCGCGCGCGAAGATGCCGAAGCGGTCGCAGAGAAAGTTCGCTCGGAGATTGCCAAACCTCTGGTGTTGGCCGAACGCACGCTCTCAATCACGGCGACCGTGGGCATGTCCATCTATCCCACCGATGGCCGAACTGCGGACGAGTTGCTCAAGCACGCCGACCGTGCGATGAATGGAACCAGGAAGCCTCAGACCGCGACCGCTGCCTTGATGTGCGGCTCGGCCACGTAGTCGGTCACCTCGAAGTCTTCGAATAGGTAGTCGAAGATCGAGCCGGGTTTGCGTTTGATTGCGAGCCGCGGCAAAGGGTGGGGCGTGCGCATCAGTTGCGTCTGCACCTGCTCGAGATGATTTGCGTAGAGATGGCAATCGCCGCCGGTCCAGACGAAATCGCCGACATCGAGATCGGTCTGCTCGGCAACCAGATGGGTGAGCAGCGCATACGAGGCGATATTGAACGGCACGCCTAGAAAAATATCCGCGCTGCGTTGATAGAGCTGACACGACAAGCGCCGCGGCTTGTCCGCACGTTCGCCCTCGGCCAACGGCGCGACATAGAACTGGAAGAACGCATGGCATGGGGGCAGCGCCATCAGCGGAATGTCGGCGACGTTCCATGCCGAGACGATCAATCGCCGCGAATCGGGATTGGCCTTGATGTCCCGAATCAGTTGCGCGATCTGATCGATGTGCTCGCCCTGCGGCGTCGGCCACGAGCGCCACTGAGATCCATAGACCGGCCCCAACTCACCCTCGGCATCGGCCCAGGCGTCCCAGATCGTGACGCCGTGCTCTTTCAGGTAGTGCACGTTGGTTGCGCCCGACAGAAACCACAGCAGTTCGTGAAAGATCGACTTGGTGTGCAGCTTCTTGGTGGTCAACAGCGGAAAGCCACGGGCGAGATCGAAGCGCATCTGATAGCCGAACACCGAGCGCGTGCCGGTGCCGGTGCGATCGGTCTTCGCGACGCCGTGCTCGTACACGTGGCGCATGAATTCAAGGTATTGGCGCACGGCTAGTCCCGCTTTCGCGGGAACGACGGGGCGTCCGCGTTCCCTGTGTTGTCCGATAAGTTACCCATTGGTTACCTCGCAAGGTCCTTCGCTCGACTTCACGCGCGTCATCATAACTTCGCCATGCGCATTCAATGCTCGAGCTGCAACCCCGCAAGCCGCGCGAACAGGCCGCCGTGGGCCATCAACTGCGCATGGTTTCCCACCTCGACGATGCGGCCGTGGTCCAGCACCACGATGCGGTCGGCCTTCTGCACGGTGGACAGGCGGTGCGCGATCACGAGCGTGGTGCGCCCGACCATCGCGGCTTCGAGCGCACGCCGGACGGCCGCTTCGCTCTCGGTGTCGAGCGCGCTGGTCGCTTCGTCGAGCAGCAGCACCGGCGGGTTGCGAAGAATCGCGCGCGCGATCGCGATGCGCTGGCGTTGCCCGCCCGAAAGGCGCACGCCGCGCTCGCCGAGGAAGGTCGAATAACCTTCCGGCAATCGCTCGATGAAGTCATGCGCCTGTGCCGCTCGTGCCGCCGCGAATATTTCGTCATCGCTCGCGTCGGGTCGACCGTAGCGGATGTTCTCGCGCGCATCGGCCGAGAAAATCACCGTGTCCTGCGGCACGATGCCCAGCGCGTTGCGCAGGTCGTCGAGCGCGAGCTTGTCGATCGCCACGCCGTCGAGCCGGATGCCGCCGGACTGCGGCGCATAGAAGCGCATCAACAGTTGAAAGACCGTGGTCTTGCCCGCGCCCGAAGGTCCGACCAGCGCAATGGTTTCTCCGGGCGCGATATCGAGCGTGAAATCGTCGAGCGCGAACGTGTCGGGTCGCGACGGATACGAGAAACGCACGCGATCGAACTGCACCGCGATACCGACTTGCCCGCGTTGCTCGTGGGCGGTGCGCTGCGCGCGCCCCCATCCATACCCTCCCTCAGAGAGGGAGGGCAACGGCGTATCGGGTGATGCCGGAGAAGTGATGAAGCTCTTCGCGTCGAGCAGTTCCATCAAGCGCTCGGTCGCGCCGGCCGCGCGCAAGACGTCGCCCCAGGTTTCGGTCAGCCCGCCGATCGCTCCGGCGGTGATGACCGCATAGAGCACGAAGGCCGCGAGCAGGCCCGGCGACATCGTGCCGGCCATCACGGCGTTCGCGCCCAGCCACAACACGAACACGATCGCGCCGAACACCAGCGTGATCACGAGCGCGGTCAGGCCCGCGCGCGTGCTGTTGCGTCTTACCGCAGTCACGAAGCTCGTCTCGACGCTGCGATGAAAGCGCGCGGCCTCGGCCGACTCCTGTGTGAACGCCTGCACGGTCGGCATCGCATTGAGGATTTCGCCGGCAAGGCCGGATGAGTCCGCGATTCGATCCTGGCTATCGCGCGACAGCGACCGCACGCGCCGTCCCATGATCACGATCGGCACGATCACGAGCAGCAACAAGCCCAGCGTGATCGCGAACAACTTGAGGCTCGTGAACGCCAGCATCGCCATGCCGCCGACGAACAGGAACGCGTTGCGCAGGCCCATCGACATGCTGCTGCCGACCACGGTCTGGATCAGCGTGGTGTCGGTGGTCAGGCGCGACAGCACCTCGCCATTGCGCGTGGTTTCGAAGAACTCGGGCGACTGATCGAGCATGCGCGTGTACACCGCGGTTCGCACATCGGCCACGACCCGCTCGCCGAGCCAGCTCACGAGGTAGAAGCGCGCGGCGGTCGACAGAGCGAGCACGCAAGCGACTGCGAACAGGCCGAAGAAATACAGGTTGACGTTCGAGGTCGACACTTGAATGCGCGCCGCTTCATCGAGCGCGCTCGCCGCATGCGACGCCGCCGACAAGGGCGTCGCAGCAAGGCCGCTGACGCCCGCGGGAGCCGCGGCGACCGTCGCCGAAAACCCGTGATCGATCAGTTGCCGAAACGCGAGCGGCACGACCAGCGTCGATGCGGCGGCGATGCACAGGAACAGGAACGCGAGAGCGAGCCGCGCGCGATAGGGCGCGAGGAAGGGGGCGAGACGTCGCAGCGTGGCGAGCGAAGAGGGGCTGGAGGTGGAATCGGGCATGACGATTTTGATCCGGCTTCTATAATGATTGCGCAGCGGGCATCTTCGAATGGCGTCGTCGACGAACAACGTTCAAATCAAGAGGAGGGCTTTCACCACCACCCGCAAAAGTGACGCGTCGATCGCGCGCATCGCCAGCCGTTGGGCGAAGCCGGCGCCGCGTCGATCCGCGCCGCACGCGGCGTGAACCTCAAGTCGTGGGATGAAAGTGGGAATGCCGATGCGAATGCGTGCCGGCATGTCCCGACTCGACCGGAATCAGATTGAGCTGTCCGTGGCGAACGCCGCGTTCGCTGATGACCGATTCGGCGAACTGTTTCACGGTCTTGGTGGGTCCGCGCAGGATCACCGATTCGATGCAGTCGTCGTGGTCCAGATGAACGTGCATGGTCGAGTGGCTCAGATCGTGGTGGCCGTGACTCTTGCTCGCCAATCGACGTGCGAGCTGTCTCTCGTTGTGGTCGTACACATAGCTCAAGTTGGCGATGCAGTTGGGCGCATGGTTCGTCTTGATGCGCTGCTCTTCGAGTTCTCGTCGAACCAGATCGCGAAACGCTTCCGAGCGATTCTGATAGCCGCGCAGATGGACGAGCTCTTCGAATTGCTGCGCCAGGTCGTCATCGACCGAGATGGTGATTCGTTGCATTGCGCCTCCGTGTCGTTTACGAGTCCGCAACCGCCTTGAGGACGAAGGCAGTAGCATGTCGACCGGACGCCATTATGTGCCGGGAAGACCTCACGCCGCGCGCTTGCGCCCGGACTCGTTCGGCTATGACAAGCCCGCCACGATGGCGCCGCTTCCCATGATCGCGCCGTAGCAGATCACCAGTCCGACCACCGTGATCAGCGCGGCGCTGACGACAGGCAACAACCGCGCCCAACGGCCGTTGCCGTCGAGGCGAGGAAAAAGTTTGCGCGCGTAGAGAAACGCCAGGCCCACGAGCGTGAGGGTCACCGCGAGTCCGACGCTGAACGCAACCACCAGAAGCAACCCGTAGGCGGTCTTGTTCAATGCCACCGCCGCGAGCAGCAAGACCATTGCCGAGGGGCAGGGGATCAATCCGCCCGAGACGCCGAGCGCAACCAGACTGCGCCAGGTGATGCGCTCTCCCGGCTCGACCGGAGGCAGATGGGAATGGACGCTGCCGCCATGCGAATGAACCAGCGCGTCTTCATGGCGATGAGCGTGAGCTTTCTTTCCCGAGATCATCGACGGCTTCGATGCGGCCAGGCGAAACATCTGCGTGGCGCCGGTCGCGGGACTGGTCAGCGCCACGACGCCGAGGCCTGCGCCGTGCGCATGCGCATGGCCGTGGTTCGCGACGTGGCGATGATCGTGTCCGTGTCCGTGCGCATGATCGTGCTCGTGTGCATGGGCGTGATCGTGCGCATGATCATGCGTGTGAACAGGGTCATCCCCATGTCTATGACCGGATGCGCGCAGACGCTGAACGAGCAGCGTTGATCCGATCCCCACGACCAGCAGGCCGGAGATCAGACTCAAGACCGGAAACAGGCGTTCGGGAACGATGAATTGCGCCGCGAACAAGGTCGCGAAGCCCAGCAGGAATACGCCCAACGTGTGCGTGATCGTCACGATCAATCCGAGAAACACCGCGTGTCGCGGCGTGCCGCGCGAACCGATCAGATACGCGCCGACCACCGTCTTTCCGTGGCCCGGTGAAAACGCATGCAGCGCGCCGAGCACCAGCGCGCCGAACAATGCGAGCATCAGGATGTGCAGGGGCACGCTCGGCGCCGAAATCACATCGAGCAGACGTTTGGTCTGTGTCGACAACCAGTTCGCCTCGAAGCCTTGAGTCGACGCGTTCGCAGCGTCGCGATTCGGTTGCGATGTCCGTGCTGTCGGGCCCGATACGGCAGCGTCGTTTGAAACCACGCGAGCCTCGACGTCGGGACGCAGTTGCGGTGGCTTCGCGCCCGCAGGCAGGGCGCCACGAACAAATGAAAGTTGCACCGCACGCTCGTCGAGCGGCCCGCTCGCAGGAAGCGTTTTAGGGTTGGCAGTGAGCGCGTCGGTCAGCGAGTCGCCATACGCATTCGTGTCGAACAAGGCGATGCCGCCAGCGCTCTTCACGTCGATCTCGTGCCATCCGATGCGGCCCGCATAGTTGTCGTTGCTGAAGGTCAGCTTGTGGCTTGCGTCCGAAACAGGCATAGCAAGATCGGCCACGAAGTCCGCGTCTAGCCGCAAGGAAAAGCCCGCTTGCTCGCTCGGCAGGCTGCTGGTCCAGCGCTGCGCGCGCAATGCGAGGGGCGCGCCGTCGACGCTTGCTTTCAAATGGCTTGCGAACTCGGGTGCGAGGCGCTCGACGTAGGCATTGCGCTCGTCCTCGGTCGTCACGCCATCGCCGTTGGCGTCGGCAACGTGCAGCTCGCGCAACGCGGGCAACTGGCCGAACACCACGACGTAGTGAACCTTGAGCTGAGCGCTCTCACGATCGCGCTCATGACCAAGTTCAACCCGCAGACCGCAATACTGGTTGATCGTGAAATTGCCGAGCAGGCTCGCCACCGTATCGGCGTGCGCCGTCGCGATCGATCCTGCGACCAGCAGCATCGTCGACAACGGCATGCCCAGCGCGCGCAGCCGCTTGATTGTTCTCATGGTGGGTTGGCCGGCAGCGCGAAGCTGCCTAATGCAAGTGTCGATGCGTATGCGAGCTGCCGTCGTGTTCGTGCGCGTGCGAATGGACATGCGCCGAGCCGCCTTCGAAATGACCGCCATAGCGCTGCTGGATGCGGCCGAATTTCCAGAAGGCTACCGAGACGCCCCAGGCCATCAGGAACAGGCCGACGACGACGTATCCGAGGACCCCGAAATCCAGCTCTCCGATGAAATCGAAAAACGAACCCTTGAGGTCGAGCATGGTGCGAAACACTTGCAGCAGTTCGATGGTGCCGATCAGCAAAGCGACCGCGATCGACAAGCCGGTGGTGGTGATGTTGTAGAAAATCTTGCGCAGCGGATTGATGAAGGCCCAGTTGTAGGCCTTCGACATCAACACGCCATCGGTCGTGTCCATCACCGACATGCCGGCCGCGAACAGGATAGGCAACGAGAGCACCGCCGCGATCGGCATGTCGCCCGCGGAGGCGCCCGCGGTCATCGCCAACAATCCGATTTCCGAAGCCGTGTCGAAGCCCAGCCCGAACAACAAGCCCAGTGGGTACATCTGCCAACTGTGGTTGATGATCTTCTGCAGGCGTCCGCCGAAGAGGCGATTGATCAGGCCGCGCTCGGCCAGCAACTGCTCGAGATGGCTGTGACTGTGCTTGCCGGTCTTGGCCTGCTTCCATACTTTAAGAATGTCGAGCAGCACCAGCAAATTCAGGATGCCGATGATCCACAGGAACGTGCCCGACACGCCCGCGCCGATCACGCCGCCGATATTCTTCAGTTCGGGCAACTCGTTCTTGACCGCCGTTGCCGCGAACGTGATCACGACCGCCAGCACGAACACGATGGTGGAATGCCCGAGCGAAAAGAAGAACCCGATGCCCAGCGGCTTCTTTCCCTTTTGCAGAAGATAACGGACCGTGTCGTCGATGGCGGCGATATGGTCCGCATCGAACGCGTGCCGAAGGCCGAACATGTAGGCTGCGAGGCCCAGGCCGACCAACGCGGGATAGCGCTCGGCGTAAAAAAGAAAGGC
>JBBSEF010000094.1:0-10734 GCA_038240015.1 Burkholderiales bacterium
CGGTCGCCGACGGGTCGCAAAGCGTGATCCTGCCGCAGGTGACTTTCGGCATCGCGGTGCGGATGGCGGTCATGAGCATCCTGGCGGCGGCATGAAACTGTCGATCATCAACGCGCGCGTGATCGATCCGGCGACGGGGCTCGACGCGCCGCGCGATCTGTACATCGCGGCCGGCCGCATCGTCGGCATGGTCGAGCCGGGTGCGGCTCATCGTGGGGGCCGGGGCGCGGGTCAAAGCGCGGGTCAAACTCCATCCGGCGGCGACTTCACGCCCAATCGGACGATAGACGCGAGCGGTCTCATCGCATGTCCCGGCTTGATCGACTTGTCGGCGCGTTTGCGCGAACCGGGATCCGAATACAAGGCCACGCTCGAGTCCGAGATCGACGCGGCGCTGGCCGGCGGCGTGACGTCGCTGGTGTGTCCGCCCGACACCGATCCGCCGCTCGACGAGCCGGGTCTGGTCGAGATGTTGAAGCATCGCGCGCGCATCTTGAATCGCACGCACGTGTATCCGCTGGGCGCGTTGACGATGGGGTTGACGGGAGTCGCGCTGACCGAAATGTGCGAACTGCACGAAGCAGGCTGCGTCGGCTTCTCGCAGGCCAACGTGCCGATCGCCGATACTCAGGTGCTGCTGCGCGCGCTGCAGTACGCGCAGACCTTCGGCTTCACCGTGTGGCTGCGTCCGCAGGATGCGCATCTCGGACGCGGCGGCGTGGCGGCGAGCGGGGCGGTGGCCGCGCGTCTCGGCCTGGCGTCGATTCCCGCGATCAACGAGACGGTCGCGCTGCTGACGATCTTCGAATTGATGCGCAGCTTCGGCGATGAGGGTGCAAAGGGTGGTCATCAAAGCGCCGCGCCGCGCGTGCATCTGTGCCGCCTCTCGTCGGCCGCCGGCATCGCGCTGGTTCGCGCGGCGAAGACCGAAGGCCTGCCGATCACTTGCGATGTCGGCGCGCATCACGTGCATCTGACCGACATGGACATCGGCTTTTTCGATGCGCAATGCCGTATCGATCCGCCGCTGCGCGGTCAGCGCGATCGTGCGGCGATCCGCGCTGCGCTCGCCGATGGAACCATCGATGCGATCTGCTCGGACCACACGCCGGTAGATGACGACGCGAAGCTGTTGCCGTTCGGTGAAGCCGAGCCCGGCGCGAGCGGGCTCGAGCTGTTGTTGCCGCTGGTATTGAAGTGGGCCGACGAGACGCAATTGCCGTTTGCCGATGCGCTTCTCAAAGTCACGCAGCGCGCCGCCGCAGTCATCGCGGGCCCGAACGCGGCTGGTCCCACCGGCCGCATCGAAGTCGGTGACGCTGCGGACCTGTGCCTGTTCGATCCCGAGGAGCGATGGATGCTCTCGCCCGCGGCGTTGAAGAGCCAGGGCAAGAACACGCCCTTCATCGGTTACGAGATGAAGGGTCGGGTGCGCATCACGATGGTGGGCGGCTCGGTCGTTCACGAAACGCGCGATTGATCGTGCCGTCAAATGCGCGGGATGCGCGTTCGAATGCGCGGGGTGCGGATCGGGGTATGCACCCGCTGTCGCGCATGAAGTCCGGACTGCGCCTCGCGGTCAGGCTGCCGCTCGTCGGTCTGCACATCGCGCTTGGATTCGTGATCATCGCGTTCGGCTTTTCGTTCATGTCGCACCTGACCAGGCAAGGCCTGATCCGCTGGTGGTCGCGTGGCGTGCTCGCGATTTGCGGCGTCAGGGTTCGCGTGATCGGGCCGAAGCCCGGCACGCGCACCACCGTGGCCGACGCGATGCGTCCCGGCGGCATCGGCGCGATGCTGGTGATGAATCACATTTCGTGGATCGACATCTATGTCGTGCACTCGGTGCGAACGGCACGCTTCGTCGCCAAGGCGGAGATCGCGAAGTGGCCGGTGATCGGCTATCTCACCGATCGAACCGGAACGATCTTTATCGAACGTGGCAAGCGCCATGCGGTGCGCGACGCCAATCGTCGCGTCGCGGACCTGCTGGTCGCGGGCGAGTTGATCGCGATGTGTCCCGAGGGCACGACCAGCGAGGGCGATCGGCTGCTGCCCTTTCATGCCAACCTGATTCAGCCTGCGATCGAGGCGCGCGCGACTATCGTGGTCGCGGGACTGCGCTACCTCGACGCGCACGGTGGGAGAACCGTCGCGCCGGCGTATGTCGGCGACATCAATCTCTACCAATCGATCGTGCGCATCATCCGCGCGGGGCCGATCACGGCGGAGCTGCATCTGATCGACGCGATCGATGGGGCAACCACCACGCGCCACGACGTCAGCAACCGCGCACGCGTGCTGATTGCCGAGGCCCTGGGCTTCGATGACGCGAGCGAGGAAGCCGCCGAAGGCATCTCGACGGTGATCGTCGTGCCGGACATTGCGATGGTGGACGGAGGACCTGATACGGAACTCGATCCTCGCGACGAATTGCTGTAGGCGCGCCGCTTCGCGAGATGGTCAGGTGCTTCTCTTGCCGCGCGTTCGGCGTATCAACACCTCGAGCACCACGCGTTCTTCTGTGCGACCGAAGCTAACCAACCAGGTGCCCAGAAAAAGCAGAGACGCTGCGCCGGCAAGTGCGATCAAGCTCAGCCAGCCCTGGACGACCGAAGACATGGCCGCAGCCAGCAACCCTACCGGAAGGGCGACGATCAGAAGGCGCAACACGAGCGGCCACGACGCCGTTCGTGCGGACGCGCCCAGCTTGTGCGCAATCACGTCGTTGAAGATCAGCGCCTGCGACATGCCGATGACCGCGGCGAGCGCGGCGCCGTTCGCTCCGTATCGCGGCGCGAGCAACGACAGGGCGACGATCGTGACGAGTCCGCCGAGCGTTGCGAAGATCGCGGGCATGCGGGCTTCGCCGATGCCGATCGCGACGTTGGACGCCACGACGGAACTCGCATTGATCGCGAAGCCGGCAGTCAACAACTGCAATACCGGCGCATAGCTGCTGGCGAAGTCGGCGCCGATCCAGATTCGAAGGAAAGCCGGCGCCAGTGCGATCACGGGGACCGCGATCACGACGGCGATCACCAATGCGAAGCGTGTCGCCGTGACGAAGGTTAGCGTGACGGCCTCTATGTCGCCCACCGCATGAAGCCTGGCCACGCGCGGAAATGTGTAGGTCGCTCCCGCCATCACCACTTGCAGGATCTTGTTGGCGATATTCGCGCAGATCGCGTAAGCGCCCGCGGCCGCGGGAGAAATCATCGCGGAGATGAGGAACTTGTCGGCGTGGTAGGTGGCCAGCGAGCTCGCCTGCGCGATGAACGCGCCCGTGCCGACGCCGAAGAACGGGCGAAGACGCAGCGCGCCTCCGGCGCGATCCTGCGCGACACCGTCGATAGTCAAGGCCGCATCCACGACGCGCGGCGCATCGCTGCGGGATACCGGGGCCGTTTGACTGGAGCGGGCATATCGTCGCGCCGTCGCGAAGAGCGCGATGCTCGTCATCGCGACGATGATCGCGCCCAGCAAGACCAATTGCGTCAGCGTCGCGCCGTGGTACGCGCTGATCGCATAGAGCGTCCAGTGACTGATGCCGCTGACGATCTGGATACCGGCAGCACGTCCGTATTGCTCGAGTGCCCGAAGGGGAATCAATGCACAAGCGTTGATCAGTGCCAGCGGAATGCTGATCGCCGCGGCGACGAAGACGGCCATGTGCCCGCGGGTGACGTCGACGAGTTGCAGGCCATCCGCGATCGCATGCCGTGCGAGAAAAAGCGCGACGGCGAGCAGCAAGCCCCAGGCGCAAAGGATCGCCAGCGCCTCGCGCATCACGCGGCGCGCACCTCGATGATCACCATGCGCCGTGAATTGCGCGTAGGCGCGCGTGCTTGCGGTCACGATGCCGAGGTCGAGCTGTGCTGCGATGGTAGGCACGAGGCTGAAGAGAATCAGCGCGCCGAAGACTTCCCGCCCAAGCGATCGCAGCAGGATCGGCGTGACGAAGAGAAGCAGCAGAGACGGAAATCCCTGCGCAGCCAGATTCGCCAGAACGCCAAGGGTTGTGCCGCTCAGGCGCTTCACTCGGCGCCTCAGCCGGGACGTTGCGATGGCGGGCAAGATACCTGAAACAACGAACCGTCCTCAAGACGGATTGCCGTCAGCGCGCCGCCCCACACGCAGCCGCTGTCGAGCGCGACCATGTCGTCTCTGACGAGAATGCCGAGCGTTGACCAATGTCCGAAAACGACCAGCGTGTTGCGGCTTTCGCGGCCTGCGATATCGAACCACGGTTTGAAACCTGCGGGCGGAAGAGAGAAGGCGTTAGTGGACGCCGTGGTCGACGCAGCGGGCGCGTCCTTCGATTCGAAATCGATGCGACCGTCGTCGGTACAGAAGCGCAGGCGCGTCAACGCATTGACGATCACGCGCAGGCGAGCGTCGCCGACAAGCGCGTCGTCCCATCGATCGGGCTGATTGCCGAAGAGGGGGGCGAGCGTGTCGCGCCATGTGTCGGCGCGCAATGCCGTTTCGAGTTCGACCGCGTGGCGCATCGTGTCGTCAGCGCTCCACATCGGCAACACGCCGGCGTGCACCATCAAGACATCGCGGCCCCGCACCGTTGCCCGATGCGCGAGCGGTCGATGCCGCAACCAATCGAGCAATGGCGCTGCATCGGGCGCGGCGAGCACTGCGTCGAGCGTGTCGTTGCGGCCGCGCTTGCGAACGCCCGCCGATACCGCGAGCAGATGCAGATCGTGATTGCCGAGCACGACCGTCGCCGCGTCGCCGAGCGCCATCACTCGCCGCAGCGCCCCGAGCGAGTCGGGTCCGCGATTGACGAGGTCACCGACCAGCCACAGGCGATCGGTGCGGCCGTCGAAGGCCATGCGATCGAGCAGCGCGTCGAACGATTGCGCACAGCCTTGCAGGTCGCCGATGGCGTAGGTAGACATGGGTCGTGGGAGAATCGAGTGCGCGTCGTCCGCGCGATCGTCGACGTCCAGGATGCGCGGCGGTCGCGGACTATAGCGCGTCGAGGCCATTTGCCCGATCGACCCGCATCCCCATTCGACCTTGTCCGACCCTTCCAGCCTACGATGAGCGTTGCGCGATGAGCACCTTCGGTGTGCGCTCGATCACGGCTTTGCGAGCGCTCGCCTCGCTCGCGAGGCCGCGGGCGCGAATCGGCGAGCCGGTGCGCCGCATCCTGGTCGCGCACTATCTGCTGCTCGGCGACACGATCCTGCTCGCCCCGCTGCTCAAGAAGCTCGCGATGCTTTATCCGCATGCCGAACGCATCGTGCTCGCGCGGCCTGCGGTCGCGCCGCTGTTCGCGCGCCGACCCTATGGCGCGTTGGCGATGGTTTTCGATCGGCGCGATGCCGCGAGTCGCCGGCGGGTGATCGCCAGCGGGCCATACGACCTCGCGATCGTGCCCGACGACAATCGCTATGCGTGGCTTGCGCGCGCTGCGGGTGCGCGCCGCGTGATCGGCTTCGCGAGCGACAAGCCCGCATGGAAGAACCTGATGCTCGACCGCGCCGTTCCCTATCCCGATCGAGCCGGTGCATGGGCCGACATCGCGGCGCGCGATCTTGTCGAAGGCCGGGGTGACGACCGGGGTGACGATTCCTCGCATCGGCGAGTCGAGCGCTTTCACGCAGGCGAGTGGCCCGCGCCCGACGCAACTGCTTTCGACCTTCCGTCAGGACCCTATGCGGTGCTGCACGTGGGCGCAAGCACGCCGTTGAAGCTTTGGCCAGCCGAGCGCTGGCGATCGCTCGCCGATCGCCTGATCGCCGATGGCATTCACATCGTGTGGAGCGGCGGCGCGGGCGAGCGCGCGGTAGTCGATGCGGTTGGTGTACGGACGGGTGAGACCGATCTAGTAGGTGGCCTCGACCTGCCGCAACTGTGGCGCTTGCTCGCGCGTGCCCGCCTGCTGGTCTGCCCCGACACCGGCATTGCACATCTCGCGCGCATCGTCGGCGTCCCCACCGTCGCACTGTTCGGGCCCGGCTCGAGCGTCATTCACGGCGCGGGCGACTTCTGGTGCGAAGCGCCCTATCGCGCGATCACCATCGACGACTTTCCCTGCCGCGATCAGCGCACGCTGTATCGGCGCGAGATCGCGTGGGTGCGTCGTTGCGGTCGGCGCTTCGATGGGGCCGCATTGCCTGCGGGTCGCAGCAATCCTTCGGCTTGCAGCGATGGCCTGTGCATGAAGGGGCTGCCCCTCGACATGATCCACGACGCGGCTCGCAGCTTGCTTCAGTCGGGTGCGGCCGAACGATGAAGTCGTCCGGCGCGCGCGTGATCGACCCGCTGCTCGCCGTCGGATGGTGGTGCGTGATGGCGTTGCTTCCGATCGGCCATGTCACCGGACTTCGCAACAGCGTATCGACCGCGGTCGTGTTGGCGACGTTGATCTGGCTCGGCCGGGATGCGTGGCGCGGCTTGCCTGCGCGATGGTTGGCCGTCGCTCTGCTCATGTGGTGCGCGGCTTCGATTTCATGGTCGGCCGTGCCGGACACCAGCTTCGGCAAATGGCGCACCGACTTGTTGCTGCCTCTGCTGGCCTACGCGGCCGCGTTCGGCTATGTGCGCAGATCCAGGCGCATCGACATCATGATCGGCGGCATGGTCACCGGGATCGGCTGCCTCGCGCTGTTGTCGCTGCCCGCACTGCTGCCGCGCGATCTCGCGTTGGCGGTAACCAGCTGGTTACCTGTCGAGGCATTTCCCAATGTCGCCAACGCGCTCCCGATCTGGTATCCGGGCGTCGGCGACGCCAGCATGGCCGCGTCCCTCGCGTCGGCGAGCATCGTGTTTGCGAATCGCTTGCTGCCCGCGGTCCCGCGGCGACTGTCGTCGCGGTTGAGCATCGCCGCGTGGATCTGCGTGTCGGTCATCGTGCTGGCGTCGAACAATCGCAATGCGGCCATCGCCATTCCCGTGGTCGTGCTTTTTTCCGTGTGGTTGAATCGCAGGCGAAGGACCTCGAGCGATGACGATCGCGGTCAACGAATTTCGTGGCGTCGTATCGCGGTCGTCTGTCTCGCGACGATCGCTGTTGTCGGATTCGTGGCGATGCTCGAAGCGGGTTCGCGTCAACGTCTGCAAATGATCGGTGTGCCGGTTGCGGAAGACCAGAGCGCGCTGGTGGTGCTGACGGAGCGCGATACGCGCCCGATGATCTGGGCCTACTACGAGAAGCTGGCGATGCGCGCACCCGTCATCGGCGTGGGTTTCGGAAGGACCGTACCCGGCCTCACCTGGCACACGCAGGACGACCGCCAACTCGCACGCGTGGAATTCAATGCCTACATCCACGCGCACAACCTGTTTCTCAATTGGTGGTTGCAGACGGGGATCGTGGGCGTCTTGCTGCTGGTGACGTTGGTAGGCGTCATCGTGTTTCGCGTCTGGCGGGCCGGCAACGCGCAAGGCACTCGAGGTTGTATCGCCGCGATTACGGTCGTTGCGATCGTGGCGATCATGCTGATCAGGAACATGACCGATGACTTTCTGGTGTTCGGCATCGCCACGATGTTCTGGGTACTCGTGGGCGCGTACGCCGCAGTGGCGCTCGACCGATTCAGCGTGCGCCGTGACCCGTCGTGATGGTTCTCAATGTTCGAATGCCGATCACCAGGTCGAGTGCGAACGACATGTGCTTGACGTAGAAAAGATCGAGCTCGAGCTTGATCATCGCATCCGGCAGATCGGTCACGTGACCCTGATTGACCTGGGCCCATCCGGTGATGCCGGGGCGAACCAGATGCCGGTAGGGGTAGTGCGGAATGCGCTCGAAGAAGTCCGTGGCTGTCGCAACCCATTCGGGTCGCGGGCCGATCAGGCTCATCGTGCCTGCGAGTACGTTGAAGAGTTGCGGCAATTCGTCGAGGCGATAACGCCGCAGCGAACGCCCGAGTCTCGTCACGCGCAGTTCGTCATGCCGCTGTGATGACGCAGTCGATGACGCGGTAGATGACGGCGCGATCGCGTCCGGCAGATCGGAGGCAGCCGGCCGCATCGTGCGGAACTTGATCATGCGAAACAGGCGACCGCCGCGGCCGACGCGTTCCTGCACGAACCATGCGCGGCCATTCTCGACGCGCAGTGCCAGCGCGATGACCAGCATCGGGATGCAAAGCACGGCCAGCAGGATGCCTGCGCCCACGACATCGAGCATGCGTTTGACGACGACGTAGATGACGCGTCCCGACGAGTCGTCGAGGAAGCTGTCTTCGGTATGACTGAGTGCAAGCCGACCCGTGAGAATTTCGTGGATATGGTCGGCCGAATAGATGCGCACTCCGCCCAGCTTGAGCATCGTGATGATGCGTCGAAGTTCCTCGCTCTTTTCCGAATAGCGATCGATCACGACGCCATCGAAGGCCATCAATTCGCTCACGTCGTGGGTGTCGACCAATTCGGCCTGCACGTGCGTCAGGCGCGCATCGCGCAGCGCTTCGCGCGCGGAAGAAAGCAACTGCAATACCGCGGGCTCGGGCACGCCGAAGCGCAGCACCAGCGAACGAAGGTGCGTACGAATGCCGATGAAGAGCCACAACGTGACCAGCACGAAAGCTCCCGCGAGCGCGGCCCGCGAATAGAACGAGTGAGTCGCGCCGAACACCACCAGCAGGCTGGTGAAGCTCGCCGCCGAACTGAAGACCACCCAGATTCCGCCCTCGGCAGCGGGGACGTGAATGAAGCGGTCGATCAATAGCGTGGTCGCGATGAAGGCGCAGACCGACCACCACAAGGTATCGACGAAAATGATCTGGGAAGGCGTCAATGGAACCTGCCGCTCGACGATCGCCAACGCCAGAACCGATGCGCAGATACCGTAGAAGGCCCACGACAGCATCGCAACGCGCTTGCGCGCACCGACGGTAAGCCGCGGCGTCTTGCCCTGATTGCCTGGATCCCGAACGCTCTTCATTTCCGCTCGGTAAGCAACAGGCGCCGATACCGCCAGAACGCGGACGAGCACCACATCTTGAGCAGGCTAGAGACATGCCAGGTCAGATGACGAAGCGATCGATGCGATGCGCGTTGAGCCGCGTGAACGACCGTCGCACGCTCGACGATTTCAAATCGCCATCCGTTCAAACGCAGGCGCGCGCAGAGATCGAAGTCTTCGCAATACAGGAAGTAGCGTTCATCGAACCCACCGACGGCGCGAAAGGCCGCAGTCGAAAGCAACAGGAACATGCCGGCCAGCCAGTGCGGATTTTTCGCTGGCGCGCGATCTGCCCCGACGATACGGCGCCGGATCAACTCGATCGGCGTGATCAAGCGGCGCGCCGCGTCCTCGGGCGTGCCGTCGGCGGCGACGATGTGCGGCGCTGCAGCGCCGACTCCGGCCGCGGCCGGCGTGCTCGATTCAAAGCGCGCGATCAGCGCGGCAAAAGGATCGTCCATCAGTCGAAGGTCGGGATTCATCACCGCGAAGTAGGGTGTCGTGCAGTGTTTGAAAGCGGCATTGTGATTGGCGCCGAAGCCGCGCGGCGCCGCATTGGAGATCGTCGCGATTCGCGACGCGAGAGACTCGGGCCAGCTTGGCGCGGGCTCGCCGATGTTATGTGTGACGACGATCGCAGCGACGTGCGGAGAGGCAACGCGCGCGATGTCATCGAGCAGCGCCGCGACCAGCGCGGCTTGACCATGACTGACGATCGAGAGCGTGATCATCAGCGCACGAGCGGGCGCCCGCACGCGCTTGCGTGCCTCATGCGCATGGTTCGGGGGCGCTTCACCTGCGCGCCATCAATACGAGTTCCTCGCCCCAGGCGAGGCCAAAAAAAATTCCGATGCGCTCGACGCTCGCAAGCATGCGCAGCAACAACGGCGGGCGCATGCCGGCCTGCGGGCGGCGGATCTGCGCGTCGTGCGCGGACTTCCGGATACGCGCACTGGCGAGAAGCAGATTGGCGGCGTCGCGCGCGGTGACGTCGACGCGATCGACGACAAGACCCGCGCGTGCGCAAGCCAGCCGCAATGCGTCGGGCGTATAGATGACGATGTGGCGCGGCGGCTCCAGACCGCGCCATGCACGGCGAAAAATTCGATGCCCCAGCGAGCCCGCATTCGGCGTGATCGATACCAGCCTGCCGCCGGGTTTCAACAGACGCGCGCATTCCGTCAACAAGTCGACCGGATCGAATACGTGTTCGAGGACGTGCGCCATCACGATCGCATCGAAGCTCGCTGCGGGCAGTTGCAGGTCGCGCGCATCGCCCACGGCGACGTCGAGACCGCGGCTGCGCGCGGCCGCAACCGCTTCGGGGTCGAAGTCGACGCCGCGCGCGTCCCACCCGGCTTGTGCCATCGCCTCGAGTTGCTTGCCCGAGCCGCAACCGACTTCAAGCAGCCGACCGCCTTGTTTCCACGGCAGGTAGAAGCGCGCGTAAAGCGCGGACTGGCTGCGCTCGGGCAACAGGGGAACCAGTCGACTCAACTGCCGCGGCAACCAGGCTTCGCCATTGCGATAGCCGAGACGCCGAGCCATGTAGGCCTTGCGAACGGCGATGTAAAGGGCCGAAGGTCGACGCACGTCCACATCGAGTGCGTGCGTGTAGTAATTGCGATAGGCAAGGGGAAGGTCGTCCGGATGCGGCGTCGGATCTCCCCAATACACGCCGCAGCGACCGTTGCGGCAGTGTTGCATGCGCCAGGCGCCCGGCGCCCCATAGAGTTTGTCGCGCAATTCCGAATAGGCTTCGACGCCGTCGGCGCCGCAATTCGGACAGAGGGGTTGGGACA
>JBBSEF010000095.1:0-10600 GCA_038240015.1 Burkholderiales bacterium
ACCTTCGAGCGCCTGTCCGAACACGCCTGGGCCTACACCGCCGAAGGCGATCCCAATACCGGCATCGTGATCGGCGACAACGCGGTGCTGGTCGCCGACACGCAGGCGACGCCGGTGATGGCGAAAGACGTGATTCGCCGCATTCGTGAGGTGAGCGACAAGCCGATCAGGTACGTGGTGCTCACGCACTACCACGCGGTGCGCGTGCTCGGCGCTTCGGCGTACGGGGCGCAGGAAGTGATCGCGAGTGCGGACACGCGCGATCTCATCGTCGAGCGCGGCGAAGCCGACATGAAAAGCGAGATCGAGCGCTTTCCCCGCCTCTTCCAATCGGTCGAGAGCGTTCCGGGCCTGACCTGGCCGACGCTGACGTTCAAGGGCGAGATGACGCTGTGGCTCGGCAAGCTCGAAGTCAAGTTGATGCAGCTCGGCCGCGGCCACACCAAGGGCGATACGGTGGTCTGGATTCCGGGCGACAAGACCTTGCTCTCGGGCGACCTGGTCGAGTTCGGCGCGACACCGTACGCGGGCGACTGCTACTACGAAGACTGGCCGAAGACGCTGGATGCGCTCGCCGCATTACAGCCCGAGCAGCTCGTACCCGGCCGTGGCGCCGCGTTGAAGACGCCGGCCCAAGTCGCTGAAGGATTGGCCGGCACGCGCGCTTTCGTTTCCGAGTTGTACGCGGCCGTCAAGAGCGCGGCGCAAAGCGGCAAGGATCTCGGCGCGACCTACAAGGAAACCTACGCGAAGTTAAAACCCAGGTATGGGCACTGGGTGATCTTCGATCACTGCATGCCGTTCGACGTGACGCGCGCTTATGACCTGGCGACGAAGTATCCCGACCCGCGCATCTGGACTGCCGAGCGCGACCGCGCGATGTGGGAAGCGCTCGAAGGCTGACTTGCCGCTCGCATGGACCCGGTCGCGCCGGCTATGCCGATCGATTATCAGAAGCCGAGCTTCGCGTACGCGCGCTCGAACGACCACGGGCGTGAGCCTCCCGCACATCATGCTGTCGTGATCGTCGGCGCGGGACCGGTCGGCTTGACGTGCGCACTGGACCTCGCAAGGCAAGGCGTGCGCGTGGTCGTGCTCGATGACGACGATACGCTTTCGACCGGATCGCGCGCGATCTGCTTCGCCAAGCGCACGCTGGAAATCTGGGACCGCCTCGGTTGCGGCGAACGCATGGTCGACAAGGGCGTGTCGTGGAACGTCGGCAAGGTCTATTTCCAGGACGAGCTGGTCTATCGCTTCAATTTGCTCGAAGAGCCGGGCCACCATCGTCCGGCCTTCATCAATTTGCAGCAGTATTACGTCGAAGGCTTTTTATACGAGGCTGTATCAAAAGAGCCGAACATCGACCTGCGCTGGAACAACGAAGTCGTCGCCCTCGATCAGCGCGACGACTGCGCGACGCTGACGATAGCGACACCCGACGGTCCCTACGCGTTGACCTGCGACTATGCGATCGCCTGCGACGGCGCGCGCTCGGCGATGCGCGGCATGCTCGGACTGAAGAGCGCAGGCCATATCTTTCGCGATCGCTTCCTGATCGCCGATGTGAAGATGAATGCCGCCGCTTCCGCAAGGTTCGCGGCCGAGCGCTGGTTCTGGTTCGACCCGCCGTTTCATCGCGGCCAGTCGGTGCTGCTGCACATGCAGCCCGACGGCGTATGGCGCATCGACTTCCAGCTCGGGTGGGACGCGGACCCGGTACGCGAGCGCGAACCTTCGCGGGTGCAGGCGCGCGTCGAGGCGTTGCTCGCCGCGACGTCCAGAGGGGACGCCGATGCGGACGCCAATCGGGACGCCGAATTGGAATTCGAATTCGAGTGGATGAGCGTCTACACGTTCGCCTGCGTGCGCATGGATTGCTTTCGTCATGGGCGCGTGCTGTTCGCGGGCGATGCGGCGCACGGCGTATCGCCGTTCGGCGCGCGCGGCGCGAACTCGGGTGTGCAGGACGCCGACAACCTCGCGTGGAAATTGCGGTTCGTGCTCAACGGCAAGGCGCCTGATCGACTGCTCGACAGCTATGACGAGGAACGCGGATATGCGGCCGACGAGAACATCCGGAACTCCACCCGCTCGACCGATTTCCTGACGCCCAAGAGCGACATCTCGCGCACCTTCCGCGATGCGGTGCTCAAGCTCGCACGCGACCATCCGTTCGCGCGCACGCTCGTCAACAGCGGCCGGCTCTCGGTACCCGCAACGCTTGAGACATCGACGCTGAACACGCCTGACGTCGATCGCTTCGAGGGAACCATGATTCCCGGAGCCGCATGTGTCGATGCGCCGATTTCGATCGCGGGCAAACCTGCCTGGTTACTCGACCAGGTGTGCGATGAATTCACGCTGGTTTACTTTTCGGGAAACGACGACGCGTCGAACGCGTTCAACGAAATACGCCGCACGATGCCGGTCCGCATCCTTGCAGTGACGACTGATGCGAACGATAGACTCCATGCGATCGGCTGCGCCATCGTTGCGCACGATGTTGAAGGTCTCACCGCGAAACGCTTCGATGCAAAGCCAGGCACCGCCTATCTCTTGCGTCCCGACCAACATGTCTGCGCGCGCTGGCGGCGAGTCGATGCGCCAAGCGTACTCGCGGCGCTCGCACGCGCGACGTGCAACGATTGAGGAGAACTCGTGAGCGGACTGAACATTGAAGCGAACCTCGTGCGTCCCGATGACTTCTACGAGTTGCTGATCGATACGCATCGCGATTTGACGCGCGAAGAAAGTGAACGCTTGAACTGCAAACTGATCCTTCTGTTGGCCAATCACATCGGCGATCTCGATGTGCTGCGCGATGCGATGGGACGTGCGAGGGGAGTGCGAACATGACTGCGACCGTCCTTCATCCTTCATCGACGGCGACGGAGTTGCGCTATCAATCGGGCTTCGGCAACGAGTTCGCAACCGAGGCCGTGACCGGCGCATTGCCCGAAGGCCGCAACTCGCCGCAGCGTGCGCCGCACGGCCTGTACACCGAGCAACTGTCGGGCACTGCCTTCACTGCGCCGCGCAGCCACAATCGCCGCTCGTGGCTCTATCGTATCCGGCCGGCGGCGGTCCATCGGCCGTTCATCGAGAGCGATGCGGGTCTGGTCGGAGGAAATTTCGGCGGTCACATCGGCGGCCGCTTCGATGAAGTGCCGACGCCGCCCAATCAGTTGCGCTGGGATCCGCTGCCGGTGCCGAGTGCGCCGACCGACTTCGTGCAGGGCCTGACGACGATGGCCGGCAATGCGGCTTGCGGCATCCACATGTATGTCGCGAATCGATCGATGGAGGGCCGCTACTTCTACGACGCCGACGGCGAATTGCTGATCGTCCCGCAGCAGGGCGCGTTGCGCATCGCGACCGAGCTCGGCACGCTGGCGGTCGAGCCGCAGGAGATCGTCGTGATTCCGCGCGGCGTGCGCTTTCGCGTCGAGCTGCAGGGCAATGAAGCGCGCGGCTACATCTGCGAGAACTATCGCGCGCTGCTGCGCCTGCCCGACCTCGGTCCGATCGGCTCGAACGGACTCGCGAACCCGCGCGACTTTCTCACGCCGCATGCGCGCTACGAAGACGTCGAGGGTCGCTGCGAACTGATTGCGAAATTCAACGGCAGAATGTGGTCGGCCGAGATCGATCACTCGCCGCTCGACGTGGTCGCGTGGCACGGCAACTACGCGCCGTACAAGTACGATCTGCGCCGCTTCAATGCGATCGGCTCGATCAGCTACGATCATCCTGACCCGTCGATCTTTCTCGTGTTGCATTCACCCAGCGACACGCCCGGCGTGGACTCGCTCGACTTCGTGATTTTTCCGCCGCGCGTGCTGACGATGCAAGACACGTTTCGTCCTCCCTGGTTTCATCGCAACTTCTCGAGCGAGTTCATGGGTTTGATCCACGGGGCTTACGACGCGAAGGCCGATGGCTTCTCGCCGGGCGGCGCATCGCTGCACAACTGCATGTCGGGTCACGGTCCCGACGCGGAGACTTTCGAGAAGGCATCGAAGGCGGACACGTCGAAGCCCGACTACATCGCGAACACGATGGCGTTCATGTTCGAGACGCCCGCGATCATTCATCCGACGCGTTTCGCGCTCGAAAGCTCGCAACTGCAGGCCGAGTATTTCGAATGCTGGCAGGGGCTGAAGAAACATTTCGTCGCGCCGCGCGGCTGAGAGCGCATGGAGGCTTCATCGATGACGACGCTCAACGAAACGCACGACCCGCAGCTCGAGAGCTGGGTGATGTCGGCCAACGATCTCGACAACGATTTCCCGATTCAGAACTTGCCGTTCGGGGTGTTTCGCCGGCGCGCGTCGGCCGTGCTTGCGTCACGAGGAGACGCTTCAAGAGAGCACGTTTCAAGAGAGTACTTTCGCATCGGCGTCGCGATCGGCGATCGGATTCTCGACCTGTCCTCGTGTGCGCGAACCGATACGTCGCTCGCGGTGGCCATCAACGAGGCGCTAGACGATCCACGCGCATCGGTCCTCAACGGTCTGATGTCCAAGGGACCGAAGGTCTGGTCCGCATTGCGGCTCGCGTTGTCGCGCGCGTTGCGCAGCGATGCGAAAGACCGCGGCGCGTTGCGGGACTGCCTCGTTGCGCAGGCCGATGCGGAACACGCGGTGTCCGCACACATCGGCGACTACACCGACTTCTACACGTCGATCCATCACGCGACCACGATCGGCAAATTATTTCGCCCCGACAATCCGCTCTTGCCGAACTACAAGTGGGTGCCGATCGGCTACCACGGCCGCACGTCGACCATCGGCGTCAGCGGCCAGTGCTTTCATCGACCCGTCGGCCAGACCATGCCGCCTGGCGCGGACCAGCCGATCGTCGGTCCGTGCAAGCGGCTCGACTACGAACTCGAAGTCGGCGTCTTCATCGGAAGGGGAAACGAGGCGGACAACGACCCGGGCAACGATGACGAGCACTGCGGCGCCGTGCCGATTCCGATCGTATCGGCCGAGCAGCATGTGTTCGGGCTGTGCTTGTTGAACGATTGGTCCGCGCGAGATATTCAGGCGTGGGAATACCAGCCGCTCGGTCCTTTCCTGTCGAAGAATTTCGCAACGACGATTTCGCCGTGGATCGTCACGCTCGAAGCGCTCGCACCGTTTCGCACGTCGTGGCAACGACCCGACGGCGATCCGCAACCGCTGCCTTATCTCGATCACGCAGCGGTGCGCGACGAGGGCGCGTTCGACATTCAGCTCGAAGCGAGTCTGGCGACCGCGAAGTCGAACGCTGCGGGCGACGCGGCGATGCGTCTGTCGCAGACCAGCTTCAGGCACGCGTACTGGACCATCGCCCAGATGGTCGCGCATCACACGATCAATGGATGTCGTCTGCGTCCGGGTGATCTTTTCGGCAGCGGGACCGAGTCGGGCCCGACAGCCGAAGAAGCGGGCTCGATGATCGAATTGTCCAACGGCGGAAAGACGCCGTTCGCGTTGGCCAACGGCGAGACGCGCACCTTTCTCGAAGACGGCGACAGCGTGGTGTTGCGCGCGTGGTGCGAGGACAGAAATGTGCGGCGAGGTGCGGCCGGCGGTTCGCGTCGCATCGGCTTTGGCGAATGTCGCGGCACCGTGTTGCCGGCGCGCTGACGAATATCGATGACTCGGCTGCCGTCGCGTCGGCAACGGCCGCCGTATCATCGAGCCTTCATCACCAGTGTGAGGGCCGCGATGAATCACAGGACGGAAGAACAGGGCATCGACTTCGGCCACGAATTTCACGGCCGCGAACATCATTTTCTGGTCACGCGCGAAGCGCTCGAATATCTGGACGGAGGCCGCGGACTCGATGAGACCGGGCTCGTCAATGCGTACAACCAGCATCTCGCGCGCATCCACGCGATTGCGGAGAAACTCAGCCGCACCTCGGACCCGCTGACGCGGATCGTGATCGAGCGGTCCGCGTTCGAATAGCCTGTCGTCCCTGCGAACGCAGGGACCCAGTGTCTACAAAATACCGAAGACCTTCAGTCCGATCAGCACGATGACCGGGACACCGAGCAACCACAGAAGGATTAACTTCATGACGTCTCCTTGTTGTTGACAATGAGGTTGATGACGACTTCGGCATCCGATCGCCGACGACGCGTCAGTAGAAACACGCGTGGAACTCAAAGCTATCGGACGACCTCTTATCCTGCGTTGTACGCGTCGCTGTCCGAAGCGTCGATAACTTACGCCCGATCGGCTTTCGATTCAGCTTTCGACTTCGTTCCCAGGAGAGCACATGAAAAAACAAGGCGATGCCGCAATCAAGGTCGTCAAGGGTCAGGTCGCGAAATTTCTTCCGCGTGAAGAATTTCGCAAACGCTTCGACGCCAATTTTTTCGATCCCGCGTTCGACACTGCACGCGACGCGATCGGCAAGCTCGAAGGCATCGCGTGGGAGGCCTACAAGGACGGTCGCAAATCTCCGGTCACGCAAAAGGCGGGGCGCGGTTTCGCAGACCCCACCCACGACTTGTCGGTGGAGTGGAAACAAACGCGAGACCGTCTGCGAGCCGTCGAGGCGATTCAAAAAAAGAAGGACACGAAGTCGCGCGTGCTGTTGATCTGCGGATCGCCGCGCAACGATGGCACTTGCCCCGGCGAAATGTCCAAGACCTTCCGGCTCGCCGAGATCGCGAAGCGCGCGCTCGAAGCCGCGAAGATCGAAGTCGATCTGCTCGACCTCAGCGTGCAGACCAACGAGTTCGAGAAGCGCATCCATCCTTGCAAAGGCTGCGTATCGACCGCGATGCCGCTGTGCCATTGGCCGTGCAGTTGCTATCCTAATCACGCGCTCGGCCAGGTCAACGACTGGATGGCCGAAATCTACGAGCGCTGGACCGCGGCGCATGGCGTGATCTTCGTCACGCCGGTGCATTGGTATCAATCACCGAGCGTGTTGAAGCTGATGATCGATCGGCTCGTGTGCGCCGATGGCGGCAATCCTGATCCGACATCGACCGATGGCAAGGATCCGGAGAAGGCCAAGCAGGTCGAGCTCAAGGGTTGGGACTACCCGAAGCACTTGTCGGGCCGCGTGTATGGCGTGGTGGTACACGGCGACGTCGCCGGCATCGAAGGCGTGCGACGCGCGCTGTCCGACTGGCTCGACTGGATGGGACTGATCGAAGCCGGCGCGATGGCGCGACTCGATCGATTCGTGGGCTACTACAAGCCTTATGCGACGAGCCATCAGGAGCTCGACGCCGACAAGGACTTTCAGGAAGAAGTGCGCAACGTCGCGCGCGCCGTCGCACAGACGATCCGCGATGTACGCGATGGCAAGCACGTCGATTCGGACCGCAAGTTGAAGCCGCCTCGGCCGAAGTGAACGCGTGGTTCTCGCGTGCGCGGGAACCCTCGTCGTTGATCACACGTCATGGAGTTCCTGCGTTCGCAGGGACAACGTAGTTGGTTCAAGTCGCTCCGTCGTCAACATCGGGATCGTCGAATTCATCAGCGGCCGATTCGATCCCGGGTTTGATCGTGGCCTTCTGGTCGGTGGCTGTCGGCGCCTCGATCCCTGCTGACGAGCGTTCGCCCGTACCCGCGCGATCGCTGTCGGAGTCGAGGTTGGCGCCGCCCAGATCGCGTCCTGCACCACCGCTAGCTTTCATCGGCGCCTGGCGCGCCTGTTCGTCCGACAAGCCTTCGTCCATACCGGATCCGCCGGTGACGTCGCTACCGGTGTCGGAACTGTCGCTCGGTCCCAGAGACCGCGTGCCATGACCGAGGTCGACCACCGGCGATTGTTCGCCTGTCATGTCCAGCGTGCTGTCTGCCATCGTTGTCTCCTTGAAGTCATCCGGCATGTGCATCATTGCAGCTTGCGTTGCCGAGATTGTCGGTCGCCGCGACAGGTCCTGCGGCCGACCCGACGCCGAAATCCTTGTCGGACAACACCAGCTTCGCAACCGTCGAGCGTCGCGCGCGTCGTAGACAAATTGCGTTTCGCTCCTACAGACGCGGTCATCTGCAGTGATAAATTTACAAACCTTCGAAGCGTTCGCCCGACTCATCGAGAAATTTTCGGATGCGGTCAGGAGCACACAGCGCTCACCTGAAAGGAACGACGATGGATAGCGCCCCGGCAACGAAGCGTGAGAGCTTCGACAATCGGCCCCACATGGGCTCCGAGTACGCGGACGCGCCGACCTGGCTTGCGCAGCGAGCGCAAGTCGGCGCCATCGGCGCCAGCCAAAAGAAGACGAACAGCGAACGCCAGCACGGGTCGAACGATTCGGACTTCGGCGGGGCCGATCAGACACAGGATTGAGCGCGACGCAACCAGGCTGGCGAACATGGCTGTCATCTGGAAAGGCGCAATCAGTTTCGGCCTCGTGCACATACCGGTCACGTTGAAGGCGGCCGCGCGCGAGCATCGCCTCAGCTTCGACTGGCTCGACAGCCGCGACATGGCGCCGATCGGCTACACGCGCATCAACAAGACCACCGGCAAGGTGGTCGAGTGGAAGGATATCGTCAAGGGCTACGAGTACGAGAAGGGCGAGTACGTCCTCTTGTCCGACGAGGACTTCAAGCGCGCCAATCCGGAAGCCACGCAGACCGTGGAGATCCTGTCCTTCGTCGAAGCCGCGGCGATCCCGCCGAGTTACTTCGAAACGCCTTACTACCTCGAGCCCGACAAGCGCGGCAAGAAACCCTACGCGCTGTTGCGCGAAGCGATGAAGCGCTCGGGCCGCGCGGGACTCGCGCGCTTCGTGGTTCACACCAAACAGCATCTCGCCGCTCTGCTCGTGACCGATAACGCGCTGATGCTCAACACGCTGCGCTTCGCCGACGAGATTCAGGCGGTCGATGACCTAGACCTGCCCGCGGCAGGCGCGAAGGCCGAAGGCTTGTCGGCGCGTGAAATCGAAAGCGCAACCAAACTGATCGCGGACATGAGCGAGGCATGGGACCCGAGTCAATATGGAGATACCTATCGCGACGACCTGATGGCGCGCATCGAAGAAAAAATCAAAGCCGGTCAGACCCGTGTGCTGACCGAGCCCGACGACGAAGGCAAGGCCGAGAAGCCGCGCGAGAGCGCGAAGGTGATCGATCTGGTCGCGCTGTTGAAACAGAGCATGGGCACAAAGGGGCGAAGCAAGCCGTCGAATGTTGCCAAGCGCACCATCGGACCGGCGCCGGCGCGTGCGTCAACTCGCCCCTCAACGCGCGCGGCTGCCAAGCCTGCGCGCAAGAGCGCTGCGGTCAAGCGCGCAGCGCCCGCAAAACGCAAGGCGGCTTGAGCGCGCACGTCATCGTGTGGGTCCTCGTTGAACCGCCGTGTGCAAGTGAAGTCCGACGGTCCACTCGCGGCCTATCAAGCCAAGCGCGACTTCAGCACAACCACTAAGCCGTGCGGCAAGAGCGCTGCAAGCTAACGCGGGAACTCGAATTCGTTGTGCAGACTTCGGCTTGAGTTGAAAGTCGATGCTCGCCGCGCTCGCGTAACTTTTAGTCCCAGAAAAGGAGGCTAACTTGCGAAAACCTGACTGCGGCGACGATCCCTGAGGGGAATCGGTGGAACCGGCCGATTGGCGGCTCACTCTGAAAAACTACGGTATTTGCATGCATACGAGGAGTCACCCATGAAGTTGCTCTCCCCTCTGGTATTCGTCACTCTGCTTGCCACCGCCAGCGCCGCCTGGGCGGCAAACATCGTCGAGACCGCCAAGGCAGCAGGTCAGTTCTCGATTTTGCTGAAGGCCGCGACCGCCGCTGGCATGGACAAGGTGCTGATGCAACCCGGCCCATACACGGTCTTCGCGCCGACCGATGCCGCATTCAACGCGTTGCCGCCCGGCATGCTCGACAAACTGATGAAGCCCGAGAACAAGGACATGCTCGCGAAGGTGCTGGGCTATCACACCTTGTTCGGCCGCCTCAAGACCCAGGACCTGAAGGATGACAAATCGGCAGCCAACGCCACCATCGGAGCGCCGGTCGTTCTTGAAAAGAAGGACGGCGGCGTGATGGTCAACGACGCCAAGATCACGCAGGCCGACGTGGCCGCCGACAACGGCGTGGTTCACGTGATCGATAAGGTGCTGCTGCCGGCCATGCCGGTTCAGCCGAAGACCTGACCGCACGGTCTCGCGAATGGAGAACACGATGACCGCTACCGTTGCCGACGCCTCGTATCACGATACAGCGAACGCTCCTACAGGCGCACGCATTGAAGCCCTTGGTGCGAACGTCATGCGTTTCGGCCTCGTCTTGATCTTCCTGTGGTTCGGCGGACTGAAGTTCACCAGCTTCGAAGCGACCTTGATCGCGCCGTTCGTGGCGAACAGTCCGCTGGTGGGCTGGTGGCACGCACTTCTAGGCATACAAGGCACGTCCTACTTGCTGGGCGTGATCGAACTCGCTGCTGGTGGGCTCCTGCTCGCGGGCTTCGCCAAGCCCAGGCTTTCGGCGATCGGCGCGGCGATCGGTGTGATCACCTTCTTGATCACGCTCACCTTCATGTTCTCGACGCCCGGTGTCGCAGAACCTCTGGCGGGCGGCTTTCCGGCCTTGTCCGCAATTCCCGGTCAGTTTCTGTTGAAGGATCTGGG
>JBBSEF010000096.1:0-10067 GCA_038240015.1 Burkholderiales bacterium
CGGATCTGTGCGCCCGGATGTCCCTTCGCCAGATCGGCCGCGTGCGCGGCAAGCTTGTAGGTGATGATGCCGTCCTTCACGTCGTCCTTGTTCGGCAAGCCGAGGTGTTCCTTGGGCGTCACGTAGCAAAGCATCGCGGTGCCGAACCAGCCGATCATCGCCGCGCCTATGCCCGATGTGATGTGGTCGTAGCCGGGCGCGATGTCGGTCGTCAGCGGCCCCAAAGTATAGAACGGCGCTTCGCTACATTGATCCAATTGCAGATCCATGTTCTCTTTGATCAGATGCATGGGCACGTGACCCGGGCCTTCGATCATGGTCTGCACGTCGTGCTTCCACGCGATCTTCGTGAGTTCTCCAAGCGTCTTCAATTCGCTCAGCTGCGCTTCATCGTTGGCGTCGTAGATGGAGCCGGGGCGCAGGCCGTCGCCGAGCGAGAAACTGACGTCGTAGGCCTTCATGATGTCGCAGATGTCCTCGAAGTGCGTATAGAGAAACGACTCCTTGTGATGCGACAGACACCACTTGGCCATGATCGAGCCGCCGCGACTGACGATACCTGTCATGCGTTTGGCGGTCATCGGGACATAGCGCAACAGCACGCCCGCGTGAATCGTGAAGTAGTCGACGCCCTGCTCGGCCTGCTCGATCAACGTGTCCTTGAAAATTTCCCACGTCAGTTCTTCGGCCTTGCCATCGACCTTCTCCAAGGCCTGATAGATCGGCACCGTGCCGATCGGCACCGGCGAATTGCGCACGATCCATTCGCGCGTCTCGTGGATGTGCTTGCCGGTCGACAGATCCATCACGGTGTCGCCGCCCCAGCGGATCGCCCAGGTCATCTTGTCGACCTCTTCGCCGATCGACGAGGTGACCGCGGAGTTGCCGATGTTGGCGTTGACCTTCACGAGAAAGTTGCGGCCGATGATCATCGGTTCGGACTCGGGATGGTTGATGTTCGCCGGGATGATGGCGCGGCCCCGGGCAACCTCTTCGCGCACGAACTCGGGCGTGATCGTGCCGGGGATCGAGGCGCCGAACGACTGACCGGGATGCTGACGCAACAGCATCTCCGCCATCTTCGCGCCGGTCGGGCCCGCGTTCATCAGGCTGTCGACATAGCGCTCGCGCTCGAGGTTCTCGCGAATCGCGATGAACTCCATCTCCGGAGTAACGATGCCGCGGCGCGCGTAATGCATTTGCGAAACATTGAATCCCGGGCGCGCGCGGCGCGGGCGGCGATGCAGATCGAAGCGCAGCTCGGTCAGCTTGGCATCGGCGAGACGCTCGCGCCCATAGGAAGAACTTGGCCCGGGCAATTCTTCGACGTCGCCTCGCTCAGCGATCCATGCCGCACGCAACGCGGGTAATCCGGAGCGTATGTCGATGCGCGCCGAGGGATCGGTGTACGGACCGCTGGTGTCGTAAACGAAGATCGGTGGATTGGGCTCGATCGATGCGGCAATCGCGCCATGCGCGGATGGGCCGCCGAAGACCGGCGTGTCGGATTGTTCGATGCGACGCATCGGCACGCGCACATCGGGCCGCGAGCCTTCGACATGAAACTTGCTCGATCGCGGCAGCGGCGCGATCGCAGCCGAGTCCACCTCGGCATTCGCAGCGGTAAAGGGCGTTGCGTGCGCGCCGTTGTGGCTACCCTTCTGCGCGGGTACAGCAGGCGTATGAGGGGACGTCGGATGGGCAAGCTCGGGGACGGCTGCGTTCATGAAGGCTCCAGAAAAAAATACGGAGCCGGGAACGTGATCCCCACGGCTCCCTACGGCGGCGTATGCGAATCGATTGCCATGCGCGCCCAGGTTCGAAGGGTATTTCTCGCGATGCGTTGCGGTTCTGCTGCATGTGAACCGCAAACAAAGACCCCTGCGTGAAGCGCGCACGGTATGCCTTCGGTTTTGAAATAGCAAGCCGAGAGGCAGCGCCGATCGGAAACCATCTGCCTTTGCGAAACATCCACCCGAAGGAGGATTTGGTCGCGACGCGCCCAGCGTCTATGCTTGCGCGCCGTCTATCGACGTTTCCGCAGCGCTGTTGCGCGGCACTGTTGCGCGTTTCATCGCCGATTGCTGCACTTTGTCGCGCCGCGCTTGCGAGCCTGGCGCGTGCGAGGCGACAATCGGCCGCTGGGATGAACGCCCGGCTCGCGGAAGCCGGCTCCTTGGCCGCATTTTTTGGCACTGGCATTTCAAGAACAACACCATGAGCACCAACTTGCCTCGCGACTCCGCGATCGAACGCGCGCGCTCGAACATGATCGAGCAGCAGATCCGCACCTGGGAGGTTCTCTCGCAGGAGGTGCTCGACATCCTGCAGATCGTCCATCGCGAAGATTTCGTTCCGGAAGCCTATCGTGCGCTGGCCTTCGTCGACACCGAAATTCCGTTGATCGTCGATAGCGAAGAAACCGGGGAGACCATGCTTGCGCCGAAGTTCGAAGCCCGCATCCTGCAGGAAGTCGCGGTGCGGGCCAACGACACCGTGCTCGAGATCGGCGCCGGTTCGGGCTACATGGCCGCGCTGCTCGCGTTCAAGGCCGAGCGCGTGGTCAGTGTCGAGATCGATCCGCGTCTGAAGGCGTTCGCCGAATCCAACTGCGCGCGGGCGAACGTGCACAACGTGCGCGTCGAACTCGGCAATGGCGTTGGCGATGACGAAAGCGCGAGCGGCTGGTCCGCCATCGGCGAGGTCGATGTGCTGGTCGTGTCAGGCTCGTTGCCGTTCGTGCCCAAGTCACTGCTCGACCGGGTCCGCATCGGAGGCCGCCTCGCCGCCGTCGTCGGCGATGCGCCCGCGATGTCGGCCCAGATCTGGCGCCGCACCGGAGAGGCGACCTGGGACACGGTCAAGATTTTCGAGACCGTCGTCAAGCGGCTGCGCGATGCGCCGCGTCTGTCTCGATTCACTTTTTAGCCGCTCGCGTTTCGACCATGGAGATCCACGCATTGAGCGCTCCCGATCTTGCTTCATGGCTTGCCGATCGAACCCGGTCGCGCCCGATGCTGCTCGACGTGCGCGAGCCGTGGGAGTTCTCCACCTGCCGACTGGACGACTCGCACTCGATTCCGATGCGCGACGTGCCCGCGCGCATCGATGAGATCGCGCTCGATGCGCCGATCGTCTGCATCTGCCATCACGGCGCGCGCAGCATGCAGGTCGCCGCTTTTCTCGCGGCACGCGGTGCGAGCGACTTGTACAACCTCACCGGCGGCGTGGCCGCGTGGGCGCATCAGGTCGATCCATCGTTCCCAATCTATTGACGATCCGGCTTCGACCGCGGCGACACCTCGAATCGACTTCTTCCTGCGCTTGCCGACTCCTTTTCGACTCCTTTCTTTCAACGACCCAACGACCGCGCGATGCACGAACAACATTTAATCAAACGAACGGGTGTCACCATCGCGATCGGCATCATCGGCGCGTTCGGCTTGCTTGCAAGCGCGAGTGCCGCCGACCTGATCCAGGTCTATCGCGATGCCGCGACCAACGACGCGCAATACGCGTCGGCGCGCAACCTTCTGCTCGCCGGGCGCGAACGCCTGCCGCAGGGACTGTCGCTGCTGTTGCCGCAGATCAACGCCACGGCGTCGGGCGCGCGCGTCAATACGCAGCTCAACGAGCCGCAACCGTTCGGTGGTTTTTCGTCGACCTATAACCAGCACGCCTACACGCTGTCGCTGTCGCAGCCGCTATTTCGCTGGGCCAACTATCAACAGTTTCAGCAGGGCAAGCTCAGCGTCCTTTTTTCCGAGGCGCAATTCGCTCAGGCCCAGGAGGATCTGATCGTTCGCGTCACGCAGGCTTACTTCGACGTGCTGTACGCCGAAGACAGCATCAACTTCATCGTCGCTCAAAAGGCCGCGATCTCCGAACAGCTCGCGTCGGCCAAGCGGAACTTCGAAGTCGGCACGTCCACCATCACAGACACCAACGACGCGCAGGCCAAATACGATCTCGCGGTCGCGCAGGAAATTCTTTCGCGCAGCAACCTCGACATTGCGCGCGCGGCGCTTCAGCAAATCATCGGCAAGCCGCCCGCCAATCTCGCGCCTTTGATTCGCGACGTGCAGATGTCCCCGCCGCAACCGGGCGAGATCGAACCTTGGGTGGCGTCGGCCGAACAGCAGAACTATCTGGTTGCGCAGAACCAGGCCAACCTGGAAATCGCCAAACGCCAGATTCAAGTCAATCGTGCCGGGCACTATCCGACCGTCGATCTGGTCGCCTCCCGCACCTACACCAACAACGGCAATACGGGATTTTCCGTCGTCACCTCGCAGACCAGCAACTCGATCGGCCTGCAATTGAGCGTGCCGATCTTTTCGGGCGGGTTCACGTCATCGAAAGTACGCGAAGGCATCGCTCTCGCCGACAAGGCCGAGAACGATCTCGATTTCGCGCGGCGCACGGCCGCGCAAAGCGCGCGCCAGGCTTACTTCGGCGTGACCAGCGGGCTCGCGCAAGTCAGGGCCTTGCAAGCGGCGGAAGTGTCGAGCCAGAGTGCGCTTGATTCCAACAAGCTGGGCTACCAGGTCGGCGTGCGCATCAACATCGACGTGCTGAACGCGCAGCAGCAGCTCTACTCCACCCAGCGCGATCTCGCCCGTGCGCGCTACGACACATTGCTCAACGGCCTGCGCTTGAAGTCGGCCGCCGGCACGCTGACCGAGGAAGATCTCGCGCGCATCAACGCGTTGCTGCTGCATTGATCGGAATAGAAGCCTGCTGCTGCGCGTTTGCTCCTCGATGACCGGCATCCAGCCGGCCGCGCACCTCAGGAACGAATGATGAATATTCATGTATCGCGGTTATTGCAACAGCGAGCCTCGCGTCTTGCCGCCGTCCTTTCCGCCTCCATCGTTCTGACCGCATGTGCCGCCATGAGCGACGGCATGATGCCCGCCAAGGTCGCCGACGGCGCGATGACCAATGCGGCCGGCATGACGCTCTACACCTTCGACAAAGACACGGCGGGCGGCGGCAAGAGCGCCTGCAACGGCGCGTGCGTCGCCATCTGGCCCGCGTTCAGCGCGTCGGCTGACGCGAAGGCCGCGGGCGACTGGAGCGTCGTCACCCGCGACGACGGCGCGCGCCAATGGGCATACAAAGGCAAGCCGCTCTACCTGTTCGCTCGCGATGCCAAGGCCGGAGACCGGACCGGCGACGGTTTCAACAACAACATCTGGCACGTCGCGCGGCCGTGATCGCCTTGCGACCGTTCGATCGATTCGCCTCGCGATGAGTTTTTCAGGCGCGGATCTCGAGGCCCTGATTCCGCGCCTGCGACGTTATGCGTGCGCATTGGCGCGGCATCCGGTGCGCGCCGACGATCTGGTGCCGGACGCGCTCGAGCGCGCGTGGTCGCGCCGCAGGCAGTGGCAGCGCGGCACCGATCTGCGCGCGTGGGTGTTCGCGATCCTGCACAACGTGTTCATCAGCGACATGCGGCGCTTCGCGGTGCGCGGCTATGACGCCGATGCCATCGACGACGATGCGCTCGCCCATCAACACGCAGGCGGCGCCAGCGACGCGGGCATGATGCTCGACATCGAACGCGCGCTGGCCGCGTTGTCCGTGGAGCAACGCGCCGTGGTGTTGCTGGTCGGGCTCGAAGACCTCGGTTATCGCGAGACCGCGGAGGTGCTCGGCATTCCCATCGGGACCGTCATGTCGCGACTCGCGCGCGGACGAGCGCGCTTGCGCGCATTGATGGACGGGAATGTGCAACCCCGTCTCGACGTCTCCTCGTCATCGCGGGCCGATGCATCGCCGCCTGTGCAAATCGTTCGGCGGGACGTGCACTGAATATCCGCAACCTTGATCCGAAAAACCCCATGAACGAGCGCATCGATCCTTTTCAACTTCACGCCTACGTCGATGGCGAACTCGCGCCCGACGACGTCGTGGCGATCGAGCTCGCGCTCGCCAACAACCCGGCCGCAGCGGCCGAAGTGGCCGACCTGCGCGCGCAGAAAATTGCGCTGCATGCGCGCTACGACCCGTTGCTGAACGCACCGCATCGGCTGTCGTTCGGTAGCGCGCGCGGTGCGGTGTCGCCGTCGCGACTGGGCGCATGGATGTCGTCGCGCGCATGGATGGGCACTGCGCTTCTAGCGACGCTCGCGATCGGTGTCGGCGCCGGTCTCGCAGCGGGCTGGTTTGCACGCGGTCATGCGGACCTGCGCGACACGATCGCGCAGAGGTCGAGCGACGGAGCAACCGACCGCGCAGGCAACGTCGGCGCAAGCGATGCGCGCCTGGGCGATTTCGTTCATGTCGCGGCGCTTTCGCACGCGACCTATGCGCCCGAAGTCCGCCATCCCGTCGAAGTGCCTGCCGCCGAAGAGGCGCACCTGGTGGCATGGCTTTCCAAGCGGCTCGACGCGCCGCTGATCGTGCCGCACCTGGGCGATGCCGGATGGAATTTGCTGGGCGGCCGATTGCTGCCGGCACAAGCCGGGCCGCTTGCGCAGTTCATGTATCAGGATCAACAGGGTCGTCGCCTCACGCTCGCGGTTTCGCATGCGAAAGGCGGTGCGAAGAAAGAATCGCCGAACCAGCGCACATCGTCCGACCCTCGTGAAGCGACAATTCCGACGACCGCGTTTCGCATCGCCGAAGAAGACGGCAACACGATCTTCTACTGGATAGCCGCCGACTACGCGTATGCGCTGACCGGCAAACTGGCGCGCGCCGAAATGACCGAGCTCGCGAGCCGCGTCTATCGACAGCTCGATCGCTGAGCAGCTGAAGAAGCAGGTCGAAGCGTGGCACAGTGGCGCCTGCCCGCGTCGGACCTCGGCGCGACCTCACAGCGACCTCGCCGCTTCATGAACATCGCCGATCTGCGCAGCACCTATCGTCTGGCCACGCTCGCCGAAAGCGATGTCGATGCCGATCCCTTCGTGCAATTCGATCGATGGTTGAAGGAGGCGATCGCATCCGCCGCGGCGGAACCCACGGCGATGACGCTCGCGACCGTCGATGCCGCGGGTCGCCCTTCGGCGCGGGTCGTGTTGTTGAAGGGACTCGACGTCGAGGCCGCGCTCCCCACCGCATCGGGCCGCGGCCTCGTCTGGTTCACCAACTATGCGAGCCGCAAGGGACACGACCTCGCGGCACGTCACCAGGCCGCGCTGTGTTTCTTCTGGGCCGAACTCGAACGCCAGGTCCGCGTCGAGGGCACAGTCGAGATGACGAGTGCCGAAGAATCGGATCGCTACTTCGCGACGCGGCCGCTCGATTCGCGCATAGGCGCCTGGGCCTCACCGCAAAGCGAAGTGATCGCATCGCGCGCCGTCATCGAAACGCGGGAACGCGAGTACCGCGAGCGCTTTCACGTTGTGGACGATACGGCGGCCATCACCCTGCCGCGCCCGCCGCACTGGGGCGGCTATCGTCTCGTGCCCGACCTGATCGAGCTCTGGCAGGGCCGCCCATCGCGTCTGCACGATCGCATCGTCTATCGCGGCGGCGAGGGGTCGTGGACGATCGCGCGGCTCGCACCATAAGCACCGTCGTTCCCGCGAACGCGGGAATCCAGGTCTTGCAACGCGCGGCATGGATACGCCGCTGGGTTCCCGCTTTTGCGGGAACGACAGATCACTTCCGCATCTCGCTCCAAGTCTTCTTGAACTTCGCAAGCTTCGGGCCCACTACCGCCGCGCAATAGCCTTGATTGGGATTGTTCGGAAAGTATTCCTGGTGGTAAGTCTCGGCGCGGTAATAGACCGGCGCGGCGTCGAGCTGCGTGACGACTTTCGAGGGCCATGCCTTCGCGACTTCTTCGATCACGTCCTTCGCGGTCTCTTGCTGCTCGGGCGAGTGATAGTAAATCACCGACCGATATTGCGTGCCGGCATCCCCACCCTGGCGATTCAGCGTCGTCGGGTCGTGGATCGTGAAGAAGACTTCGAGAATCTGCCGATACGTGATGACCTTGGTATCGAACTCGATGCGCACGACTTCGGCATGACCGGTCGTTCCCGAGCAGACCGCGTTGTAGCTCGGGTTCGCGCTGGTTCCGCCGGAGTAGCCCGACTCGACGTCGACGACGCCCTTCAAGTCCATGTAGACCGCTTCGGTACACCAGAAGCAGCCGCCACCGAGCGTGGCGAATTCGTGGCCGGGACGCGGCGCGTCGGCGAGTGGATGAGCGACGGACATGCGAACTCCTCGAGAGGGATTGATCAGGGATAGTCGCGGCGATGCGGTCGAAGTTACAGGCGATGTACTTGCCGACCGCGAGCCGAGGAACAGGATGCGCATGTGGCGACGAGCGCGCCGAATCCAAGCCGCGCGTCAGGCTTTGTCTTCGAGCCCGAGCAATCGTTCGCGTAGCACATGCGTCTGCACCTTGCCCATCGCGTTGCGCGGCAGCCGCTCGATGAAGACGATGCGCCTGGGATGCTTGAAGCGCGCGAGCTTTGCGTCGAAAGCCGCAGCGATCACCGCTTCATCGCACACCGCCGGGTCCGAATTTTTCGCGCGAACCACGAAGGCTGCCGGCACTTCACCCCATCGCTCGTCGGCGATGCCGATCGCGGCCACCTCGACCACGCCGTCGATCGCCAGCAACACGTCTTCGATCTCGGCGGGATAGACGTTCTCGCCGCCCGAGATGATCAACTCGCGGCTGCGGCCCACGACTTCGATGCAGCCCTCGTCGTCGCGGCGCGCGAGGTCGCCGGTCTGGAACCAGCCATCGCGAAAGCCATCGTCATTGCCATCGTCATTGCCATCGTCGTTCCGATTGGCGTTCGATCCGCGCCAGTACCCCTTCATCAGATTGGGCGCGCGCACGACGATCTGGCCGACCGCGTCACCTTCGACATCGACCCCCGTGGCATCGACGACGCGAACCGATTGTTCGAAGCACGGCCAACCCGCGAAGCCCGGTTTGCGGCGCGCTTCGTCGGCCTTGAGCGCGACGGTCACGGGGCCGGTCTCGGTCGCGCCGTAGATTTGTGCCAGCGGTACGTCGCGCGCATGCACGGCGTCGATCAGCGCGCGCGGGATCGTTGACGAGCCGGCCATGATCGCGTGGAGGCACGTCAGGTCGGTGGTCGGCCACGCAGGATGCGAGATCGCGGCGCGCAAGGTCGCGGGCACCATCAGCGTCAACGTCGGTCGCATCGATGCGATGGCTGCAAGCCACTCGCTCGCCTCGAAGCGCGGATGCAGGATCACTTCCGCGCCGGCCAGCAGCGCCGGCAGCGTCTGTATGCACAAGCCGCCGACGTGAAACAGCGGGAGTACCGTCAGCACGCGGTCGTCTTCGCTCATCTCGTGTGCGGCGATCGAGGCGCCGACATTCGCAAGCATGCCGCGATGCGTATGCAACGCGCCCTTGGGCGCGCCGGTCGTACCCGAGGTATAAGCCAACAGCAGCGGCGCATCGATGCCGACCGCCTCGATGTCGCAGGCGTCCATCGGCGTCGAGCCCTCTTCGGCAAGCAGGTCGTCGATGGCATGGATGCGCATTTGCCGCTGCGTCGCCTCGTGTGTTTCCGCCCACGGCGATGGCGAAGACGCAAGCGCCAACGCCGCGCTGCCGGCCTCGCGATGCTCCTCGTCAGTCACGAGCGCATGCAACTGCGCATGCGCCGCGATGGCTGCGAGTTCAGGCGTCGCCAGTCGCGTGTTGAGCGGAACGAACAGCGCACCGAGGCGCGCGAGCGCGAACAGCAGCACGAGTTCTTCAGAGCGATTCGCGCCGAGATAAGCGACGCGATCGCCGCTGTGCACGCCCCATGCGGCGCGCAGCCGCGCGCTCGCGCGAACGATCGCGTCGCGCAACTGAGCGCGGGTCAACGTGCGGCCTTCGGCGTGAAGCGCGATGCGATCAGGGCCGGCTTCAACACCCGCGTCGAGCGCGGCTGCGAGATTCATGCTCAGTCCTTCTCGCCGGCCTCGTACAGCGCTTCGCGCCCGATGCGATCCATGCAGAGTTCTGCGGTCCACGGCAGCATCAGCGCGCCGCAACGGCTGTCGCGATAGAGACGTTCGAGCGGCAGATGCTTCATCATCGCCTGTCCACCGCAGGTGCGCAG
>JBBSEF010000097.1:0-9922 GCA_038240015.1 Burkholderiales bacterium
GAAGTCGGTCGACGTGAAGAGGCCGAGGTTGTCGGCGTTCTGCCTGTAGATGCGCTCGAAGCTCTCGGCAATGACGAGGCGGATGCCGGCTGCGATCTCGGCGATCGGGCTGTGCTCGCGCGACGAGCCCTTGCCGTAGCGTTTGCCCGCGACCGTCACGACGAAGCCGCCTTTCCTTACCGCGTCGGTCGCAATCGGCGTGCGACCGTTCGCGTTGAACGCGACGTAGGGATAGCGGCCGAGACGCTCGTCGTAGTAGACGGCCACGCGCATCGGCGTGATCTCGTCGGTGGAGATCTCGTCGCGCAGCGGAAGCGCCTGCTCGACCGCGAGATCAGCGCCGTTCAATTGCGCGGCTATGGTGGCCGGATCGTTCGACAGGAACAGGATGCGGCCGGTAAAGCGGATGGCGGACATGGCGATATCGGCAGACTTACCCAACGAAATTGCTTTTCATTGGGTAGGCCTGCTTCCCGCAATAGCGCGAGGGAAATCAATCCGGCTGAGCATGCCGTGCGACCGCATCGATCAACTCGCTCCACATCGCCTTCGGCAACGCATGGCCCATGCGATCGATGAGATGCAGCTTCGCATTCGGAATCGCCTCGGCCGTTGCGAGCCCCGCTTCGACCGGCACGAGCGGATCGGCGCGTCCGTGGATCACGAGCGTGGGCACGGTCAGCTTGCGCAAGGCTTCGGTGCGATTGCCCGATGCGATGATCGCAGCGAACTGGCGGGCGCTTCCCGCAGGGTGATAGCCGCGCGACCAGACCTGCACGGCACGGTCGCGGTCGCGCGCCTCGTCTTCGGGAAACTCACCCGCGCGCAGCACCTTCCACATCTTTTGGTAGCCCTCGATGAACTCGCCTTCGTCCTTCGCGGGCGATCCGAACAGCATCGCCGCAGCGTCGGGCTTGGGCCCAGGCAGCTTGGGATTGCCGGTCGAACTCATGATCGACGTGAACGTCAGCATCCGTTCGGGATGATGGATGGCGAGCTCCTGTCCGATCATTCCTCCCATCGACGCGCCCACGACGTGCGCGCGCGCGACGCCGAGCGCGTCGAGGAGGCCGATGCTGTCGGCGGCCATGTCTTCGAGCGTGTACGGCACCTTGGGCTTGATGCCCATCTTCGCCTTGGTGAACAGCGCGAGCGGACTGGGCACGTCCTCGTGATCGAACCACGTGGACCGGCCGATGTCGCGATTGTCGAAGCGGATCACGCGATAACCGCGATCGGCAAGCGCCGCGCAGAACCCTTCGTCCCATCCGAGCATCTGCGTGCCCAGACCCATGATGAGGAGAATCGCCGGGCGCGACGGATCGCCGAAGGACTGCTGGCACAACTGGATGCCGTTGGACTGAACCAGTGAAGCGTCTGTGTGGGATGCGTCGGGCATGAGGGAATGGTTCGAAAAAAAGTAAAAAATGCGGAACCGCATTGCGCTCCAGGATTCGCACGAGGATGCGGGCTCAGGACCGGACTGCGAGCTAGCTAGCTAGCCATCTGCTTCATCACCTCATCGCGCAACTCGCGTCGCAGGATCTTGCCGACATTGGTTTTGGGCAGTTCGTCGCGAAACTTGATGTGGCGCGGCTTCTTGTAGCCGGTGAGGTTCTGGGCGCAATAGGCCGCCAGTTGTTTCTCGTCGAGCGAAGCATCGGCCTTGACGACGAACAGCATCACGGCCTCTCCGGAATTCTTGTCGGGCACGCCGATCACCGCGCATTCGCGCACGCCCGGATGGCTCGCGACCACGCCTTCGATCTCGGTCGGATAGACGTTGAAGCCCGACACCAGGATCATGTCCTTCTTGCGATCGACGATGCGGATGTAGCCCTGCTCGTCCATGATGCCGATGTCGCCCGACTTGAAGTAGCCGTCGGCGGTCATCACCTTCGCGGTCTCGTCGTCGCGCTGCCAGTAACCCTGCATCACCTGCGGGCCGCGGATCGCGATCTCGCCGCGCTCGCCGGTGGGTACGTCGCGCTCGTTATCGTCGAGGATGCGGATTTCGACGTTGGGCATTGGCAGTCCGATCGTTCCGGTGTAGGCGTCGGTGTCGGTGCGGTTGCAGGTGATGCCCGCGCAAGTCTCAGAGAGGCCGTAGCCTTCGGCGATCGGACAGCCGGTGATCGCGAGCCACTTCTTCGCAACGGCTTCCTGCACCGCCATGCCGCCTCCGTTCGAGATGACGAGTTGCGAGAAGTCGAGCTTGGCGAATCCGGAATGACTGGCCAGGCCCGCGAACAAGGTGTTGACCGCGGGGAAGACATGCACGCGATGCTTGCCGAGTTCGGCGATGAATCCGTCCATGTCGCGCGGATTGGGAATCAGGATATTGACGCCGCCCAGGCGCATGCCGAGCAACATGCAGGTGATGAACGCGAACACGTGATAGAGCGGCAACGCGCAGACGATGGTGACCTGACCGACAATCTTCTTTCGCGCGAGTCCGGGCATGGTCCACGCCTCGGACGCGAGCAGCGCCGCGATGATGGACTTGTGCAGAAGCGTCGCCCCTTTCGAGATGCCGGTGGTGCCGCCCGTGTACTGAAGCACCGCGACGTCATCGGGTCCGACCGCGGCCGGGACGAGCTTCATCTTCTTGCCGAGCGCGAGCGCGATTGGAAAGCGCGTCGCACGCGGCAATGAATACGAGGGCACGACTTTCTTCACACGACGCACGACGTGATTCGCGACCATGCCCTTCACCAAGCCCAGCATGTCGCCGACCGCGGCGATGACGACATGCTGGATCGCGGTGTTGGGGATGACCTGCTCCAACGTGTGCGCGAAATTTTCGAGGACGATGATCGCGATCGCGCCCGAGTCCTTCAGTTGATGCTCGAGTTCGCGCGCGGTGTAGAGCGGATTGACGTTGACCGCGATCAACCCGGCGCGCAACACCGCCGCGACCGCGACCGGGTATTGCAGGAGATTGGGCATCATGATCGCGACCCGATCGCCGCGCTTCAAGCCCTTCGATTGCAGCCATGCCGCGAGCGCGTTGGACAAGCGATCCCATTCGCCGTAGTTCATCGTGCGGCCCATGCACACATAGGCCGGCTGGTCCGCGTACTTCTCGAAGCTCTCGTCGAACAACTGGTTCAACGAGCGATAGCACGTCGTGTCGACGTCGGCCGGAACACCTGCCGGATAGTTTGCAGTCCATGGACGGTTCATGCGATGCGTCTCCTTTGCAACCCGTTGGCTGCCTGCCCAAATGTCCAGCTCACGACCCGATTCCAAGTTAGCCGGGGACAGAAGCTCACTTCACCAGTCGCGTGTCCGGGTACGCAGCGACCCAACCGAACCAGAACGCGCGATGCGACGGCAAGCGCTGACGTGTTTCGCCGCGCGGACCAACGAGCTGTGCCTCGCTGACTTTCCAGACGCCATTATCGCGATCACGCGCGCTATCGCCGCCATTCCAGCTTGCGAAAGTAACGTCGTGTGCATCGTAGACGCGATTGGCGCCGCTTGCGTCGGTGAGAACGACAAAGTTCACCGTCGCGACCCGGTCGTGATACACCGGATGCGCCGCCAGAAAATCCGCCGCAATCGCGAGTTGCTTGCCTGACGCTTCATCGACACGCACCGCCAACACTTCGGCTTTGTTCGGCAACCGATCATCGAGCCTGGGCACGTTGAACATCAGACGCTGCGTCGCGAAATAATCGCGATACGCGGCGCCCTCGCTGTAGTCCCGCTCGTAGCCGGTCTCGAGCGACAACACGCGCGTTTCGGGATGACGCCGGCGCCACTCGCCCCAGGTCGTCGTCACGAGGAAGAGCGGCTTGAGCACGATCCCCTTGCCCACCAGCGCGCCCACCACCGGCGTGCCCGTCAGCGTCGACCAGAGCGACTTGGTCGCGGCGTCGTACATCAGCTTGTTCGAGCGATAGAGAAAGCCGCTGGTGCCCAGTTCGTAATGCACGCCGTTGATCGTCGTCTCGTATAGGATCATCGAGCCGCAGAGCGTGCAGTAGACGCCGTTGAGCTCGCGCCCGGCGATCGTGTCCTTGACCATTTCGTGCCAGGCGAGAATTCGCTTCGGGTACGCTCGCACGTCGCCGTCGATAGCGACGCCGAACACGACATTGTCGTCACGCAGCCAGGTCGCGTCGCGAGCAGCGATCATCTTCGGATGCTGCAACGGCGGTATGCCGTCGCGACGCACGCCGCCCCAACGGATTTCGTCGAGCCGTATGATCGCCTTCGGATGGTTCTCGAAGTATTCGCGAAAGCGCGGGTCGATCTGGCCATAGAGCAGGCCCTTGAACTCAGCGTAGTCGGGATGCGAGCCCGGCTGGATCGACCAGAGCCATTGATACCAGCCGTTAACGTCTGCGCCAAACGAGCGGCCTGAAGCCTTCTCCAACTGCGCGACAACCTCGCGCTGTACGCGGGCAGAGGAAACGAAAGGCAGCAGGTCGAGCAGCGGCGCCGCATAGGAATGATCCCAATGCTCGCCGAGGCGCTTGATTGCAACTAGCGCCTTCGCTTCATCGTCTCCCGCCACTTCGAAGAAGACCGTCAGTGGCAGCATCGCGTCGCGGGTCGGCGCAGCAAACGCGGCCGTCGAAAGCATGACCGCTGTGCACAGAAGCCCGACGATGCGAGTGCATCCCTTGCCCGCGATGACCAAGCCTGAGGCGATTACGGCAAAGGCGTAGTGGGCTCCCATGAGCTTGCGTGCAAACATCCGTGAGACCCTCGTCGGTTGGCGGTCTTGCCGGAGAACTGTCGCGTCGTTCGTCCGACCAGACTGCGGGTCAGGCGAACACGTCCGAGACGTAGCGCCCGTGCTCGTGTTCCATGCGATCGGCCCACGCATCGGCCGTCGCCGCATCGCTTTGCGTGTTCTCGCGGTAGATGCGGATGAAGGTCTCGCGCACGGCAGGCGCCATGCGCTTGCCGTCGCCGCACACGTAGAACTGCGCGCCCTGCCGGAACAGCGACGAGACCTCGGCGCGGTCGTTCCACACGCGGTGCTGCACGAACATCACGTCGCCTTCGGGCGCGGCCGAAAACGCGGGGCGCATTTCGACGACGCCCTGGCGTTCCCATTCGCCGAATTCGTCGCGATACAGATAGTCCACGTCGGGATGATCGACGCCGAAGTAGAGATACGCCGGACCAACCTCGCGCCCGGCCGCTTTCTGCGCGGCTCGCTCCTGCAAAAAGCCGCGAAACGGCGCGACGCCGGTCCCTGCGCACACCATCACCATCGCCGTCTTCGGGTCCGCCGGCGGATGAAAGCCCGATTGCGACGGCCTGACGGCAACCGACACGCGGTCGCCCGCTTGCAGGCTCGCGAGATAGGTCGAGGCCACACCCAGGAAGCGGCCTTGTCCCGACATCGCCGGCGCATCGACGACCGCGATCGTGAGGCTCGCCTCGGCATCGTTGGCGAGCGGCGACGACGAGATCGAGTACTGGCGCGCGCGCAGCAAGGGCAGCATCGCGAGGAATTGCGCGAATGTGACGCCGCACGACTGCGCGCGCTCGACAAGGTCGAGAACGCTGACGCGCTTGTCGAGGACTTCGCCGGAGTAGGCCTCGTCACTCGCCAATCGTGCGAGATCGTCGCGCTCGGGAGGACAGGCCGTGGCCTCCGAAAGCTGGTGAATCTGCGCGCGCGTCGCGGGCTGCGCGAGCTCGACGTAGTTGGAAAGGACCTCGAACGCGCTGATCGGGTAATCGCCGGGCAGCGCAGCGGATGCATCGGGTTGCTTGTGGATCACGATCTGCGTGTCGTTCGCGAGCCCGAAGCGACGCAACGCACGCTCGACGTTCGATTGCGCGTTGCGCGGCAGGACCGCGAGATAGTCGCCGCTCTTGTAGCTCACGCCCTGCGGCAACGCGATCTGCAGATGGCGTTTCGAACGCGCACCGCTGGCGGCGAGGTTGACGAGTTCGCGATTCGCCACGATCGTCGCTTGCGCGAGCTCGTGCAATTGCAGCGTGCTTTCGCGTCCGGCCTTGAGCACTTCGACGTCGAAGGCCGGGGCCGTCGGCTTTTCGGCGACGGCATGACCGAGCGCCTTGCCGAGATCGCTCCACAAGGTCTCGTACCATTCGTCGAACGCGCCGAAGAAGTCGCCACCGGCATCGGCTTCGCCGCGCGGACGAAGGCGCGATGCGCCCGCGGCCTCGAGTGCGTTATCGATGCGCTTGGGCACGAACTGATAGGTGCGCGCCCATTGAAGGTTGCCGCAACCGAACACCGCGAACTGCACGCCCGCCAGTTCGTTCGCTGCACGGCTCTCGATCCACGAGAGAAATTTCTTCGCGTTGTCAGGGGCCTGCCCTTCGTACGACGCGGTCACGATGACGACCGGCGTGCCGGGGACCAGGTTGTCCGCATGGTCGTCGAGCGCCGCTGCGGTCGGTGCATAGCCTTGCCGCGGCGCATCGGCCGCGATGCGCCGCGCGAACATCTCCGACGAACCGGTGTTGCTGCCGTAGAGAATCAGGAGCGGCGCCGCATCGCCCGCAGGTATCACCGCGGCCGGTCGTTCCTTGACGAGCGCGCGCTGCGAGGCCGAAGGAATCGCGCTCTTCAATGCGAAGTCGCCGCGCCCGCGCGCCTTTGCGCGGATGTTCAGGTTGTGCGGCTTGATCGTCAGCGTCTCGGCGATCTCGAGTTGATACGACGGGTCGTCGAGCACGATGTCGAAGCGCTGCAGCAGCATCGCCATCACCAGTTGCGCCTCCTGCATCGCGAACGGACGGCCTATGCAGGCGCGCGCCCCGTTGCCGAACGGCTTCCACGCATTGGGTGCGAGCTTCTCGGCGTTCTCGGGCGCGAAACGTTCGGGACGAAAGGCCTCGGCGTCGTCGCCCCACACCGCCGGATCGCGATGAAGCATGGGCTCGAGGATCAAGAGCGTGTCGCGCGGCGTGAGCGGATAGCGTCCGCCCAGCAAAGTGTCTTTCACGGGCTTGACCGCGAACGCCGGTGCGGTCGGCCAGAGGCGCAGCGTCTCCATCAGGAGCTGCTCGATGTAGCGCAATTGCGCCAGATGCTCGATGCGCGGCAACTCGGAGCCGAGCACCTCGTCGACGATCTTCTGCGCCTTCAGCATCACCTCGGGATTCTTCAGCAGCAGATAGGTCGCGAACGACAACAGGCCGCTGGTGGTCTCGTGGCCGGCGATGAGAAAGGTGACGAGCTGAAAGCGGATGTTCTCGTCGGAGAGTTTCTCGCCGCTCACGCTATCGACGCCGTTCAGCATCACGTTGAGAAGATCCTTCTTCTCGAGGCCCTTGGGATCCTGACGACGCTCGGCGATCAGGCGCTCGGCCACCTTCGACAGCACGGCCTGATCGGCCTCGTACTTGCGCTTGGTCACGACCATCAGATTCGAGACCATGTTGGGCCGCCGGCTGCGATCGCCCGCCTCTTCGAGCGCATCGACCATCGCGGCTACGAAGGGATGCATCTCGTTCTGGTAGAAGCTGTTGAAGCGATAGTCGAACGCGCACAGCGCGATCGTGTCGAGCGTGAGGCGCGTCATGTTGTCGGCGACGTCGATCACCGTGGAGGGACCGAAGCGATCCCACTTGACGAACATCTGATTCGCGATATCGACCATGCGGTCGAACATTGCTCGCACGCCGAGCGGGCCGAAGGCCGGCATCAGCAACCGATGCGCCTTCGCCCAATTCGGTTCGCTGTTGTACGCGGTGAAGAGTCCGTCGCCGGCGAACGCGCGAATCTCCTTCAACGGGCCGTGGATGCGTTTCTGAAAGCGGGTCTCGTCGGACAGTTCGTTGACCAGCTCCTGCGAGCTGACCACGTACATGTCCTTGCCGAAGATGGTGAGCTTGAAGATCGCCCCATAGGTCTTCGCGAGCCGCATCATGCTCTGGATCGGCGCCTGCGAATCGAGCTCGCCGATGTTGCCGACGATCGGCCGCATCGGCGGTCGGGGAACGACTGACTTGTCGAGCATCTTTTTTTCCTTGGCCCGGGTATCGCAAACGTTCAATGCACCGTGCTTGCCGACGCACGCTGCTTGCGCACGGTCTTCACCGCCTTGCTTGCCGGCTGATTCTTTTTCGAGACCGCCGCACCGTTGGTCGATAGCTTCTTGGTCGAGGCTCTTTTCTTCGCGGGCTTTTTCGCTCGCGCCGTCACGGGTTCAGGCGCCGCAGCCGATACGGCTTTCGCATGGGTTGTCGCATCGGCGGCCAGCGGCGCCTGCTTCATCGCGAGGTCGAACAACTTCTTGTGCTCTTCGACCAGGAAGTCCGCGAGGTCGGCGATATCGGGCACCGCGCGACGGCATGCGATCAGGCCGTAGTCGAGCGAGCCGTTGTAGCTTTGCACCGTCATGTTGAGCGCAACGCCATGGGTGGGGATCGAGACCGGGAAGTAATCCAACATGCGAGCGCCGCACACGTAGAGCATCATCTGCGCGCCCGGCACGTTGGACACCGCGACGTTGGCAACCGGTGGCAACGCGTTCGCGAGCCCCGATCGCCCGTACATCGAGGCCAGACCGGAAATCAGCCACGGTGCGCCGAACGACGGGAAGTCGGTCGGGATCGCGGCCTTGAAATTGCCCATCAAGGTCTTGGCTGCGACCGATGAGGCGTTGATCACCTGGAGGCGTTCGACCGGATCCGCGATGTCGGTGCCCAGCGTCATCACGGTCATCGAGACCTGGTTGTTCGCGTCGGTGTTGCCTTGCTCACGCAAGGACACCGGCACCGCCGCGTTCAGTGAAGCCTTCGGCAGCGCGTTGTACTCAAACAGGTAGCGGCGCAGCGCGCCGCCGCACGTTCCGAGCACGACATCGTTGAGCGAGACGCCGAAGCGCTTGGCAATCTGCTTGGATTCGGCAAGCGAGATCGAGCGTCCCGCAAAGGCGCGCTGATTGGTGATCGCGACGTTGAAAAGCGTCTTCGGTCCCAACAGCTTCATGCCCTTGCCGATGTTCCAGTTGCGCTTGCCGTCAGGGCCCGGCTGCGGCACCACCACGCTTTGCAGCGCGCGCGCCATGTCGGGAAATGTCTTCACCAGCTTCACGTATTGCGCGAGGGTATTGCTGATCGCCGCGCTCGCCAGCTCCGCCATGCCCAGTTGATAGCCGTGACTGCGGCGCGTCTGGCGCGGTGGTCGCACCGGCCGCGGCTCGGGTGTCACATCCATGATCGCGGTCGCCAGCGCGACGCCGGCCTGTCCATCGATGCCCGCGTGATGCACCTTGGTGTAGAGCGCGACGCGGCCTTTCTCCAACCCGTCGATCACGAAGAATTCCCACAGCGGCCGGCTGCGATCGAGCAGCGACGAATGCAGGCGCGCGACGTATTGTTCGAGTTGCTTGTGCGTGCCGGGTTTCGGCAGCGTGACGCGGCGGATGTGATAGTCGATATCGACTTCGTCGTCTTCGACCCACACCGGATTGGAGAGCTCGAAGGGCATCAGCGCGAGCTTTCTCGTGAACACGTCCGAGATGTGCAGCCGGCTCGCGATGTGCTGCTTGAAGTCTTCGTAGAAGTCTCCCTTGTAGCCGGTAGGCAATTCGAGCGTGTGCATGCCGCCGACATGCATCGGCGTCTCGGGAGTCTCCAGATGCAGGAAGCTCGCATCCATACCGCTCAGATGATTCATGGTCCGCTCTCCTCTTGGTCTTGCCGATGTTCGCGCGCCGCGGTCGATGAATATAGCAGCCGCCATTGCGAAGGCAAGGAGGGAAAGCCCGAGGCGGACCGCCACCCCTGCTGACACGCGAACGCGACGGGAACACAATCGTGCTTCAACGCATCGTGCGCTTCAAGGAGACTTCATGAAAACGCTCGTCGATCAGTTGTCGCAATACGCCGCCTACCATCGCGACTCCCGCAACCTCGTCACGCATCTGATCGGCATTCCGATGATCGTGGTCGCGGTCGTGGCCCTGCTGTC
>JBBSEF010000098.1:0-9899 GCA_038240015.1 Burkholderiales bacterium
CGTCACCTTCAACGGCGAGATCTACAACTGCCAGGCCCTGCGCCGCGAACTCGAATCGGTCCGGTACGCGCCGCCGTGGCGCGGAACTTCCGATACGGAGGTGCTGGTCGCAGCCTTCGACGCCTGGGGTGTCGAGGGGGCTGTGTCGGCATGCGTCGGGATGTTCGCGATCGCGGTGTGGGACCGCGAGCTGAAATCGTTGACGCTGGCCCGCGACCGCATGGGCGAAAAGCCGCTTTATTTCGGACAGTTTCGCGGCGTGTGGTTGTTCGGATCGGAGCTCAAGGCGCTGGTTGCGCACCCGGCGTTCGAAAGCGCGATCGATCCGCAGGCGGCATCGACCTACATGACGTTGGGCTACGTGCCCGCGCCCGCGACGATTTATCGCGGAGTCAGCAAGGTCAGGCCGGGCTGCCTCGTCAGGATCGACTCGGACAGCAACACCGTGCACGAGCGGCCCTATTGGTCGCTGCTCGAAGCGGCCGGCAAGCCGCCGCTGGAATTCGCTTCTGAAGCCGAAGCCATCGATCGTGTCGAGGCGTTGCTGTCGCAGGCGATTGCCCAGCAACGAACCGCCGACCAGCCGGTCGGCGTGCTGCTATCGGGCGGAGTCGATTCGTCGCTGATCGTGGCATTGATGCGTGCGCAGGATTCATCGCCCATCCAAACGTTCAGCATCGGCTTTCACGAGAGCTTCTTCAACGAGGCCGAGTTCGCGCGCACGGTCGCGTCGCACTTCGCAACCGATCATGCGGAGTTGTATGTCACCGCGGCCGAAGCGCAGGCGGTGATTCCGCTACTGCCCGAAATTTACGACGAGCCGTTTGCCGACGCCTCGCAGATCCCTTCGTATCTGGTCTCCAGACTCGCGCGCACGTCGGTCACCGTGGCGCTGACCGGAGACGGCGGAGACGAGCTCTTCGGCGGCTATCCGCGCTATGCGATGGGCAACCGCCTCTGGTCGTTGATGCGGCACGTGCCCGCCTCTTGGAGACCGTCGGTCGGAGACGTGATGCAAGGGCTGGCGCCGCGCTTCGTCGATCGATTGTTCTCGGGGATCTTCGCGAATGACGATGTCTCCGGCGTGAGAGGCCTGCGTCCCGCGCACAAGCTCGCCAAGCTGGGACGCGTGCTTCAGAGCCGCGACCTGCGGGCCTTGTATCTGAGTCTGCTTGCGCCGTGGGCGGAACCCGCTGCGATGGTGGGATCGCTGCGCGGCCAGACGCTCCTGCATGAAGTCGGCGACTCGGGCGCGGACACCGCGTATCAGGACTTCATGCTGCGCGACCTGGTCGGCTATCTGCCCGACGACATCCTGACCAAGATCGACCGGGCCGCGATGGCGGTCAGCCTGGAGAACCGCGCCCCGTTCCTGGATCATCGCGTCGTCGAGTTCGCGGTGCGATTGCCGCTGGCGTTGAAGTCGAGGAGCGGCGTCGGTAAGTGGGTGCTGCGACAGATCTTGCATCGCCACATTCCGCGCGCACTGGTCGATCGACCCAAGATGGGATTCTGCGTGCCGCTCGACTCGTGGCTGCGCGGCCCGTTGAAGGAGTGGGCCGGCGACCTGATCGGCTCGGGTCAAGGCGATGCCGCGTCGCTGCTCGATCGCAAGGCGTTGAGACGCATGCTCGACGAACACCACTCGGGTGTGCGCGACTGGAGTCAGGCGCTATGGACCGCGCTGATGTTTCTGGCGTGGGGACAAGTCTCTCGTCCGGATACTGCTTCGAATGCGGCCGAGCGCAACGCGATCGTGATCGATCGGACGCCTCACGTCGCGGCTTCTACCTGATCCGACTTGCCTCGATCGCATCGCGCGTTTCGAGCGCGACGGTTCGCGATGCCGAGGCAAAGTCTTCGTCCTTTCCCGCATACAGCACAGCGCGCGACGAACTCACGATGATGCCGCCGGCCGGCGTCGCGCCCGCTTGTACGGATGCTTCGAGATCGCCTCCTTGCGCGCCGATGCCGGGCACGAGAATCGTCATCTCGCCGACCGCGGCGCGCACTTCGGCGAGTTCCTTCGGGTAGGTCGCGCCGACGACGAGGCCGCATTGGCCGTTGCTGTTCCAGCGCTCGGCAACCAGACGCGCTACGTGCAGATAGAGCGGCTCTTCGCGGGTCGATGCGCGGCTCGATGCGCGGCTCGATGACTTCACGCGCAATGATTGCAGCTCGTCGCCGCTGGCGTTCGACGTGCGGCAAAGAATGATCGCGCCCTTGCCTTCATAGGCAAGATAGGGCGCGACCGCGTCGTAGCCTTGATAGGGCTGCAGGGTCACCGCATCGGCGCGATAGCGCTCGAACACCTCGCGCGCGTATTGCTCGGACGTCGCCCCCATGTCGCCGCGCTTGGCATCGAGAATCACGGGCACGTGGGGGAAATGTTGGTGGATATGCGCGATCAACGCTTCGAGCTGATCCTCGGCGCGATGGGCTGCGAAGTAGGCGATCTGCGGCTTGAACGCACAGACCAGATCGTGGGTCGCATCGACGATCGCGCGACAGAAATCGAAGATCGCTTCGCTGCCGCGCAGGTGCCGGGGAAAGCGCGCGGGATCGGGATCGAGGCCGACGCACAGCAGCGTCCTCTGCGCGCTCCAACGTTTGCGCAGCATCTCGACGAAGGCAGGCTTGCGATCGATGTCGGAGTGCATTGTGTCCATGCCGTCTTTCGATGTGGGTGTGGCCGATCGGCGCTGTTGCAAGCGCTCGATGGAAATCGGCGAGAATTCTAGCGGTGATCCACAAGCAACCGTTCCCCATGCTGCGCTCTCTGAGTCTGATGGCCCTCCTCACATTGGTGTGGGGAATGAACTGGTCGGTCATGAAGATCGGGGCGATGCAGTTGCCGCCGCTCTGGTTTCGATCGCTGGGTCTGGTGATCGGCACCGCGCTGCTCGGAGTGGTGCTTGCGCTGCGCGGCACGTCGTTGCGAATGCCGCGCGGCGCGTGGAGGCGCGTGATCGCGATCTCGTTTCCGAACATCATGATCTGGTACTCGGTCGTGACGATCGCAGTCACGCTGTTGCCGGCCGGTCGCGCGGCCATCCTCGGCTTCACGATGCCCGCGTGGGCTGCGCTGATCGGCGTGGTGGTCTATCGAGAGCGGCTCGATGCACGAACGACCATCGGCGTCGCATGCGCGGTGGCGGGCATCGCGCTACTGGTCAGCGGCGACTGGTCGGCCTTGATCGGTCATCCGCTGGGCATGACGCTGATGTTGATCGCGGCGTTCTCCTGGGCGTGGGGCACGCACATGCTGCGACGCTCGGCGCTCGCCATCGACACACTCGCGCTGACGTTCTGGATGATGCTGGCAGCGTGTCCGGTTCTGCTTGGCGCATCGGCCGTGCTGGAGGGCTCGAACTGGCGCGTGCCGCAAGGCCACGAGTGGTGGCCGATTCTCTACAACGCGGTGCTGGTGCTCGCGATCGGCAACCTGATCTGGTTCACCGTCGCGCGCAGGCTCGCGCCCACGGCGGCCGGGCTTTCGTCGATGCTGATCCCGGTGGTCGGCGTATTCTCCGGCATGGCGATACTCGGCGAGACGCCCGGCTGGCGCGACTTCGCGGCGCTCGTGCTGGTGTGCATGGCGGTCGCGTCGGGGCTGGGGAAGAGGCCAGGTCGTCAGGTCGCTTGAGCACCCATCGCGTGCCTCGTCGCGCCGACAATATTTTTGCTGTGCGGGTTGCAATCGCAAACACAGGCGGCATATCGTCGCCAAGTCTTCAGGGAGGATCTATGGGATCTGCGTTCACAATGTCGTCGTCATCGTTTGCTCGCGGTTCGCGCTGGACGCGCTCTGCACGGCTGGTCGTCGTGGCCGCCTGCGTGTCGTTGTTGTCCGCGTGCGGCTACAACGACTTTCAGTCGAAGGACGAGACCGTCAAATCGTCGTGGAGCGAAGTGGTCAACCAGTATCAGCGCCGCGCCGACCTGGTACCCAACCTCGTCAACACCGTCAAGGGTTATGCGGCGCAGGAGAAGGACGTGCTGATCGGCGTCACCGAAGCGCGCGCCAAGGCGACCAGCATCCAGGTCACGCCCGAAACGCTCAACAATCCCGAAGCGTTCAAGAAATTCCAGCAGGCGCAAGGCGAGTTGTCGGGAGCGTTGTCGCGTTTGATCGCGGTGTCCGAGAACTATCCGCAGTTGAAGTCGGATGCGAATTTCCGTGAGCTGCAGGCGCAGCTAGAAGGCACCGAGAACCGCATCACGGTCGCGCGCAATCGCTACATCGGTTCGGTGCGCGACTACAACGTGACGGTGCGACAGTTCCCCAACAATCTGACCGCGATGGTGTTGGGCTACAAGCCGAAAGAAAATTTCACGGTCGAGAACGAGAAGGGCATCTCGACCGCGCCTGCGGTGAAGTTCTGATCGTCGTGGCCACGCACTCCGTAACGAGACGGGCGTTGCGTACTTTCGCGACGGCAGCTTTGCTGCTGTTTGCGAACTCCGCCTTCGCGCAGGATCTCGCGGCCGTTCCGGCATTGACCGCACGGGTCACCGACACGGCCGGTCTGCTCAAGCCCGATCAGCGCGCCGCGCTCGAAGCGGTGCTGGCCGACTACGAGCAACAGAAGGGCACGCAGATCGCGGTGCTGACGGTGCCATCGACGGCGCCCGAAGTGATCGAGCAATACGGCATTCGCGTCGCCGAGGCGTGGAAGATCGGGCGCAAGGGTACGGCCGACGGCGTGATCCTGATCGTCGCGAAAGACAATCCTTCCGATCTGCGACGGCTGCGCATCGAAGTGGGCAAGGGCGTCGAAGGCGCGATCCCCGACGCGCTTGCCAAGCGCATCATCAACGAAGACATCGCCCCGCATTTCCGAGCGAACGATTTCTACGGCGGCATGGTCGCCGGCGTGAGTCACATCAAGTCGCTGCTCGAAGGCGAGGCCTTGCCGCCGCCCAAGCAGCGCGACGCGACGCGCACCAATGGATCATCGGGCTTCGGCATCGGTCTGCCGCTGGTGTTCTTCCTCTTCATCGTCGTCTCGGGCGTGTTGCGATCGATGGGGTCGCGGCGCGTGGGCTACCTGTCGGGCAATCGCGGGCTCAATTCTTCGATCGCGCCCGTGATCCTCGGCGGCCTGCTCGGCAGTCTCGCCGGTCGTGGCGGCGGCGGAGGCTTCGGAGGAGGGGGCGGTGGCGGAGGCGGCTTCAGCGGTGGCGGCGGCGACTTCGGCGGCGGCGGCGCGTCGGGAGACTGGTGATGGACTGGTCGCGCGCGTTTCGTCATCTCGCCAGCACGCATCGCGGCGCGCACAAGCTGTTCACCGACGAGACGATGGCGCGTTTGCAGCAGGCGATCTCCGACGGCGAGGCGACGCATCGAGGCGAAGTGCGATTGATCGTCGAGTCCGCATTGGCGTTGCGCAAGATCCGCCGTGGCATGAGTACGCGTCAACGCGCACTCGATCTGTTCGGCACGTTTCGGGTGTGGGACACCGAAGAGAACAACGGCGTCTTGCTCTACATCAACGTCGCCGATCGCAGGATCGAGATCGTTGCCGATCGTGCGGCCGCGCGTCGCATCGGCGATCCGCATTGGCAAACCGTATGCGGCCTCGCGCAACAGGCGTTCAAGGAAGGCGCATTCGAGCGCGGCGTAGCCGACGCGCTCGGGTCGATCCATCGCGCGCTGGCGAAGGCCTTTCCACCCGATGCGAGTCAGGAACGGCGCAATGAATTGTCGGATGCGCCGGTGGTGATTTGAGTTGTCGTGGGCCGGTATTCGCGGCGAACTTCAAAAAGCCGTCGCCCCGGCGAAGGCTCAAGATTTCATTGCGGACGCGCCTCACCCGTCAGCACACTCGTCGCCCAGATATCCGCCTGTCGATGCGCGACATCGGCGAACGACTGCGTCTGGGCATACACATCGCGCAGCAAGTCCGCATCGTTGCGCCGTGCAGAGGCCGAGCGATAGAGCGCTTGCAGCGGTTCGCTCGTGCCGAGCGCCCCCGCTTGTTTCCAGAGGCCGTCGATGGTGCGGCAGATCATCTGCCCGATTTCGCAGCGTTCGCCGCTGTGTACATCGATCCATTCGCCGGCGAGGCCATAGCGCGCCGCGTTGAAGCGATTGTGCCGATACGCCGCATAGACATTCTCGACCGGCGTGCGGCTCGTATCGTTGCGCATCGCGTACGCGAGGGTCTGCGCATAGGCCGCGAGAGCCGCGGCCTTTTCGACTGTGAGCGGCGTATCGCAGACACGTAGCTCGATCGTGCCGAACTCGGGCTTCGGTCGGATATCCCAATAGAAGTCCTTCATGCTTTCGATGATGCCCATGCGCTTCATGCTGTCGTAATAGTCGGCGAAGGCCGACCAGCTCGTGACGAACGGCATCGTGCCCGACAGAGGGAACGCATTGATCGCGGTGAGTCGACTGCTCGCGAAGTGCGTGTCCTGGTTTTGATAGAAAGGCGAAGCGGCCGCGAGCGCGACAAAGGCGGGGATGTGTTCGGACATCAGATGAATCAGGCGCACGGCCTCGTCGCCGTTCGGACAGCCCACATGAATGTGCTGCCCGAACACCGTGAATTGCTTGGCGAGGTAGCCGAACTTTTTCCACAGCATCTCGTAGCGCTCGCCTTCGAAGATGCGGCGATCGCTCCACATCTGGAACGGGTGCGTGCCGCCGCCGGCGACGCCCACATTGAGCAACTCGGCCTTCTCGACCATCACGTCGCGCAATGCGACCAGGTTCGCCAGCAGCGTATCGTGCCGCTCGTGAACGCCGGTGTTCAGTTCGATCATGCTCTGCGTGATCTCGGGCTTGATCTCGCCTTCGCATGGCAGCTTCGCGAGTTGCTTCAAGAGGTCCTGCGCGGTCGTGGTCAGGTCGTAGTCGCGCGTGTTCACGCACTGCAACTCGAGCTCGACGCCGAGCGTGAGCGGTTTGGACGCGGCGAAGATCAACGAAGACATGTCGGCATTTGATCAATCCGGCGATCAGGTTTCCTCGGCGACGCGGCTCTCACGCGCGCGCCGAAAGGCGAATTGCACCAGCAGCGGCCCGACCACTTCGAGCATCGCGACCGCGGTCAGGAACACAGCGATCAGGCGCCCGCTGGACGCGAACGCCGCAGCCGTTGGATCGACCAGCACCAGCGCAGTGAAACCCGACAGCGGCGCGAGCGCGATGCCGAGCAGGCCCGCGCGCGACAAACCGAGCGGCGTGAGCGGTGCGATCCCACAAACCGGTATCAACTTCGCGACGAAGCGCGCCACGATCAACACGGTCGCCGCAGCCAACACGTCGGGCGCGCCATTGAAATGCGCCGATGCGCCCGCGACGATGAACAAGATCACGCACAACACTTCGGACGTCACACCGAAATCGATATGTCGAATGCGTCGCGACGGATCGACGTTCTTCACCAGGAGGCCGATCGTGAGCATCGTGCACAGCACCGACAGATCGAGCGCGTGCGCAACGCCGACCGCGAGGATCACCATCCCCATCGCCAGGACGAATTGCGCGTTGGCACTCTTGCCGAACCAGCGAGCGAAGAACCGGAACATCGCGAACAACACGATGCCGAGGAAGAACGAACCGAATAGCAGATACATCGGATGCAACAGCATCTGTGCGATCTCGATCATGCCGCCGCCCTCGCGCTCGTAGCGCAACAGGGGGAGCAGAAGCGTCGCGCCTGCAAAAGCGGCGAGGCTGTTGAGCGCAGACAGCGCGAGCACGCGATTGCTGACCTGCCCATCGGCGCCTTCTTCGCGTGTCATGTACATCACGACCACCGGCGACGTCGAGACCACTACCGCTGCGAGGAACGCCGCCTCGCCGTGAGAGAAGTCGAACAAGGTGAGCGCCGTGAATGCGAGCAGCCACGTGAGTCCGATCTCTCCGATCGCGATGACCCAGAGCCAGCGTTCGCGCCGCATCCATTGCAGGTCGAGGCGCTGGCCGAGTTCGAGCAGCAGCAGAGCGAGGCCGACGTCGACGAATAGACGCAGCGACTCGCGGCTTCTTATGTCGAGCCAGCCGAAGCCCGAGTCTCCGAGCACGAGGCCGAGCACGATGTAGCCAGTCAGCCGTGGCAGACCCAGTCGGCGCAAACCCTCGCCGCACGCGTAACCGGTAAGCAGCAATGCCGCGAACAGGATCAGGGGGACGCTGGTGATGTCGCCGATCTGCGCCCAGGAAGGCAAGAGATCGAGCGATGGGAAAAACTGCAATGAAACTCCTCCAGAAAAATCGCGGCTGAGTTTTTTCGTGCGCGGGATGCGACGCGGTGTAGATAGGAACCCTGCGCGGTTCGCGCGCGCAACTTCACGTCGGCGGCGGCATTATCGCAGACCGAACGGCCACAGCGGGGTGCTGCGATCCTGGCTATCGTGACGCGAGCGTGAGGGCCGTCGACGACGAATCGAGCATCTCAAAAACCGTATTGCGCGGAGACCTGAAAACGATTCAGGTTGCCGTCGCGACCGTCTTCGACCACTCGTTTGCCGAAGATATATTCGGCGCCCAGATTGACCGGGGTGGTGGGGCTCCAGATCAAGTTGACATGCGCGGACTCGGATCGTCGGTTGATCAAACCGAAGGTGCCGGAAGGATTGCTGGCTCGCGCCGCAGCCAAGACCAGCGACGAACGCAACGACGGTGTCCAATAGTGCCGATACGCAGCGAACCCGCTGACGACGTTTGCCAATTTGATCTGGCCGTTTGCATCGAGGTATCCGTCCGGGAAAAATCCCAGTTCCTGATAACGGCCGATGGCGTCGCCATAGCTACCCACAAAACGAATATCGTCCTTGCCGATCGTGGGGATCACCCCGGTCGCGCTGATCGCGCCGCCCCATTTGTCGCCGACCGCGGCCGGTGCCGCGGCCGAGTCGATGCGAATGTTTCGCGCGAGAGCCTGTAAAGAATATTTACCGAACGCGGTATTGAAGCGGATGCGGGCGGTGAGGTCGGGATACCGGTCGCGGTCGGATCTGAACAGCGTCGCGGTACCGCGTTGCGCGAACAGCGATTCGGGATTTTCCGCCGAGACCGACCAGTCGCCTCCCGTGTACGGCTGGGTCCAGCGCACTTGAGCTTGACGAATGAAGATCTCGCCGACCGGACCACCGAAGTCCACGGTCTCGGGGAAGGCCGCTTCGTTGATGAAGTTCGACCAGTATTGACCGGCCGACAAGTTGCCGATCGATCCGTACGCGTGACGCAGGCGGAAGTTGTGGCTGTTGCTGACGGTCTCGTTGCCATCGGCTCCGAAGAAGTCGCCTTCGAGCCAGGTCGTGATTTCGCCGTAGCTGCTGGGCGTGCTGGTGCGAAGAAACAGGCGGCTCTGGCGCGCGTGGATGGTCAGCTGATTCTTCACGTTGTTGCCGGCCGTGGGGCCCACCGGGATCAGGCTGGGGAAGAGAAATTGATTTCCCTGCGATGCGACGCCCGCGCTCCTGTCGCTGTAAATCGCATCGAGCTTGAGATAACCACCGAGCGTGATCGACGTATCGGACCCCGGCAACTTGATCGACCCTTTGGTCGCGCCGGCAGTCACGGCTTGCGCAGGCGGGGGCGCGGGTAAGGCGGGTGCGGCCTGAGCGGCCTGTGCCTGTTCGAGTTGCTCGACTTTCTTTTGAAGAGCGTCGATCTGCGCTTTCAATTCGGACAAGGTGTCCGCTCGTGCGGTCGCGGCGGCGACGCCGAAGACCAAAGCGACCATCGTGCCGATGACAGGTTTTGCGAGTGGCGGGGCGGCGCAGCGCATGCAAGACTCCTCGGATGTTTTCTGATGTTTGGCGCTCTAATGGTCGGCGCAGCGTCAAAAACCTTACCGACGCGAACTTTCTTTTTCGCGCGCCTTTCGCTATACGGCGGCACGAGATCATTTATTCCGGACGGATGCCGCCGACGCGGCCGA
>JBBSEF010000099.1:0-9883 GCA_038240015.1 Burkholderiales bacterium
ATCGCGTCGAGCAAGGACGACGCTTACACGCGCGTGCCGAAAATGAGCGAGTGGCGGCCGACCAGGGGCGCGGCCTACCTGCACATCTGCGGCAACGAAACCATCGCCGGGATCGAGTATCAATCGATGCCGGATGTCGGCGCGCTCTATGGCGATGATGGAGACACGCCGCTGGTCGAAGACGCGTCCTCGCACATCCTGTCGCGTCCGATCGACGTGACGCGCTACGGCCTGATCTACGGAGGCGCGCAGAAGAATGTCAGCATGGCGGGCTTGACGTTCGTGGTCGTGCGCGACGACTTGATCGGCAAGGCCCATCCCTTGTGTCCTTCGGCCTTCGACTACAAGGTCGTGGCCGACAACGACTCGATGTTCAACACGCCTCCTACTTATGCGATCTATCTCGCGGGGCTGGTGTTCAAGTGGTTGAAGCAAAGACCTGCCGCGATCGGGCGTCCCGAGCTGTCGCCGCTGCAGGCGATCGAGATCCACAACATCGACAAGGCGACGCTGCTGTACGACGCGCTCGATCGATCGAGCTTCTACACGACCCGCGTCGCGCTCGAAGATCGTTCGCGCATGAACGTGACCTTCCGGCTTCCCGATGACGAACTGACGAGGCGCTTCGTCGCCGATGCGGCAGCCGCGGGTCTCAAGGGCCTGAAGGGACATCGCGCGGTCGGCGGCATTCGCGCATCGATCTACAACGCGATGCCGCGCGCCGGCGTCGAAGCGCTGGTCGCTTTCATGCGCGACTTCGAACGCAAGCAAGGCTAAGCTGGCGACGATGAACGACGTAACCGATCCCGACGCGCACCCCGATATGCGACCCGCCGCGCTCGCCGCGTTGCGCGACCAGATCGATGCGATCGATGCCGAAGTGCTCGCGCTGCTCAACCGCCGCGCGCGCGTCGCGCAGCGGGTCGGCGATTTCAAGCGCGAGACCGACGCCAACGCGCAGGTGTTTCGTCCCGAGCGCGAAGCGCAGGTCGTGCGCCGTCTGGGCGAACTGAATGCAGGGCCGCTGCCCGACGAAGCCGTCGCGACCATCTATCGCGAAATCATGTCGGCCTGCCGTGCGCTCGAACGGCCCGCGGTAGTGGCGTATCTCGGACCCGAAGGTACTTATAGCGAGCACGCGGTGATCGTCCAGTTCGGCCGCTCGGTCGAGCGCCGTCCGTGCGCGACCATCGACGAAATTTTTCGTGAGGTCGAGGCGAAGTCTTCGGACTTCGGCGTGATCCCGGTCGAGAACTCGACCGAAGGCACGGTCAATCGCAGCCTCGACATGCTGCTCAATTCGCCGCTGCGCATTTGCGGCGAGGTTGCGCTCGCGATCGATCATCATCTGTTGACGAAAAACGGTGCAATGACAGCCGACGACGGCCGCGCGGTCGCGCGCATTTGCGCGCATCCGCAGGCGCTCGCGCAATGCATGCAGTGGCTCGACCGCCACTATCCCGACATCGAACGCGTGCCGGTCGCGAGCAACGGTCTGGCTGCGAAGATGGCGGCCGAAGACGCGGGCATCGCAGCCATCGCGGGCGACCTCGCGATCGAGCGCTACCATCTCGCAGCCGTCGCATCGCACATTCAGGATCTCGCTCGCAACACCACCCGCTTCGCCGTCATCGGCACGATAGCGACCACGCCGTCGGGTCGCGATCAAACCTCGATCGTGTTCTCGGTCGCCAACCAATCGGGCGCCGTTTACGAAGCGCTCGAACCTCTGGCGCGCCATGACGTTTCGATGACGCGCTTCGAATCGCGCCCGGCGCGCACCGGGGTGTGGGTCTATCACTTCTACATCGACGTCGAAGGTCACGAGACCGATGCCGGCGTGGCCGCGGCATTGAGTGAATTGAAAGCCCAGGCCGGGTTCTTCAAGATCCTCGGTTCGTATCCGCTCGCGTGAACGCGCGACCGACTCTTTCATTGCCAGTCACCATGACGACCCCTTCAGCGCTGCACATCCCCGACTACATCCGCTCGATCGCGCCCTATATCGGCGGCAAGCCGATCGAGGAAGTCGCGCGCGAGTTCGGGCTCGACCCGGCGAAGATCGTCAAGCTCGCGTCCAATGAAAATCCGCTCGGCATCCCCGCGAGCGCGCAGCGCGCGATGGCCGCCGCGATGGCCGAGATCGGCCGCTATCCCGATGACAACGGATTCGACTTGAAGCAGGTGCTTTCGAAGAAGCTGGGCATCGCGCCCGAATGGATCGTGCTCGGTTCCGGGTCGAGCGACATCTTGATCACGGCCGCGCTCACGTTCGCCGGCAGCGCGGGCCGCGTCGTGTATTCGCAATACGGTTTCGTCGTGTATGCGCTCGCGACGCAGAAGATCGGCGCGAAGGCCACCGTCGTTCCCGCGACCGCAGGGTTCGGTCACGACCTCGATGCGATGCTCGTCGCGGCCAAGGGCAACAGCGACGAAGGATCCGCACAACTGGTCTACATCGCGAACCCGAGCAACCCCACCGGCACCTTCCTCGAACCGCAACGCATCGGAGCGTTTCTCGAAGCACTGCCTGCCGAAACCTTGGTTGTGCTCGACGAGGCTTACACCGACTATCTCGAACCCGCGTTGCGCTTCGACTCGACGCAATGGGTACGGCGTTTTTCGAATCTATTGGTGTCGCGCACCTTCAGCAAAGCCTACGGCCTCGCGGGTTTGCGCATCGGCTATGGCATCGCGCAACCCGCGCTCACCGATCTGATGAATCGTGTGCGCGCGGCCTTCAACGTCAACGCGCTCGCGCAAGCCGCGGCGGTCGCGGCGCTTGCCGATTCTGCGTTTCTCGACGCGATCTACACGCTCAATCGCGCGGGACTTGCGCAACTTTCGAAAGCGTTCGACGCTGCGGCCATCGAGTACATCCCTTCCTACGGCAACTTCATACTCTTCAAGGCGGGCGACGACAACGGCGCGGGCGCGCGCGTCAATCTCGCGTTGTTGAAGCGCGGCATCATCGTGCGTCCGGTTGCGAACTATGGATTGCCGCAATGGCTGCGCGTGTCGATCGGAACGCAAAACGAGAACGACGCCTTTCTCGCCGCGTTGCCCAAGGCGATGGCGATGGTTGAAGGCGCGGTTGAACAGACTTGATCGCGCTGAGGGAAAGCGGACATGACTGGATCGTCGCCGAATTTGTCGCGTAGCGCGCACGACCCAGCGGCCGCGCAGAACCTCGCCATCGAATCGAGTCGACCATGTTCAAACGCATTGCGATCGTCGGCAACGGGTTGATCGGGTGCTCGTTCGCGCTAGCGCTCAGAAAAGCCCACTCCGCGAGCTTCTTCATTGCGCTCGATCGCGACCGTGCTGTGTCCGAGCGCGCGCTCGAACTCGGCATCGTCGATGACGTTGCGCAGGATGCGCGACAAGCAGTCTCTGGATGCGACCTCGTCGTCCTCGCCGCGCCGGTGGCGCAAAGCGAAATTCTTTTCGACGCGATCGCGCCGCATCTCGAGCGCGATGCGATCGTCACCGATGTGGGCAGTACCAAGCGCGACGTGATCGCGGCCGCGCGTCGCACGCTCGGCGCGCACATCGCGCGCTTCGTGCCGGGTCATCCGATCGCGGGTCGCGAAGTGCATGGACCCGACGCGGCGATCGCCGATCTCTTCGTCGGCAAGTGCGTGTTGCTCACTCCGCTTGCCGAGAACGACGACGCGATCGTCGCTCTCGTGCGCGACGCGTGGGTCGCGTGCGGCGCACGCGTTCAAACGCTCGATGCCGATGCGCACGACCACGTGCTCTCGGCGGTCAGCCATCTGCCGCATCTGCTCGCCTATGCGCTGGTCGCGCAGATCGCCGACGCGTCCGACGCCGAACTCAAGTTCGCGCTCGCTGGCGGCGGCTTTCGCGACTTCACGCGCATCGCCGCGAGCAGCCCGGAGATGTGGCGCGACATCGCGATCGCCAACCGCGACGCATTGCTCGACGATCTCGATGCCTATCGAGCGCGCCTCGATACCTTGCGCGCCTGGATCGCCGCCGGCGATCGCAACGCGATCGAAGCGCTATTCGCGAAAGCGAGCGCGGCGCGCAGCGAATGGGAAGAGCAACACTAGAGTCCCGCCCCACTGGGAAGAGTCAGCGTGCGGACGTCTTCCGCGAAGTACTCCACAAGATCAACCCAAGCAGCGCAACCTGCAACGGCAGCCGCAACACCAGCGCCCAGTACGGCACGTCGAACTGATCGGCTCGCTGCAGCATGTCGATGTGCACCGGCGTGACGGCGATCGTCACCGCGAACAGCAGCCAGCCCGCAACGCGCCGCGACGGCCGCCACAACAGGCCGGCCGCGCCGAGCAATTCGAGCACGCCGCTCGCCAACACCGCGGCGCGCGGCCAGGGGATATACGACGGAACGATCTTCATCTCCAGATCGGTCGCGACGAAGTGCGCGATGCCGCCGATGAAGAACCAGAGAAAGACGATCGCGAGACCGATGCGCTTCCCGCGTCCGACACTCGCACTCGTGGCCTTCACTGCATGAACCACCCATGACTGACGACCAGCGATTGCCCCGTCAACGCATTGCTGGGGAATGACGCGAACAAGAGCGCGACTTCGGCGACATCGGCAACCGTCGTGAACTCCTTGTCGACGGTGTCTTTCAACATCACGTTCTTGATGACGTCGCTCTCGCTGATGCCCAGCTTCGCGGCCTGCTCGGGGATCTGCTTGTCCACCAGCGGCGTGCGCACGAAGCCCGGACAGATCACGTTGGCGCGCACGTTGTGCGCAGCGCCTTCTTTCGCAATGGTCTTCGCGAGTCCGATCAGGCCGTGCTTGGCGGTGACGTACGGCGACTTCAGCACCGACGCTTCCTTAGAATGCACCGAGCCCATGTAGATGATGCTGCCGCCCTTGCCCGACGCGTACATGTGCTTGATGCATGCACGCGTGGTGAGGAAGGCGCCGTCGAGATGGATCGCGAGCATCTTTTTCCATTCGGCGAACGGAAACTCCTCGATGGGGTGAACGATCTGGATGCCGGCGTTGGACACGAGGATGTCGACGCCGCCCAATTGCTTGACCGTCGCTTCGACCGCCGCATCGACTTGCGCCTCGTCGGTGACGTCGCAGGCGAGGCCGATCGCCTTGCCGCCGTTCTTCACGATCTCGGCCGCAGCCGCCATCGCGGCGTCCTGGTTCATGTCGGCGATCGCAACGGCCGCGCCTTCGCGCGCGAACGTGTCCGCGATTTCCTTGCCGATGCCGCTGGCCGCGCCGGTGACGAAAGCAACCTTGTCTTTCAAACGCATGGTGTTTCCTTTTCAAATGGATGTCCCTCCTCTTCAACGCGAGGGTCGGGATGGGGATGGGTTCCTGAGGGGACGCTATTTTCTCGTCTTTCGCGTAGCGGGCTTCGCGGCCAGAGTCTTCGACGCCTTGGCCAACGCGACCTTCTCCTCGCGATCGCGCGCGCCGGCCGGTCCATGTGCGGCGTCGAACCCTTGCGCGAGGTCATACACCGTCACATCGCTATCGAGATCCGATGCTTCGAGCCCATCGAGATGCTCGTGCGTGCGGCGCATGTCGGCAACACCGGCTGCCCAATGTTCGCGCATCGACGGTCGCGAAAATTCGTAGTCTTTCGAATCGCTCTCGAACGCGCTCTGGCGATAGATCAGATGCACGATATCGACATGCGGGCTACGCAACGAAGAGTCGAGCGCGCGCAGGTCGGGATCGTCGCGCAAGGTTTCCGGCAAGCGCTTGATCAGCCGCCGCATCGCGCCGCGCAGGCGTTGCATCTCGGCGATTTTCTCGGTCGTGAAGCGTGAGCGGCTCGAATACATGATGTCCTTGTGCCGCTGCAGGACGCCTGCAAGATTGATCGGCACCGGGCCGCGCGCGGGAAACAGATCGACCTGCACGACCAGCAGCTTCTCGTCGGCTCGCGTGTCGAGCACGTATTGCAGCGGCGTGTTCGACAGGATGCCGCCGTCCCAATACGCGTGCCCGTCGATCATCACCGGCGCGAACGCGGGCGGCAACGCGCCCGACGCCATGATGTGTTCGGGCCCGATCTTGATCGTCGGATCGAAGTTGTCGAACCACTTCGAATTGCCGGTCGCGACATCGACCGCGCCGACCGACAGCCGCATGGTCTTCGCGTTGATGCGATCGAAGTCCACCATGCGTTCGAGCGTCGCACGCAAATCGTTCGCGTCGTAGATGCTGAGCGCGCCGGGCGTGCCTTCGGGGGCAAGCATCGCCGGCGGCACGCGCGGTCGATAGAAACCGGGGACACCGAAAGTCGCGGCCCATGCGGCGCTCCATTGATTGAACGCGCCGCGCTGTGCGTCGAAGATCGGCGTGTGCTGCGCCGGTCCCGATGACACCAGCTCCCAGAACTCGCGCAGACGATCGATCCGATGCTCGGGCGCGTTGCCTGCAATCAACGCGGCGTTGATCGCGCCGATCGACACGCCCGCGACCCAGGTCGGTTGTGCATCGATCGCGGTCAGTTCTTCCAGCACGCCGGCCTGATAGGCGCCGAGCGCCCCACCACCTTGAAGCACGAGGACGACCTGCTCGTTGTCCAGCGCGAGCTTGCGGGAAAGAAGCGAAGTCATGACGTAGGATTTCGTGCACGCGGCGGCAGTTCAACAAAGCTCGCGATTATGCTCCGGTAACATGGCGCGCTGCTCCCGCGTAATCGACGCGTGATCGACGCGTGATCGACGCGTAATGGACACTTCATCGGCGCCTCTTCGACGCGCAATCGATTCCCATGTCTTCTTCTTCTCCACAAATGCGTCAGCCTCCCGACGTATCGGCGGCCAAGCCGCGGACGCTCGCGATCGACGGGAAGCCTGGCCCCGTGGGCCGCGCGAGCCTGCGCGTCATCGCGGTGTGGGAAGCCGTCAAGGGCGCGATCGTGATTCTGGCGGCGGCCGTGGCGGTGAAGTTGTTGCACACCGACGTCGACCACGCGATCGATGTGATCGTCGATCATCTTCACCTCGACCCAGCGGGGCACACCTCGCGGGTCTTCATGCAGGCCGCCGCGCATCTCACCGATACGCGTCTGGTGTTGATTGCGGCGGGCGCGATCGTGTATGCGCTGATCCGCTTCGTCGAAGCGTGGGGCCTGTGGTATCAGAAAACCTGGGGATGGATGCTCGGCATCGCGAGCGCGGCGTTGTACCTGCCACTCGAAGTCTTCGAGATCTTTCGGCGCTTTACCTGGATCAGCGTCGGGCTGTTCGCGATCAACGTGCTGATCATCGCTTTGCTTTGGGGCAATCGCACGCGTCATCAAGTGCGGCATACCGTACCTGCGTGAGCATCGCATGAACGCGCGTCGTCCTTTCATCGACCTCGCGGCCGTCACGAGCGCGCATGGATGCGTGCGCGTGCCCGGATCGAAAAGCATTTCCAATCGCGTGTTGCTGCTCGCGGCGTTGGCCGAAGGAAGCACGCAGGTCTCCGGCCTGCTGCGCTCCGACGACACGGCCGTGATGATCGATGCCTTGCGCTTGCTCGGCGTACCGATTCGCGAAAGCGACGTCGCAACCGGCGCCGAATCCGACGTGACCCTCGCCATCGACGGTGCGCCGACGTTTCCCAGGCGGGAGGCCGATCTGTTCGTCGGCAACTCGGGGTTGTCCATCCGCACGCTTGCGGCCGCACTCGCGTTCGCGCACGGGCGCTATCGCCTGTCCGGCATCGCGCGCATGCACGAGCGACCGATCGGCGATCTCGTCGATGCGTTGCGCGCCGTCGGTGCTCGCATCGAATACGAAACAGCCGTCGGATATCCGCCGCTCCTGATCGAAGCGTGCGCGCTGTCGTCGCCCGCGTCCTCTGAAGGCGCGGCGTGGGCGCGGACCTTGCGCGTGCGCGGCGACACGTCGAGCCAGTTCCTCACCGGCCTGCTGCAAGCTGCGACGATGCTGTCAGCCGATGCGGACCTGATCGTCGAAGTCGAAGGCGAATTGATCTCGCGTCCCTATGTCGACCTGACGATCGCGCTGATGAAGCGCTTCGGTGTCGTCGTCGATGAACAACGGCCGAATCGCTTCGTCGTCGCACGAGGCTCGCGCTACGTGAGCCCTGGCCACCTCGCCGTCGAAGGCGATGCCTCGTCGGCCTCTTACCTGCTGGCGGCAGGCTTGCTCGGCGGTGGGCCGGTGCGCGTCGAAGGGATGGTTCGCGACAGCGTGCAAGGCGACGCACGCTTCGTCGACGTGTTGATCGCGATGGGTGCGCAGATCGCGCGGTCCGGCGGCGCCGGGGATGCCGCCGCCGCCGACGACGCGATCGAGGTCCGATCTCCGGGCGTCGCGTCGGGCTTTCGGCTGCGCGCGATCGATGCCGACTTCAACGACATCCCCGATGCGGCGATGACCGTCGCGGTGCTTGCGCTCTACGCCAGCGGCCCATCCACCTTGCGCAACATCGGCAGTTGGCGCGTGAAGGAAACCGACCGCATCACGGCGATGGAGAACGAGCTGAAAAAATTCGGCGCAACCGTCGAGAGCGGCGACGACTGGCTGCGCATCGTGCCGCTTAGCGCGGTGATCGAAAGGCACACCGATTCCGCGGCTATCGTCGTCGACACTTACGATGACCATCGCATCGCGATGTGCTTCTCGCTCGCGACCTTTCTCGGCACGCCGGTTCGCATCAACGATCCGGACTGCGTCGCGAAGACCTTTCCCGATTACTTCGAACGTTTCGAAGCGATCGTCGCGCGTGAACCGATGCGGGAAAGAGTTGCGATGCCATCGACGACGGCGGCAAACCGGATATGAGTTCACGACGACGCGGACGATGACGACGACGCGGACGAAGACGCGAGCGACGACGCGTGACGACGCTGCACCGGTCATCGCCATCGACGGGCCGACCGCGTCGGGCAAGGGCAGCGTTGCGCAACGCGTGGCTGTCGCTCTCGGCTTTCACGTCCTCGACAGCGGCGCGCTCTACCGGCTGACCGCGTATGCGGCCGATCGCGACGGCGTCGAAGCATCCGATCCAGCGAGGCTCGCCGCGCGCGCGTTGGCGCTGGCACCGCGCTTCGTCGCGGGCCGCATCGATCTCGACGGGATCGACGTCACCGACGCCATTCGCGAAGAACGCATCGGCAATCTCGCATCGACGATCTCGTCCTATCCCGAAGTTCGTGCGGCCCTGCTCGATCGTCAACGCGCGTTTCAACAGGCCCCCGGCCTGGTCGCCGACGGGCGCGACATGGGAACGGTTGTATTTCCGCGCGCCGCGCTCAAGATATTTCTCGTCGCCGACGTTGCGGCGCGCGCCGCGCGCCGGCATAAACAGTTGATCGAGAAAGGGATTCCTGCTAAGCTCCCCGTCCTTTTGCGCGAGTTGCAGGAGCGCGATATGCGCGACGCGAATCGCAGCGTCTCCCCGCTTGCAGCGGCCCTCGACGCGGTGACGATCGATAGTTCCGATCTCGATCTCGACGCCGTTGTTGCACAGGTGCTCGAGCTCGCAAAGAAAAAGGGTATCGCGGTACATCGGTAATTCGAATTGCAGTGCATCGTTTGTATTCAGCAGCAAGGTGGCCCGAGCGATCAGGCTCGCAGTTTCCATTCCCGTTTTATCAACCCAACCCAGGTCCGCGTCCACGCGGTTTTCAAACACACATGGCATCCGTTACCAATCTCGCCTCACCCGAGGCCAAACAAATCGCCGCACAGAATCCCGATTCATTCGCCGCGATGTTCGAAGACAGCCTGACGCATCAAGACATGCGCGCAGGTGAAGTCATCACCGCAGAGGTGGTGCGCATCGACTTCAATTTCGTCGTTGTCAATGCGGGGCTGAAGTCCGAAAGCTTCATCCCCGTCGAAGAATTCAAGAACGACCTGGGCGAGATCGAAGCCAAGCCGGGCGA
>JBBSEF010000100.1:0-9766 GCA_038240015.1 Burkholderiales bacterium
GGCGCCGAACAGCGCGCCGTCGTAGGCGCCGCTGTTGTTGTGAAGCGCATCGCGCTTGAACTCGAGCTTGTCCAGCGCCGACCAGCGGCCGCCCAGCGGACGATAGACCCCCGACAGATCGGCGCGTGCGAGCAGACCGCGCACGCCATTGGACTGCGACACGTTGAAGACCTGCGCCGTCACGGCGAAGGCGACGCCCGCATCGGCCTGACGAAGAAAGCTCGTCGTCAATCCGTGACGATCGGCCAGTTGACCGTTGCGGCTTTCGACGCGGCCGGTCCAGGTCCACAGTTGCTCGCGCCAGGTCGCACCGGCAGAGAAAGCCGTGAAGTTTTCGGTGAGCGACGCGATGGTCGCCGCCGAGCCGACGCCGTTCGCGTAAGTCCCTGCGCCGCCAAGCGCGGTCGGCGAGTTCGACGACACGCCGTACGACGAGAACGAGGACGACGTGTTGTTGCCGATCGAGCCGGGCGCAACCAGCCCGCCGCTGGTGGTCGATGCCGCGGGACCGCTGCCGTGAAAGGTGCGGCTGCTGTCGGCCGAGAAGTCGACGCTCCAGCGATCGTCGATCGGCAACGATTGCTTCAAGCCCAACACGCCGAACGTGCGCGGGCCGTATTCCGAAATCGCCGATTGATTGAGCGTACTCGTGAGTTTCGCTCCCTTCCACGGATCGGACTGAAACCCGACGCGCGTCGTCAACGCATGAAAGGCCGAACTCACCGCATATTCTTCGGCCGCGATCACCTTCCACTGCTCGGTCAACGCATAGGCAGCGCCGAGCACATAGCGCGACGGATAGTCGCTGCTCTGGTTCTTGCCGCCGACGCTCACGTTGGCCTCTGCGCTCAACTCGAGACGATTGTCGAGAAAGCTGCGCGTCGCGCCCGCGGTGATCTGACGCGACTCGTGCTTTTCTCCGCTGGAAGCGGTGTCGTTGGCCAGCACGCCGCCGATGCGCAAGGTCCACGGCAAGAACTTGTATTCGATCTGCCCGCTGGCCGCGTCGCGCTGCGCGTGATTGATCAGGCTCGTCAGGTGATACGCCTGACCGATCAGCGTGGTCTGCGGTGCGAGCACGTATTGCGCGTCGATGCCGGCCTTCGACGTCCCGCCCTCGACCGCGTTCTGCTGATTGACGCCGAAGCCCGCGCCCTGCCGGCGCAGATACGCGATGGCGTTGAACTTCTCGTCGTTGTGCTCGACCTCGACCAGATGCGCGCCGCCCGAGGCATCGCGCGTGTAGGCAGACAGCGGCTGCGCGCTCCGGCTCTTCGCGGCTTCGACACGCAACTCGGTATCGAGCGGCAGCTTGATCTTCGCGTCGATGCCGATCAGGTCCGACGAGTTCGTGTTGCTCGCGTCGTGGATCGCCGACACACCGGTCGTCACGCGGCCATCGAGCAACTCGACCGCGGCGCGCCCGCCCACGCTCAGTTTTTTCGCGCCCGCGCCTTCGGTCTCGTATTCCGCAACGATGAAGATCGGATTGAAGTTGGCGTCGCGGCTTTGTATCGGCTCGCGAAAGAACAGCGTGCCGCCCGCGTAGTCGATGTCGTAGTCGATGTAGCGCGACAGCGCCCGCACTTCGACGATCACGTCGCTGCGAAAGCGATCGCGCGTCTCGACGCGCACGCGTTCCGAATTGATCAGGATGTTGGCTTGTGAAAGACGGTACAGACCCGACGTGCCGTTGCCCGCGATCTCGTCGCGGCCATAGCCTTGCGCGGTGTCCGATGCGAAGCCGATGAAGCTGATGCCGTTGGCGCGGTACTCGGTCTTGACGCCGCTCAAGGTGCGGCTGTAGCGCGCGAGTTTCGATTGCGTGAGCCCGGTTTCGAAATCGCCGAAGAGCGCGTAGAACTGATCGCGCTCGAGCTTCAGGTAAAGCTTGGACGCGCTCGCCGCATCGGGCCGCTGCTGCGATCCGTCGCCATAGAGCGTATAGAACTGGCGCGGGTTGATGACGCCGAGCAGGGATTGGCGCTGGCGTTCCGCCGTGGGCTTGGCCGAGTCGAAGGCGAGCGTGATCAGCCAGTCGCCCAGGATGCGGCCCTTCGCATAGACGCTCACCTGGCCCGAAGTATCCAGGCGCGCGCGATCGGCCGGCTGCCCGTCTTCGGGCAACGCCTCCATGTGCGACTTGAGCTTGTCGTAGCCGGCCGTCCCTTTCGCGAAGCCCACCACGATCCAGTCGCGTTGCGCGGACACCAGCCACGCGCGCACTTCCTGCGAACGCGCTTGTGAACCCGACAGCGAATTGGACTGTGCAGTGGATTGGGTGAGCGACGTCGCCCGATCGAAATCGAATTGCAGAACCGCAGAGCCGGTTTCGGTCGTCGGCGCGAGCTCGATGTAGGCGATGCCATCGTCGCCCTCGACCTTGTACTGCGTCGGATTGCGATCGAGGCCGGCGAGCTGGCGACTCTGCTGCAACTCCACTTCGAGCGCCGCCGTGTATGGCGCGTTGACTCTATACGGTCCGATCAGGCCCGCGCGCACCGGGTGTCCGTTGCGATCGACGATGCGTACTGCGAGCACCGGCTTGTGGATGCCGTCGGCGATCAGCAACGATTGTTCGGGCACGAACTCGACACGCGCCGGCGCGTTCGCGTAGTGCACGACGCGCGTCAGATGCCGGATCACGACCGCGCCGTCCGCTGCGACGATGTCGGCCTCGAACGCGTTGTCGCCATCGATCAGCGGCAGGCCGCGCCACACGCTGACCGCATAGCTCTTGTCGGCGCTGACTTCGGTGCCGTCGAAGGCGAGCGAGCTGACCGGGCGACCCGCGTTGGAGAGGCGCACGGTCTGATTCGCGTCGTGCTTGATCGCGATGCGTACCGCAGGTGCGCGCGGGTTGTGATCGGCCTTCGGAAAAATCCACTCGATGCCGCTCGTGCGGCCTTCGAGCCAGTGTTCGTTGCCACCCGCGGCCGTCACCTCGTCGACGATCGCGCGACGCGCAAGGGTCGGGTCGAGTGCGGGTGCCGTCGCGCTCGCTCCCGAGCTTGCGCTCGAAGCCACACCTGAAGCCGCGCTCGATTCCGACGCGGATGCGCTCGATGTCGCGCTTGATGATGCAGCGGCCGCGTTCGATACCCATGTTTTCTTGCGCGCATAAAAATCCGCACGCATCAGACTGCCGCCCTGCCCTTCGACGAATTGCGAGAACGATCTCCCCGCGAAGCGCGTGTTCTGAATGCAGGGATTCGCTTCGAGGTCCGCTTCGCCGAGACGAGGCAACGCATCGACGTCGAGCTGCACGACGTGCGTACCGGGACGCACGCCTTCGAAGTGATACAAGCCGTCTTTGTCGCTGACGACGTAGTTGCCGTCGTCGAGCAGCACGCGCGCGTTCGCGACGCCTCTGGCATCTGCGCCATCGGTGCACGCGCCTTCGACGACGCGGCCGATGATGGTGAAGGCGTCCGAGAACAGCGGTGCGCGAATCTTGATCGCGGCCGATGCCACATTCGATGCCGCGATGCCGGCCGCGCTTGCCGACGCGCTGTTGACCGCATCGCCGAGCGGTGCGCCGGCAATCACCTGCGTCACATAAGTAAGGCTGATCTGACCATTCGCGGGCACATCGCCGACGGCAATCGTGAGCGTGCGGCCGTCTCTTGCGATGACGGGATCAGCGACCTTCCTGCCCGAGACATGCAGCGACCCGGCCTTGTAGCGCAGACCCGCGGGCAGACGATCGTCGATCACGACGCGCGGCGCGGCCGACGTGGTGCTGCGGTTCTGCACCGTGATCTGGTATTGCACGAAGTCGCCTGTCGATGCGAGCGCGACCGACGCGAGCTTCTGCACAACGAGGGCCGATGAGACCGGATCGATCGCCACATCGACCTTGAACGGACTGCCCGGCGGAATCGTGAAGCGATCACCGAACGAGCCGGGACCGATCGCGAAACCCTGACCGTTGGCCGCGTGCAGCGCGATCAGCGTGGCCGCGGGCACGATCGATGGCGCCGTGTATCCGGCCGGCGCAACGATCCGCAACACGTAGTCGCCCGCCGCCAGCATGGGAAAACGAAAGCCGCCCGGCGAAACGGAATAGACGCGGCCCGACGCATCGCTGATCTGCGCGCCGCTCGTCACCGTGGCCGGATAGGCAGACACGCCGTCGTCTCCGAACACCGCGGCCGGCTGGCCGGTCGCGACGTCGACGATCGTGACGATCGCGCCGTTGACCGGTTGTCCGCTGGTGGAGTCGAACACCACGCCGAACGGATCGACCAGTGCCGAGGTTTGCGAGGTGTCGGTCGGATAGATCGCATCGACGTACTGGATCGTGATGCTCGTGTTCGGGCCGACTGCGAGACGGCAATCGAAACGCGGCGACGGTGGCGCATAGGACACGCTTTGCAGCGCCCCGACGAAAACGCCGGTGTCCGCACCGGTTTCCTGAAGGCGGACCACTTCCTCGTCGCCCCCGCTAGCGCTGACGCGCACATCGACGAACTCGCGCAGCGTCGAATCGAGGTTGCGATTGCCATCGGTCAGTCGAATGAAGAGCGCGTCGCCGACGTGAAAGCTGCCCGCCTTCTGAAGAGCCGGCGCGCTCGTGTCGATGATCTTGCCGTTCTGTGTGAGCGCGGGCGCGGGGACGAAGCTGCCGCTCGCGTTCTGACACTGGGCGCCATCGGCGGGCGTAGGCGTGCCGGGGGCTGCTCCACTGGACAGCCGCATCAATTCCACTGTCGATGGTGTGGGTGCGGGCGCCCGATCGATATAGCTCAACGAAACGTTGTTCGATGCGACCGACTGAACGGGTCCCGACGGGCTGGTTTGAAACGAAAACGTCGCGACGTTCTGAACCGACTTGGTCGCGGCGAGCGCAGGCATCGCGCTCGAGAATCCCAGAAGCATCGCCATGAAGCCGAGCGTCGCAACGAGCGTGCGACGCCGACGCGACGGCAGGCGCGGCCACGAGGCCGCGCACCACCCACCGGACGATGATCGAATCGACATGAAGTCCACTCGCGTTTCGCACGGACCCGACCCGCGGGTCCATGCGGTTCGCGTGCGAGGCGCCGCTAGTTGACCGTCACGTCGAAGGTCACTGTCGCCGTCCCGGCGGCAGCGAGCGCGCCGATGTTTACCGTGACCGTGTTGGCGGCAAAGGTCGCCTGGTCGGCATCGGCCGCGTCGGTCTTGGCTACCCCGTTCAAAGTGATCGTGTTGACCACATAGGACGTGTTGGTGGGAATGCCATCGGTCAGGACCACCGCGGTTGCGGCTGTGGCGCCCGAGTTCGTCACGACGATCGAATAGCGCACGCGTGCACCGGGGATCGCCTTGGGATTGCTCGCGCCGTTGAACGGATCGCTGATGACGACCGATGACTTGACGACCGCAATGGTGGCCGTCACGACCCGGTAGGCCGAAGCCGCGCTGAACTTGCCGTCGCGCGCCGCATCGGTGTCGCCCGCGCCATCGGCGAAGACGGTATCGACCGCACCGGGTGTGTCGGCGCCAGCAGTCTGCACGGAGGTGGGGCCGAGGCTTCCGGGAGTCGCTCCGTCGGCCGCCGTGGCGGTGAGCGTCACTGCCGCAATATCGTTGTTGACGCGGCCGAGGGGAATGTCGGCCACGACGAACACGGTCCTGGTTGTATCGGCCGGCAATTCGTCGACGAAGACGACCGTATCGATCAACGGGTCATAGACGCCGTTGCCGTTGGAGTCCACGAAGACGCGCAAGTTGGTGGCGTCGAAATTATCGGTGCCGCCATTCGGTCCCGGTCCGCCGGCCTTGTTCAACGCGGCCAGCGAGAAGTCCATCGTGGCGTTCGACGTGTTGGTGACCGTGAACGTCGTGACCTGGCTGACCGCGCCGGGTGCGACCAGGGTGTCGACGTTGCCGACCTGTGCGACCACGACGTTGATCTTGCGGTCGACCTTGAAGGTCGCCACGTTGCTGGTCTGCGCCGGCTGCGCGACGCCGCCGACCGTGAAGTTCAACGTCGCCTGGTTGGTGATGTCGGTCCCCGCGATCGTTCCGGCAGCGAACGCCTGTTGGACTCCGAAGAGAAACGACAGCGGACACAACAGCGCCGCCAGATACTTTAGGTTTGAATATTTCATGTGATTCCCCTGAATGACTCCCGTTGGTTTATTTCACTTTGGCCTGAAACGAAACTTCTCCTGCGGCGCCCGGCGCAATGGCGTTGGCGATCCGCCAGCGCACGTGCGTCACGTCGAGGGCTTGCGCCGCCCGCGTCGCGCCTGAAGCGCTGCGCACCGTCAAGCTCGCAAGTGCGCCATACGACTTGCCGCCGTCGATCGAGACTTCCGCGCCGTCGGAGGCCGATACGAATTCGAGATCGGCCGGGACCGGATTGGTCACGACCACGCGTTCGGCGGGCTTGGCCGCATCGTTCTTCCAGGCGATCAGGTAGGTCACCTTGTCGCCGGGTGCGACGCTGTTTGCGACGACTTGCTTGATCGTCACGCGTCCGTCCGCGCCTTTCTGTTCGACGTTGCGCATCACCGTGTTGGTGAGCTGCACGCCCGGCGCCGCGAAGGCCGCGGACGCGCTCGACATCAACGCGATCACGACGACCGCTCTGAAAATTCCTTGTCCCATGTTTTTCATATCGATCACCTCTTCTCAATTCAGTCGAACCTGAAAACTCACCACACGCGTAACCGGCGCCACCAGCGCGCCGAGGCCGACCTCGATCGCACTGCCCGTGAATCGACCCGCATCGGCGTCGGCCTGATCGGTCAACACCGCACCGTCGAGCCTGAGACTGCCGGGGACATAAGTGCTGTTGGCCGGGATCGTGTCGGCGAGCAAACTGTTGACGGTCGAGCCGCTGCCCTTGATCTCGAGCCGCAACGTGTATGTCACGATGCTTCCGGGCAAAGCGACCGAACCGCCTGAAGGATTCGCGACCGTCTGACTCTTGGTGACCACCGGTTGCGCTTGCGCAACGAGGTAGCCGTTCTGCGCCACCGCGACTCCCCGCGATGCACCGATCACGACGTCCGATCCGCCCGCACCCTTGCCCGCGATGGTCGTGCCCGCGGGGCCGGTGCCGATCGCTGCTTGCGCCGTCAGCGCAGCCAGTCCGACGTCGTTGTTCGCTCGGCCCGAGGGAATGTCGGAGACCACGAACACCGTGACCGACTGGTCGGGCGCGATCAGCGGATCGTTGAGCCCGTTCGCATCGTCCTGATCGACGCTCGGGTCGTAGACGCCGTTGCCGTTGGTGTCGATCACGAGCTTGCCGAACGCAGGATCGAACTGATCGCCCGCGAGCGCGGCATTGACCGACAGTCGAAATTTCTGCGAGCCGTTGCCGGTATTGGTGACCGCGAACGTCAACACGCGCGCGGCGTCCGGCGACGCGACCACGACGTTCGTGGCGTCCCTCTTTTGCACGATGACGTTGAGCACCTCATCGACTCGAAAGCGGGAAGCGTTCGAGTCGACCCTCAGGCTTGCACCTGCCTGCACGTAGTCGAGTGTGGCTACGTTGCTGACCGTGGTGCCGGACGGCGTGCCTGCGGCCAGCGCCGAAGCGCTCACCGCGCAGGCGACACATGCGCCTGCGAGTCGGCCTCGCGCGCGCAACGATGCGCGCCTGCGCCGATGTGTTCCGACTGCGCGACACCCTGTCGCATCGCCCGTCGCACACGGCGCACTCGCATAGCAAGAACCCCGCGACTGCGGGGTTCCTGTTTCGAGCGACGGGTTGAGCGTGTGCAGATGGACGTTCATCGATGATCACCGACCCTTCGGGCTTGCCTTTCATTGGATGTTGGATGAGTCTTTGCATTTCGAATCACGCATCGGTCGGTGCGGGCCGGCCTTTTGAACCGCGTCGATACCGTTCGGTATGCGCAGCAACGACATCCGGCGCGCAAACTTGAGACCGCCCGACCCCGAACATCGACCGCGCGTCGGCGCAGAGCGCGACCGGATGGCCGGCAATGGGGTTGCAGCTCGTGGGAGGAAGCAGCATCGCCTGAAGCGAGCTTGGATCAGACCCGCTCGCTGAAGCGTCAAGCGCGATTCAAAGCGTCGCGTTCTTTCCGCCGAACGCATAGTTCGGGAAAGCGGCTTGCAAGGTGTCCACTTCACCGCAACGGTCCGCGGTGTATCCCGGCAACTCGTTCACGTACCGCCGATAGCTCTCACTGCGCAGCACGGCCAGCGTTGCTTGCAGTGGGCCGGTCGACAATGACTCTTCGTCGCATATCAGGAAATAGCGCTCGCGCACCATCGGCAAGAAATCGAGCTTGAAGCGACGCGCCGGCGTTTCGATGCCGAAGCCCGTATCGGCCATGCCGCTCGCGACGTAGGCAGCGACTGCCGCGTGGGTATATTCGCCATGCTCGTATCCCGCGATTCGCGACGCATCGACGCCCGCGCGTTCGAGCAGGCAATCGAGCAGAAAGCGCGTCCCCGATCCGAGTTGGCGATTGATAAAGCGCACGCCGCTTCGATCCAGATCGCGGATGTCGTAGATCTTCAGCGGATTGCCGGGCGCGATCATCAGGCCCTGACGACGCGTGGCGATGTGGATGATGCGGCTTCGATCGACATCGAACCAGCGGACGTAGTGGTCGATCGCACGCGACTCGAGTTCGCCCTCGGGCACATGGAAGCCGGCGATTTCGCAAGCGCCATCGTGAAGCGACGCGACCGCCTCCTGACTGCCGACGTAGCTGCGCTCGACCGCGACATCGCTGGCCGACAGGGTCTCGAGCAATTTCTCCACGGCGAAGCCGTGGGTCGAATGAACCCGCAAGATAGCGCGGTCGGAGATCAGCACGCGGCGGATCTCGACTTCGAGTTCCGAGGCCAACGATTCGAGTAGCGGAGTCAGGCGCGCCGCAATGCGATGGCCGGCCCACACCAGCTTCTCGGCCAGCGGAGTAAGCGTCGACCCCTTGCCGCGCTCCATGCGCAAGAGCGGCGCGCCGATACGCTGCTCGCCTTGCCGCACCAGGTTCCATGCATGCCGATACGATGCTCCGCTGTGTTTGCACGAGCCGCTCAGGCTGCCGTGCGACTGGACCTGCGCGAGCAATTCGAGCAGCCGCGGCGAGAGACTTTCGCCGTCGGCGTCGCTGATGGTCCATCGCGGCGTGATCGAAACCTTGTGCATGCGGGTTTCCCGCTGGAGATCGAACAAGTGCTTTATGCTATCGGCCACATGTGTGGCATGTGGCCTCGCTCATATTGCGCAGAACAGAGTTATTTCGTACATTGCTTGATGCTGACGCAGCATATCCGAGCGCGATAAGAGCGTCCACAAGACAGGAGACACCGTGTCCATTGGTTTAGGGCCATCGAGGTCCGGCAGTGCCCGGGCGATCATCGATCGCGTGCAAGCCCTGGTCGACGCACACCGAGGGCAACCCGGCGCGTTGATGCCGTTGCTCCATGCGATTCAAGAAGCGGTCGGCTATGTCCCTTCCGATACGGTGGAGATCATCGCGACAGGCCTCAACCTGTCGCGCGCCGAAGTGCATGGCGTGATCACGTACTACCACTTCTTTCGTCAGGCTCCGGCGGGAAGACACGTGGTGCAAGTGTGTCGTGCCGAATCGTGTCAGGCGCTCGGCGCCGATGCATTGATGGCGCACGCCGAGCAGGTGCTCGGATGCAAGTCGCATACGACGCGTGCCGATGGCGAGATCACGCTCGAGCCGGTGTATTGCCTGGGCATGTGCGCGTTGTCGCCCGCGATTCAGATCGACGATCGCCTGCATGCGCGCATGACGCCGCAGAAGCTCGA
>JBBSEF010000101.1:0-9608 GCA_038240015.1 Burkholderiales bacterium
ATAATTGGGCCGGGAGGCACGAAGAGGGGGGGCTCGAATGGTGCCTCGTGAACCGCCAGCAATCCGAGAAGTAATACCGCGGCGAGCGTGAAGATAAACAACGCGGCTGATTGCGGCCGCGGTTTTTCCAGGTGCACGACAGCGATGGCGATTTGGGTAATGAGCGCAAGCAGCAGGACGGCCGCCCACTTCGTCACAACAGTTCGATCGCTACTCAGCACCAGGCGGTCTTCGTGAGCAGCGCGTATTCGCAGGACCATGTCCAGCATCGTCCTTTCGACGCCGACGTCCTTTGAGGTTCCAGGCAGCGCCACTTCTCGCAGAAGTGCATTGAGCGCCGCGTCTGCTTGTAGAGACCTCTCCTGCACCGCAAGGCGGGGCCACTCATCTTCGACAACGGCACGGGCATAGCCGCGAATCGCGGAGCGCAAGCTCTTGTTATCCACCCCGCTTGCGACACTGAGACTGTAGAGTGCAACGAGCGTGTCGCTTTCAGTGAGGACAATACGCTCGGCTTGCTTGTTGCGCTCCCAGATATCGTTCGATAAAAATGCAATCAGCAAACCGAAGATGATAGCGATCGAGCCAAAGAATGGTGCCACCACCCCCTTGAAGGTCTGGATGTGTCCGCTCAACCTTGATCGGAAAGACAGCCACACCAGCAGAGCTGCTGTCGCAAAGTAGAAGGCGAAGAGAGTCGCGAGAAGCGCGGGGACGGGCAGTTCGAGCCACGCTGTAAACCAGTTTTGCATGACGGCTCCGGAGACGTTTGCGCGTACCAGCATATTTGCAATCTTCCTATTTCGCCAATCCGACGAGATTTTCCACGCGTGCATGCCTGCGATTTGAGCTTGTCGGCTTGGATGTGCACCGATTTGTCGAGCGCATGCATGGTTATCGTCGGCACGCAGCGGACCCAGCGGCCGCTTCTGGCCGAATGCAGCATTGTTGAATGACAGAATCCGACCCCCTGCGGAATTCAAACTTGGGCACTATCGAGGCGAGGCACAATACCGTCATCACGCATCAATGAAGGATCGGCGATGAACGAATCGCAACTCGGCGCGGCACAACCGCTGTCGACCACCGACGCCACCCATGCGTCGAGCAGCATCCAGTCGCAGCCTGTCCCGTCCAACACCCAAGTCGTCGATGTGCGCCTCGACTATCAACTCGCCGACAACCTCACGGCATTGAACGGCCAGGTATTCCTGACCGGTACGCAGGCGCTGGTGCGCCTGCCGCTGATGCAGCGTGCGCTCGATCGCGCACGCGGTCTGAACAGCGCGGGCTATGTCAGCGGCTATCGCGGATCGCCGCTGGGTGCGGTCGATCAGCAGATGTGGAAAGCGAAAAAGCTGCTCGAGCCCAACGACATCCGCTTTCTCGCCGCGATCAACGAAGAGCTCGCGGCAACCTCGGTGATCGGCACGCAGCAGGTGGAGATGGATCCGGATCGCACCGTCGATGGTGTGTTCGCGCTCTGGTACGGCAAGGGACCCGGCGTCGATCGCGCGGGCGATGCCTTGAAGCACGGCAACGCGTACGGCTCGTCGCCGCACGGCGGCGTGCTGGTGGTTGCGGGTGACGATCACGGCTGCATGTCGTCGTCAATGCCGCATCAAAGCGACCTCGCGATGCAGGCGTGGAGCATGCCGGTCCTGAATCCTTGCAACGTCGCCGAGGTGCTCGAGTTCGGTCTCTACGGCTGGGCGTTGTCGCGCTTCTCGGGAACGTGGGTCGGCTTGAAAGCGATCTCGGAAACGATCGAGAGCGGATCGACCGTCGATCTCGATCGCCTGACGACGACGTTCGAGCCGCCGCTCGATTTCGTCGCACCTGCCGGTGGCCTGCACTATCGCTGGCCCGACCTGCCCAGTCTCGTGATCGAAGAACGCTTGACACACAAGCTCGATGCGGTGCGCGCGTTCGCGAAGAACGCGACGATCGACAAATCCATCGTCGCTGCACCGGATGCCGACATCGGCATCGTCACCTGCGGCAAGGCGCATCTCGATCTGCTCGAAGCTTTTCGTCGTCTCGATCTTTCGCTTGCCGATCTCGAACACGAGGGCGTGCGCATCTACAAGATCGGACTGAGCTTCCCGATCGAGCCGCAGCGCATGCGAGCGTTCGCGCAAGGGCTGAAGCACATCCTCGTCATCGAAGAGAAAGCGCCGGTGGTCGAGCGCCAGATCAAGGAGTTGTTCTACAACCAGGACGCAGGCACTCGTCCGATGGTGCTCGGCAAGGCCGATGCCTCGGGTGCGCCGCTGCTCTCGGCGATCGGCGAACTGCGGCCGTCACGCGTGATGCCCGTCGTGGCCGAGTGGCTCGCGCACCATCGCCCGCAACTGGATCGACGCGCGCGCGTGATCGACTTCCTCGCGCCGTCGCTGTTGTCGAACGAAGGCGACGCGGTGCGGCGCGTGCCTTATTTCTGCTCGGGCTGCCCGCACAACTCGTCGACCAAGGTGCCCGAGGGCTCGCACGCGCAGGCTGGCATCGGCTGCCACTTCATGGCGTCGTGGATGCCCGAGCGTCCCACCACCGGCCTGATCCAGATGGGCGGCGAGGGCGTCGATTGGGTCGCGCATTCGATGTTTACGACGACGCCGCATGTCTTTCAGAATCTGGGCGACGGCACCTACTATCACTCGGGCTACCTCGCGGTCCGGCAGGCGATCGCGGCCAACGCCAACGTCACTTACAAGATTCTCTTCAACGACGCGGTCGCGATGACCGGCGGGCAGCCGGTCGATGGCCCGCTCAGCGTGCTCGCGATCGCGCGACAGGTCGATTCCGAAGGTGCGAAACGCGTGGTCGTCGTCAGCGACGAGCCCGAGAAGCACGATGAGTATCGCTCGCGCTTTCCGAAGGGCACGACCTTTCATCACCGTTCGGAACTCGATCGCGTGCAGCGCGAGTTGCGCGAGATCAGCGGCGTGACGGTGCTGATCTACGACCAGACTTGCGCAGCCGAGAAGCGGCGACGTCGCAAGAAGCACGAGTACCCCGACCCGCCGCGCCGCGTATTCATCAACACCGCGGTGTGCGAAGGCTGTGGCGATTGCGGCGAACAATCGAACTGTCTGTCGATCGTTCCGGTCGAGACCGCGTTCGGTCGCAAGCGCATGATCGAACAGCCGTCGTGCAACAAGGATTACTCGTGCGTGAACGGCTTCTGCCCGAGCTTCGTGTCCGTACACGGCGGCAACGTGCGCATGTGGGACGGCGGGCGCGCCAGCGAGAGCGGTGACCCGACGCACTCGCTTGAACGCGATAGCGGCGAGAGCCGCTTGCCGGTCGGCGCCGATCCGCCCGTCGCGCATGCCGGTCATGCGGCGAGCGTATTCGAGCGCCTGCACGAGCTCGTCGACGCGCTGTCGATGCCTGCGACGCATGTCTGGGACGCGCCTTACGACCTGCTCGTCGCGGGCGTGGGCGGCACCGGCGTCGTCACGGTCGGCGCGTTGATCGCGATGGCCGCGAACCTCGAAGGCAAGAGCGCGTCGGTGCTCGACTTCATGGGCTTCGCGCAGAAGGGCGGCATGGTGTTGTCGTATGTGCGCGTGGCCGACATCGCATCGCGTCTGAATCAGGTGCGCATCGACACGCAACAGGCCGATGCGATCCTCGCGTGCGACATGGTGGTCGGCGCCAGCAACGATGCGCTGCAGACGGCCAAGCACGGCCGCACGCGCATCCTCGTCAACACCCACGAGATCCACACCGCGAGTTTCGTTCACGACCCCGACGCGAACCTGCACGGTGATGCACTGCTCGCGAAGATGCGCTACGCGGTGGGCGATGAACGCGTGACGACGTGCGACGCGCAGCGCCTGTCGCAACAACTGCTGGGCGACACCATCGGCGCGAACATCTGCATGATGGGTTTCGCGTGGCAGCTCGGTCTCGTGCCGCTCGGTCTCGCGTCGCTGTCGCGCGCGATCGAACTGAATGGCATTGCGATCGAGATGAACCGTTCGGCGTTCGCGCTCGGTCGGCTCGCTGCGTTCGACGCGAAGGCGGTCGACGCGTTGCTCGCGCCGAGCGCTCCCCTGTCGATCGAGCCCGACGCGGTAGATGATCTCGATGCACTCGTCGTGCAGCGAGAAGCATTTCTCACCGACTACCAGAACGCGGCCTACGCGCGCCGCTATCGCGCGTTGGTCGATCGCGTGCAAGCAGTCGAGCGAGCGAGCGGGAAGAGCGAATGGGAACTGCCCCTCACCCGCGCGGTCGCGCGCAACTACGCGAAGCTGATGGCCTACAAGGACGAGTACGAAGTCGCGCGCCTGTTTACCGACGGTTCGTTTCAGCGCCAGCTCGACGCGCAATTCGACGGAGACTACCGGCTCGAATTCCACATGGCGCCGCCGCTGTTGTCGAAACCCGGACCGCACGGCGAGCCGGCAAAAAAGATGCGATTCGGCCGGTGGATGATGCCGGTTCTGCGAATACTTGCCAAAGGCAAGCATCTGCGCGGCACCGCGTTCGACCCCTTCGGCTATCTGCTCGATCGTCGCGTCGAACGCGAACTGATCGCCGACTATGAGCGAACCATCGCGTCGCTGCTGCCCAAGCTCTCGCCAGAAACATCCGCGACGATCGCGACGATCGCGGCTCTGCCCAAACGCATCCGCGGCTACGGCCACGTCAAGCTCGCGAGTCTGCGTGCTGCCAAGGATCTCGAGCGCGAGATGCTGGCCCGACTGGGCCTGCCGTTCGAGTCCGGCGACGCGATCAGGCATGCGTTGCGCCGCGCGAAGCCCGCGTCCAAGCTCGAGGCGATCCCGGTGGTCGTCAGTCGATGAGGGGGAACGTGCGATCGGGCTCGAGCGGACTCGGCAACGACAACGAGGTCGGACGCGTGGCCGCACGATCGGTCGATCGTCGAAGGGGACAGGCATCGTGAGCAATGTGGGCGTGATCGGCCTTGGGGCGATGGGCTGCGGCATGGCGAAGTCGTTGCGGCGAGCTGGTTATTCGGTGTACGTCTGCGACGCGCGGCAGGATATAGCCGACGCGTTCTCCGTCGAAGGCGGCACGGCGTGCGCCACGCCGGCCGAACTGGCGCGCCACTGCGACGTACTGGTATCGGTAGTCGTCAATGCGGAGCAGACCGAAACGGTCCTGTTCGGCGACCATGGCGCCGCTGCGGCGATGCCGCGCGGGAGCGTCTTCGTGATGTGCTCGACCGTCGACCCGAACTGGTCGGTCGCGCTCGAGGCGCGGCTGGAAGCGCTCGGGATCCTGTACCTCGACGCGCCGATCTCCGGGGGCGCAGCGAAGGCTGCATCGGGAGAGATGACCATGATGACCGCCGGCAAACCGGAGGCCTATGCACGTTGCGAGCCGCTACTCGAGGCGATGGCGGCCAGGGTCTACAAGCTGGGCGACCGCGCGGGCAACGGCAGCAAGGTGAAGATCATCAATCAGCTGCTCGCGGGCGTGCACATCGCCGCCGCGGCCGAGGCGATGGCGCTCGGGCTTCGCGAGGGTGTGGACGCGGCCGCGTTGTACGAGGTGATCACGCACAGCGCGGGCAACAGCTGGATGTTCGAGAACCGCATGGCCCATGTGCTCGCGGGCGATTACACGCCGCTGTCGGCGGTCGACATCTTCGTCAAGGATCTGGGCCTGGTGCTCGACACCGCGCGCGCCACCAGATTCCCGTTGCCCCTGGCGAGCACCGCGCACCAGATGTTCATGCAGGCCTCGAGCGCGGGCTTCGGCCGCGAAGACGATGCGGCGGTCATCAAGATATTCCCCGGCATCGAACTGCCGAAGCCTTGAACGACCTCATGAGCGACCGCGTGGGCAACATCACGGGCAACGTCCTTCTCGGCTGCATCGCCGACGACTTCACCGGCGCCACCGATCTGGCCAGCAACCTCGTGCGCGCGGGCATGCGCACCGTGCAGACGATCGGCATTGCGGACGATGCTGCGGCGATCGACGCCGACGCGGTGGTCGTCGCGCTGAAGTCGCGAACCGTTCCGGCCGGCTAGGCCGTGTCGCAGTCCGTGGCCGCATGCCGCTGGCTGCGTTCGCTGGGCGTGCGGCAGATCTACTTCAAGGTCTGCTCCACCTTCGACTCCACGCCCGACGGCAACATCGGCCCCGTGATGGAGGCGCTGATGGATGAGCTCGGCTGCGGTTTCAGCATCGTCACGCCGGCCTTCCCGGACAACGGACGCACGGTGTTCAAGGGACACCTGTTCGTAGGCGACGTGCTGCTTTCCGACAGCGGCATGCGCGATCATCCGCTGACTCCGATGACCGACTCCAATCTCGTGCGCGTCCTGCAGGCGCAACTCGACCCGGCCCGCGGCCGTCGGGTCGGCCTGCTCGATCATCGCTGCATCGGCAGCGAGCCAGCCGTCATCGCACACCGCATCGCCGAGTTGCAAGCGCAGGGATACGCGCTGGCGATCGCCGATGCCGTGAGCAATGAGGATCTGATGCGGCTGGGCGCGGCTGTCAGCGACCTGCCGCTGGTCTGCGCCGGATCGGGCCTGGCGATCGGCCTGCCCGCCAACTGGGGCATTTCTCCGTCGACCGATTCGGCGCGCCTTCCTGCCGCGCGCGGGCACAAGGCGATCGTGTCGGGCAGTTGTTCGCACGCGACCAACGCGCAGGTGTCGCACTTCGTCGAGGCCGGCGGTGCGGCGCGCGCACTCGACCCATTGGCCCTCGCGACCCACGAGGACGCACTCGAAGCAATCGTCGCCGAATTGGCTGAGTGGGCTGAGGGCGAATGGCGCGTGCGGCCAGACCAGCCGGTGCTGATCTACAGCACGGCGACTGCGGATGCGGTGCGGGCGGTGCAGGCGCGTCTCGGCGTCGCGCGGGGTGGTGCGCTGGTCGAGCAGGCGCTGGCCGCCGCTGCACGTGAGCTGGTGGCGCGCGGGGCGCGGCAACTCGTCGTAGCCGGGGGCGAGACCTCGGGCGCCTGCGTGCACGCGCTCGAGATCGCTCAGTTGCGGATCGGTAGCCAGATCGATCCCGGCGTGCCCTGGTGCCACGCGGTCTCCCGCATCGCGAACGGAGAGGGCATGCACATCGCGCTCAAGTCGGGCAACTTCGGCAGCGAAGATTTCTTTATCAAGGCCTTTGCGGAGCTCGCATGACCGAAGCGGAACTGCGTCTCGAAATCTGTCGCGTCGGTCGCTCGCTGTTCGAGCGCGGTTTCGTCCACGCCAGCGCGGGTAACATCAGCGTGCGCCTGTCGGACGGATTCCTGATCACGCCCACCGACGCGTGCCTCGGCTTCCTGGACCCCGAGCGATTGTCCAAGGTCGCGCCCGATGGCGTGCAATCGAGCGGCGACCCGGCCAGCAAGACGCTGGCACTGCACCGCCGGATCTACGCCGCGGATGCCGAGGCCCACTGCGTGATCCACACGCATTCGACGCACCTCGTCGCGCTCTCGCTGGCCGGCGTGTGGAGTGCGGAAGACATCGTGCCGCCGATCACGCCCTACTACGTGATGAAGGTTGGCCACGTGCCGCTGATCGAGTACTACAGTCCCGGAGATCCGGCCGCAGGCGAGCGCGTTGCCGAGGCGATCGCTCGTTTCCGCGCGCGCGGCACACCGATCCGCGCCGTGTTGCTCGAGCGCCTCGGACCCAACGTGTGGCACCGCACGCCCGCCGCCGCGATGGCCACGCTCGAAGAGCTCGAACAGACCGCGCGCCTGTGGCTGATCACGCGGCCCAGGCCCGCCGCGCTTACGCAAGCCCGCATCGATGAATTGCGCGCGCGCTTCGGCGCGTCGTGGTAGCCAGGCTTTGGCATGAGTTCCATCGCGGGCTCACGGACCATCGATCGCGAGGATTTGCCGGCGCCGCCTGAATTCGAGGTCATCGTCACGGCGGAAACTGAAGACCACTTGAGCGTCGATCGCCAGTCCTCCGATGCTCTGCGGCGTCAAGAAAAAATTTTCGAGCGTCGTGTCGATTTCTAAGCCCGTTGTTCGTCGTCTCAATAACAGCGCACAACATGCGCTGTCGTTCACCCACGCATTCACAGGAGATCTGCCATGACTTACGTCGATGGATTCGTTGCCGCCGTGCCGGTCGCCAACCGGGAAGCCTATCGCAAGCACGCCGAGGCGTCCGCCGCGGTGATCAAGGAATATGGAGCGCTGACGATGGTGGAGTGCTGGGGCGACGACGTGCCCGAAGGCAAACTGACTTCGTTCACGATGGCTGTGCAGCGCAAGGACGACGAGACGGTGGTGTTCTCGTGGATCACGTGGCCGTCGCGTCAGGTGCGCGACGAAGCGTGGAAGAAGATCATGGCCGATCCGCGCATGCAGCCCGGCAAGAACCCCGTGCCGTTCGACGGCAAGCGGATCATCTATGGCGGTTTCGAGATGATGTTGAGCGCCTGACGTGGAGGCACCAATGCAGAAGATCACCCCTTTTCTCTGGTATTCGAAAGAGGCCGAAGAGGCCGCCGCGTTTTACGTTTCGCTCTTTCCCGATTCGCGCATCACGAGCGTGACCGCATTGCCAAGCGAGTCGCCGAGCGGGCCGCCCGGATCGGTCAAGGTCGTCGAGTTCGTTCTCTTCGGGCAGCCATTCATCGCGATGAGCGCCGGTCCACTCGATCCCTTCAATCACGCGGTGTCGTTCGTCGTGAATTGCGAGGACCAGGCCGAGCTCGATCGCTACTGGAATGCGCTGCTCGATGGAGGGTCGACCGAACAGTGCGGCTGGTTGAAGGATCGCTACGGGCTGTCGTGGCAGATCGTGCCGACCGCGCTCGGGCGGATGATGTCCGACCCGGATCGAGTCAAGGCCAAGCGCGCCGCCGATGCCATGATGAAGATGGTCAAGTTCGACATCGTGGCGCTGCAAGCAGCATTTGAGGGAGACTCGGCATGACGCGAACGGTTGCGCCTCGCGTCAGGACGCGCCCGCAAGCAGTTCGCGCGCGTGCTTGCGCGTCGTGGTCGTGATCGCGAGCCCGCCGAGCATGCGCGCGACTTCGTCGATGCGCGTCGTTGCGTCGAGCTTCTCGATACGCGTCAACGCGAACTCGTCGTCGGTCTCCTTGCGGACCGCGAAGTGATCGTTGCCGAGCGCCGCGACCTGCGGCAGGTGGGTGACGCACAACACCTGCCGAGTTTCACCGAGTCGGCGCAGCAAGCGGCCGACGACCTCGGCGACCGCGCCGCCGATGCCGCTATCGACTTCGTCGAAGATCAGCGTCGGCACGGTGGTCGCAACGCTCGCGATCACCGAGATCGCGAGGCTGATGCGCGCGAGCTCGCCGCCCGATGCGACCTTGGCGAGTACGCGCGGTGTCGAACCCGGATGTGCGGCGACGCGAAACTCGATGTCTTCGAGACCGTGTGGGGTCGGCTCGCTGGCGAGCAACACGATCTCGAAACGGCCGCCGGTCATGTTGAGCGATTGCATCGCTTCGGTGATGGCGTCGGCGAGTTGTCTTGCGGCAATGGCGCGACGTGAGGACAAGGACTGCGCAGCGTTTCGAAAATGCGCAGCGGCCGCGGTTTCCTGTGCGCGCAAAGCATCGATGTCGCTCGCGCCATCGAGCGCAAGCAGACGCGTCTTCTTCGCGTCGAGTTCATG
>JBBSEF010000102.1:0-9585 GCA_038240015.1 Burkholderiales bacterium
AAGTGCAATCCGTTGGGCGTGATGATTCCGAAAAGACCCTGCAAGGGCGCGAACGCGACGGAGGCCGCGGAAACCCGCGTGAGTCCCGGGCTTTGGCGGCGCTGCAGGTTCTGCTCGAACTTCGACGGTACGCCGTAGCCGCACGCGGCGACGGGCTTGCCCAGCGTCTTGCTGTACTCCGGCAATTCGAGTATCGCCGGGTCGCCCGCGCTGCTTGCTTCCGCCGCAACGGCGTTGACCGACGCTCCCGCTGCAAGCGACGCGCTGGCTGCCGCGAAGGCTTTCTTCAGGAAGTCGCGACGGCCCGTCGCTACCGCGGCGATGTCTTCGGCCGACAGGAAATTCTCAGGTGCACGCCTAAGTCTGCCGACGCGATTCGAAAATGAATCCATCAAGGTCCTCAATGCATCCGGTGATTACACGACACGCGAACGCAGTACCCGGGAACGGGTCGGTTGGGCCGCTATCAATTCATCTATTGCAAACTGCGTGCAGACGATCCGGCACAGCTCGATGACCACCTCGTTCGCAACGCGGTAATAGATCTGGCTGCCCTCGCGCCGGCGCGCGACGACTCGGTGTCGGTACAGCATCGCCAGATGCTGGGAGACGTTGGATTGCGCGGCGCCCGTTTCCTCGACAATGTCGCCAACGCTCCGTTCCGACTCGCAAAGAACGCGCAGGATCCGCAAGCGGATCGGGCTCGCGAGCAACCCGAACAACTCAGCCGCCGATTCGAAGACCGGCTGCATTTCGTCGAGGCTCAAACTTGATCCGTTCATTTAATGACAATATGCGCATGAACGCATATCAGAATATTGGAATTAATTGGAATATAGTAAAAATCATCACGTACGCGCAACAACTTTCGATGTTGCGCCGCAGCTGACCGAGTGATCTAGTGACGTTCGACATCGGCGATTCATCGCGCAGGGGGGATCGGGGGCTCGGCATGGTTCCCGTAGCTCTTCAATTCGCATCAATCACCGTCATAGCTTGGCCGCGCGCGGATGCGATGTGGTCTTGGCCCGGGATGGCGCTGGTGTTTGCAGGCGTCTTGCTCGGCATCTGGACCCTGTGGGTCAATCGCCTCGGCAACTTCACTATTCACCCGGAGCTCAAGCCATCGGCAAAAAGCCGGCGATCAGGATTCGGGCGCCGCGAAAGGTGCTGAGGCCGTGCATCGGCCGGGTGATGCGTTTGGCGGCGCGGTGGTCTTGCTCGACGAGGTTGTTCAGGTACTTCGACTGGCGCATCTCGATGGGCAGGCCGCTGTCGGCCTGGATGCTCGTGATCGCTGCCGTATTCGCGCCGCTCTTGTCGATGGTGATCTTCTCGGGCACACCGTGCAGGTCGATGGCGCGTTCGAAGAATGCCCGCGCCGCGGCGTGGTCTCGCTTGGCGCGCAGCAGGAAGTCGACGGTGTCGCCGTCGCGGTCGACCGCCCGGTACAGGTACTTCCACTGGCCGCTGATCTTCACGTCGGTCTCGTCCATTCGCCAGCTTCGACCGACCGGGCGCTGGCGCCGACGAAACATCGCCGCCAGCACCGGCAAAATCCTGATCGACCAGCGATGCAGCGTGGAGTGATCGACGAAGACCCCGCGCTCGGCCATCATCTCCTCGATGTTTCGAAAGCTCAGCGGGTAGGCCGCGTACCAGCGCACGCAAACCAGCATCACCTCCAGCGGGTTAGTGCCGCCGCTGAATCACTCGGTGCAGCGCTTCGATCATCTTCGTACGGTCAAGCTTCATCTGCTGACCTTACCAGCCTGCGCTTATTGCGACAGAACCATCGGCGACGCCTGTGAGCACCGCGGCCGACATCACCACCTCGACGCAGAAGCCGATGACTATCATGATCGTGGCGAGCTTCCGCGACGCGATCGCTTTCCTTGCCTGACCCACGGCGTTGCCGAACTCCAGCACCTTGTCGAGTGCGCTGAACGGAAGGAACAACAACACCAGCATGAGCCGGATGCCGAACGTGATGCAGATGCTGAGCACGATGATGGAGACCTCTTCGCAAGCCAGGATCGGCGATATACACGGCGTCTCGAGAGCGGCAAGCCACGGCGTCGACGCATGACCGGCGAACTGTAACGTGGATGACGACTCTCAATGCGGCCGACGCTGCGCACGGCAATCGCGCTCATGCGCATTCTCACCATCGGCCGGCCTATCGTGGATATTGCGCACTGGCGCGTCGTAATGAACGTTCAGCGAAAGCGACTCCGCCGTCTCGTCCTCGAGTTTCCAAACCCATCTCGACGAACAACCCCGTGAAGATCGAAACTCCCAACGAACCGGCGCACACGGTTCGCGATACGCAGGAAGCCCTGCGGCTGGCGCAGATTGAGAAGGGCGAGCACTGGCGCACTTGGGGGCCTTATCTCACCGAGCGCCAGTGGGGCACCGTACGCGAGGATTACAGCGCCGACGGCGACGCATGGAACTACCTGCCACATGACGAGGCGCGCAGTCGCGCCTATCGATGGGGCGAGGACGGGATCGCGGGCTTCGCGGACGAGCACTTGCGCATATGTCTCGCCGTCGCGTTCTGGAACGAGCGCGATCCGATCCTCAAAGAGCGCCTCTTCGGGCTCTCCAACGCCGAAGGAAATCACGGCGAGGACGTGAAGGAACTCTACTATTTCCTCGACGGGACGCCAACGCATTCCTACATGCGGATGCTTTACAAATATCCGCAGGCCGCATTCCCCTACGAAGAACTGATCGCCCGCAATGCCGAACGCGGGCTGGACGATCCCGAGTTCGAGATCACCGACACTGACGTGTTCGCCGACCGCCGCTATTTCGACATCGAAATCGAATATGCGAAGGCGGCAACTGACGACATATTGCTGCAGGTCACGGCACACAACCGCGGTGCCGCGGACGCGCCGCTGCATCTGCTTCCGCAGGTCTGGGCGCGCAATACTTGGGCGTGGCACGCGGGAAGCACGAAGGCCAGACTCGATAGCGATGGAGATCGTGACATCCGCATCGCGGTCGACGGCATGCCGCCCATGCGTTTGACCTGCGACGGTGATCCGGACCTGATCTTCTGCGACAACGAGACCAACACGAAGCGACTCTTCGGTCAGGACAAGCCTGGGTACTTCAAGGACGGATTCAACGCCCTGATCGTCGATGGCGATCGGGCAGCCATCAATCCCGAGCGCGTGGGCACCAAGGCCGCGGCGCACTACGCGTTCAATGTTCCGGCTGACCGACCGGTCACTATGCGCGTGCGCTTGAAACGGGAGGATGCGGCGCCCATGGAGGACGATTTCGACGCCATCCTGGCCACCCGGCGCGCCGAAGCCGACGAGTTCTACGCGGCACTCCAGAATGGCATCGCCGACGTCGATGCCCGCCTCGTGCAGCGACAGGCCTTCGCCGGTCTGCTGTGGGGCAAGCAGTATTACGGCTACGACGTCCGACGCTGGATTCGCGGCGACCCGGCGATGCCGAAGCCGCCCGAACAGCGCATCAAGGGCCGCAACCGCGACTGGCGGCATCTGGTGCTGTCCGACGTGATCTCGATGCCGGACAACTGGGAGTACCCATGGTTCGCGAGCTGGGATCTCGCGTTCCACTGCATCGCATTCGCGCTGATCGACCCGGCGTTCGCGAAGGCCCAGCTCGTGCTGCTGCTTCAGGCACGCTCGCAGCATCCCAACGGCGAATTGCCCGCCTACGAATGGGACTTCAGCGCGGCGAACCCGCCGGTGCACGCCTTCGCGGCGCTTCAGATCTACGAGATCGACAAGCGGCAATGCGGTGTCGGCGACATGGTCTTTCTTGAGCGCGTGTTCCACAAGCTCGCGCTCAACTTCACATGGTGGGTGAACCGCCAAGACATGGATGGCCGCAACATCTTCCAGGGTGGCTTCCTCGGGCTCGACAACATTGCGCTCTTCGATCGCAGCGTGCCGATGCAGGACGGCTCCTACGTCGATCAATCCGATGCGACCGCATGGATGGCAATGTATGCGCTCAACCTGATGCGCATGGCGCTGGAGCTCGCCCTGCGCGATGCGGTCTACGAGGATCTCGCGACCAAGTTCTTTGAGCACTTCCTCTATATCGCCGAGGCAGCGCATGCGATGGATAGCGGTTCAGGCACAGGGCTCTGGGACGACGAGGACGGCTTCTACTACGACGTGCTACGGAAACCGGGGCAGCAGCCACAACCGCTTCGCGTCCGATCGATGGTCGGCTTGATTCCGCTACTCGCGGTCGAAGTCCTTCACGACGGCGCGATCAGCGACCTTCCCGAGTTCGAGGAGCGCCTCCGCTGGTTCCTCAAGCAATGCCCGGAACTCGCACGACTGGTTTCGCACTGGAGCGATAAGAACAAGCTCGAGTACCGCCTCTTGTCCGTGATGCGCCGCGACCGCATGAATCGCGTGCTGTCACGCATGCTCGACGAAGACGAGTTCCTGTCCGACTTCGGTGTGCGATCGATCTCCAAATACCATCTCGCGCATCCCTTCACGATCAAGCAGGAAGACCAGACCCACACGATTACCTACGAACCCGGCGAGGGGCGCACGCGATTGTTCGGCGGCAATTCGAACTGGCGCGGGCCGATCTGGATGCCGCTGAACTACATGATCATCGAGTCGCTCTACAAATTTCATGCGTACTACGGCGACGAACATCGGATCGAATATCCGGCCGGTTCGGCCGACAAAAAGACCCTGTTCGAAATCGCGACTGCGTTGACCGAGCGCATCAAGCGACTGTTCCTGAAGGACGCAGAGGGCCACCGTGTGATGTTCGGCGACAGTCCGCTCGAGCAGGACGATCCACTGTTTCGCGACCAGTTACTCTTTCACGAATATTTCCATGGCGACACCGGCAAGGGCCTCGGCGCCTCGCATCAGACCGGATGGACCGCATTGATCGCCGTGCTACTCCATCCGCGCGATCCTTCCAAACCCCACGAAGCGACTCTGGCCGCTTCCATCGATAACAGCGAGCCAACCTCCGGAGAAGTTTCATGAGCGTCCCAGACAATTCGCAGTCGCAGGCCCCGGCGATCGTGCCGGTGGTCCCATACTCGACCTTGCTCACCGGGCAGCCGGCGCTCGTGACCGGCGCGAACTCCGGTATTGGCAGAGCCGTCGCGATCGGACTCGCCAAGGCCGGCGCCGACGTGGTGGTCAACTACGTGACCGATCCGGCCGCGGCTGATGAGGTCTGCAACGAGATCGTGAGGCTGGGCCGTCGCGCGATCGCCATCAAGGCCGATGTCAGTTCCGAAGACGACGTGGTCACCATGTTCGCCCAAGCCATCAAGGTATTCGGCACGCTGCATATCGTCGTAAGCAACGCGGGATTGCAGAGCGACGCGCGCTTCATCGACATGACGCTCGCTCAATGGAACAGGGTGATCAGCGTCAACTTAACAGGACAATTCCTGTGCGGGCGTGAAGCGGCGCGTGAGTTCGTGCGCCGAGGAGTGGTTAAGTCGGTCAGCGTCGCCGCCGGCAAGCTGATCTGCATGAGTTCGGTCCATCAGCAGATCCCTTGGGGCGGCCACGTCAACTACGCGACGTCCAAGGGCGGCGTGATGCTGATGATGAAGAGCATCGCGCAGGAGCTGGCGCCGCAAAGGATTCGCGTCAACGCCATCGCACCCGGCGCGATCAGGACACCCATCAACACCGCGGCTTGGAGCACGCCCGACGCGTATGAAACGCTGAAGCAACTGGTCCCCTACAACCGCATCGGCGAGCCCGAGGACATCGCACAGGCCGCCGCGTGGCTCGCGTCGGACGCGGCCGACTATGTCACCGGCGCTACTTTGTTCGTGGATGGCGGGATGACCCTGTATCCAGGGTTTTCGACTGGCGGGTAATTCGAGCAGCTCTGGCGCAAATAGCCGACCGGTCGGAACGCTGGCGCGATCAACGGTCTGTGGACAGGAATCAGCAAGGTTACGAACGTGGACGAGTTGTTAGAAGGACGGCACTTTGATCTAGGAAAAATCAGCTTGTGCGTGCGGTGCTACTTGCGCTTCAAGCTTAGCCTGCGCGACTGCCCATTTTGCGGCCGCACACCTCGCGCTTGTTGCGATAGAACCCTCGCCCGACAGCAGACTTTCGCGCTTTTCTCGCCACAAATGGCGCGAAAGCCCGGGAGCACGTCAGGCCCTCTTCTTGTCCGGGGCAGTTGCGTTTGCCAAAAATTGCTACCTATTTCTTCGGTGTAGCCGAGGCACTGTTTGCCGCTGGAGCTTTGAACGGAGCGGCTGCCGCGGGTGGTTCAGGCGGTGCAGGTGGCGCATCGGCATTCCAAGTATCACGAATGTAGTGCCACTTTCCATCCTTCTTGCGAGACACAGACAGAAATTTGCCGGACTCGATGACAGCACCCTTGACGGTTGCCGTATAGGTTCCCGACTCCCAGCCCATATTGCCTGAGACACCGACGTCGGTTTTGGGATTGATGTTAAAAACCACGCCAGCCGCTTTTGAACCAGCGATGTCCTTGGTAAAAAAGGCCAGGATTGCAGCCCGACCGCTCACGCCGGGAGCGCCCGGTGGAAGGAGTAACGCGCCGTTTGCATATTGCGCGGCGACTCCTGTCGCGTCGCCCGCGTTGTACGCTTTGGCCCAGCTTAGCGATTGCGCGCGGATGGCTGCTTCATCCGCTCCTGACGCCGGCGGAGCGGCATGGGTCATACCCACCATCGCCACGAGGCCGGCAGCAAACCACAAATGACTCTTGAACTGGATCATTCCTTACTCTCTCCCTGTAAGTATTTTGGAATCGCGACTGCCCACGCAGTGCTGATGAATTTTACGCGTCCGAGCCTCTCTTTGAAATGCGAGCGTGGCCCCTTCGAGCAGCCTCTTCGTGCAGAGCCGGCGCTGATTCCGAAGGCGGTGAACGAGGCAGTGAGGATGTACGTGCCGCTTGGATGGTTCGCGCGTACCGCTACCGAGGACGTCAAGGTCGGCAATGTCGTGGACAAGAAGGGCGAGGGCGAGCGCGTGCTGTCGATGTATGCCGGTGCCAGTCGCGATCCGAGCGTCTATGAATATCCCGACAGGTTCCTGGTCGATCGACGGTTCTGTCGCAATAGCGCGATGAGGCCCAAGCATTGCTGCGAGGGCGACACCGATCAGAAAGCCAGTGAGTAGAACTGGTCCGCTGCAGACGAGGCTCGGTCTTTGATATCGCCGAGCTGGCCTTTTGATCGCAATCGGCATAACGATTTCGCTCGGCCTCATCGGCCTATCGCGACAGAACCATTATTTTCAAGCGATTGGATGTGGCAGCACTTGGATTGGCCCCTTGGCCAAGGTATATAACCGCGGGTTGACAACTCGTTCATAACGGAATCCGAAATGTATTGGCTGCGCAAAGGTGCCAAAGGCACGAATCACGTGCAGCCCAGCCGATGCTAGGTCGGGTGTTGTCAGGTCGACTGCTGCAGTTCGGATGCCGCAGGCCATGAGCCCTTGCACGCAAGCCGCCAAGTTCGCGGGACTTTTATAGCGCTTTCTCAGATTCGCAAGCCGCGCACGGGTCGTTCCAGCTGCACCCAGTTTTTGCAGAGCGGCGACATTTCCGGCATGACAATAAAAGAGCCCGTGGTCCACCGTCCCGGCTACATCCTCTGGCACACGCACATGCCGGTGTCGATCTTCCCGCATCAATCGACGCATGTAAGGTCCATAGTGGCCGTGTTCCAGAACCGCCTTGCGAAAGGCGATGTCGATGTTGGCATGTGTACCCAGCCCTATGGTCGCACCTGGCCACGAAATGCCATCTCCCATACCGACGCAAATGACTGTAGGAAAGCCCGTGCCAACGTCCAAGAGGTACAGCTCGGTTGTTGCGCCGAATCGATGAACTTCATCAAGCGCTTTGCGACTGATTTCGTCGCAGCCATCGGGATCGATTCGCTCGGCTTGGCTGCCCGATAGCCAATACAACATGAAGGCATCCCGCTCGATTAGCTCATACAAAGCGCGGAGCGCCGCGTCTTCAGATGACGTGCCCGCTGCAAGACCGTTGCTCGTGGTTTGAGCGAAGCGCCTCTCGTCAGCCGTGAAGTCAAAATAGACGGCCTGCGCGGGCACCAACACGTCGACCCCACTTTCAAGCCAACGGCCCCTTTGCCAAAGCATCGGTTTACGGCGGTCGAAAGGCTCAAAAGCAAAGCCGGGCGTTGCATATTGTTCAGCGCTGTAGAGCACCAGCCACGCAGGGTCAAATGCTTGGCTCTCGATAAGATCGAACGACGCCAGCGTCATTTCTTCCACATTCCATATAGATGCGGCATAACGCTCAATGCCTTCCCCGATCGCGCCTACGACGGCCTCATCTCTAGTAGCGCCCTTACCTTCGCCTTGAAGCAACACGCCGGCACCTACTTGCGGCAGTGGCGGGCGCGCAATGACGGCGCTGGCGCTGATCGGTAGCTCCGGTAGGTCGCCGCCGTTAGCGATGAACAGGCGCCGTATTAAACCCGCGCGAGGATCAGCCAGCGACCGAAGCGCTTCTGGAACCAACAGGGAGTGGTTGAGAGCCGCCCAATTAGAGGTAGCCGTGCCACCGCAAATTCGGCACCAAGGCACCGGGAGAACAGAATGAATGGTTGCGGATTGGCCGATCGCTACCAAGCACCCGTAGCCCGCGACTCGTGGGTATCGAAGCGCCAGCAGCACGTTCTCGGCGACCGCCTGCACCAGCTCAGATACCTTGTCGTGTCGATAAATGTCGGTTTGGAGCGAGTCATCCAACCGAACACGTGCGCAATGCCAGCATCCTGTCGACCCCGGCCACGCCAAGGGGCCAAGAAACGTCTCATCACCGCGAGTCCAAATTGAGATCGAAGGGCAACCCCGCTGCTGCAGTTCCTGGGAAATCTCGCGTGCTACGTCGTCTTGCAAGCCGGTTAAATCCGACACAATGAAGTCACCGTCGCGAGAGGCCTCGGCTGTTTCGATACCCCAAGCGTCAAGCATCTCAAGAATGCGCCGCACGAACGGCGTTCGTCTTAACGCACTTACACGAGTAGCTGTCAAACGAGTCTGGGGGTCTTGCTCGCTGTCTCCGTTTTCAAGAATCCCGGCGCCAAGCAAACTCTTGCCTACAGCTTCGACCGCGACGGGCACGGCTCCGCCGTTCCACCTGTATAACGCTGGAAGAACATCCGACAGCAGCATCGATGCGGTTGACGCCTCGAGTCGGAAGCATCCGATGCCAGTCGAAACCAACGCGCCGCCGCATGTAGCGACGACGCGAAGCTGTGAAGCCAGTCGCAGCTGCTAGCCCTTGGTTGAGCCCGGCCCGGCTGAGCCGCCTGGCAGCGTGTGGATATTTCCTGCTTCTCGCAGCGTTGTTAGCGCCTTCATAAAAGTCTCACCGCACGGCTGGCATTTGTTGCACTCCATGCAATGCAGTCGCTGGAAGATGATGTCGCTGACGATCGCCAGTGAGTCGACAATCTTTTCAATCTCGAAGTGTTTAGGCATTCAATCGCTCCTTCATGAAAGGGCGGATCACTCTATTCCGATGCTTGTGGCGATGCAAGCGCGAGTCTTGTCCAACGAGGTA
>JBBSEF010000103.1:0-9420 GCA_038240015.1 Burkholderiales bacterium
TCCGTCGGCCGCACTCACCACCAGGATCGCGCCGTCCATCTGCGCGGCTCCCGTGATCATGTTCTTCACATAGTCCGCGTGCCCCGGGCAATCCACGTGCGCGTAATGCCGCGCCTTGGTCTCGTACTCCACATGCGCCGTGTTGATCGTGATCCCGCGCGCCTTCTCTTCGGGCGCCGCATCGATCTGGTCATACGCCCGCGCCTCGCCGCCGAACTTCGCCGCCAGCACCGACGTCATCGCCGCCGTCAGCGTTGTCTTGCCATGATCCACGTGTCCAATCGTCCCCACGTTCACGTGCGGCTTGGTCCGTTCGAATTTGCCTTTTGCCATTTCGGTTTCCTGAACAAACGATATTGAAAGATAAAACGATCTTAATTAGCTAATAATCTAGCTAATCACTTCGATTTCGCGCTGACGATCGCTTCGGCAACCGCCTTCGGCGCTTCGGCGTAGTGCTTGAACTCCATCGTGTAGGTCGCGCGCCCCTGCGTGAGCGAACGCAGCGTGGTCGAGTAGCCGAACATCTCCGCCAGCGGTACTTCGGCGCGAATGATCTTGCCGCCGCCGCCCGCGATGTCGTCCATGCCCTGAATCATTCCGCGGCGCGACGACAAGTCGCCCATCACGTCGCCCATCTTCTCTTCGGGCGTCTCGACTTCCACGGCCATCATCGGCTCGAGCAACACCGGCTGCGCCTTGCGGCAACCGTCCTTGAACGCCATCGACGCGGCCATCTTGAACGCGTTCTCGTTGGAGTCCACGTCGTGGTACGAACCGAAGAACAGCGTGACCTTCACATCCACCACCGGATAACCGGCCATCACGCCTGCCGTCAACGTTTCGACGACGCCCTTCTCGACGGCGGGAATGTATTCGCGCGGCACCACGCCGCCCTTGATCGCATCGACGAACTCGAAGCCCTTGCCCGGAGGCTGCGGCTCGATCTTCAACACGACGTGGCCATACTGACCGCGACCGCCTGATTGCTTGACGAACTTGCCTTCGATCTCGTCGCAGGTCTTCTTGATCGTCTCGCGATACGCGACCTGCGGCTTACCGACCGTGGCCTCGACACCGAACTCGCGGCGCATGCGATCGACCAGGATTTCCAGATGCAACTCGCCCATGCCCGAAATGATGGTCTGGCCCGATTCCTCATCAGTCTTGACGCGAAACGACGGGTCTTCCTGCGCGAGCCGATGCAACGCGACGCCCATCTTTTCCTGATCGACTTTGGTCTTCGGCTCGACCGCCTGCGAGATGACGGGCTCGGGGAAAATCATCCGCTCGAGCGTGATCAGCGCGTTCGGATCGCACAGCGTGTCGCCGGTGGTCGCTTCCTTCAAGCCGACCGCGGCCGCGATATCGCCCGCATGCACTTCCTTGATTTCGTCGCGCTGGTTCGCGTGCATCTGCAAGAGACGGCCGATGCGTTCCTTCTTGCCCTTGATCGGGTTGTAGATCGTGTCGCCCGAGTTGACCACGCCCGAATAGACGCGAAAGAAAATCAGTTGCCCGACGAAGGGGTCGGTCATGATCTTAAACGCGAGCGCGGAAAACTTTTCGCTGTCGTCGGCGCGCCGCGTCGTGGGCTCGTCGTCGTCGTCTAGTCCCTTCACCGGAGGGATGTCGGTGGGCGCGGGCATGTAGTCGAGCACCGCATCGAGCATCGCCTGCACGCCCTTGTTCTTGAACGCCGAGCCGCACAGCATCGGATGAATTTCTCCCGCGATGGTGCGCGTGCGCAGGCCCAGCTTGATCTCGTCTTCGGTCAGCGGCACGCCCTCGAGATACTTGTGCATCAGATCTTCATTGGCCTCGGCGGCGGCCTCGATCATCTTGTCGCGCCATTCGTTGGCGAGTTCGAGAAGACTGGCCGGCACTTCGCTGTACTCGAACAGGGTGCCCTGCGACGCCTCGTCCCAACTGATCGCCTTCATCTTCACCAGATCGACGACGCCGGTGAAATGATCTTCTGCGCCGACCGGAATCTGGATCGGGACCGGGTTGGCCTTCAGGCGCGACTTCATCTGGTCGTACACGCGAAAAAAATCGGCGCCGACTCTGTCCATCTTGTTGACGAAGGCCAGGCGCGGCACCTTGTACTTGTTGGCCTGACGCCAGACCGTTTCGGATTGCGGCTGCACGCCGCCGACCGAGTCATAGACCATGCACGCCCCGTCGAGCACGCGCATCGAACGCTCGACCTCGATCGTGAAGTCGACGTGGCCGGGCGTGTCGATGATGTTGATGCGATGCTCGGGGTAAGTCCCGCTCATGCCCTTCCAGAAGCACGTCGTGGCGGCCGACGTGATCGTGATGCCGCGCTCCTGCTCCTGCTCCATCCAGTCCATCGTCGCGGCGCCGTCGTGCACCTCACCGATCTTGTGATTGACCCCGGTATAGAAAAGGATGCGCTCGGTGGTCGTCGTCTTGCCGGCGTCGATATGCGCCGAAATGCCGATGTTGCGATAGCGCTCGATGGGAGTCTTGCGTGCCACGGTGATCCGCCTCGGGAAAATTCGAGCGGCCTGCACGGGCCCTCGAAGACAAACGTACGGCGGCGCCGAAGGCACCGCCGGATACTTCTAGAGTTTTCTAGAATCTAAAATGCGAGAACGCCTTGTTGGCTTCGGCCATGCGGTGCACCTCATCGCGCCTTTTCATCGCGCCGCCGCGGCCTTCGGCCGCATCCATCAACTCGCCCGCCAGACGCAAGGCCATCGACTTCTCGCTGCGCTTGACGGCCGCTTCGCGCAACCAGCGCATCGCCAGCGCCATGCGGCGGATCGGACGCACCTCGACCGGCACCTGATAGTTGGCGCCGCCAACGCGGCGACTCTTGACTTCGACCATCGGCCGCACATTGGACAACGCCAGCGTGAACACTTCGAGAGGATCCTTGCCGCCCTTGGCGATGATGGTGTCGAAGGCGCCGTAGATGATGCGTTCGGCCACGGCCTTCTTGCCGGCCAGCATGATCACGTTGGAAAACTTGGCGACATCGATGCTGCCGTATTTCGGATCGGGCAGGATTTCGCGCTTGGGGACTTCACGACGACGGGGCATGACATTCCTTTTTCAGTTGAAGCGCGCTGTTCGCGCTTCGCGGCAACCCGACGATGCAACATGGGGAGCCACTTACTTAGAGAGCGATTCGATCCAACGAAGAATCGCGGACAACGCCGGCGGCGAGCGCCACCGACAGAGAAATAAATCGGTATTACTTCGCTGCCTTCGGACGCTTCGCACCGTACTTCGAGCGCGACTGCTTGCGATCCTTGACGCCTTGGGTATCGAGCGAACCGCGCACCATGTGATAACGAACGCCCGGCAAGTCCTTGACGCGACCGCCGCGGATCAGCACCACCGAGTGCTCCTGCAGGTTGTGGCCTTCGCCGCCGATGTACGAGATGACCTCGAAGCCGTTGGTCAAGCGAACCTTGGCGACCTTGCGCAGCGCCGAGTTCGGCTTCTTCGGCGTGGTGGTGTACACACGCGTGCACACGCCGCGACGTTGCGGGCAGTCCTGCAATGCAGGACTCTTGCTCTTGATCGTCGCTGATACGCGAGGCTTGCGGACGAGTTGATTAATAGTTGGCATTGCGGGTGGTTTGCCTATCTGATCGAAACGGGAAGTACGCGAAGTTGCAATCGCGCGCGATCGCGGCCGGACTGCATTTTTTTCTAAACTTGGAAGGAGTCGTCGCACCGGAAGCGTTCGGTGCGGCCACGATGCGCGAGGAAATCGTGCACATCTATCCAAAGAACGCTTGACCCGGGCGAGTCAAGACGCGGGATTATGCCGATGGGTCGCGGACATGTCAACCTCATGCATCTGGCCGGTAGTGTCTCAGTTTGCCGTGTAACAACGAACTGCCTCGCGCGGGGCGTTGCTATACTTCTCGCATGGCAACCAGACCCAAACGACCGCGCGACGTGAATGAGCTCGCAAAGCTGATAGTCGATCTATCGACCGGCGACGCCGAGGACGAGAATCCCGACGCTGGCAAGAACCCGAACAAGGTCGAATCGGGGCGCAAGGGCGGCACCGTAGGCGGCGCGCAACGCGCGAAAAACCTCACGTCCGCGCAGCGTTCGGAGATTGCAAAGAAGGCCGCCGACGCGCGCTGGAAACGTACCGAATAGCACCTTTTTCCTATAGCCGATAACTAGCACCCGCCTCGCGCGGGTATTTTTTCGCGTTTTGTTATCAAACTCGTTGCGCCGATACAGATGCGAGCTATAATGCGCCCATTCAAGATTCGGGGGACAGAGATATGAGCGACAGCTTCATTGCAGACGTGGACACAAAGCTCCGCGAGCTACAGGCGCAAATCGACGAATTGAAGATCGCCCGTAAGTGGTATTTAGCGATGCACAACACCGCGCCTAAGTCAGGCGAAACCGGCACGGCAGAAGCGCCTAGAGTGCCACGGGCAGATTCTCCCAATACCGTGACCAGTCGCGTCGTCGCTTTTATCGCGGAGCGTCTTAGCGACGGCCACCCACGCCAGACCATTGACTTGTTCGACGAGCTAAAAGCGGCGGGTATCTCGATCGGTGGCAAGTCTCCAAGGGTCGGGTTGAGCGCAATCCTGAGCCGGAGGAAAGATATTTTTTCTAGTGATAGGAAACGCGGGTGGGCGCTGGTTCGCTCCGCGAAAATGAAAGAACCCGTAGTCGCGTCAACGGCTACGGGTTCCGGAAGGCGGCGCATTCGCCGCTCAACCAAACTTCCTAACCAGGGAAGCCCCCATGTTGCAGGGGATTGATGCGACTGAAAGGAACAGGATATGACTAACCATCATATGACCAGATAGACGATGGCGGCTTTCAGCATCGGGAACCAGCTTTACTCCCGATGCTGAATTGTCCGCCATTTCCCCTGCGCTTTCAACCATTTTTTGACGCCTCGTTGCGTCAGGGAATCATTTCGTCTTTTTTTCGTAGCTGCTATTGCTCGCGCTTGTACGAATCCGTCTAGCAAAAATTGCGGCTGATTTTGAAAAGATTGCCGATGTAATCGGAATGCCGACCTCGACAGAGGAGCTTAAGAAGTTCAAGCCCTTCGATTTTCAATACTGGGTTGTAAATGAGTTACGTGGCACTCCTAGCCAAAAAAAGGTAGGGGATATGGGCATTGATGGCCTGAGCTTTTACCACCACTATCCAATCCAAGTTAAGCAGTCTGATAGTGTCGGCAGGAACGTTGTCGACAACTTCGAGACGGCATTGCGCAGGTATTACAAAGAAAGGACTGGCAATTTCATAGGATTTATTGTTGCGTTCAGCTTTACCAAGGGCGCACACGAAGAAGTAGCTAGGGCGAAGAAGGATGGATTCAAATTAGAGCTTGTCACTGTGCAGCGCCTTTTAGACAAAAAATTTACCATCGCGCAGGAAGGCGAGTTATTCGCGGGATGTTTTAAACAAGGAAGGGAATACAACATGTCGGAGAAACAAAAACCGCAACCGAACATTGTCGAGATAGCGGCGAGGATGCTGCGCGATCCGAAGTCTGTGCGACTGACGCCCGAACTAAAGCGGAGAATCGGGGCGAGAATCCTCGACGATCAAAAGAACGATCCGCAAAAACACAAGGCTACGCCGAAGCCAAAGAAGCCGGGTTAGATAGCACCGTCGTTTTGGTAATCGCAGCGACCGGAATCACCATGATGCCGGTTGCCTGACTATCATCGTCGGCGGGATATGCAATGTGTGAGGCTACAGTTTTCGTCGTCGCGTCCTCTGCGATCACGAACCCGACAGATACGCACTCCAAACTCCTGACCCCTTGCCATTCTGATAGGCGCTTCCATCCGGAAACGTCGCAACTATCGAGCCAGTGAATCATAACGAGAGGCCATCTAAAGGAAGATTTTGCTTTGGTCATTCGTGGGAGCTTTCGCACTGTTACAACTAAACTGAGACATCACCATCTGGCCTTATTCATTGCTATCCGCGACTCACGACCTCGGGGCAAGATGTGCGGCGGCGAGGAACGTACGAACGTACTATCGGCGTTACGGAACGTGAGCCCGCCAAGGGAAGCGATCGCATGATCACGACGACGACTTCGCCGCATCGCGGCCGCCGGTGGAAGCGCCGTTTGCTTTGGGGCGCGATCCTGCTTGCGGTAGGCGCCATTGGCTTCTTCTGGAGCTTCTTTCTCTTCGCGGTCTTCGTCGTCGCCGCAGCCGTCGTCGCCTGCTTTCGCTGGTCGAAGAACTGGTCGGTCCTTCATCTCGCTTTGATGTTGCTGCTGATCGCCACCCTGGCAGGCGCCTGGCGAGCGGGCGTGTTCCCATCACATGCTGGACGACAGTCCTCGGCGGAAAGCCGACTGCCCGTCGTGGAAGGCGTGCTTACATCGCTGCCGCCCGGCTACGAGAGCGCCTCGCAGCCGCCCCCACCCGATGCGCTGGAGCAGACCCGGGAGGCGCTGCGCGATGCGATCCGGAAGTATCGCGCGCAGGCCAACGTCGTCGAACGTGCGCTCCAGCTCAAGGAGTCCGCCGATGGTGTTGTCGCGTTCGCCGACAACCAGCGTCAATCGATCGACGCCATCGTCAGCGCGACGAACGCGCTCGCCGACGCGATCAAGGCCGAGAAGCTCGACTCGCTGCAGAAGCTGCGCGTGGTCAAGGACGATCTCGAAAAGCAGATCCAGTCCTGCGAACTGGAGCTGCAGAAAGTACGGACCGCAAAGGACGCGAACGACCTCTACAGCGACTGCCTTCTGAAGTTCAACATCGCTTCGGTCGGAAGCATCAACGGCAAAGTGCAGTTGCTCGAAAGCGCATTGCGGGAGGCGAAGCGCAAGGCCATCGAGAACGACATCGCCACGACGGTTTCGAACCACGAAGTGACGATCGATGAATCGAAGGCCCGCATCACGAAGACCTACGCGCTGGCCTTCAGGACCAAGGAGTTCTCCCTCGCCGCGCTCGACGCTTCGGAGCTGATGATCGAGTCGGACCCGGAGTTGCTGAGCCAGTCGCTCACGGTGGCATTCGGCGGCGAGGCGGCGCCTGCCGTTCCGGTGGACGACGCGAGTCGCATCCTGATCCGTCCGGGTGTCACCGAAGTGCGGCTGGTCAGGACCCGCGTCTACCCCGCGCGCATCCGCGATCTGCCGTCGAAGCTTCGCCTGGTGCAATTCCGGTATGTCGAACTGCGCTGGCCCAATCCCTGGAAGTGGACGATCCGCTCGATCGTCGATCTGTCGCGAGCGCAAGGGCAGAGTCGCTACCCTTACGCATTCGACATCCAGTCCGACGCGCCGATCGAAGCGGTGCGTCTTCCGACCGACTCCTTCTTCGCGTCGAACTTCGCCTTCGCGCCACCCAGTCGCGAGGACCACGAGGAAGTCCTCAGGCCGCTCGCCAGCGAATCCCTGCGCCCGAGCTACTTCCTCACGCATCAAATGTTGTGGCTCGAGTTGATGCCGGACAACTTCGTATTCCGGAACGCCGCGATGCGTGCGGTCAAGGACTACCTGTTCATCGAGAACCTGATTGCGGCCTTGATCGTGACGGCGCTCGGCCTCGTGATCACCATTCTCGCGACGCGATCCACCCCCGCCTGATCGAGGGCCCTTGGCATGCCCCGTCGTACCCGTTCGGGTTCCCTTGCTGCCAGCGCCACGAGTCGGCGCACATACGATCCACATCGAAGCGCGCGCGCCAGCCGAGCCGCGTGGCTGCGTGCTTCACGTCCGCATAGCAGCTCGCGATGTCGCCCGGTCGTCGCGGGCCCACCGCATGCGCGATCGACCTGCCCGCCGCCTTCTCGAACGCGGCGATCATCTCGCGCACGGTGGTGCCGCGGCCGGTCCCGAGGTTGATCGGCTCGGCGCCGGACAGATTCCCCAGCCGTTCGAGCGCGGCGAGATGGCCGCACGCGAGATCGACGACGTGGATGTAGTCGCGCTCGCCGGTACCGTCGCGCGTCGGGTAGTCGTCGCCGTGAATGGTGACGCGCGCAAGCTTGCCGACCGCGACCTGTGCGACATAGGGCATCAGGTTGTTGGGCATCCCCGCCGGATCCTCGCCGATCAGCCCGCTCTCGTGCGCGCCGACCGGGTTGAAGTAGCGCAACAGCGCGATGCGCCAACCCGGGTCCGCAATCGCGACATCGGTGAGGACGCGCTCGATCATCGCCTTGGACGCACCGTAGGGATTGGTGGTCTGGATCGGAAAGTCCTCGCGGATCGGCAGCGCATGCGGCGCCCCATAGACGGTGGCCGATGAGCTGAAGACGAGGCGCTTGACGTTCGCGCGGCGCATGGCATCGACCAGCACCAGCGTGCCGTTGACGTTGTTGTCGTAGTACGCGAGCGGCTGCGCGACCGATTCGCCCACCGCTTTCAGCCCTGCGAAGTGGATCACCGCATCGATGCGCTGGGCGGCGAACACGCGATCGAGCGTTTCTGCATCGCGCACATCGGCCTCGATGAACACCGGCTCGCGACCCGCGATGCGCGCGATACGCGCAACGGCTTCGCGCTTGCTGTTGACGAGGTTGTCGAAGATGACCGGCGTGAAGCCGGCGGCAATCAACTCCACGCAGGTGTGAGATCCGATGTAGCCGGCGCCGCCGGTGATGAGAATGCGGGAGGACATGGAGGGATTATCGGTTCACGGCAATCCCGTGCTTGCAGCGCGCTTGTTTTGAACGGAGAGGAATATGACTCTCCTTCCTCAGCAGGCGTGGCAATACAGACTATGCAGTCAACGGATGGCGCTTCTGGGAATGTCGGCTTCCGCATCAAACGAGCTGGCGGTCGCTCGAGTCCTTTCGTCGTTAGAAAAAAACCCGAGGCATCTCTGCCTCGGGCTGCTTGGCTCGCCGACCGATCACGCAGTCGACTATCACTCGTGCATCAGGACTCGGCCGTCTCCGCCGCAGCTTCGCTCGCAACCGCCAATGCCTCCAACTCCGCCTGCGCCGCCAGCTCCCGGTCCTTGGCCTCGGACGCTTCCTTCGCCTTCCTGGCGATGTGGAACGCGAGACCGGTACCTGCCGGGATCAGTCGGCCGACGATGACGTTCTCCTTCAAGCCACGGAGTTCGTCGCGCTTGCCCATGATCGCGGCTTCGGTGAGAACGCGCGTGGTCTCCTGGAACGATGCGGCCGAGATGAACGAGTCGGTCGACAGCGACGCCTTGGTGATGCCGAGCAGGATGTTCTGATGGATCGCGGGCCGCTTGCCGGCCGCGATCGACGCATCGTTCTCGTCGAGCAGATGCGAGCGTTCGACCTGCTCACCCTGGATGAAGCGCGTCTCGCCCGGATCGACCACCTGCACCCGGCGCAGCATCTGACGCACGATCACTTCGATGTGCTTGTCGTTGATCTTCACGCCCTGCAGGCGATAGACGTCCTGCACCTCGTCGACGATGTAGCGCGCCA
>JBBSEF010000104.1:0-9319 GCA_038240015.1 Burkholderiales bacterium
CCCAACGAGTTCGGCTCGTATGCAACCCGGCCTCGCGGAATCGCCTGTCGATGCATGCCGTCGCGCTGGTTGTTGTTGATCGGCGCCAACGGCGAGTTGATCGGGATCTCGTGAAAGTTCGCGCCGCCGAGGCGGCTGATCTGTGTGTCCACATACGAATGGATGCGGCCCGCGAGCAGTGGATCGTTACTGAAGTCGATGCCCGGGACGATGTGCGCCGTGCAGAACGCTACCTGCTCGGTCTCGGCGAAAAAATTGTCCGGGTTGCGATCGAGCACCATGCGGCCCACCGGTATCAACGGCACCAGCTCTTCGGGGATCAGCTTGGTCGCGTCGAGCACATCGAAGCTGAATCCATCGGCCTGCTCCTCGGTGAAAATCTGCAAGCCCATTTCCCACTCCGGATATTCACCGGCTTCAATCGCTTCCCACAAATCGCGCCGATGAAAGTCCGAGTCGGCGCCCGAGATCTTGACGGCCTCATCCCACACCAGTGAGTGCGTGCCGAGCAACGGCTTCCAATGAAACTTGCAGAACACCGACTCGCCGGCTTCGTTGACGAGCCGGAAGGTGTGAACGCCGAAGCCCTGCATCATGCGCAGGCTGCGCGGAATGCCGCGGTCCGACATGACCCACATCAGGACGTGTGTCGATTCAGGCATCAACGAAGCAAAGTCCCAGAACGTGTCGTGCGCCGAAGCCGCCTGCGGGATGCCGTTGTGCGGCTCGGGCTTGACCGCGTGGATGAGGTCGGGAAACTTCATCGCATCCTGAATGAAGAAAATCGGGATGTTGTTGCCCACCAGATCCCAGTTGCCTTCGTCGGTGTAGAACTTGACCGCGAAGCCGCGGATGTCGCGCGCGGTATCGGTCGAGCCGCGTTCACCTGCAACCGTCGAGAAGCGCACGAATACAGGCGTGCGCTTGCCAGCGGCCTGGAACGGTGCGGCCCTGGTGTATTCGGTGAGCGGCTTGTAGCACTCGAAATATCCGTGCGCCGCGGAGCCGCGCGCGTGCACGATGCGCTCGGGGATGCGCTCGTGATCGAAGTGCGTGATCTTCTCGCGCAGAATGAAATCTTCGAGCAGCGTAGGGCCGCGCAGACCGGCCTTCAATGAATTCTGGTTGTCGCCGATGGCGACGCCCTGATTGGTCGTCAGGTGCTGGCCGGCCCCATTGGCGCGCACGTGCGTGAGCGATCCGTCGTTGCCGTGAGCGCCGTCGGGCTTGGGCGGCGCCCCCGTCTTGTTCGAAGGATTGTCTTCGCTGATGGTGCTCGCGCCCACATCGGCGTTCGGCGTGCTTTCGTTCTGGCCTTCGGACGGAGCGACCGCGTTCGCGTGTCCGTATTCGTCGGCCTTGGTTGCGTTGTACGGCATCGCCGCGGCGAGCCGGTTCGTGTCGGCCGCTTTCTTTGCGAGACGATCGTCGCCCGGCGCCGGGCCTTGATGCGACGGGCCGCTGGACGAACTTCTGGCGGCGGCGCTGCTGCTGCCTTTGCGCTCGGGCTTTGCATCTGATTTCGATTTGCTGGCCATGTCGATTCCTTGTCCTATTGAAATGTGGGTCGTGTGGAAGTGAGTTCAGTCGCGTCGGTTGCGGTGAACTTGCGAAAACGTCCGGCCGCGGCAGCCAGCGCCGCTCCGAATCCTTCGGGCGCGCGATAGTCGACGCGCGCGCTGGTCACGACGCGAGGCGCCGCGCTCCATGCGATCGTTGCACCCGCGCGTTCAAGGGCTTCGACGATCGCCACATCCTCGCTGCTGGTCAGCATCGCGAACCCACCGGCACGCCGATAGGCGTCGGCGGTCATGCCCAGGTTGGCGCCGTGGATATGTCGATGCCCGTCGATGTCCTGATAGGTCGTCGCAAAGTCGTTGATCACCAAGTCGTCGTAGACGCCCCAGTCGTCGACCGCGATCGTGCCGCAGACGACATCGGTATCGAGCGCGAGCTGCGCAACCAGCCAGTCTTCGGTGACCAGCGTGTCGGCGTCGGTGAACGCAAGCCACTCTGCGCCGCCTCGCAATGCGGCCGACGCGCCGACTGCGCGCGCCGCGCCGACATTGCGTTCACGCGCAATCAATGGAGCGAGGCCGAAACCGCGCACGATCTCGACGGTGCGATCGGTGCAGGCGTCGCACACCACGTGTGTCTCGACTGCATACCCCAAGACCGCCGCCCGGCGCGACGCGCGGTCGACCGCCGCGAGGCAGGCGGCGATGATCGCTTCTTCGTTGTGCGCGGGAATCACGATCGCGATGCGATGAAGAGGCGAACGCTTCATCGAATCGACTCCCGCATCGCGACCGACGTCGTGTCGCGGCTCCAGGCAGTCACGATGAAATCGGCGTCGCGGTATTCGAACGCCGCAGGCAACGCGATCGCAGTGGCGAATCTTCGATGCGCTTCGTCGCCGCTGTGTCCGTAGCCGGTAATCGGTGCGCGCCAGTTGCAGGCCAGCGCAACGCCGACGTCGGTCAACGATTCACCAACCAGCCGTCCTGTTTCCTCGATCGAAGCAGCATCGAGGAAGTAAACGAGTTCGCCGAGGATCACGAGATCGAACCTGCCCGAAGGCCACTCGTCGGGCAGGACATGACGCTCCACGGCGACATTGCCCAGAGCCGCGAGCCGACGCCTTGCGGCCGCCACCGCGAGATCGCTGCCGTCGCTCGCCAGCACTCGATCGCATCGCGCGGCCAGCGCTTCGGTCAGGATGCCGTTGCCGCAACCGGGCTCATAGGCGCTGCCGTAGCGCTCGTGAGGCAAGCAGGCCAGCACCAGCGCGCGCTTGCGACGCTCGTACCAGCGCGTCTCGGTCAACCACGGATCGGACGATCCTCGATAGAGCGCATCGAACGATTGCAATGAACTCGCGCTCATCGGCTCAACAGAAAAAAACTTCGAAGGGCCGCGTGAAGCGCTCGATCACGTGCGGCGGAAGAATCGCCGGGCGATTCGCATCGGGCGTGATCTGGCTGACGAACAGATCGATCGCTGCGCGTTTTGCATTGCGCTCCTTTGCATCGAGCCGAATGCAGCGCGCGCGGGTCCAGGGAATCAGGTCGTGTTTCGGCGTGGCCCAATGCCACATCCACACCGGGTATTCGACCACCTCGACGCCGATGCGCTTTGCGGCGCGTGCGGTGGCCGCAGCCGCGGCCTCGTGATCGGGATGGCCATCCCAACGCCACGGGCTGAGGATCAAATCGTCCTCTAATACCTGTTGCACGAGATAGCGCTCGATGGCGTCTTCATGTCGTGCCACCTCACCATCGGAAATACCGAGTTCGCACAGCGAAGCGTCGATGTCGAGCGTGTCGAGCGCGCGACGCAGTTCGATGGGGCGAGTATGAGCGAGGCGCTCTACGGTCCAGCGATCGGAGCCCGGATGGCTTGCGGTTCCGGCAGTCACCGACACGATGCGCAAGTCTGCCCCGAGGCTCGAGAGTCGAGCCATGGTCGCGCCGAGCGCAAGCACTTCATCGTCGGGATGAGGAGAGACGATCCAGATGCGCGGATAGCGCCTTTCCCACGCCGCCAGATCGACGATGGGCATGTTGTCGATCGGCGAACTCGACCGCCACGCGTGTTCATCGGTGCCCCGTCCGACAATGAGCCGTGTCGCGGCGTCGCTGTCGACGGATAACGCGTCTGCGATCATGGCTTCGACCGTTGTCTCCACGACGGCGTCCATCAGAGCGCCCAGCCGAGGCCGCGCATTTCGCGATCGTCGGCCAACAGTGCGCGGCTCTGAGCGACCAGGTCGTGTTCGGCGCGGCACTGCCGGATGAAGATCGGCAGATCGGCGACGAGTCGCGCCAGATGCTGGTCGTTGCAAAGCGGGCCTGGCCCGACGGCGCGGGCGGCGTGATGGATGACCGATTCCGCCATGTCGGCGATCGCTGACCGCGCGCGAAGCGCCGCACGTGCAAAATCGGCGGCGGGTAGCGCGTCGATCTGTGCGGCGCATTCGCGCAGCAGTGCGCGTCCCGAGGCCAGCGCACAATCGATCGCCCCCACATGAGCCAGCGCGTGCGGGTCATCGCGACCGACTTGCAGATCGCGAACGATCGTTGCTATCGCGGCGGCCGCTCCATACCAGCACGCAGCCACGCCCGCACCTCCGTGCCAGAAGCCGGGCCGGTCGAGATAGGCATTCACATGACCCACGATGCGCGCGGCCACGGCATCGCATGTCACATCGTAGCTGGCGGAGTCGCGCATGCCCACGGCGTTCCACGCGCGTTCGTCGATGGTGATGCCGTCGGACCCGAGATCCACTTCGACCAGCCATCGTCGACCGTCTTCGTCGGACGCGGTCATCAAGGCCATGTCCACGATGCGTGCGCCCGAACACCAGCTCTTCTTGCCATCGAGCGTCACGAAACTGCTTTCGTGCATCCGGTCGTCACGACCGCGAATCTTCAACGGCTGCGCGCGCGATTCGGATGCCCATACCGCGTAGACAACGCCGGGCTTGGGCACATGACGCGTGTCGATTTCCTGCAGGATCGCGAGCGCGTCGGTGTGGCTTTCATAAAGCTTGACGAGGGCAAGATCGCGACCCGCGACCTGTGCGAGGCATTGCCAGCGCTTCTGCGTGGACCCGTTTCCTGGAGGTGGGATGCGATCGAGGCCGGCCGCGATCAAGTCTCGCAGTCGCTGAACGATCGGTTGAACAATCGGTTGAGCGGTAGTCTCGCCGGCATACGCTCTCTCATCGCCTGCGAGAAGCGCAGCGATCTGCCTGTCGATCGCAGACGATGTTGAAGCGACGGTCTCCAGCAACGCGGCCATTGCGGCGTCCCCATCCTCGTATGCGGCAAGTCGTGTTGCCGAGCATCGCAAGCGCATCCTTGCAGCGGCAAAGTTTGTGTGTGGCGTGCGCCTTCGGGATTCGGACGAACGCTGAACGCGAGGTCATCAGTTGACGGCACCTGCCGCGCAATCCGCCATTCTTCTTCGTCATTCATCAGGGGACTGCCGCAGAAAGTCGCTCTCGGCTGCCGTCGTGGTGCGTCCGAGGATTTCGTTTCGATGCGGGAAGCGGCCGAAGCGATCGACGATGCCCTTGTGGTGCTCGGCGAATCGGAGCACGTCGGCATCCCCGGTCGCGCGGAACAATTGCACCGATCGCGCCTGCATCGCGCGGTCCTCGCTGTGCATGAAGGGCATGTAGAGGAACTGTCTGCGCCGCGAGTCGAGGCTTGCATCCAGCCCGCGATCGACCGCATCGATGGCGAGCGCCAGCGCGACGTCGTCGGTCGCATAGGTCTCGGGCGATCCACGAAAGAGGTTGCGCGAGAATTGATCGAAGACGATCACCGCCGCGACGTGTCCCGCGGCGCTCAATCGTTCTGCATCGGGAGGCGCGCGCTCGAGTACGGCATGCAGATCCGCGAATCGTTCGCGGATTGGTTGGTCGACTTCGGCGCGAGCGCTGAACCAGTCCTTCGGACCGAGGTCTTCGAACCAGTAACGATTGACGATGTCGATCCACATCGCGTTCACCTTGCCTTCGACACGGCGCTGTTGGCAAGTAGCGCGAACGCGCTCGCACCTGCCGCGGCGGCCAGCGCCGCGCCGACCCATGCCGCAATTCGAAACTTCGCGGTGAAGAGATCGGGTGTCGCATCGGACACGAGCACGACGCCGACCAGCGCAGTTGCGAACAAGGCCGCGACTCTGGCGAGCGCATTGTTCACGCCAGATGCCGCGCCGACGTGATCTGCATCGACCGCGCTCATCACGGTTGCGGTCAACGGTGCGACGCTTGCCGCCATGCCGCATGCGATCAGTGCGAGCGCGGGAAAGATCGTCGACCAGTAGGCGAGATCGCTCGCGGTGACTCGCGCCATCAGCGCAAAGCCCGCCGCAACGATTAGCGGCCCGAGCGTGAGCGGCAGTCGAGGACCGGTGCGCTCGGCCATCCTTCCGACGAAGCGCGATGCGAGACCGATCGCGATCGGCAGCGGCAGCAGCGCCGCACCCGCTGCGGTCGCCGAATAGTGACCGATGCGGATCAGCAGATAAGGCAGCACGACCATCAGGCCGCTCAATGCCCCGTAGAGAAACAACGTCAGCAGCGTGACGCCCACGAACGCCTTCGCACCGAACAACGCGAGAGGCATCATGGCCCGCCTACCCAGCCGCGCTTCGACCGCGACGAAGGCCAGTAACGCGGCGACGCCCCCGATCGACGAGATCGTCACCGCGGTGTCGGCGCCGCGCGTCGGCCCCACCGTCAATGCCCACGCGAGTGCGCCCAATCCCGCGGTCGCGAGCGATGCGCCGCGCCAGTCCAACACAGCCGCGGTCGAGTGATCACGCGTTTCATCGACGTAACGAATCGCGAGCCACATCGCGATGCATGCGATCGGAAGATTCAACAGGAAGATAGCGCGCCAGCCCACGGTGTCGATCAACCATCCGCCGATCACCGGCCCCGCCGCGCCCGTGATGGCGCCGGCAGCGGCCCAGGTGCCGATCGCGCGGCCACGCGCCGGACCCGCGAAACCCGCGCCCAGCATCGCGAGGCTTGCGGGCGTCAACAGCGCGGCGCCCACACCCTGAAACGAGCGCGCCGCCAGCAGCAAATGCATGTTCGGCGCCAACGCGCAGAGCAGCGACGCGATCGTGAAGAGGCCGAGCCCGATCGCGAAGATCCTGCGCCTGCCGTATCGATCGGCCATCGCGCCGCCGATCAGGATCAGCGCACCCATCGGCAACAGGTAGGCGTTGATCAACCACTGGGTCGCTGCGGCCGACGCGGCAAGGTCGTGCTGAATCGCCGGTAGCGCCACGTTGACGACCGAGCCATCGATGAAGGCGACGCTCGAACCGAGGATGGTCGCGGCGAGCAATGCGGAAGCGTGCGCGGCCTCCTGCGGCGCCGCTGCCGCAAGCACGCCGGCGTCACACGGCGCGGTGATGGCGGAACTCATGATGCGGAATCGATGGTGAATACGAGTTGAAAAAAATGACGCGCGACGACGCTTCGAGCGCTTTGCAATAGATCAAATGAAGTGCAAGCTTCGCATTCCATTTTTCCGGGACCCGTCGATGATCCTCGGTCTGCGTACCGTCGTCTATCCAGTATCCGACCTTGCGCGTGCGAAGGCGTGGTATGAACAAGTGCTCGAATTGCAACCCTACTTCGATCAGCCGTTCTATGTGGGCTTTGCCGTCGGCGGATTCGAGCTCGGCCTCGTTCCCGACGGCACGCCCGGCATGGCGGGTCCGCAGCCCTTGTGGGGCGTGTCGAATGTCGACACCGCGTTCGCGCGGCTGATCGAACTCGGCGCGACCGCACTCGATCCAGTCACCGAGGTCGGCGATGGCATCCGCGTCGCTGCGGTCGTGGACCCGTTCGGCAATCGCTTCGGCATCGTCGAGAATCCCCACTTCGACCCGGCAACGGTGAAGTGATCGATGAACTACGTCAACACCTTCATTCAGGTTGCAGCCGATACGGCGGCAACGAAAGGGGCAGCTCCGCCCGAGCGAGCCGGTAGGAAGACGATCGCGCGCCTGGAGTACGACCTCATCGCGTCACACCCCTATTCACGCACGCAAGAGGACGTCCAATTCGCCGTTCACGTCGAGCGCCAGGGCTTCCCGGTTTCGGACCTGAAGGCGCGGCATGAAGAACTGTGGAATGCCTTCTTCTCGAAGTCGATGGCCTGCATGCGCGTCTCGCCGCTGCCCAAGACCTACGGATGGGGATTGCATTTCAACGACGAGGGCAAGGTCGCGCTGGTCTCTGTCGATAGCACGGAATACACACGCTTGTCGGCGAGCAAGGACATCGCGCAGGCACGCGCGATGCGCACCAGGAGAGCGTGAGATCGAGATGGCCAAGAACGCGCGCGAAAAGAAAGCGACGTGATCCATTCAAGAACGAGACGATCCTTCGTGCGACATTCAACGGAGACCATGCATGAGCGACGACGCGGCTGCCAGCCCGGACAAGATCGACTTCGAGTTGTACAAACTCCTGAAGAGCGAGTCGGCGAACTATTTCGACAAGCTCCAGGCGATCTGGCTGCAGAAGTTCGTTCTGGTCGGCGCGGTGCTCGCGTTTCTGGTGACGCATTACGACAAGCTGCCCGAAGCCGGGCAGCCGCTCGTGATTCACGCGGCGGTGCTCGCAGTGCCGATCCTGTCGGCGCTGCTCGACGCGAAGATTCTCGAATTCAGCCTGCACACGCGCGCCATCTCGCGCTTTATCGCCACGCGCCTCGCAAGCGTCGACGTCCGTTCCGATGTCCTCGTCGAATGGGAATCGACGGCCTGGGGAACGGCGGGCTCTACCGAAGAGAAGCGACTGGTCGGCCTGCGCAGCCTCGTGACCGCGCTGACCGCGGTCGTACCGACGATGCTGATCACGATGCTGGCCGCGATCGCGCTCGGCCAACTCACGCAGCGTCAGGAACTCTGGTGGTCGCTCGGCATCGGCGCCTGCGTCGCGTACGCCGCAATTCTTGCGCTCTCGTTGCGATTGATGTGGCCAAAGTCGCACAGCGCGTGACGCAAGCAGGACGATCGCTGTGCGCTCCATCTGTCGTGAACCGGATCGCTGCGATCTCGTGACATGAACGACTTCCGCCTCGACGGCAAGCGGGTCCTGATCACCCAGGCCGATGACTTCATGGGCCCCGCACTCGTCGAGGTCTTTCGCGAATGCGGCGCTGACGTGATTGCCGATCAGCGAGCTCTGATCGATGCGCATTTGCCGCAACGGCTGGTCGACGAATGCGGTCGCGTCGACATCCTCGTCGCGCATCTCGCGATCCCCGCACCCACCACGCTCGCGATCGATGCATCCGACGACGAATGGCAATCGGTGTTCGGGCATCTGGTCGATCCGCTGCATCGCCTGTGTCGCGCGGTGCTGCCGCGGATGATCGAGCGCCGCGCCGGCAAGATCCTCATTGTCGGCAGCGCGTCCGCGTTGCGCGGCATGAAGCGCACTTCGACCTACAGCGCGGCGCGCGGCGCGCAACTCGCGTACGCACAAGCCCTCGGCGTGGAAGTCGCGCCGCATGGCGTTCGGGTCAACGCGATCGCGCAGAACTTCGTCGACAACCCGACCTACTTCCCCGCCGAAGTGCAGGCCAATCCGCGCTTTCGCGAGCGGCTCGCGCGCGAGGTGCCGCTCGGCCGGCTGGTCTCCGCGCGCGAGGACGCGCTCTTCGCCGCGTATCTGTGCAGCGACGCGGCGAATTGTTTCGTGGGTCAGGTGTTTCCGGTATGCGGCGGATGGGTCGCACGCTGAGGACTAGTCAATGCGCATCCGTCCGTTCGAAAATCG
>JBBSEF010000105.1:0-9270 GCA_038240015.1 Burkholderiales bacterium
CGATCTTCTTGCCGGCTACGAACAATTCCGTGCATTCGATGCGCGAGAACTTCATCGTCTGGAAGCACTGCGCACGTTGCGGATGATTCACTACAGCGCCTGGCTCGCACGGCGCTGGGACGATCCGGCGTTTCCAGCCGCCTTTCCTTTCTTCGGAACCGAGCGCTATTGGCAAGATCAGATCCTCGCATTACGCGAGCAGGTCGCGGCAATGGACGAGCCGCCGCTTGCGCCGTAGTGATCGTGCGAAGATCGCCATTCGTTCCCGGCGTTTAGAAACGATGCCATGACAATCGATTTGATCGAAGGCAAGCTGCGCGACCTCGGCGGCTTTTCGGTGCGGCGCGTTTTGCCTTCGCTCACGCATCGTACGGTGGGGCCTTTCGTGTTCTTCGACCATCTCGGGCCGGCCAGGCTCGAGGCCGGCGCGGGCGTGCAAGTGCGGCCGCATCCGCACATCGGGCTGGCGACCGTGACCTATCTCTTCGTGGGCGAGCTGATGCATCGCGACAGCCTCGGTTCGATACAGGTGATTCGAGCGGGCGATGTGAACTGGATGACCAGCGGGCGCGGGATCGTCCATTCGGAGCGCTCGCCGCAGGCGTCCTTGAAGCGATCACAGGCGATCCACGCGATCCAGAGTTGGGTTGCTCTGCCGCTCGAACACGAGGACGGCGATCCGTCGTTCGCGCATCATCCTGCCGCGACGCTCCCGCAGTTCACGATGCGGGGCGTGAAGATGACGATCATCGCCGGCCACGCATTCGGATATCGCTCGCCGGTCGCGGTTCTTTCGCCGACGCTCTACATCGCCGCGCATTTCGAAGCGGGAAGTACCCTTAAGGTGACTAGCGAACACGCGCAGCGCGCGCTTTATCTCGTGTCGGGTGACGTGACCGCCGACGGTTCCAGGATTGCGCCGCAATCGATGGCGGTCTTCGAGGCTGGCGGCGACGTCATCATCGAAGCAACGACGCCCTCGACCGCGATGCTGCTGGGCGGAGCGAAACTCGACGCACCCCGCGCGCTCGAATGGAATTTCGTCGCGAGTAGTCGCGAGGCAATCGACTCTGCGCGCAGCGCATGGCAACGTTATCCCAACGACCGCTTTCCTCAGGTCCCGGGCGAAGTTGAGTTCATCCCTCTGCCCGCCGCTTTGCATCCCGCTTCGACTCCACTGTGAACCATAGACCCTCCATGAATACTTCATCGACTCTTGCGACAGCCCTGCTCGCTCTCGCTCTTGCAAGCCCGTTCGCGTCTGCAGCGCAAGAGCGCCCCGTCGTGCTCAACGACGTCCTCAATGTCGACGCGACCGTCACCTCCGAAGTCGCACCCGACCTCGCGGTCGTCACGCTCGCGGTCGTGCGCGAGGGACCCGATGTCGCGCCCTTGACCAAGGAGGTCAACGAGACGCTTGCGAAGTCTTTCGCTGAAGCCAAGTCGGTCTCCGGCGTGATCGCATCGAACGGCGGCTACAGCACCTTCCCGCGCTACGACAGCCGCGGCGGTCAGAACACGCGTACCGGATGGCAGGTGAGGGCCGAGATGATCATCAAGTCGAAAGACTTCAACGCGCTAGGCAATCTCGTCGGCAAACTCTCGCAGGCGATGCAGATCGCCGGCTCGAGCTTCGAGATCTCGCCCGAATTGCGCTCGCAAGAAAATGCAGCGCTGATCGAACGCGCGGCGCGAGCCTTTCAGGACAGAGCCGCCGCGGCGACCAAGGCGTTCGGCTACACGGGTTATTCGATTCGTCAGGTCACGCTGGGGAACGCGGGGCAATCCGGAAGCCCGCGGACGATGTTCGCGGACAACACGCTTGGCAGGCAAGCGTCTGCGCCGCCGCTGCCGATCGAGTCGGGCCGCGTCACGCTGTCGCTGACGGTCAGCGGTTCCGTGCAGATGCGAAAGTGAGGCATGCACCCGGCCCCCGCGGTCCGACCTTGCCGGCTCATCGCCCGTCACGACGTTTTGTCCCTCACACCTTGCGGGTGGTCGGTTGGCCGTGGCGGCGCGCGGAGGGTTGTCACTAGACTCGCGCGTTCACGATCCTTGAAGGAGAGCGCCATGACCGTCGTTCACGTTTGCCCGGCGACCGAGCACACGTTGTCGCAGCCGCTTGAATCCCGCAAGCCGAGGCGCGACTGGCTCGCCCGCTCGGTGGTCGCGGTCTGCACGAGCCTGGCGGTCGGTCAGGCTTACGCCGCCGATGCGGTCCTGGAATCGCGACCCGTTGGCGCCTTCAAGTCGGTTCGCCTGATCGGGTCGGCCGATCTGGTGCTCAAGCAAGGCGATGTTCCTGCCCTGAGCGTCGAGGGCGACAAGGACCGGCTGCAGGATCTCAAGGTCGAAACCCGAGGCGATGAACTGGTGCTCCGCTATGAACCACGCGCCCATTTTGTCTGGTGGGGCTCGGACAAGAAGGGACCTCGCTTCTTGCTCACGGCCAAGACGTTGGAGCGCATCAGCACCGCGGGCAGCGGCGACGTTCGCGCCGAATCGTGGACTGCGCCCGGCGACTTCGAGATCGTGGTGGCCGGGTCGAGCGACGTGAATATCGGCTCGCTGGCCGCGCGCAAGCTGCTGGTGCGCATCACCGGGGCGGGCGATGTGAAGATCGCCGGGGGAGTCCTGGAGCAGAACATACGCATCGCCGGTTCGGGCGATTATCAAGCGGGCGCACTGCAAAGTGCGACCACGACCATCTCGGTCGCCGGGTCGGGCGATGCCACGCTGTGGGCGCGCGACAACCTGTCGGTAAAAATCGCTGGCAGCGGCGATGTTAAGTATTATGGAAAGCCGTCGATAACTAAGTCGATCGCCGGATCGGGTTCGATCACGGGACTCGGCGATAAACCTTAGCGGCGCGGTGTGCATCGATTGCAGCGCTGCCTTATGCCTGCAATCACGGATGAGTGCTTCGCGCCTCGCGACAAGTCGGATCGACCCGCTGCCTCGACAGGACGGGGCTGAGTCGCGTCCCGCATTGCAGGCCATCGACCGGGCGTGGCGCCATCAATACAGCGATCTGAGAGAAGCCAAGGCCGCCGCGGCCGAAGCCGTCGCGCTGGCTGAAGCGTCGGGCGACCTGAACGATCTTGCGCACGCCTATTTTCAGTCGGCCTACGCTGCCGGTCGCCTGGGTGCGCGCGACGATGCGGTGGCAGCCACGGCAAACGCGCTACGGCTATTCGAAAGTTTGCATGACGAGCGGGGCATCTGGCTTGCGCGTGCGGCTGAAGCGGTCTGCGCGCGGCTCGACGGCAACGCCGATGAAGCGATCCGGATGTTGCTCGAACTCGTCGCCCGCCCACCTCGCGATGCGACCCCCACCGACTTCTTTGTCGTCCACGTCGCGCTGTCGCTCTGCTATCGCTTCATCGGTCTCTTGGAGCCCGCACTCAAGTGGCATTACCAGGCGGTCGATACGGCGCGAGACACCAAGGACTCGCTGCTGCTGGCCTCCGCCTTGTGCAATCTGGGCGGCTATCACGGGGACCTTCACAATCCCGAAGAAGGCTGCGGCCTTCTCGAGCAGGGGCTCGAACTCGCATCGGCCTGCGGCGCGGACCGCACCACGGTCATCATCGCGCTCAACCTCACGCAGAACTATGCCGCGCTGGGACGGCATGCCGAAGCGCTGGAGTTGGCCGAGCGCTATCTGACCGTCGAGCGCTACTCCCTCGCGATGGGCGGTTTCGAGCCGCAGATTCCGCTGACTCTTGCGCTCGCGTATGCCAATGCCGGCCGCGCCGACGATGCGCAACGTACGTTCGATCACGTGCGCGCGCTGCTGGTGCGCGGCAAGCACGACGACGGCACGCCGCAAGTGTTCTGGAGCTACGTCGAGTCGCGCATCGCGCTGGTGGCCAATCAACCCGAACGTGCGGCTCAGATCGCGATCGAGACGCTCGAGCAGCTCGACGAAAACGCGGTCGACTCGCCGTCGGACCTGATGCAGTTGCATGCGACCGCGGCGGCCGCCTGCGAAATGATCGGTGACGATCGGCGCGCTCTGTTTCACGAGCGCCGTCGCTCCATCATCCGTGAGCGCCTCGCACGGCTCGGCGCGCACGTGGCCGGTCTGACGCACACGATTCGCCATGAGCTCGACACCACGCGGGCCGAGCGCGATCGCGTCATGGCGCTGCATGTCGAACTCGAACGCGAACATCGTAGGCTGGCGGCTCTGAACGACGCATTGACCGCGCAGATTGCGGAGAACCTGCGCCTGCACGACGAGTTGAAGGAACAGAGTTATCGCGACGCGCTGACCGGGCTTCACAATCGGCGCTATCTCTACGAGCGCGGGCCGCGATTGCTCGAGGCCAGCCTTGCCCACGGCGTGCCGCTGTGCCTGGCGATGCTCGACCTCGATCACTTCAAGCGCCTCAACGATGTCCACGGTCATGTCGTGGGCGACCACGTCCTCGTCGCGCTGGGAAGGCTGTTGCGTGAGGGGCTGCGCGACGGCGACATCGTATGTCGGGTCGGCGGGGAAGAGTTCGCGATGATCCTGCCGGTGAGTACGGCTGCGGTGGCGCACGACCGCTTGAAAAAGATGCTCGCCGCATGTGCGCATCTCCGAGCCGCCGAAGGGGAACAAGAGCTCCCACCTGATCTCACCTTTTCGGCGGGCATCGTCGAGGCGCCCGAGCACGGGACCACGATCGACGCGCTGATGATCGCGGCCGATCGACTGCTCTACAAAGCCAAGAACAACGGCCGCGCCCGCATCGAATCGGCCGCAGATCCCGTCAGGCCTTTCTTGCCGCACGTCTCATTGGCCGCGCGCGAGCCGATCGATCAATAGACCGGCTGCGATCAGACCGAAGGTCGCGGTCACGGCAACCGCCGATCCGTATCCGGCGCAATTGAGACCCGCCGCGCCCTCGGTGACTTGGGGCTCGAGCCCATCCCTGTCGGTCGAGCGCTGATCGGAATACACCGCGGTCACTCCGAATATCTGTTTGAGGTTGCGAGGAAAACCATGATGGGTTCGCAATGCCTTGCGCACTTTGGCCAGCATCGCTTCGTGCTCGGTATGCGCGAGGTCGGCGACGCGAACCCGGCTCGCATCCGTGCGCCCGCCCGCACCGCCGATCGTGATGAGCGGGGTCGCTTGTGCATGGCAGTGTGCGATCAATGCGGTCTTCGCACGCACATGATCGATCGCATCGATGACATACTCGAAGCGGCCCGCCGGAATCAGCGCAGCGACGTTTTCGGCGTCGACGAATTCCTCGATCGCGTCGACCACGCACCGCGGATTGATGTCCCTGATACGGGTCGCCATGGCGCCGACCTTGGCCGCGCCCAGTGTGCTGTCGAGCGCATGAATTTGCCGGTTGATGTTGGACTCGGCAATATGATCGAGATCAATCAGGGTCAAAGAGCCGATCGCGCTGCGCGCGCAGGCTTCCGCGGCCCATGACCCGACTCCGCCGAGACCGACCACCGCGACGCGCGACGCACATAAGCGCGCGATGCCGTCCACGCCGTAGAGGCGCGCGATGCCGCCGAAGCGACGATGGAAGTCGATCTCGGAATCCACGTCATCGGAAAGAAGGTTCATTGCGTTGATCGGTGAGTGAGCAGGCGAATGATCGCATTGCGCTCCTCGCGGCTTCCCGGCGCAGGCTTGAGACATGCCGGGGCAGGCCGCGGGAGGGACCCAGGTTTCACGTATGCGCGTGATCGATGAATAATTGGACCCCGGCCTTCGCCGGGGCGACGAGGTTGGCGCCATCGTGAATTCGCAGATCGATTTCGAAGCATCACCGCTCGGCCTGGCAAATATGCCCTTTCGTACGCTCGATGACGAGGAGCGCGAGGCCTCGCTGCTCGACACGCTGACCCACTGGAATCGGAACGACTCGGTGTGGGTGTTCGGATACGGCTCGCTGATCTGGCGACCCGAGTTCGAGTTCGACGCGAAGGCGCGCGGTCTGGTCTATGGCTATCACCGCAGTCTTTGCCTCTGGTCCAGGGTGTATCGCGGCACACCGGAAAAACCCGGCCTGGTGCTGGGGCTCGAACCCGGCGGCAGCGTACATGGCGTCGCCTTCCGTATCCCCGCAGCGATCGCCCATCGTGAGCTACGCGCATTGTGGGCGCGCGAACTCGTCACAGGTTCCTACCTGCCGCGCTGGCTCGAGGTGCGCCTTGGCGCCGAGGGAAGCAACCGCCAGATTGGTCGAGTGCGGGCGATCGGCTTCGTGATGAACCGCACCGCGGAAGGCTATGCGGGTGAGCTCGACCGCACACTGCTTCTCGACACCGTCTGCAGCGCGAGCGGGCAAAACGGAACGTGTGCCGAATACGTGCTCGCTACCGTCCAGAGTCTCGCCGAGTACAACATTCACGATCGGCATCTGGCCAAGCTGGCTGAAGAAGTCGGCGTGAAGATCACGTTGCCTTCGTCATGAAAATACGCCGCTCCTGATCGGAGCGGCGCTGGTCATTCATTCAACGGCGTTCAACTGCGCGATCACTTGATCGCGAGGCGCTTCGGCTGAACGACTTCCTTCTTCGGCAATGTCAACGTCAAGACGCCGTTCTCGTAACTCGCCTCGGCGCGATCTTCGGCGACTTCGACGGGCAGCGTGAAGTTGCGCGACCATGAGCGCGTCACGCGATTGCTGTGCAGAACGCGATCGCCTTCGGCACCCTGCTCGGCCGCCTTGGCCTCGGCCTTCGCGGTGGCCTTGACCCGCACGAGAGCGCCGTCGATCTGCACGTCGATGTCTTCCTTGCTGACGCCGGGGATCTCGACCCGCGCTTCAAAGCGGTCTTGCTTTTCGATCACGTCGAAGCGCGCTGCGAGGACCGGAGCGGCGACGTCGCTGGCAAGCGCGTCGCGTGCGTTGAAGAACAATCCGTCGAACACGTCGTTGAACAGCGAATTGCCATTGAGAACTTGGGGGCGCGGAAGCACGCGGCTCGCGCGATTGAGAGTCAGAACCATGGAGATACTCCTTCGATTGGTGGGTCGCGGTCGAGCCGCATGGTTCCCACATGAGAGGAGGCTCGCGAATTTCAAGATCTTGAAATTCACGTGTGGCGCCCTCAAGCGAAGAGATTCAACTCCTGCTCGATGATGTCCATGGTTCGCTGGGTCGCGCCTCGATGCGCGGCGACGAAGTCGATGCCCGCGGCGGCCATGCGACGCCGACGCACGTCGTCCGACGCGAGCGCGACCGACGCTTCGATCAGTGCATCGAAGTCGGCGACGCGAAGCGCCGCACCGACCCGCACGGCCTCATCGCTGGCTTCTGAAAAATTGAACGTATGCGGCCCGATCAGGATCGGACATCCTGCGGCCGCGGCCTCGATCAGGTTCTGTCCGCCGAGCGGCACGAGGCTGCCGCCGACGTACGCGACATCGGCGACGAGGAAGTACGCGAAGAGTTCGCCCATCGAGTCGCCGATCCACACTTGCGTGTCGGCTGCGATCGGCAGCTCATCGCTACGTCGCTGGACGTTCAGGCCGCGCGCTTTCGCAAGTGCGAAGACTTCACCGAAGCGTTGCGGATGACGGGGGACGACGACCAGCAGCGGGAATGTTCCCGCAATGCGATCGACCTCGCGTGGAACGCGTCGCATCCATGCGTCGAAGATCGCCGCCTCTTCGCCTTCGCGCGTACTTGCGAACAAGAGAATGCCGCGCATGGAGCACGCAACCCGGCCCTCAACCCGGCCCGCAACATCGTTCGCGATGCGATCACGAAAACGGGTCGCGATCTCGCGCTGGGCAACAGGCGCTTCGATATCGAACTTCAAGTTGCCCACCCGCACGATGGGCGGGGCGCTCGCATTGCCCGACAACGAGGCGAAGCGGGTCGCATCGTTTTCGCTCTGCGCGAGGATGCGCGTGAAGCTTCGCGCCGCGGGCCGCATCAACGATGTCCAGCGCATCGCCGAGCGCAAGGACTTCGCCGACAGACGTCCATTGACGAGCAGCATCGTCACGCCCGCATCGCGCGCCGCGGCCATCAGGTTCGGCCAGATCTCGGTTTCCATCACGATGCCGATGGCCGGCCGCCAGTACCGGAAGAAACGAGCGACTCCGAACGGATAGTCGTACGCGAGGAAGGCATGCGCCACCCCGTCGCCGAACAGCGCGATCGCGGTGTCGCGCCCGGTCGGCGTCATGTGAGTGACGACGACCGACAGATCGGGATAGCGGGTGCGCAATGCGGCGACGAGAGGCGCAGCAGCGCGCGTTTCGCCGACCGACACCGCGTGTATCCACACACACGGCCCGGTTCGCCGGCTCGCACCTTGCCCTCGATAGCGCCCCAGAAATCGCTCGCCCCACCCGCTTCGATACGCGGGCTGTCTGCGCGAGCGCCACAACAGATAGAGCGCAATCGCAGGCGTCGCGACGACCCACAACGCGGTATACACGAGCCTCGATACGCGCTCGCGCAATGACGAGTCGATCGGAGTGCGCGTGCTTGCCGGCCCGCTCATGCCCACCCTCGGGCGCACGCTCATCGAATGCGCTGCTCGCGCGATCGCGCAATGCGAAAGACCGCCGCTTCCTTCTCGATCATCGCCGCGCTCGTGCCGGCCTCGACCAATTGCAAGCGTTCCAGCGCTTCGACAACCGAAGCGACCGCAGGCTGCGCGCCGAGCTCACCGTAACTGCCCAGATTGATCGCGTGCGGCGACCAGTACGGCGCGTAGCGCCAGCGCGGCGTTGCGCCGAACAATCCCACGGTCGGCGCGTCGAGCGCGGCCGCCAGATGCAGCAACCCCGTGTCCACGCCAACCACGACCCGTGCGTCGGCAAGCAGTGCCGCGGCTTGAACCAGCGTGATCGCCGGTGCGACGATCGCTCGGACGCAATCATTTCCCATCAAGGCGTTCGCCTTGTGCGCGAGAATTTCAGCGGCTGCGCGTTCATCCGCATTGCCCGACGGCAATATCGGAGTGACGCCCGCCGTACACAACGTCCCGATCAACTCGACCCATCGTTCGGCCGGCCAAGCCTTGTCGGGGCGCGCAGTGGCGTGCAACAGAACGGCATAGGGCGCGGCGCTGCGCGCAGCGCCGTTTGCCGAAGCCGGAGCTTCCGCGTCGGCGTGTGGCAGCCACTCGAAATGCGCAAGCGGGACGTCAAGCTCGAAGCGCGGCGGCCCGAGGTCTTTTCCGGCGTAGCCGAACGCCGCTGCGGAGAGGGCGCGCATGCGCTCGATCGCATGCAAGTGCGGATTCACGCCATACCCGCGGTCGTAGAACAGCCGGGCGAGTCGTTCACGC
>JBBSEF010000106.1:0-9172 GCA_038240015.1 Burkholderiales bacterium
CATCGCGCGGTCGGCATCCTGCTGCTGCGCGTCGGCCTCGACGACCACGACGAACTCTCCGCGCTGACGCTGCGCATCGGCGGCAAGCCAGGGTCCGGCTTGCTCGAGCCGGCAGCGATGGATCGTTTCGAAGCGCTTGGTGAGTTCGCGCGCGATCACGCAGTATCGGCTGCCGCCGAAAGCCTTCTCCATCAGCGCCATCGTATCGACGATGCGATGCGGCGCTTCATAAAAAACCAGGTGCGCGTTCGACTGCACCAGAGGGGCCAGCATCGCCGCAGCCTGCGAGGCCTTCGCGGGAAGAAAGCCGATGAAGTGGATCGAGCCCTCGCGCAGACCCGCGGCCGACGTGGCGGTGGTGAGCGCCGATGCGCCGGGAATCGGCAGCACGCGATGCCCCGCCTCGCGCACCGCGGCGACCAGGCGCGCGCCGGGGTCGGAGATGCCGGGCGTGCCGGCGTCCGTGACGTAAGCGATGCGCTCGCCTGCGGCGATGCGCGTCACCAGCGTCGCGGCCGCTTCGTGCTCGTTGTGCCGGTGCGCGGCGATCATCGGCTTGGTTATGCCGTAATGCTGCAGCAGTTGTCGCGCGGTACGCGTGTCCTCGGCGGCCACCGCATCGACGCGCGCGAGGCACGCCAGCGCGCGCACCGTGATGTCGGCGCGATTGCCGATCGGCGTCGCGATCACATAGAGCGTCGAGGCGGGATAGTCCTGGATGGCCGCATCCGCAGCGGCCACGTCGAGGCTGTGCGCAAGGGCGTCGGCGTCGGAACTCATCGCGCAATTGTGCCCGCGAATTGTCCCCACGATGCAAGGTCTGTTTGGACGATGCGCGTCGAAGCCATCGGTGCGCATCATCACGCGATCCGCCCAACACGTCCGACAGATCCACATGAATGCGACCGTCAGGCAACGCGTCGGCACTGAAGGCGAAGCGATCGCGCGGCGTTATCTCGAACGCGTCGGGTTGGTGTTCATTGCCGCGAACGTGCGCTATCGCGTCGGCGAGATCGATCTGGTGATGCGCGATGTCGACGCCACGATCGCTTTCGTCGAAGTGCGTCGACGCACGCGTCCCACCTATGGCGGCGCGGCAGCGAGCATCACACAGGCCAAACGCAATCGCCTGATTGCGGCCGCGTCGCACTACATGGCCGCGCGACGCATCGCCGCGCGGCCCTGCCGGTTCGATGTCGTGACGATCGAAGGCGGTGGGCAAGAGCCGCGCATCGAGTGGATCCGCGACGCGTTTCGTCCCGACGACTGATCGCAAAGCAGGGCACACCAACCGCGGTTGCTATAATTTTTGTATGGATCTCGCCAACCGCATCACCCGCCAGTTCGAAGACAGCGCACGCAACTGCCAGAACTCGGCCTCGGTCCTTCTCGATCCGATCGCTCGCGGCATCGACCTGATGTTCGAAGCGCTGTCGAACGATCACAAGATTCTCGCGTGCGGCAACGGCGGCTCGGCCGCCGACAGCCAGCACTTCGCGGCCGAGCTGATCGGGCGTTTCGAGCGCGAGCGATTGCCGCTGGCCGCGATCGCACTGTCGACCGACACGTCGATCATGACCGCGCTGGCCAACGACTATTCGTTCGAGCAGATTTTCGCCAAGCAGGTCGAAGGCCTCGGCCGCGCGGGCGACGTGTTGTTCGCGATCTCGACATCGGGCAATTCGAAGAACGTGATCGCGGCGATCGAGGCGGCCTTCGCGCGCGACATGCATGTCGTGGCATTGACCGGCAAGGGCGGCGGCGCGATCGGCGAACTGTTGCGCGACGGCGATGTCCACATCTGCGTTCCGCACGACCGTACGGCGCGCATTCAGGAAGTTCATCTGCTGGCGTTGCACTGTCTGTGCGACGGCATCGACTGGCATCTACTCGGGGACGATTGATGAGAGACAGAAAGACGATTCGCATCGGCGCGCTGCTCTTGGCGGCAGCGACCATGAGCACGCAGCTCGTGGGCTGCTTTCCAGTGATCGTGGGCGCGGTGGGCGCGGGCGCCTATGCGACCACCGATCGCCGCTCGCTCGGCGCGCAGGCCGATGACAAGGTGATCGCGTCGCGCGCGGCGAGCCGCATCGAGGATGCACTGTCCAATCGCTCGCACATCAATGTCAACAGCTTCAACCGCAAGGTGCTCTTGACCGGCGAAGTGCCCGACGAAGCGTCGCGCCAGAAGGCCGAGCAGATTGCCAAGGGAGTCGACAATGTGCAGTCGGTCGTCGCCGATCTGGAAATCGGCGGCATGACGCCCTCGTCGGCGCGCAACAACGACGCCTTCATCACCGGCAAGGTCAAGACCGAACTGGTGAGCAGGAAGGATGTCTTCGGCAACGCCTATAAGGTCGTGACCGAGAAGAGCATCGTCTATCTGATGGGCCGTGTGACGCGCGAAGAAGGCGACCGCGCCGCCGAAGTCGCGCGCGGCGTCTCGGGCGTGGCCAAGGTGGTGAAGGTTTTCGACTACATCAGCGACGACGAACTCGCGCAGATCAGAAAGACCGGCGCGCAATAGCGCCGTCGTCCCCGCGAATGCGGGGACTCAGTGTCGTCAGCGCGTGAAGTTCACGTGATATCCAGCGTCAAGCACTTCGCCGAGCCGCCCGCTTTCATGAACTCCGACATCGGATTCTGCTCGACCGCATAACCGTGCGCCCCGAGTGCATCGACGAAGTCTGGCGTGACCGTGTTCACGATCACGGTCTTGCCGATGTTGACCGCGTTGCATGCGAAGGCCACCGCGTCGTCATCGCCGCACACGATGCGCTTCTTCTCAGGCACGCGCGCTTCGATCGCCGCCAGCGACGCTTCGCTGAACGCCTTCGGGTAGTAGAGCAGCGAGCCGCCTTCGAGCGGGCAGAAGCAGGTGTCCAGGTGATAGAAGCGCTCATCGATCAATTCGAGCGCGACGATCTCGACGTTCGCAAGCGCGGTGATCTGGTTCGCGATGAAGACCTGCGCATCGAGCATCGATCGATGGCCGTGCGCGAGCCACAGCACCGGCAGGCCGCGATCGAACAGCGCGTCGCCCGCGCCTTCGAAGTAGATGTCGGCAGGACCGATCGCGACGTTGAAGTCGTGCTCGAGAAACCATTCGGCGAAGTACGGCTCTTCGCTCTGGCGTTCGGGATAGCGAAAGCGCGAGACGATGAAATTCTTTTCCAGCACGAGACCCGCGTTGGCCGTGAACACCATGTCGGGTGAACTCGGTTCGGGATGCATCAGGCGCACGCGCGCGTGACGGGCCACCAGGTCGTAGAGCCCGCGCCACTGCCGCTTCGCGAGGCGGTTGTCGATGTTGCGCAGGTTCCCGTGCATCCACGGGTTGATGACGTAGGCCACGTCGAAGTATTCGGGTGGGCACATCAGGAAAGTGCGGCTCATCGTCGATGTCCTTGAAACCGTGCGGCGCGGGTGATCGGGTGCTAAGGCTCGCATCTGCTCGCGGCAAAATGGGCGAAGCGTAGCGCGGAGGGGAATGCGGTTCAATAGCAGGATGTCACGACCCGCTGCGTCTGTTCACGCATCCTTTACCATGCCCGCTTCGTTGACCACGTTTTGTTGCTTGTCATTCAGAACGCCGTGACCGACTTCATCCATACGCTCGTTCTGCTGACACTGCGCATCGTCGGGCTGCTGTGGCTCGTCTTCGGCGCCCCCGCAGAAGCCCAGACGCCGTCGCCGATGAGCGGGGCAGCGTCCTCTCAATCTCCCCTGACCGAAGCGCAGCAACGCGACGTGCTCGCGCAGATCGACACCGTCGGTCGTCGCGGCTTTCTCTACGAAGTGTCGAAGCCGTCCGCGAGCATGGACGCCGCCGCGGGCAAGACGCTTTTCCTTTACGGCACGATGCACCTCGGCCGCGTCGGCAGCGAACCCTTCAACGGTCCGGTCCTGTCCGCCTTGCGACGATCTGGGCGACTTGCGCTGGAAGCCGATCCCAGCGATGGACAGAGCACGCAGCAGCTCGCGATGCGTCTCGGCCAGTACCAGGGTAGCGACAGCCTCCAGCGCCACGTCTCGCCCGAGTTGATGGCGCGCGTCCAGGCGTTCGGCGAGCGCAACGGCATGCCGCTCGAACGCATCGCGCGCTTCAAGCCTTGGCTGCTTGCCAACATGGTGGTGCTGACCGAGGTAGTCGGCGCCGGTCTCGACCCGGCGATGGGCACCGAGATGTATCTCACCGGATTCGCGCGCGGCAGGGGAATGCCGGTGGTCGAGATCGAAGGGCTCTCGTCGCAATTGCAGTTGCTCGCAGGCTTGCCCGATGCGCTGCAGAACGCGCAACTCGAGGAAGCGCTCTCCGAACTCGACAGCGGTGAAGCGCAGACCCAGAGCAAGGAGTTGTTCGCGCTCTGGCTCAGGGGCGACGCGGCGGCGGGCGACGCGATCGTCGCGCAGATGCATCGCGATGCGAAAGGCAAGGCGTTCGAGCGCTACTTCGTCGAGACGCTGATCGATCAACGCAATCGCGCCATGGTCGACAAGGGAGAAAATTATCTCGAACGTGCCGGCAATACCTTCTTCGCCGTCGGCGCCCTGCATCTGTTCGGCGAGGCTGGATTAATCCGCGAATTCCAGCGGCGCGGCTATCGCGTCGTCGATCTGCAGCCGGCTTCTTAGATCGTCGTCGGGCCATCTCGTTCGGCGAGTGCCGCTCGCGCGGCGGCAGCGACGTTGTCCGCCATTCGCTGCATTGCCTGGCCTCCGCCGTCATGCAAGGCTGGCCGTTCGACACGACGATCGATTGGCCGCATGACCCACGGCACCCTTTTCCGGCAGGAAGCGCTCGACGCGCAAGCCACACAATGGCTCGGCACGATCCGCATCGCGCAGCCGATCGGACATTACGCGGCGGCCGCCATCGCGCTTGTCATCGTGGCACTGATCGCGGGCTTCGCGTGCTTCGGCACCTACACCAAGCGCGCCACGGTGCCGGGCTTGCTCGAGCCCGCGGGCGGCGCGCTGCGACTGACGACGCCTGCCAACGGCGCCGTGATTGCGATGCACGTCGTCGAGGGCCAACACGTCTCCGCGCGCGAGGTGCTCTTCGTGTTGTCCGGCGAGCGCGTGTCGTCCTCGGGTGCGACCCAGTTGATGATCGGCGAACAACTCGAGGCCCGCCGCGCGACGCTTGCCCGCGACCTGAAACTGAGCAGCGAGCGCCACGAGTCGCGGATGCGCACAACGCATGAGCGGCTCGCCGCGATCGATGTGGAGCGGGTGCAACTCGGGCACGAGGCGGACATCAATGCGGCACGCGAAGCGATCGCGCAAAAGAATGTCCAGCGCTTCGACGAACTCGCGCGCACCGGCTTCATCTCGCCCGCGCAGGCACAAGCCAAAGTCGATGACGCGCTGGTGCTCGAGGCGCAGCGCGAGAACTACAAACGTGTCAAGGCCAACCTCGCGCGCGAACGCGCCGGCCTCGCGAGTCAACTGGCCGACAGCCGTCTGCAGGTCGATACCGAGCGTGCCGATATCGAGCGCAACGTCGCGGCGCTCGCGCAAGAAAGAAGCGAAAACGAGGCGCGCCGCACGACGGTGATCGCCGCGCCGTTCGCAGCCACCGTCACCGGCATCGCCGCGCATGCCGGACAGGTGATCGGTGCAGGCGGCCTGCTCGCAACGCTGATCCCCGACGGCGCCCCTCTGGACGCGCAGCTCTTCGCCTCGCCGCGCCAGGCCGGATTCGTCGAACGCGGACAGCGCGTTCATCTGCGCTACGCCGCGTATCCCTATCAAAAATTCGGGATGGGCGAAGGTATCGTGAAGGAGGTCGAGAAGAGTCCCTACGCGCCGCAGGAGTTGCCGACTCAGGTGATCGCCACGCTCGGCGCGGGGGCATTGCAAGGAGGTGAACCCGTCTATCGCATCGTGGTGCGACTCGATCGGCAGACCATCGATACCTACGGACAGGCCCAAGCGCTCAAGGCGGGAATGACGTTCGAAGCCGACGTGATTCAGGATACGCGGCGATTGGTTGAATGGTTGCTGGAACCGATCTATGGATTGATGGGGCGATGACACCAGATATTCGCGGATGATCAATCTGCGGAGAAACCAATCGTCATCATTCAAGTTCATCCGTAATGCGGTTGCACGGGAACGGCTCGCGGACCATTCTATTCACGCAGCGTTCAACCCCGCTGCAAACCTTCAAGATTTCCATCGGAGAACGCAAAGCAGATATTGAACGAAATATTGGTTGCGAACGTCAGCGGCGGTAGCAACGCGGATACCGCATTCATTCATTTGGAGAAATCATGAAAATACTAGACGAATCCACTGTCACAGCGGTGAGCGGCGGCGAGCAAAAGGGCTTCCTGCACGACCCGATCCAGGTCCCGGAAGGCAAACCCTTGCCTCATCCGCTCCCGATCGTGCCGATCTTCAATTGAGCGTTGCAAGTCGTGTGGAACGAGGCGGACAAAGCGGCAAACGGCGCAGGAGATTGAAATGGATCGGTATCAAGTCGAGCTGGCGGACTTTCCCGGTGATCGAATCGTCTTCGTCAAGGCGCTGCGCATTATCGGGAAAGTCTCGTTATTGGATGCGACGCACATTTACGTCCATGCAAGCAATGCGAAAAGACCCGTACGCGCAGCGGGAATCGACAAGCATGTGGCCGACCATATTGCGGCGACGTTCATTGATACCGGTATAAACGTCCTGGTACGACCATCTTCGATCAAGACCCCGATGATCTGCAGGCCGCAAGCCAATTCAGCATTCCAGTGGGGCGCATTGAGAAGCCTCGTTCCTGTTTGAATACCATTTAAAGGAGCAATCCTCTCGCGGACGGCCCACTCGCTCAAAGTGGGCCGTCGCCCTTCGAGCATGAAGCCCGTACTCCAATCCGAAGCTGCCGAATGCGGCCTCGCATGCCTCGCGATGCTGGTCACGCATCACGGATTGCAAAGCGACCTTCGCGACTTGCGGCGGCGCTTCTCGGTTTCGCTGAAGGGAGCGACGCTGGCGCAGATCATGCGACACGCAGGGCAGTTGCATTTCGCCACGCGAGCCTTGCGTTGCGAGCCCGACGAGTTGTCGCAGCTGCAGTCGCCTTGCGTGCTGCACTGGAACCTCAATCACTTCGTGGTGCTCGAACGCGTTACGAAGGATGCTGCGATCATCATCGACCCCGCTGTCGGTCGACGGCGCGTATCGATGGTCGATGTGTCGCGACATTTCACCGGCGTTGCGCTCGAACTCACGCCGACGGCGCGGTTCGTTGCCGCCGATATTCGCCGACGCTTGCGATTGCGCGATTTGACCGGGCGCGTGAGCGGGCTCAAGCGCGCACTGGGCAATATTTTTTTTCTCGCGGCGAGTCTCGAAGTCATTTCGCTCGTCAATCCGATGGTGACGCAGTTCATCGTCGATGGCGCGCTCGTAACCGGCGATCGCGATCTGCTGGTTCTCGCCGTGCTGGGCGGCGCGAGTTTGCTGGTGATCGATTTTCTGCTGCGCATGGCGCGCGGATGGATCGCGTTGCGTATCCATCAGCAACTCGCGGTGCAATGGACGGCCAATCTCTTTTCTCACCTGTTGCGCCTGCCGATGAGCTTCTTCGAGAAGCGGCATCTGGGCGACATCACGTCGCGCTTCGGTTCGTTGACGGCGATTCGAGGAACCTTGACCAACGGCGCGATCAGCGCGGCGCTCGACGGCGTGATGGCGTTCGCGACACTTGCGTTGATGATCGTCTACAGCGCGAAGCTGACGATCGTGGCGATCGCGGCGCTGTCGATTTATGCAGCGATTCGCCTGGCCGCCTATCGTCCGTTTCGCGCGGCGTCGGAAGAACGCATCGTGCTCGCGGCGAAAGAGAACAGCTTCTTTCTCGAGTCGATCCGCGCCGCGCTGCCGTTGAAGCTCTACGGCCGCGTCGCCGAACGCATCGCGCGCTGGCAGAACCTGATGATCGCCGTGCAGAACCGCGACGTGGCCACGCAGAAGATGAACCTGTGGTTCGCGTCCGCCAACACGCTGATCTCGGGGGGCGAGGGGATGCTGCTGCTGTATCTGGGCGGCATCGCTGTGCTCGACCGCGCGATGTCGCTCGGCATGCTGCTCGCGTTTCTCGCCTACAAGAGTCAGTTCGGCGAGCGCGCGACCAAGCTGATCGACGTCGCGATCGAAGTGAAGATGCTGGGCCTTCATGCCGAGCGCCTGGCCGACATCGCATTGGAGCCGCCCGAAGCCGAAGCTGCGATCGAGATCGACACCTCGCGCATCGCGCCGCGCATCGAAGTCCGCAAGCTCTCGTTTCGCTACGCCGATGGCGAGCCTTGGGTGCTGCGCGAACTCGATCTCACGATCGAAGCCGGCGAGTCGCTGGCCATCGTCGGCGCGTCGGGCTGTGGCAAGACGACCTTGTTGAAGCTGCTGCTCGGCCTGAACGATCCGATCGAGGGCGAGATCCGCATCGGTGCGGCCGGATCGGCCGTTCCGATTCGCCAATTAGGGCATTCGGCCTATCGCGAACTGATCGGCACGGTCATGCAGGAAGATGTCCTTCTGTCGGGCTCGCTTGCGGAGAACATCGCGTGTTTCGATCCGCACACCGACATGCCGACCGTCGAAGCGGCCGCGCGTCTCGCCGCCATTCACGACGACATCGTCGCGATGCCGATGGGTTATCAGACGCTGGTCAGCGAGATGGGATCGTCGTTGTCGGGCGGACAGAAGCAACGTCTGCTTCTGGCTCGCGCGCTTTACAAGAAGCCCAAGCTGCTTGCGCTAGACGAGGCGACCAGTCACCTCGACCTGGACAACGAGCGCAAGGTCAATGCGGCGATCAAACGCCTCTCGCTGACGCGCATCACGATCGCGCACCGGCCCGAGACGATCGCCTCGGCCGCGCGCGTGGTCATGCTCGATGCCGGCCGCGTGGTACGCGACGTGCGGCTGGCGGCGGGCTCGGACGTTGCGTAACTGCGAACTACAGGATCGCTCTTGCCGCGAGCGGTAGATGCTAGAGATCACCGCAACGCTTGCGCGCGCCCTTTGCGCGAATGAAGAGCGCTCCATAGCCCGCTGCGCCGATGATCGGGCCGAACGTCTTGAAAAGACTCGGGTCCCGAAGCGTCATGATCGCGCCGGCCAATATCAGCGCAGCCCACGATGGGAGTGGCGATTTCTCGTGCAGGCG
>JBBSEF010000107.1:0-8425 GCA_038240015.1 Burkholderiales bacterium
CCGATGAACGAATAGCGGCCGAAGCGCTCTCCTCCGACCACCGATTCGAGCAGGAAGGAATTGGCGCCGCCGCGCTCTCCATGCGCGAGCTTGATGTACAGCGACAGCGGCGTGTCGAGGTCGGCGAAGTGTTCGCCGATCAGCGGAATGCGGTTGTAGCCATCGCGCGCGAGCGACTGGAACTCGAGTTCGGTCATGACCGGTCAGTGCGAAGCTCGCGGCCGGATGCATCGGACCAATCGGGGCGCTTCTCTTGCTGCGCAATCCAGCGTGCTGCCGCGAGCAGGTCGGGCACGATAGCTTGCGTGATGCCGCGTTCGAGCAGGCGTTCGGCGCGATCCTCGTCGCCGCCCGCACCGGAATAACCATAGGGTACGGTCAGCGAAACCATGCCTGCAGCGCGCGCGGCAAGTGCATCGTTTTTCGAGTCGCCGATCATCACGCACGCGTCGGGCGCGGCGCCGATTCGCGTGCAGGCCGCGAGCAGCGGCGCGGGATGCGGCTTCTTCTCGATCGTGTCGCCGCCGCCGATGAGGACATCGAAGTGCGATGCGATGCTGAGTCGCTCGAGCATAGGCGCGACCAGTTCGCTCGGCTTGTTGGTCACGCACGCGATCGAGAGACCCATCGCGCGCATCGCATCGAGCCCTTGCTTTACATTCGTGTATAGCCGCGCGCTCGCGCCGTTGTGGACGCGATAGTGCCGCATGTAGACGGGCAGCCATCGCGCCGCGTCCTCGCGTCCGATCAAGCGTTCGACCAGAACGGATGCGCCCTCGCCGATCGCTTCCGCAACGATGCGATCACCGACCGGCTCGCGACCGGCCTCGATCAACATCGCGTTGGCTGCGGCCGCGATCTCGACTAGCGTATCGACGAGCGTGCCGTCGAGGTCGATCAGGACGGCGCGGTAGCGACCGAGCTTTGTCACACGGTTGCCAGCGCGTCGCGCATCTTCTTCATCACGCCGCGATAGCCGCCGTCGGCATCGCGCTCGCCGAACACGGCGGAGCCCGCTACGAAGGTGCATGCCCCGGCGCGGGCGACCTCGGCGATGTTGTCGACCTTCACGCCGCCGTCGACTTCGAGCAGGATCTCGCGGCCGCTCTTCGCCTTGTACGCGTCGATGCGTGCACGCGCGTCGGCAAGTTTCACCAGCGCTTCGTCGATGAACGACTGCCCGCCGAATCCCGGGTTGACCGACATGATCAGAATCAGGTCGACGCGATCCATCACATAGTCGAGATACGAAAGCGGCGTGGCCGGGTTGAACACCAGCCCCGCCTTGCATCCGTGCTCGCGAATCAAACCGAGCGTGCGATCGACGTGATCCGACGCCTCGGGATGAAAGCTGATGATGTTCGCGCCGGCTTCAGCGAAGTCCGGCACGATGCGATCGACCGGCTTGACCATCAGATGCACGTCGATCACGGCCGGCGTACCGTCGGGCTTCTTCGCATGCGGTCGCAAGGCCTTGCACACCATCGGCCCGATCGTCAGATTGGGCACGTAATGATTGTCCATCACGTCGAAGTGTATGAAGTCCGCGCCTGCCTCGAGCACGCGCTCGACCTCGACGCCCAGGCGCGCGAAGTCGGCCGAGAGGATCGAAGGTGCGATGCGATAATCGCGACGGGTCGTGGGTTCCATGGCATCGAGGGTGAGCTTCGAGTGTACCGGAGCGACAGGGCCGAGCGACTCTGCGCCGAACCACGCACACCAACACTACCGGACCCGCCCCAACCATGCCTACCTATCGCCTCAACGTCAGCGTCAAGACGCGCCATATCCCCGAGCAGTCGGACGCGAACGAAGCGCGCTATGTGTTCGCGTACACGATCACGATCACCAATACCGGCGACATCGCGTCGCAGGTGATCTCGCGGCACTGGATCATCACCGACGCCGAGGCGCACGTCGAAGAGGTCAAGGGCCTGGGCGTGGTCGGTCATCAGCCGCTGCTGTCGCCCGGCGAGACGTTCGAGTACACCAGCGGCACGGCGCTAGCAACACCCAATGGGTCGATGCGCGGCAGCTACTTCGTCGTTGCCGAAGACGGCACGCGCTTCGAAGCGCCGATCTCCGAGTTCTCGCTGGCGGTGCCGCGGTCGTTGCACTGATTCTCTTCGTCGAACGATGCGGCTGCGGGGGACGAAGGTGCACGCGCGAGACGCTGCATCTCTTCGCGCTCACGCCGCTGCGTGGGACCCAGCGTCCACCACACGATGAAGATCAGCAGGCCGACCGCGAACAATGCCTCGACTACGAGAATCCACATGTTTGCCAAGTCCTTGGAAACAAGCTGTACCCACTGTTCGCATTCTATCGATGTGCACGGCATGGGTTTGATCCGGCGTTCGATCCGGCATTCGATAGCGCGCGCGTCGAGCGCCGCAGGTCTCGCGATTCTTGCCGCATGCGCAACGCCGCCTGCCCCGCCGCCTGCATCCACGCCGAGTCCGATTCCGGCGCCCGCGCCGACGCCTGCGCCACCGTCCGCACCATTGCCCACACCATCCGCGAAGCCCGTTCTCGAGCCGGTGTCATGGTCGGTGTTGCCCGGTTGGTCCGACGATCCTCTGGTCGATGCGTGGCCCGCCTTCCTCGCATCGTGCAATGCGCTGGCGATCAAGCCCGAATGGTCCGCCGTGTGCACGAGCGCGCGCGCGATCGACCGCGACGATGCGCTCGCGATCCGCAATTTCTTCGAGAGCCACTTCGTTCCGCATCGCGTAACGACCACCGACGGCAACGACACCGGTCTCGTCACCGGCTACTACGAACCTCTGCTGCGCGGCAGCCGCACACGGATCGCGCCCTACCTCACGCCGCTCTACGGCGTGCCCGACGATCTGTTGATCGTCGACATGACGTCACTCTATCCTGAGTTGAAAGGCAAGCGCCTGCGCGGCAAGGTCGTCGGTCGCACCGTCGTGCCTTATCCATCGCGCGGCGAACTCTTGACCAGCGGCGCGTTGCGCGGCAAGGAAGTGTTGTGGGTCGACGATGCGATCGAGGCCTTCTTCCTCGAGATTCAGGGATCGGGCCGCGTGCAATTGTTCGATGCCGGTCGCGGGGTTCAGAACATGCGCGAGACCGTGCGACTCGCATACGCCGATCAGAACGGACAGCCCTACCAATCGATCGGCCGATGGCTGGTCGATCGGGGCGAGTTGACGCTCTCGCAGGCGTCGATGCAAAGCATCAAATCGTGGGCCATGACGCACACCGACAGGCTCGATGAATTGCTCAACGCCAACCCGAGTGTCGTGTTCTTCAATGAGGAGAAGATCGTCGATCCGTCGCAAGGACCGAAGGGCGCGCTCGGCGTGCCGCTGACGCCGCAGCGCTCGATCGCGGTCGATACGAAAGTCGTGCCGCTCGGTGCGCCGGTGTTTCTCGCGACCACGCAACCCTTGTCGAGCGCGCCGCTGCAACGGCTGGTGATGGCGCAGGACACGGGCGGTGCGATTGCCGCGGCGCCCGGAGGCGCGGTGCGCGCCGATTACTTCTGGGGCTTCGGCGCGGAAGCCGGCAATAGCGCGGGTCGCATGAAGCAGCAGGGACGGATGTGGGTTCTGTTGCCGCGCAAGGCTTGGCCGTGAATAAAACCTCGTTAGCGCGCGAGTCGTGCGTGTTACCAACTCTTTCGTTCCAGGTCCGGCACGACGTCGAAGTGCCGATCGCGACTGAGCACCGGCAGCTTGTGCTCGATCGCGAGCGCCGCGATCCAGGCGTCATTGGCAGGGATGGGCCGGCCCGAGCGCTTGAGCGCTACGCGCAGCGCGGCATAGGTCACAGCGGTCTCGTCCGTTATCGCAAGAATGTCGAAGTCGGGCAACTGTGCCTCCAGCCACGCTTCGTAGGCCGAGCGGTGCCTGGAGCTTGCGATGCCGTAACGAAACTCACCGAGTACGATCACCGGAATCGCCGCCCGTGGCTGGCTGCGAAGGATCTCTCCCACATCCGCGTCTCCATCGACGAAGGCGGACAGCGCATTGGTATCGAGAATCATGCGCGGTCCTCGGTTTCGATGACCTCGAACGTGGCGTCGATCCTGCTCTGGATGCGCGCCGTCTCCTTGCGCAGCCGGCGCAGCTTGCCGAATCCCTGCATCCATTCGGGTTCGCCATTGCGTGCGCCGTCTGCCTTGGACGCGAGTTTGTCTTGCAACGCGTCCGTGACGAATTGCCTTAGAGTCTGACCGCGTTCGGCGGCTTTCGACTTGGCCTTGCGGAATAGCGGATCGGGGATTTCGATGGTGGTTTTCATATGGCCCATATTGCCATATTTACGGTTGTCGAGTTTTGCCAAGGGGGGATCGAAATGGAATGTAGGACCAGGATCGTGATGACTGCGCTGGCGTTGCTCTCGCTCGCAGGCTGCGCGTCGACAGAACAACCGCCAAGCGTCGCTCCGGCCGATCTGGTCCTGAGAAACGGCAAGATCATCACGGTCGACAACGCGTTCTCCATCAAGCAGGCCATCGCCATCAGGAAGGACGTGATCACCGGAGTCGGCAGCGACGGTGAGATCGCGCGGCACGTAGGTCCGGCGACCCAGGTCATCGATCTCCACGGGCGCGCGGTCATTCCGGGATTGATCGATGCACACCTGCACAACGCCGGCGGAGGATCCGGGGTGGATCTTTCGACCGAGCGTACGCTCGCAGATCTGCTGGGTACGATCGAGCGTGCAGCCAAGCTTGCCCACGACGGAGAGTTGATCGTTTCGAATCCGGATTGGCACGAGGCGCAGCTCAAGGAAAAGCGTCTCCCGCATCGCACCGAGCTCGACCGGGTAGCACCGAACAACCCGGTGGTGCTGATCCGCGGCGGGCACGAGTACATCCTCAACTCTCGCGCGCTCGCCAAATGGAACATCACCCGAGACGCCAAGTCGCCGGCTGGCGGTGAGATCGGACGCGATGCGGATGGCAATCTGAACGGCGAGCTGGTCGACACGGCCAAGGGACTCATCCAGCTGCCGCCCCCGCCCAAACTGGTTGCGGAGGAAATCGTCGCCCAGATGTCGCGGCTGAATTCTGTCGGCATCACCGGAATCCGGATTCCAGGCGCGTTCCAGCTTGGCGGCGATCCCATCACGCCCTACCGTTTTTTCCAACAGCTCAAGGCCGACGGCAAGCTGACGCTGCGCGTGAATTACCTGATGCGCATATACGACTATTCGAGCCCGCAGCGAGTGCGCGAGACCATCGAGAAGTGGGGCGTGAAGCCCGACGAGGGCGATGCGTGGCTGCGCATCGGCGGCATGAAGACGCTGGTCGATGGCGGGTTCGAAGGCGGCCATATGCGTGAACCGTATGCCGAGCCCTATGGCCGCAACGGCACATACAAAGGCATCGAAGTGGTGGCTCGCGATCGATACGTTCCGGTGGTGCGCGAACTCAATCGGCTGGGATGGCGGGTGGCGACCCACGCGGTCGGCGACGCGGCGATCGATGAAGTGCTCGATGCGTACGAGGCCGCGAATCGCGATCAGCCGATTGCCGGAAAGCTGTGGGTGATCGAGCACGCGTTCATCGCACGTCCCGATCACTACCCGCGAATGCGCGCTCTCGGCCTTGCGATCTCAGCCCAGGATCATCTCTATCTCGCCGCACCGAGCATGAAAGCCTATTGGGGCCGCGAGCGTGCCGAAAACGTGACGCCGATGGCAACGTTCATACGCGAAGGTTTTCTGGTGGCGGCAGGGACCGATTCTCCGGTCATTCCGTATTCGCCGTTCTGGGCTCTGTATCACTTCGTCACGCGCGACACCATTTCCGATGGGGTGTACGGGCCGCACGAGCGCGTGTCGCGCGAGCAGGCGTTGCGGGCCTATACCATCAACAACGCGAAGCTGACTTTCGAGAACGACATCAAAGGGTCGCTCGAAGTCGGCAAGCTCGCAGATCTCGTCATCCTTTCCGGCGATTTCCTCACCGTGCCGGAAAAGGACATAGAAGGCATGCGCGCTCTGGCCACGATGGTAGGCGGCAAGTTCGTCTACACCGCCTCGGATTTCCGTTGACGGGGTCGAGCAAAACTTCGCGACTTTCGTCGAGGGTTCTTCAGCTGTTCATCTCAGCCTGCCAGCAGCTTCTCGAGCTCCGCCGTATCGATTGCGCCCTCGACCCGCTTGTTGTTGGAGAAGAACAGCGTGGGCGTACCTTCGACTTTCAGTTTCTTCCCCAGCTCGAGCGTCTTGTCGAGCGGCGTCTGACACGCGCCCTCGCCCGACAATGCGACCCCGCTCTGCATCCAGTCGCTCCACGCCTTCGAGCGATTGGGCGCGCACCACACCTGCTTGGACTTCGCGAGTGAATCGGGGCCGAGCACCGGATAAAGGAAGACGTAGATCGTCACGTCGCCGATCTCGTGTATCGATTTCTCGAGACGCTTGCAGTAGCCGCAGTTGGGGTCTTCGAAGATCGCGACCTGACGCTTGCCGGTGCCCTTGACCACCTTTACCGCGGCGTCGAGCGGGAGATCGGCGAACTTGAACTTGGGCAGCGACGCCTCCTTGATCGCTTCGACTCTCTTGCGCGTCAGGTTCTCGCGCGAACGCAGATCGATGAGATTGCCGACGACGATGTAGTTGCCGGTGGCATCGGTATAGAAGATGTCGTTATCGACGCGGACTTCGTAGAGCCCCGCGACCGGCACGCGCGTGATGCTATCGATGTTGGCACCGAGTCGCGTCTCGAGGTTCTTCTTCAACGCGGCATCGGTGACCGGCGCCGCGCCATTCCCATTCGTCGCGTTGCCCGCGTTGTTGGTCGAGGTAGTCGCGCCTGGCGTCAATATCTGCGCTGCAGTCGGGGGGCCCTGCGTTTGCGCAAATGCGCACGATGCGGCAAACGACGCGGGCAGCATCGTGGCGATGAAGAGATGCGCCAAACCCGTGCGCCTGGAAACGAAATTCATGAACACTCCAACTGTTCGAGCAAGAGGTGGTGACTCTCGCCCGTGTATTTGAATCGATGTACGAACCGCGCGGCTCTACGGATTGCCCGAGGCTTGCCGGATCAACAGGCGCTTGAGCGGCGTCATGCGATCGACCGCACGCATGCCCAGTGTACGCAAGCGCGCGACGCCCGCACGTTCCGATGCGAAAAGACGCACGAGGCCGTCGGTCATCTGCCGCATCGCGAACACCGGCCCGGCGCGCGCGCGCTCGTAGCGACGCAACAGCACAGCGTCGCCGCAATCGCGAAACGCCTCGCGCGCAGTGAGGATGTCGAACAGCACTTCGACGTCCTGCAGTCCGAGATTGAGACCCTGCCCCGCGAGCGGATGCACGACATGCGCCGCGTCGCCGACCAGCACGCCGCGCGGCGCGATCGTGCGACGCGCGAATTGCATCGTGAGCGGAATCGCAGTGAGAGGGCCGAGCGCTTCGAGAGGACCGATGGTGTGTGCGGACTGGCTCGCGACCAGAGCGGAGAGACGCGCAGCGACCGCGGTCGAACCTCCGCTCATCAACTCGTCCGCGATCGCATTCGGCGCCGACCACACCAGCGAGACCGCATGCCTGCCCTCGATGTCGGGCAAGGGCAGCAACGCGACGACGCCCTCCTCGGTGAACCATTGAACCGCCGTCCCCGCATGCGCGCGCGTGCAGGTGAAATTGCCGACGACCGCGCGCTGATCGTAGGGCATGGTCTCGGCTGTGATCGCGAAGGCCGCGCGCGTCGGCGACTGCGCACCGTCGGCCGCGATCACAAGGCGTGCGTGCCGAAGACCGCGCTCGGTCTGGATGGTCGCGTACTCGTCGTCGATCGTGACCTGCGACGCGATGCCCTCGATGCGTGCGATCCCCGGAAAGTAGCCGGCCGCCGCATGGAGCACGCGCGACAGTTCGCGATGCTCGACGATGGTCGCAAGCGTCTCGGTCGCGGATTCGTATGCGCCGAAATGCAAAGTGGCGCGCCCTTCACGGTCGCCGTAGACGCGCATGTCGTACACCGGCGCGATACGCGATAGATCGAGTTGCGGCCACACGCGCAGCATGTCGAGGAAGCGTTGCGTCGATGGGCTGAGCGCGTAGACGCGCACGTCGAAGTCGCGCTTGCTCGTCGCATGCTCACCGGCCGGCCGATCGCTACCCGCGACCCAGATCGTCGACAGTCCGGCATGTGCCGCACCGAGCGCCGCCGCAGCGCCCACGATGCCGCCGCCGATCACGGCAACGTCTGCAATGGAAACGGGTGGCGCGGCTTTGTCGGGCAGCGGATCGGTCCAGGAATTCATCGACGAATTATAGCGAGGCGGGTCGTCGCGGCTTCGTCGTCACTCCGCACTCGCTTGCCGCTGCCGCGACGCGCTGCGTATAATCCGCACCCTTGGCTCGGTAGCTCAGTCGGTAGAGCAGCGGATTGAAAATCCGCGTGTCGGTGGTTCGATTCCGCCCCGAGCCACCA
>JBBSEF010000108.1:0-8000 GCA_038240015.1 Burkholderiales bacterium
CCAGCGCGGGTCGAACGCCGTAGCGTGAATCAGTACGCCGAGCGCGATCGCGACGACCCCGAGAGCCACGGCCCACGCGCCAAGACGAGGCGCGCGTCGGCAGATCCATAGCGCGACGGCGACGAAATGCAGGACGCCGAAATAGATGAACGTCGCCGGAAAGAGCAGGGCGCTGCCCGCGGTCACGATCAGCGCCGCGGCAGCGACTTGAAGCCAACGCCTCACGAATGCATTGGTCGCGTTGCGGCGATCCTCCATCGCCTGCTCGCGCGCATCGCGAAGAGCGAGCGAGACGCCGGCCAGCACGAGAAAACTCGCGACGATGGCGGTGCGCCACGCGACCCATCGTCCGTCGTCGAGCATGGCCCATTGCGTCCAGCCGTAATACGTCAAGTCGAAGCAGAAGTGATAGGCGATCATCATCGCGATGGCCACGCCGCGCGCCGCGTCGACGATGTCGAGTCGCGGCGCGTCGACGACGCCGGGGCGCGCACCGTCCTCGCGCTTTGCGAGCCGTCGATTCGTTCTCACGGCCGCCGCAAGAGGCTTCGCACGGGTCGAGCTTTTCGGTCTGCTGGAACGGGATCGCTTCGTGTTCATCGTCGCGATTATGCGAGGCGTTGCACGGACACCCATCCACCACCCAACCTCCCCCGTGAAGGCAGACGAGCGAAAGCCTTCCGCTATAATCCAAATTTCCCGGTGGCGCCGCGCAGGCGATGGGCCTTCACGAAACCTGCGAGCGCGACTCTTCATGACCAAATTCGTATTCGTCACCGGTGGGGTGGTGTCCTCGTTGGGCAAGGGCATCGCCGCCGCGTCTCTCGCGGCCATCCTCGAATCGCGCGGCCTCAAGGTCACGCTCTTGAAGCTCGATCCCTACATCAATGTTGACCCCGGCACGATGTCGCCGTTCCAGCACGGCGAAGTGTTCGTGACCGAAGACGGCGCCGAGACCGATCTGGACCTCGGCCACTACGAGCGCTTCGTCAGCGCCAAGATGCGCCGTGTCAACAACTTCACGACCGGCCAGATCTACGAAAGTGTGATCAGGAAGGAACGTCGCGGCGAATACCTCGGCAAGACCGTGCAGGTGATTCCGCACATCACCAATGAGATTCAGGATTTCATCCGGCGCGGCGCGTCGGCGGCGTTCGTCGATCAAGGCGGCGCTGACATCGCGATCGTCGAAATCGGCGGCACCGTGGGCGACATCGAGTCGCTGCCTTTCCTCGAAGCCGCACGGCAGATGAGTCTCAAGGGTGGGCGCGGCTATGCCTGCTTCCTGCATCTGACGCTCGTGCCGTTCATCGCGTCTGCAGGCGAACTGAAGACCAAGCCCACGCAGCACAGCGTGCAGAAGCTGCGAGAGATCGGCATTCAGGCCGATGCCCTGTTGTGCCGCGCCGATCGCGTCATTCCCGAAGACGAGCGTGCCAAGATATCGCTGTTCTCGAACATCGAGATGGACGGCGTGATCTCGGTGTGGGACGCCGATTCGATCTACAAGATTCCCGCGATGCTGCATGCTCAGGGTCTCGACGATCTGGTCTGCGAGAGGCTGGGCATCACCGCCAAGCCTGCGGACCTGTCGGCTTGGGATCGCCTCGTTTACGGCCTCGAACATCCCAAGCACGAAGTCACGATCGGCATGGTCGGCAAGTATGTCGATCTGACCGAGTCGTACAAGTCGTTGAGCGAGGCACTGGTCCACGCGGGCATCCACACGGGCGCGAAAGTCAACGTCGAGTACCTCGATTCCGAACAGATCGAGACCGATGGCGCCGGCGGCCTTGCGAATCTCGATGCGGTGCTCGTGCCGGGCGGCTTCGGCAAGCGCGGCACCGAGGGCAAGATCACGGCGATCCGTCATGCGCGCGAGAACGGCATTCCCTATCTGGGCATCTGCCTGGGGATGCAACTGGCCACGATCGAGTTCGCGCGCAATCGGTGCGGTCTCGCGGGCGCCAACAGCACCGAGTTCGATCCCGACACGCCGCATCCGGTGGTGGCGTTGATTACCGAGTGGCAGGACCGCGACGGGAAGATCGAACGTCGCAGTACCGACTCGGATCTTGGTGGCACGATGCGTCTGGGTTCGCAACGCTGTCCGGTCGAGCCCGGCACGCTCGCCTCGCGCATCTATGGCGCGGAGGTCAACGAGCGTCATCGGCATCGCTACGAGGTCAACAACTTTTTCGCGCCGCAGCTCGAGGCACGCGGCTATCGCATCAGTGCGCACACGCCCACCGAATCGCTGCCCGAAATGATGGAGCTGCCGCAGTCGGGACCGAATGCGCATCCGTGGTTCATCGGCGTGCAGTTCCACCCCGAGTTCACTTCCACGCCGCGGGACGGTCATCCGCTCTTCAAGTCGTATATCGAAGCGGCGATCGCCAACCGCGCCGCGCGCTTGAAGAAGGCCGCGTGAGATGAAGCTGTGCGGCTTCGATGCGGGCCTCGAGCATCCTTTCTTCCTGATCGCAGGGCCTTGCGTCATCGAGTCGCAACAGCTCGCGCTCGACACCGCGGGCGCGTTGAAAGAGATGACGGCCGCGCTCGGCATTCCATTCATCTTCAAGTCGTCGTTCGACAAGGCCAATCGCAGTTCGGGCAAGTCGTTTCGCGGGCCGGGCATGGAGAACGGCCTGGCGGTTCTTGCCGAAGTGCGCAAGCGGATCGGCGTGCCGGTGTTGACCGACATTCACGAGATCGACGAGATCGCACCTGTGGCTGCGGTCGTCGATGTGTTGCAGACCCCGGCCTTCCTGTGCCGCCAGACCGACTTCATCCATGCGGCCGCTTCCGCGGGCAAGCCGGTCAACATCAAGAAGGGTCAGTTCCTCGCACCGCACGACATGAAGAATGTCGTCAACAAGGCGCGCGATGCGGCCATCGAGGCGGGCGGCGATGGGCAGAACATCCTGGTGTGCGAACGCGGGGCTTCGTTCGGCTACAACAACCTGGTGTCGGACATGCGCTCGCTCGCCATCATGCGCGAGACCGCATGCCCGGTCGTGTTCGACGCGACGCATTCGGTGCAACTGCCAGGCGGGCAAGGCACGACTTCCGGAGGCCAGCGCGAGTTCGTTCCGGTGCTCGCGCGTGCAGCGGTTGCCGTCGGTGTGGCGGGGCTCTTCATGGAGACTCATCCCGATCCCGAGCACGCACAGTCCGATGGTCCGAATGCCGTGCCGTTGAAACGCATGCGCGCCTTGCTCGAAATTCTCGTCGAACTCGATCGCGCGGTGAAGAAGAATGGTTTCGCCGAAAACGATTTCGGCGTTTGAGATCTGAACGCAAACGACCGAGGACCATCATGACCGCCTACATCATCGCCGACGTGCAAGTCACCGACCCGGTTCAATACGACGAGTATCGCAAGTGGGCGTCCGCGGCCGCCAAGGAACACGGTGGCGAGTACATCGCGCGCGGCGGCAAGACCGAACGCCTCGAAGGCCGCGAGCCGGGGCGCATCGTCCTTTTGAAGTTCGCATCGATGGCAGCCGCGCGGGCGTTCTACGACTCGGACACCTATGGCAAGGCGCGCGCGGCGCGCGAGCACGCGGCGGTGATGAACATGATCATCGTCGAAGGCGTGTGACGAGATGGACTAACGCGTCGACGAGCGCGCGCACAACAAGAATTCAATTCGCTGACAGGGAACTCATGAGTGCAATCGTAGACATCATCGGCCGCGAGATCATCGACAGCCGGGGCAATCCCACCGTCGAGTGCGACGTGCTGCTCGAGTCCGGCGTAATCGGCCGTGCGTCGGTGCCGTCAGGCGCATCAACCGGTTCGCGCGAAGCGATCGAACTGCGGGATGGACCCACCTCGGGCGACCGGCATCGTTACGGCGGCAAGGGCGTGCTCAAGGCCTGCGAGAACATCAACACGGAAATCTCCGAAGCCGTGATGGGCCTGGACGCGAACGAGCAGGCCTTTCTCGATCGCACGCTGATCGATCTCGACGGCACCGAAAACAAGGCGAGGCTGGGCGCCAACGCGACGCTGGCGGTGTCGATGGCGGTTGCGAAGGCCGCCGCCGACGAGTCCGGCCTGCCGCTGTATCGCTATTTCGGTGGCACGGGTGCAATGGCCATGCCGGTGCCGATGATGAACGTCATCAACGGCGGCGCGCACGCGAACAACAATCTCGATATACAGGAGTTCATGATCATCCCGGTGGGCGCGCCGAGCTTTCGCGAAGCGATCCGCTACGGCGCGGAAGTTTTTCACGCGTTGAAGAAGATCATCAACGACAAGGGCATGAGCACCGCGGTCGGCGACGAGGGCGGCTTCGCGCCGTCGGTCGCTCACCATGAAGCGGCGATCCAGTTGATCCTCGACGCGATCGACAAGGCCGGCTACACGGCCGGCACGCAAATCGCGATCGGTCTCGATTGCGCGGCCAGCGAGTTCTACAAGGACGGAAAATATCAGCTCGATGGCGAAGGCTTGATTCTCGATGCGGCCGGCTTCACTGATTTGCTCGCGACCTGGTGCGACAAGTATCCAATCCTCTCGATCGAAGACGGCATGGCCGAAGGCGATTGGGAAGGCTGGAAGCTGCATACGCAAGCGCTCGGCAAGAAAGTGCAGTTGGTCGGCGACGATCTCTTCGTCACCAACACGCGCATCCTGCGCGAGGGCATCGCGCAGGGCATCGCGAATTCGATCCTGATCAAGATCAATCAGATCGGCACGCTGACGGAAACCTTCGCGGCGATCGAGATGGCCAAGCGCGCGGGCTATACCTCGGTCATCAGCCATCGCTCCGGCGAAACCGAAGACACGACGATTGCCGACATCGCGGTCGGGACCAACGCGATGCAGATCAAGACCGGCTCGATGAGCCGCACCGATCGCATCGCGAAGTACAACCAGTTGCTGCGCATCGAAGAAGACCTCGGCGACGTCGCGAGTTATCCCGGCCGCAGCGCGTTCTACAACCTCAAGTAGCTCGAGCGACAGCCAAGCGATGCGCCTGCTCCCGATCATGCTCGTCGCGTTGCTGATCGCGATCCAGTTTCCGCTGTGGCTCGGCAAGGGAGGCTGGATGAAGGTGCTCGACGCCGAGCGCCAGCTTCAAGCGCAGAAGAAAGCCAACACCGATCTCGAAACACGCAACGCGAAGCTCGCTGCCGAAGTCAAGGACTTGAAGGAAGGCGCGGGCGCGGTCGAGGAGCGTGCGCGTTATGAGCTCGGGATGCTGAAGGACGGCGAAGTGTTCGTGCAGATCGTCGAGCCTTCAACGCCGGCATCGCAGACGACCGATCAGGCGTCCAAGCCTGCGGACAAGGCGAGGCGGTGAGCGGATCGTGGGTACGTCAAAGACGCTTGTCGATGAATCAAACGCGAGGCGCAAACGGTTTCGTCGTGGCTCATTATCGTTACGCGTAATCTTCCGTCGGAATGCACCCGCAGAACAAATTGCGATCGCCATACACGTGATCCGCGCGGCCGACCGGCGGCCAGTACTTGTTAGCGCGCAAATACTTCTGTGGATAGGCTGCCGCCTCGCGTGAATAGGGATGCGCCCACGTCTCGGTCAATAGGGACTCCGCGGTATGCGGCGCATTGCGCAGCGGATTGTCGTCGCGATCCATGTGGCCTTCTTCGATCGCGCGAATCTCGTCACGGATCGCGATCATCGCGGAGACGAAGCGATCGATCTCGACCAGGGGCTCGGACTCGGTGGGCTCGACCATCAAGGTGCCCGCAACCGGGAAGCTCATCGTCGGCGCATGAAAGCCATAGTCCATCAGACGCTTCGCCACGTCATCGACCGTGACTCCGCTTGCATCCTTGATGGGACGCAGGTCGAGTATGCATTCGTGCGCGACCAGTCCGTGATCGCCGCGATAGAGCACCGGGTAGTGCGCGTCGAGCTTTTTTGCGATGTAGTTCGCGGCAAGGATCGCGGACTCGGTTGCCGCAGTGAGTCCGGCCTTGCCCATCATCGCGATATACATCCACGAGATCGGCAGGATGGACGCCGAGCCGAAGGGCGCGGCCGATACCGCGCCGATCGCTTCTTCGGCGCGCGAGACAGTACCCGGCAAGAATTTCGCGAGGTGCTTCGCCACGCCGACCGGGCCCACACCAGGTCCGCCGCCGCCGTGGGGAATGCAGAAGGTCTTGTGCAGGTTCAGATGCGAGACATCGCCGCCGAAATGTCCGGGCGCCGCGACCCCGACCATCGCGTTCATGTTGGCGCCATCGACATAGACCTGACCGCCGAAGCGATGAACGATCTCGCCGATGCGCTGCACCCCTTCTTCGTAGACCCCGTGTGTCGACGGGTAGGTGATCATCACCGCCGCGAGATCGTCGGCATGCTCTTGGGCCTTGGCTTCGAGATCGTCGAGATCGACGTTGCCCATGTCGTCGCACGCGACCACGACGACCTTCATGCCGGCCATCTGCGCGGAAGCGGGATTGGTGCCGTGCGCTGACGACGGAATGAGACACACATCGCGATGCGCATCCCCGCGCGACGCGTGCCATGCGCGGATGACGAGCAGACCCGTGTACTCGCCTTGCGAACCCGCGTTCGGTTGCAGCGACATCGCGGCGTACCCGGTCGCCGCGCACAACATGTCTTCGAGCTCCGCGATCATCGCGCGATAGCCCTCGGTCTGCGATGCGGGCGCGAACGGATGCATGTGTGCGAATCCGGGCCACGTGACCGGAATCATTTCGGACGTCGCATTGAGCTTCATCGTGCATGAGCCCAGCGGGATCATCGCGCGGTCGAGTGCGATGTCCTTGTCCGCGAGCCGGCGCAGATAGCGCAGCATTTCGGTCTCGGAGTGATGCGTGTTGAAGACCGCATGGCTGAGATAGCGCGACGTGCGCAACGAGCTCGCAGGCAAGGCATCGCCGCTCGCGGCTTCGAGCGCATCGAAGTCCGGCAGCGTGCGGCCCTGTGCGAACAGCAGCCAGATGCGTTGAACATCCGCGCGCGTCGTCGTCTCGTCGAGCGCGATGCCGACGTGACCCGCATCGATCGCGCGCAGATTGAGTTCCTGCGCGGAGGCGGCGGCATGGACGAACGCAGCGTCGCAGGCGACCGTCAACGTGTCGAAGAAGCTCTGATTCCCGCACGGTGCGCCGAGATGTTCGAGGCCCGCTGCAAGCACGCTCGTCAAGCGATGCACGCGCTGCGCGATCGCGGCGAGCCCCTTCGGTCCGTGATAGACCGCATACATGCTGGCGATGACCGCGAGCAGCACCTGCGCGGTACAGATGTTCGACGTCGCCTTCTCGCGGCGGATGTGCTGCTCGCGCGTCTGCAAGGCAAGGCGATACGCGCGCTTGCCGTTCGAATCGATCGTCACGCCGACGAGGCGGCCCGGCATGCTGCGCTTGTATGCATCGCGCGTCGCGAGATAGCCAGCGTGCGGGCCGCCGAATCCCATCGGCACACCGAAGCGTTGGCTGGTTCCGACGACCACGTCTGCGCCCCATTCGCCTGGAGGCTTCAACAGCGTCAATGCGAGCAGGTCCGCGGCAACGACGACCAGACCGCCATTCGCATGGACCGCATCGACCACTGACGCGTAGTCGAGCAAGAGTCCATCCACGCCGGGATATTGAAGCAATACCCCGAAGCACTCTGCTATCGCTTCCACATTCGCCGCGCTACCGACTGCACCGACCACGACCTCGACCCCGATCGGCTGCGCGCGCGTCTTCACGACCGCGATGGTTTGCGGCAGCACGTCGTCGGCGACGAAGAAGCGCATCGACTTGCTCTTGCCGACGCGCTGACACAAGGTCATCGCTTCGGCCGCGGCGGTCGCTTCGTCGAGCATCGACGCATTCGCGATGTCCATCGCGGTGAGGTCGGTCACCATCGTCTGAAAATTCGCGATGGCTTCGAGCCGGCCCTGCGAGATCTCGGGTTGATACGGCGTGTAGGCGGTGTACCAGGCGGGGTTCTCGAGCACGTTGCGCAGGATCACGCCGGGCGTGAACGTGCCGTAGTAGCC
>JBBSEF010000109.1:0-7988 GCA_038240015.1 Burkholderiales bacterium
GACGTCGATGAAATGGTATTCGCGGCCGTCGGCTTCGCCCGCACGCGCCGCGCGCGTCGTGCACGAGATCGACAGCTTGATGGTGGAGTCGGCGGCGAGCAACGCGTTCACGAGCGTTGATTTGCCCGCACCCGACGGCGCCGCGACGATAAGGAGATTGCCTTGATGCGAAGTCATGGGGGCCACCATCATTCCAGGTTCAATGCCGCTGAGACCAGTTCTCGAAGTTGAGGCCGGCGACGCGCGAGAAGTGGCGTGCGTTGTTGGTCACCAGCACTGCACCGGTCGCCACCGCGTGCCCGGCGATCATCGCGTCCATGCTGCCGATCGGCGTCCCCGTCTTGTGCAGCTTGGCAGCGATGAAAGCAAAGTGCGTCGCTGCGGCTTCGTCCCACGGCAAGCACCGCACGCGGATCAGAAACTGGTCCATCACCTGTGCGAGCCGGTGCGCACCGTCCTTGAGATGGATGCCGTAGAGCAGCTCGCCTCGCGTCACGGCTGAGATGCACACCTGTTTGGGCGGTATCGCGGCGACGCGTGCATCCAGGGTTGGCGTCCTGCCCCGAATGAGATAGCTCGCGGTGTCGGTGTCGAGCATGTACAGCGGCATGATCTGTAGTCGCACTGCGCAACCTAGAAAAGTTCACGTGGCTTCAACGGTTCATTCAGGACGCGATCGCCCATGAAGTCGGCGCTCTCTCCGGCCTGATCGCGAAGCGCGAAGAACGCGGCCCACGCCTTTTTGAGCGGCTTGGTCGACAGGACCACATCGCCGGTGACGACGTCTCGGCGGATATACACCTCCTGCGAGCCGTCGAACCGGAACTCGGCGGGCAGACGTACAGCCTGACTGCCACCGTTGACAAACAGCTTTGCGGTTTTGTAGGGCATGGCGCGTTCCTTCGTATATACACGGAAGTATATATTCTGATGATTGCGCTGTCGAGTACGTTACTCGAGGTTCTGCACCTGCTCGCGAATCTGTTCGATCGCCAGCTTGAGCTCGACGGCCGCATCGGCGAGCTCGGCCGCTGCCGATTTCGATCCGAGCGTATTCGCCTCGCGATTCATCTCCTGCATCATGAAGTCGAGGCGCTTGCCGACAGCTCCACCGCGCTCGAGGATCGCGCGGACCTCGGACAAATGCCCCGCCAGCCGGGCGAGTTCTTCGGATACGTCGATGCGCGTTCCGTAAAGCGTGATCTCCTGACGGATGCGATCGAGAGCTTCGGTGCGTGAGACCGACGGCAACGGGGCTGCCGCTTCCTTCGCCACCGCGCTCGTATCGAACACCACGCCCAGCGCGGCGGCCAACCGCTGCTCGAGTTTTTGTTGGTGTGCCTCGACCAGCTTCGGAACAAGCGGCTGCAGGCCCGTTGAGATCGTCTGCATCGCCGCGACCCGCTCGACGATGACAGCCGCGAGGCGCTCTCCTTCGCGTGCCCGAGCCAGTGCGAGCTGTGCGATCGCGTCGGCCGCGAGGGTCCGGGTCAGCGAGATCGTTTCATCGAGATCGATCTCGGCGCTCTCCAGGACACCTGGCCAGCGAAGGACCTCGTCGACCGACAGCGGCCTTGCATCAGGCAGGCGCGAACGCACGCTGCGTTCGAGCGCATCGAGCTGCGCCAGCATGGTCTCGACCGCGGCCATGCCCTTGCTGCTTGCCGTGCTGCGATGGATATAGAAGCGCACGTCGAGCTTGCCGCGCGAGATGCGCGCGGCGAGTGCTTCGCGCAACACCGTCTCGCCGGCGCGCAACTCGTCGCTGATGCGAAACTGCAAGTCGAGATAGCGCGAATTGACGCTTCGGATCTCGAGGACGATGGCGCCGATCCGGTGATCGAGACGGGCCAGCGCAAAGCCGGTCATGCTGGAGACGGTCATCTAATTGATATCTTATGCAAGAGTGCGAGGCAGGTTCGCAGGTTCGCAGGAGGACTACAGGCGCGGGAGCGGACCAGGGCTTCCTTTACAAGCAGACGCGAAATGAACAAAATGCCGCTGCCCTGCGATGCAATCGGGTCAACCGCGCTTGCGCTCGATGGTTGCCGAACATCTTTTCCTGCGACGACTTCGGGTCGTTCGTTCCCACATTTCCACGCGGATGATCCACGCTCGCAGTCGCTGATTCGTATGGCTTCTCAATCCAATGCGGCGCTGCCTGAAGGCTATGAAGTCGAGGGCTACCGCATTGTAAAGAAGATATCCAGCGGCGGCTTCTCGATCGTCTATCTGGCGCGCGACGAGTTCGATCGGCCCGTCGCGATCAAGGAATATCTGCCGAGTTCGCTCGCGCTTCGACGCGCCGGCGAGTTGGTCCCCACCATCGTCGACTCCAATCTGGCGACCTTTCGCATCGGGCTCAAGTGCTTCTTCGAAGAAGGCCGGGCGCTTGCGCGCATCCTGCATCCAAACGTGGTGCGCGTCGTCAATTTCTTTCGCGCCAATGAAACCGTATACATGGTGATGCTGTACGAGCAGGGCCGCACTCTGCAGGAGCAGATCCTCAAGTATCGGGATCGCGGCGAAAAGAAGTTGCTGGGTGAACGCTTCATCCGTCTGGTCTTCACGCAGGTGATGAACGGCTTGCGCGAAGTCCACACCAACAAGCTGCTGCACCTCGACCTCAAGCCGGCCAATCTCTATCTGCGCCGCGATGCGTCGCCGATCCTGCTGGACTTCGGCGCTGCGCGGCGCACGCTAACGACCGACAATGACAAGCTCTATCCGATGTACACGCCGGGTTTTGCCGCACCCGAGCTCTGCGAGAAGGCGGGTCAGCTCGGACCCTGGACCGACATCTACGGTATCGGCGCCTCGATCTTCGCGTCGATGTCGGGTCACGCACCGCAGCCCGCGGATGCCCGACTGCTCAACGACAAGATGGGTCCCAAGATTCGCGAGCTGTCGCACAGCTATTCGAAGGAGCTGCTCGGTGTCGTCGAGTGGTGTTTGAAGCTCGATGTGCTCGAGCGGCCGCAAAGCGTCTTCGCCTTGCAGAAGGCCTTGCTCGATCGCGTGCCGACGCCGGAAAAGAAAACGCTGCGAGATCGCGCGCTCGAAGGTCTGCGCTCGCTCAAACCGCGCGGACTCGGACTGGGCGATTCGGGCCGCGCCTCGACCATTTCGTTGTACACGCGACAAAGCTGATCGTGGCTACGTCTATCCATTGCTATCCATCGCGGTGAATTATGCGTTTTTCGATCTATCAGGAAAGCAAGAAGGGCGGTCGCAAGTCCAATCAGGACCGCATGGGCTACTGCTTCACGCGGGAGGCGCTGCTGATGATCGTCGCCGACGGCATGGGCGGTCATCTGCAAGGCGACATGGCGGCGCAGATCGCCGTGCAGACGGTAGGCGCGTTGTTCCAGCAGCAAGCCACGCCGATGCTGAAGAGTCCGCAGCGTTTTCTGGAGGCCAGCCTGCTCGACGCGCATCAGCAGATCCTTCATTACCGCACGGCCAACAAGCTGTCCGAGTCGCCTCGTACCACGGTCGTCGCGTGCCTGATCCAGAACGGAGCGGCCTATTGGGCGCACGTCGGCGACTCGCGGCTTTACTGGATACGTGCGGGCGAGATCATCGCGCAGACGCGCGATCATTCGAAGATCCAGAGCATGATTCTTCAGGGACTCGCGTCGCCGGCCGACATCGACAGCCATCCCGATCGCAACAAGCTTTTCAACTGCCTCGGCTCGCCCGAATTGCCGACCGTCGAGCTGTCCAGAAAGATGACGTTGCAACCTGGCGATTCATTGTTCCTGTGCACCGACGGCTTGTGGTCCGCGGTCGCGGATCAGGCGATCGCCTCGACCTTCGCCGACAACACGGTGATGCGCGCGATTCCCGACCTGATCTATCTCGCGCTGATGGAGGCGGGCGACGCAGCCGACAACGTGACCGGCATGGCGATGAGTTGGGAAGGCGCGGATTTGAGCGAGGACCAAGCCATCTCGACCATCTCGATGCCGCTTGGCGCGATCACGACCACCATCAATCACCTGAGGCCGAGCCAGTTGGAAGTCCAGCATTCGCCGATGACCGACAGCGAGATCGAACGCGCGATCGACGAGATCCGCGCGTCGATACGGAAATCGAACAAGCTGATGCCCAAAGTCTGATGCGCCCATGACGATCGCTCGACTCGATGGCCGTGCGGCCGATGCGTTGCGTCCCGTGCGCATCACGCGCCAGTACACCCGCTATGCCGAAGGATCGGTGCTGGTGGAGTTCGGCCACACGCGCGTGCTCTGCACGGCCAGCGTCGAAGAACGCGTGCCTTCCTTCTTGAAGGGCAAGGGACAGGGATGGCTCACGGCCGAATACGGCATGCTGCCGCGTGCGACGCATACCCGCGGCGATCGCGAAGCCGCGCGCGGGAAACAATCGGGTCGCACGCAGGAGATTCAGCGTCTGATCGGCCGCGCCATGCGCAGCGTCTTCGATCTCGATGCACTCGGCGAACGCACCGTCACGCTCGACTGCGATGTGCTGCAAGCCGATGGCGGAACGCGTACGGCGAGCATCACCGGCGCGTTCGTTGCCGCTCACGATGCAGTCTCGTCCTTGCTCGCTCGCGGCGTGATCGCAAATAACCCAGTGCGCGATTTCGTCGCGGCGGTCTCGGCCGGGTTGAAAGGCGGCGTCGGGTTGCTCGACCTCGATTATGTCGAGGATTCTTCGTGCGATACCGACATGAACGTCGTCATGACCGGATCGGGCGGCATCGTCGAAATCCAGGGGACGGCCGAGGGCGAACCGTTCACGCGCGAACAGCTCGACACGTTGATAGACCTCGCCAGACAGGGCATCGCCTTGTTGATCGAAACCCAACGTCAAGCGCTCGGCTCATGACGCGCGCGTGTGACCCGATTCCGTCGGGCCTCCGCATACGCAAGTCCAGCGTACCAGTCCACCACTCGATGATGTCGATGCGCACCGACTTGCCATGCACGCCGGCTTGATTTACGCCTCGGGCATCGCGTGCGTGGCGCTCGCGCTCGCGCTCGTGTGGGTCTTTCAATTGCGCAGCCACAACGCCAATCTGGTCGACCCGGTCTGGTCGTGGAGCCTCGGCGCGCTAGGAGTCTTCTTCGCTGCATTCGGTAGCGCGCCGCCGGCGTTGCGCGCGATGCTCGCGGTGCTTGCGGGATTGTGGGGACTGCGCCTGGGAACGCATCTGTTGATCCGCAATCACGGCAAGCCCGAAGATGGCCGGTACGCGCGCTTTCGCGCGCAGTGGGGCGCACATGCAGACCGCAACCTCTTCTGGTTCTTTCAGTTCCAGACGATTTTCGCGGCGCTGTTGTCGCTACCTTTCGTGGTCGTCGCATGGCGCGACGATCTTCCTCCGTCGTGGGCGATCGCCGGCGCCGTGATCGTGTGGGTCGTCTCGGTCGCGGGCGAGGCCGCGGCCGATGCGCAACTGGCTCGCTTCAAGAAGGATGGAAACAAACAGGGCCGCGTCTGCTGCGAAGGATTGTGGCGCTACTCGCGCCATCCGAATTATTTTTTCGAGTGTCTGCACTGGCTTACCTATCTGCTGCTCGCTATCGGCAGCCCGTGGTGGTGGGTGGGTCTGATCGCGCCCGCGGTGATGGCCTTTCTGCTGCTGCGTCTTTCAGGCATCCCGATCACCGAAGCCCATCTCGCAAGGAGCCGTCCCGAATACGCGGACTACATGCGCACGACCAGCGCATTCATTCCGTGGCCTCCTGAATGGACAAAGAAGCGGGAACAGACCAACGTGAACCGATGAACGTGAACCGATGAACGCGAAGCTATGAACGTGATCGATCTCGCCGAGCGGCGCTGGTTGCCCGACTCGCTGGTGCGCAGCGGCATGCGCCGCCTCATCGCCAAACGCCTGAAAAGCGAATCCGCAGGCGACGAGGCCGAGCGCGCCGCGCGCTTCCGGCAATTCGTTCGAGAGCTCGATGCAAGCCCGATCGCGATCGAAACGCAGTCGGCCAATCGTCAGCACTACGAAGTACCGGCGCCCTTCTTTCGCCTGCATCTGGGGCCGCGGCTCAAGTATTCGTGCTGCCTCTTCGCGACCGGACGCGAAAGTCTCGCCGGCGCAGAGGAAGCCATGCTCGCGAACTATGCCGATCGCGCCGGACTTGTCGACGGCCAGCGCATTCTCGACCTGGGCTGCGGATGGGGCTCTTTCGCGCTCTGGGCCGCCTCGCGCTTTCCGCGCTCGACCGTGATCGGACTGTCCAACTCGCACGGCCAGCGCGAATACATCGAGGCCGCGGCCGCGCGGCGCGGCCTGAGCAACCTCACGATCCGCACCGGCAACATCGTCGACTTCGAATTCGATGCGAGCGACCTGGGAAGTGGGCCAACGGCGGGCTTCGACCGCATCGTGTCGATCGAGATGTTCGAGCACATGAAGAATTATCGGAAGCTGTTCGCCAAGGTCGCGCGCTGGCTGGCCGACGAAGGTCGAGTATTCGTGCACGTGTTCGCGAACCGCCAGCTCGCGTATCACTTCGAAGACAAGCGCAGCGACGACTGGATGTCGCGCTATTTCTTCACCGGCGGAACGATGCCCAGCTTCGATCTGTTCAAGCATTTCGAAGACGATCTCGAGGTCGAGAAGCGCTGGTGGGTTTCAGGACGCCACTATCAGCGGACCGCCGAAGACTGGCTGCGCCACATGGACAACGCCGAGGACGCCATCATGGAAATCTTTCGATCGACCTATGGCGAAGCCGATGCGCGCATCTGGTTCGCGCGCTGGCGCATGTTCTACATGTCGGTAGCCGAGTTGTTCGGCTTCGACGACGGCAGGCAGTGGGGCGTCGCGCATTACCGGTTCGCCAAGCGCGGCACGGCAGAGATCGATGGGTAATCGCATCGCCTGCAGGGCGCTGTGGAGCGCACTCGTGCTTGCGCCTTGCCTCGCAGAGGCCGCCGAGACGCAGCGCTTCACAACCGTCGCGCACGACCTCAAGACGGGCCGCGTGGTCTATACCGAGAGTTATGAGGTCCAGGTCGACAACGGACGCTGGACCTCGGGGACGACGCGATACGCTCTTCCCAACGGTGCGCCGATCGGCGAACGCAAGTTCGACTTTTCGGCCGATCGCTACGTGCCGGTGTACACGCTCGATCAATCGAACGTCGACTATCACGAAGGCATCACGCGCATCGATGCGCAGCAAGTCGATGTCTTCATGGTCCGCGACGGCCAGCGACAGACGGCGTCGCTGACGCGCGTCCAGAACATGGTGGCCGATTGCGGCTCGCAGCCCTATGTGGTCGATCACCTCGAGCAGCTCGAAGCGGGCGCCACGCTGCACTTCACGCTCGCGGTCGCCGGCAAGACCGACAGCTATCGGCTGCGCGCGAAGAAGCTTGCGAATCTGGAAGTGAACGGTCGCCGCGCGATGCGCGTACGCATCGAACTCGATTCGCTGCTGCGCCTGATCCTCCCGCCGCTGGAACTGACCATCGACACCGAGACCAAACGGATAATCGAATATTCCGGCATCACCAACCTCAAGGATCCTGCGACTCGCCGGGCGTATTCGGCGAAGATCACGTTCACCTACAAGTAAGATCTATCTTGCTTGTTTGATCAGCGCCATCGCACCGATCAGGATCGGTTGGTGCACCAGATAGATGGTGAGACTCCACCGGCCCGCAGCGGCGAGTACGCCGCGCACTTGCCGCGGCACAATCGCCCATGTCGATGACACGACCAGTGCGAGTCGGCAGCCTCGCCGGGCCCAGAGTGCGCCCAGACCGCAACCGATCAACACGACGCCGAGCCACGGAAGCAGCGGCACGTAGTCTTCGGTGATCGGCTTGTGTTCGGGAAAGCCGATCCAGTTGAGCCAGCGCGGGTCGAACGCCGTAGCGTGAATCAGTACGCCGAGCGCGATCGCGACGACCCCGAGAGCCACGGCCCACGCGCCAAGACGAGGCGCGCGTCGGCAGATCCATAGCGCGACGGCGACGAAATGCAGGACGCCGAA
>JBBSEF010000110.1:0-7984 GCA_038240015.1 Burkholderiales bacterium
GGCGTCCTCACAGCGCTCTCGATGGCGCAACACCGGATACGGCTTACTTCACTTCGCTGCCACAGATCGTGGCCGCTTAACCCGCAGAGACTTCACTTATAAACCGCAAAACCCTGTCCGAATAACCGGGACCACTTCTAAACACCAGCAACGCAATCGCGATACCGCTTCCGATCAGGCTGATTCTTTGCCAGATCGAGCCGGCCTTCTCGGCATAGATGATGACGGTGCTGATGGTGCCCGGGCCCGCCAGCAAGGGAATGGCGAGCGGAACCACCGCGATGTTTTCCTTCAACTCGCCTTCGACGGTCTCTTCGGGTGTGGTGCGCGTGCCGCCCGGCTGCGCGTTGATCATCGAGATCGCCATCAGCAACATGATGATGCCGCCGCCGACCTGAAACGAATTGACCGAGATGCCGAAGAAGTTGATGACCTGCTGGCCGAGCAGCGTCGTGAACGCGATCACGAAGGCGACCGTGATCGATGCGATGCGTACGATGCGGCGGCGCTCGGCGCGGCTGTTGGTCGCGGTGAAGCTGATGAAGAACGGAATCGCGCCCAGCGGATTGACGAGCGCCAGCAGCGAGATGAAGGTCTTGAAGCTGTCCATGTCTTCAGCTCTACACCTGATAGTCGTCGCCCGCTTCATGCGAGTCGCCGCGCACCAGTCGCTCGATCATCGAGCGATCGAACGCGGGCGCAACCAGCTCGATGAAGTGATGCACATACGCGCGCAGCGTAGCGCCGCGTTTGACCGCGAGATGCGTGATCTGCGATCCGAACAGGTGTCCCGCCGGAATCGCGACGAGGTTCGCGTCGCGCTCCGGATCGTAGGCGATATTGGCGACGATGCCGACACCGAGGCCGGCTTCGACATAGGTCTTGATGACGTCGGCATCGATCGCGGCCAGTACGATATCGGGCGCCAGATGCCGAAGCGCGAAGGCTTCGTCGATGCGCGTGCGGCCCGCGAAAGCCACTGCGTAAGTAACCAGCGGGTAGGCGACGAGCAGGTCGAGCGACAACACCTTGTTCTTAGTCTGAGTGAGCAACCGATGGCCATGGGGCACGATCACCGCGTGCTCCCACGTGAAGCACGGCAAGCCGACGAGACCTTCGACGTCCGCGATCGCTTCGGTCGCGATCGCGATGTCGGCTTCGTCGCGCAACACCATGTCGGCCAATTGCCGAGGGCTGCCTTGCAGGAGCGCGAGATGGACTTCAGGATGCTGCTCGCGAAACGCCTGCACGACTTTAGGCAGCGTGTAGCGCGCCTGCGTGTGCGTGGTCGCGATCGTGAGGTTGCCGTGCTCCTGGGCCGAGAAGTCCTGTCCGACGCGCTTCAGATTCTCGGCTTCAAGCAGCACCCGCTCGATCACGGGAAGGATCGCGCGTCCGGGTCCGGTCAGCGTCTTCAGTCGTCGGCCATGACGAACGAAAATCGGAAAGCCGAGTTCTTCTTCGAACTCGATGATCGCCTTCGAGACGCCGGGTTGCGAGGTATGCAAGGCCTCGGCCGCAAGCGTCAGATTGAAATTCCTGCGCACGGCCTCGCGCACGAAGCGGAGTTGGTTGAAGTTCATGCGCTCTCTCTGCCTTCCCGGCGGCGCGAGGCCGGCATGCCCACCGCGTCGGCCCTCGCCTTCAGATCACAGCGCCAGATTCTTCTTTCTTGAGCGGCTTGACGAGGTCTTCGCGCTTGACCCCCAGCCACTTGGTGATCGGCGCCATCACCAGCACCGATGAATAGATGCCGAACAGGATGCCGATCGTCAACGCGAGTGCAAAGAAGTGCAAAGTCGGGCCGCCGAAGAACAGCATCGACAACACCATCGTCTCGGTGAGTCCGTGCGTGATGACGGTGCGGCTCATGGTCCTCGTGATCGCGTTGTCGATCACATGATCGACGGTGGCCTTTCTCATCTTGCGAAAGTTCTCGCGTATCCGGTCGGCGATCACGACCGACTCGTTGACCGAATAGCCGAGCACCGCGAGAGCGGCGGCAAGCACCGACAACGAGAACTCCCACTGGAAAAACGCGAAGAAACCGAGAATGATGATGACGTCATGCAGGTTCGCGACGATCGCCGCGACCGCGAACTTCCATTCGAAGCGCAACGCGAGATAGATCACGATGCCGATGATGACGAACAGCAACGCGAGCCCGCCGTCGGTCGCGAGCTCCTGACCCACCTGCGGTCCGACGAATTCGACGCGCGTGATTTTCGGATCGGCGCCGCCTGCGGAGAGTACGGTCGAAGTGAGTTTCGCGGCATCGAGCTTCGCGTCTGGGGTCGCGATCGATGGCGAAGCCGCCACATCCTTGAGCGACAGGCGCAACAACACATCGCGCGCAGTTCCGAAGTTCTGCACCTGCGGCTCGACCACGCCCGCCTTCTGCATTGCAGATCGCAATCCCTCGATGTTGGCCGGCTGCGCGTAGCTGGCCTCGACCACCACGCCGCCGGTGAACTCGATGCTGAAGTTCAAGCCGCGCGTGACGAGGAACAATACGGCCAGCAAGAAGGTGATCAACGAGATGATGTTGAACACCAGCGCGTGGCGCATGAAGGGGATGTCGCGGCGAATGCGGAAGAATTCCATGCGGGATCTATTGAGTGGTCACGCGGGCTTCCACACCTGACCGATCGCGACGCTCGCCAACTTTTTCTTGCGTCCGTAGATCAGATTCACGATGCCGCGCGACACGAACACCGACGAGAAAATCGACGTCATGATCCCCAGGCAATGCACGACCGCGAAGCCGCGAATCGGACCCGAGCCGAACGCGAGCAATGCGAGGCCCGCGATCAAGGTCGTGACGTTGGAATCGAGGATGGTGCCGAACGCGCGTTCGTAACCTTCGGTGATCGCGGTCTGCGGCGACTTGCCGTTGCGCAGTTCTTCGCGGATGCGCTCGTTGATCAATACATTGGAGTCGATCGCCATACCCAGGGCGAGCGCGATTGCGGCGATGCCCGGCAAGGTCAAGGTCGCCTGCAACATCGACAAGAGCGCGATCAGGAACAACAGGTTCGACGCGAGCGCGACCACCGAGATCAGACCGAACAACACGTAATAGAGAATCATGAACACGGCGATGGCGGTGAAGCCATACACCGTCGAGAGGAAGCCGCGGCGAATGTTGTCGGCGCCCAGCGACGGTCCGATGCTGCGCTCTTCGATGATCTCCATCGGTGCTGCGAGCGAGCCCGCACGCAGCAACAGAGAGGTGTCGTTGGTCTCCGAGGTCGTGAAGCGACCGGTGATGCGGAAACGATTGCCGAGCTCGCTCTGAATGACCGGCGCGGTCACCACCTCGCCCTTGCCCTTCTCGAACAGGATCAGCGCCATGCGCTTGCCGATATTTTCGCGCGTCACGTCGCGAAGCGATCGAGCGCCTTTCGCATCGACGTTCAGATTGACATCGGGCTGCTGATTTTCGTCGAAGCCCGGTTGCGCGTCCGTCAGGTTGTCGCCGCTGAAAATGACCTGCTTTTTGACGAGCAGCGGCACGCCATTGCGATCGGTAAAGCGGTCGTCCCCGAACGGCACGGTGTTTTGTCCGACGGCCGCGCTCGCTTCGGGAGACTCGTCGACCATGCGCGCTTCGAGCGTTGCGGTACGGCCGATGATGTCCTTGGCCTTCGCCGTATCCTGCACGCCGGGCAATTGCACGACGATGCGGTCACTGCCCTGCTGCTGAATCACGGGCTCCGACACGCCGAGTTGATTGACCCGGTTGTGCAGCGTGCTGATGTTTTGCTTCAACGCGTTGTCTTTGACGCGCTGGATCGCTTCGGGTCGAAAAGTCGCAACCAGTTTGGTCGATGCACCGTCGTTCTGTGCCGCAAAGACCAGGTCGGGCAACCCGTCTTCGAGTATTGGCAAGGCCTTGCCGGATGTTTCAACGTCACTGAATGCGACCTCGATCGCGTTGCCGCCGGGTACGACGACGCGCGCGATGCCGTTGTGACGGATGTTCTTGTCGCGCAACAGCGTTCGCGCATCACCGGTGAGCGCGTCGAGCCGCTTCGTCAGCGCGCTCTTCATGTCGACCTGCATCAGAAAGTGAACGCCACCGCGCAGGTCGAGACCGAGGTACATCGGCAACGCGTGGATCGCGGTCAACCAGCGCGGCGAGTCGGCGATGAGGTTGAGCGCGACGACGTAGGTCTGATCGTCGACATTCGGATTCAGACCTTTTTGCAACACGTCCTTGGCGCGCAACTGCGCATCGTTGTCGGTCACGCGAACGCGCACCGAAGGCGACTGACCGTTGTCGAAGAACATGCCGGTGACCGTGATGCCGGCCTTTTTCAGCAACTCGTCGATGCGATTCATCATCGAGGCATCGACCTTCACGGTCGCCTTGCCGCTCGTCACCTGCACAGCCGGCGCTTCGCCGAAGACGTTAGGCAATGCGTAGAGCAAACCGACCGCGAGCGCGACAGCGATGACGACGTATTTCCAGAGCGAATAGCGATTCATGGGTGTGACGTGGACGACCGCTGATCAGATCGCCTTGACGGTGCCCTTGGGCAACAGCGCTTGTATCGCCGCTTTCTGTATCGTCATCTCGACCGCGCCCGCATTTGCCGAATTCGTGCCGACGACGTTGCCGACTTCGATCACGACGTATTGATCCGTGACCTTGTTGACCTTGCCGAGCACGCCGCCCGATGTGATCACTTCGTCGCCGCTCTTCAACGCTTCCATCATCGTGCGCTGTTCTTTCGCACGCTTTTGCTGCGGGCGAATCAACAGAAAATAAAACGCGACGATCATCAACGCGGGAAGCGCCATCTGTTCGATGGAAAACCCGGGGGCAGCAGCGGCGCCCGCAGCCTGCGCGTAGGCGTTTGAAATGAACACGATAGTTTCTCCGAAAACAACTTGACTATGCGCAGCGTGGCGAGCGCGTCGAGAACAACGCCGGCCAAAAATTAACAGCCGGCGATTGTAGCATCGGCCCTCGAGCGAATTTCCGCACGCCGACTTCCGCGAGGGCCGTGCGGCTCAGCCTTCGAACACGCCGCGGGCGCGATCCTCTCGAAAGCGCGCCACGAAATCGATGACGCGCCCTTCCGTAATCGCGTCGCGCAAGCCCGCCATCAACCACTGGTAGTAATGCAGGTTGTGCAGCGTGTTCAGGCGCGCACCGAGGATTTCGCCGACGCGCGACAGGTGATGCAGATAGGCGCGCGAGAACTGGCGGCACGCGGGACACGCGCAGGTTTCGTCGATCGGTCGCGTGTCGTCCTTGTAGCGCGCGTTGCGCAGCTTGAGATCGCCATGGCGCGTGAACAGCCAGCCGTTGCGCGCATTGCGCGTAGGCAGCACGCAATCGAACAGGTCGATACCGCGCATCACGCCATCGACCAGATCTTCAGGTTTACCTACACCCATCAGATAACGCGGACGATCGTTCGGCAGGCGCGGGCCGACGTGATCGAGTATGCGCATCATGTCTTGCTTCGGCTCGCCGACCGACAGGCCGCCGATCGCATAGCCGTCGAATCCGATGGAGATCAATCCGGCGAGCGACTCGTCACGCAGCGATTCATGCATGCCGCCCTGGACGATGCCGAAGAGCGCGTTGTGATTGCAGAGCGCGTCATGCGCGTCGCGTGATCGTTGCGCCCAGCGCAACGAGAGCCGCATCGACGAAGCGGCATCGGCTGTCGATGTGAGAACGCCGTTGGTTTCGTAAGGCGTGCACTCGTCGAACACCATCACGACATCGGCATCGAGCACGTGCTGGACGCGCATCGACTCTTCGGGCGTCAGCAAGAGACGGTCGCCGTTGATGGGAGACGCGAAGGCGACGCCTTCCTCCGAGATCTTGCGCATCTTGCCCAGGCTCCAAACCTGAAAGCCGCCCGAGTCGGTCAGCAGCGGTTTGTCCCAGCCGATGTAGGCATGCAAGCCGTCGAACTTGCCGACGACGTCGAGCCCCGGTCGCAGCCACAGATGAAAGGTGTTGCCCAGGATGATTTGCGCGCCGAGCGCCGCGAGTTCATCAGGGCTCACGGATTTGACCGCACCGTAAGTGCCCACTGGCATGAACGCTGGCGTCTCCACGTGACCATGACTGAGAGAAAGACGCCCACGGCGCGCGCGGCCATCGATTGCGATGAGTTGGAATTTCATTCGCGTGATTCGCTTTGGGTGGGTCGAGCGTGGCGCGAGGGTTCGATCAGCATCGCGTCTCCATAGCTGAAGAAGCGATACCTGTGTTCGATCGCGTGGCGATAGGCCGCACGAATTTGCTCGACGCCGGAGAAGGCAGAAACCAGCATCAGCAGCGTGGACTGCGGCAGATGAAAGTTCGTCAGCAGCAAATCGACGATCTTGAAGACATAGCCGGGTGTGATGAATAGACGCGTCGCGCCCGCCCCTTCTCGCAAATTGCCTTCGGCGTCGCTGGACGATTCGAGTGCGCGAAGGGTCGTGGTGCCCACAGCGACGACCCGGCCTCGTCGAGCGCGCGTTGCTTCGATCGCGTCGATCAACTCTTGCGCAATCGTGTAGCGCTCCTCGTGCATCACGTGCTTTGACAAGTCGTCGACGCGGACCGGAAGGAACGTGCCGGCGCCCACATGCAGCGTCAAGGTCGCGGTCGATATGCCGCGGATGCCGAGCGCATCGAGCAAGCCGCGATCGAAGTGCAGCCCGGCGGTAGGCGCGGCAATGGCGCCCGGCTCACGCGCCCAGATGGTTTGATAGCGCTCCGAATCCATCGCGTCGGGTGCGTGCCCGATGTAGGGCGGCAGCGGCACGCGGCCGTGCTTCTCGAGAACGCGCTCAACGTCGGCGTCGAAATCAAGCAAGAAAAATTCGCCCTCGCGTTCGACGACAGTCGCAACGCACGGTTGGTCCTCGGTTCCGAAATGAAGGTGCGACCCGAGCTTGGGTGCATGACTGGCTTTCAATTGAACGCGCGCGCGGCGCGCGCCTTCGATTCGTTCCACCAGAATTTCGATGCGACCGCCAGTTTCTTTAAGCCCAAAAAGGCGCGCGTTAATCACTCGCGTGTCATTGAATATCAGCAAATCACCGGCGCGCAGCAATGACGGCAATTCGACGATGCGTTTATCATCCAATTGACCATTCGCACAAACCAACAAACGGCTTGCGGACCGCTCCGGCAGCGGATGCTGCGCGATCAATTCATCTGGAAGATCGAAATTGAAATCGGAGCGACGCAAAATAGATAAATTTCAATAAAGTCGCAATCAAATCCACAAAAGAAAAAAGCCCCAACTCTTCAGTTGGGGCTTTCGCATAAGAGCCTGACGATAACCTACTTTCACAAGCGAGCTGCTCACTATCATCGGCGCAGAGGCGTTTCACGGTCCTGTTCGGGATGGGAAGGGGTGGTTCCACCTTGCTATGGTCATCAGGCATAACTTGTATAGCCTTCTGCTTTAAAGCAGAAGGCCCAATCCGGAAGAAGCAAAGCTTGTTTCATTTAGCGGGCGTGATCGCATTTCCAATCGAATGAGATATTGAGATCTGATTCGACGGCGATATTCACGCTACTCAATTCCATAACCATCAAGGTTATAGAGTCAAGCCGCACGGGCAATTAGTACTGGTTAGCTTAACGCATTACTGCGCTTCCACACCCAGCCTATCAACGTCCTGGTCTCGAACGACCCTTCAGGGGAATCAAGTTCCCGGGAAGTCTCATCTTGAGGCAAGTTTCCCGCTTAGATGCTTTCAGCGGTTATCTCTTCCGTATTTAGCTACCCGGCAATGCCACTGGCGTGACAACCGGTACACCAGAGATACGTCCACTCCGGTCCTCTCGTACTAGGAGCAGCCCCCCTCAAACTTCCAACGCCCACGGCAGATAGGGACCAAACTGTCTCACGACGTTTTAAACCCAGCTCACGTACCACTTTAAATGGCGAACAGCCATACCCTTGGGACCGGCTACAGCCCCAGGATGTGATGAGCCGACATCGAGGTGCCAAAC
>JBBSEF010000111.1:0-7872 GCA_038240015.1 Burkholderiales bacterium
AGCCCCGTCGCCGGATCGATCACGCGCGCGTTGATGATCGACAGTTTCATGCCGCCGCCAGGATGCTCATGACCGCCATCCGCACCGCGATGCCGAAAGTCACCTGCGGCAGGATCACGCTTTGCGACCCGTCGGCGACCGACGACTCGATCTCGACGCCGCGATTCATCGGCCCCGGATGCATCACGATCGCATCGGGCGCGGCCAGTGCGAGCTTCTCGGCGGTGAGCCCGTAGCTCTTGAAATATTCCTGTGCGGAAGGCAGCAGCGCGCCGTTCATGCGTTCGTTCTGCAGTCTCAGCATCATGATCACGTCGACTCCGGCAAGACCCTTGGCCATGTCGGTATGAACCGATACGCCCATCTGCTCGATCCCCGACGGCAGCAGCGTGCGCGGGCCGATCACGCGGACTTCCGGCACGCCGAGCGTGGTCAATGCATGGATGTCGCTTCTCGCGACGCGCGAATGCAGCACGTCGCCCACAATCGCGACGCGCAGTTGCGTGAAGTCTTTCTTGTAGTGGCGAATCGTGTAGGCGTCCAGCAGGCCTTGCGTGGGATGCGCGTGCCGGCCATCACCGGCGTTGATGACGTGTACGTGCGCGTCATCGGACAAGCGCTTCTTCCTGTCGAGGTGTCGCGCGATCAGATAGGGCGCGCCGCTTTGCGAATGCCGCACGACGAAAATGTCGGCGTGCATCGCGGAAAGATTGTCGATGGTGTCGAGCAGCGACTCGCCCTTGGTGGTCGACGATGCCGCGACATTGAGATTGAGCACGTCGGCCGACAGACGCGCGGCCGCGATCTCGAACGTGGTGCGCGTCCTGGTCGAATTTTCGAAGAAGAGATTGAACACGCTGCGGCCACGCAGCAGCGGCAGCTTCTTGACTTCGCGTCGCGGATCGACCAGGCCGGCGAAGCCTTCGGCGGTGTCGAGGATGTGCACGACCATCGCACGCGGCAAGCCTTCGATCGACAGCAGATGGTGCAGTTCGCCGGCGCGGTTGAGTTGCGGATTGAGCATCGCGTCGGTCGCTTCGGCGTTCAGCTTTCCGCTGGCCGCGCGCAATCGGCTATCGTGAACGCAAGGCGTTCGCCGTCTTGCGAGAGCACGAAATCCTTGCCGCGTCGAAGCACCAAGCGCGCGCCCGCGAAGCGCGCCGCGATCGGCAACTCGCGCGCATCGCCCTCGGGAGTTTGTCGATCGATCAACACCGCGAGATCGACGCGGCCCGGTCGGCCATAATCGAACAGCACGTTGAGAGCGCCGCGCAGCGTGCGACCGCTGTAGAGCACGTCGTCGACCAGCACGATGTCGGCGCCGGCGACTTCGAAATCGATCTCGGTGGGCTTGACCTGCCCGTGCAGGCCGATGCGACTGAAGTCGTCGCGATAGAACGAGATGTCGATCGCGCCCGATCGATCGGAAAGGCCGAGATCGCGATGCAGGCGCTCGGCAATCCAGGTTCCGCCGCTATGGATGCCGACGATGCGCGGCATGCGATTGCGCCGCGCCTCGATGTGAGTCGAGAGCGCGCCGCGCAGCGATACATACAAGGCTTCGGCGTCGGGCGTGTCTTCGCGCTTGGGCGCATGCACGCTCATGCAAGCGCCTCGCGCATCGGCAACGCGTCGAAGTAGCGTTGCAGGATCACTTGCGCGGCAACGTCGTCGAGCGCCTTCGCGCGTTTGGCGGTGCCTGCATGACGGCGCTCGCGATGGATCGTGTCGGCATCGATCGAGCTGTAGCGTTCATCGACGCGCGCGACCGGGAGACGGAAGCGCCGCGTCAGTTGCTCGATGAATCGTTCGCAGCGCGCCAACGCCGGCGACGGTCTGTCGTCGCGCCCACTCGCATCGGCAGTCGCGTCCGCAGCGGCATCCGCGCTCGCATCCGCAGTCGCATCCAGCGGCAGCGGAACACCGACGACCAGGCGTTCGGGTCGCCATTCGGCGATGAGTTTCGCAATCGCCGCAAAGCCGTCGTCGCTTTCGGCTGCGCTGACGATGGCAGCCGCGTGCGCCTGTCGCACGAGGTCGTTGCCGACCGCCACGCCGATGCGCCGCGCGCCGACATCGAATGCGAGCAGTGTTTCTGGCGCCGAGCTCACGTGCGACGGGTGGGCATGAGAGTGCGGGAGGTGAAAGTCCGAGACGCGAGCTTCACGCATGTCCCGCATCGCCCGACAACATCATCGGATCGAAGCCGAGCAGTTGCATCGCCGACGCGCGTCGCCGCGCGTGCGGTACATCGAACACCACCGAGGGATCGGCGCGGACCGTAAGCCACGCGTTTTGCGCGATCTCGCTTTCGAGCTGACCGCCCGACCAGCCCGCGTAGCCGAGAGTCACCATCACGCGTTTGGGACCGCGACCATCGGCGATCGCTTCGAGCACGTCTTTCGACGTCGTCACCGACAGGCCGTCTTCCGCCGTGAGTGTCGAGCCGTACTGCGCATCGGCCTGATCGTGCAGCACGAAACCGCGATCGGTCGCGATCGGACCGCCGTAGCAGACCGGTTGCGCACCGAGCACCGCGATCTCGAGCTTCATCTCGACGCGCTGGAACAGTTTCTCGAGCGTGAGGTCGGTGGGACGATTGATGACGACGCCCATCGCGCGCTCGCTCGTGTGCTCGAGCAGGTAAACCACCGTATCGGAAAATCGCTCGTCGGCCATGCTGGGCATGGCGATCAGGAAGTGGTTGGCCAGACTGAGCGCGCTTTGGAGTGTGCCTACCGAGGCACCCGTTTCTGCTGCTTTGGTCTTGCCGTCCGCGGATGCGTGATCGGACATGGGCGCATTGTAAAGGGCGATCCCGGTCGGCACAATCGAGTGCCCCTCGTTGGACATCGCGACAGGCGATGCTTCTGTCCCTTGATTGCGACTCCCATGCCCTTGCGCGATCCCGAATACGACCGCGGCCTCGTCTGGTTTCGCCGAGACCTGCGCGCGTCGGATCACGCTGCGCTCTATCACGCGCTGCGCTCGTGCCATGCCGTGTGGTGCGTCTTCATTTTCGACATTGGGATTCTCGAGCCCCTGCTCGCGCGCGGCTTGCGGCAAGATCGCCGCGTCGAGTTCATCCACGCAAGCATCGTTGAATTGTCGCAAGCGCTTCGCGATGCTTCGCCGAACGGCAAGAGCGCTCTGATCGTCAGGCATGGTCGCGCGAGCGATCTCGTCCCGCAGATCGCCGAAGCGCTGAAGGTCGATGCGGTGTTCGTCAACCACGACTACGAGCCCGATGCGATCGAGCGCGACGACGAGGTCGCAAGAAAATTGAAAAGGCACGGCCGCGCGTTCCTCGATTTCAAGGACCAGGCGGTCTTCGAGAAGGACGAGATCCTCACGCAGGGCGGCACGCCCTTCTCCGTGTTCACGCCGTACAAGCGCGCGTGGATGAAAGTCGTCACGCCGTTCTACGTTTCGGCGTATCCGGTCGAACGCCATGTTGCGCGGCTCGCGCCCGTACCCGCCGACCTCGATCGGCGGCCGCCTTCGTTGGTCGATCTGGGATTCGCGAAAACCAATCTCGACGAGCTCGGCATTCCATCGGGCGCTTCGGGCGCGCATGAGCTGTTCGACGCATTCATCGAACACATCGCCAACTATCACGAGGCGCGTGACTACCCGGGCGTGCGAGGCACGTCCTATCTGTCGGTGCATCTGCGCTTCGGGACGATCTCGATTCGTGCGCTCGCTCGCGCGGCGCTCGATCGCATGCATCGCACTGCGGTCGACGCGAAGGGCGCGGAGACCTGGCTGTCGGAACTGATCTGGCGTGACTTCTATTTTCAGATCCTGGATCACCGGCCCGACCTCGCCCGCGGCGCGTCGTTCAAGCCCGCGTTCGATCGCATTCGCTGGGAACAGGACACGCGTGCCGTGCGCCTGTTCGACGCATGGCGCCGCGGCGCGACCGGCTATCCGCTGATCGACGCCGCGATGACGCAGATCAACACCACCGGCTACATGCACAACCGCCTGCGCATGGTGACCGCGAGTTTTCTCGCGAAGGACCTCGGGCTCGACTGGCGCTGGGGCGAGCGCTATTTCGCCGAGCGTCTCAACGACTTCGATCTGTCGGCCAACAATGGCGGATGGCAATGGGCCGCCTCGAGCGGCTGCGATGCGCAGCCGTGGTTTCGCATCTTCAATCCGGTCACGCAATCGCGGAAGTTCGATCCCGATGGCGCGTTCATACGCCGATATCTGCCCGGGCTCGCCGGGCTGTCGAACGCGGCCATCCATGCGCCCTGGCTCGCGAGTGCAACGGAACTCGCGCGTGCCGGCCTCGTGCTGGGCCGCGACTATCCCGAACCGATCGTCGATCACGACGCCGCGCGACGCGCGACGCTGGAACGCTATGCGGTGGTGAAGGGCGCTTCCTGATCGGTGATGGTCCATGTCCACTCGGAGGCACTTGCTCCGATGGAAACAAATCCTGTCGAGAATCTGTGGGTGATCAGTGGGCGCGAGCCGCCAATACTGCAATCACGGCAGCTCGATCGACAACACGGATTGCCGCTTCTTCACTACACAGGAGCACAGCATGAAACTCACCACTCCCCTCGTGACCGTCGCGGCATCGTTGCTTTTCGTCGCGTCTCACCCAGCCCAAGCCGAACCATTGGCCGCCGCACAGAACGCGGATTCGGTCGCGGTCGCTTCGAACGCCGTCATGGTCGCGCAAGCGGACATCACCTCGCCGCGCGAGTATCGAGCGAATGAGCCGTCGTATGCCAGTCCCGGCAAGCGCGGCGCTCGCGCAGCGGCGCAGACGGGGCCCGACGCTCTACGCCGCTATGTCGATCGCACGCGAATGATTTACGCGCTCGACTATCAGGAATTTGCACAGTTCTCGAATTAACTCTCTTGATGATGCGACGACGGCCCGCGCACGCGCCGATCGCTGCGACCCAGAAAAGTCAGGCGCAAGGAGGCCGCCTTTTCCCGTCTCACAACCAAGCAAGGAGATTGCCATGTCTGAAATTGTGCTGTTTGAACACGCGAACTTTCATGGTGCGCACAAGCACCTTTACGGATCTGAATCCAACTTGAACGCGGGGGACGATAATTTCTTCAATGACAAAATATCTTCCTTTGTCATTACCTCCGGGAGTTGGCAGTTTTTCAGGGACAGCAATTTTTCCGGGCCTGCATCCAATGTCATGGGGCCCGGTCGATATAGCTGGGTAGAAAGCGTGGGAATCCCGAACGATTCGATTTCATCGCTCAGGAGAATTTCCTGAGGTTCTCCGGCAGAACGCGTGGAGGCCGAGGACTGGTTCGGTTCGATGCACTGCTCGACCGGACGCGGGCGACCAAGCCGCCCGCGCCGGTCAGCCATCAAGCCGACTGCGTACGACGTGACTTGACGTATCGCGCGAGAAGCTCGAGCAGTTCGTCTTCCTGATAGGGCTTGCCCAGATATTCATCGACCCCCAGTTCGGCCGCGTGCTTGCGATGCTTCTCGGCCGTGCGCGACGTGATCATGATGATCGGCACGTGGCGATAGCGCTCGTCGTTGCGGATGTTGCGCGTCAGATCGAAGCCATCCATGCGCGGCATTTCGATGTCGACCAGCATCGCGTCGGGCGTGTAGTCCTGCAGTTGTTCGAGCGCGTCGACGCCGTCCTTGGCAAGCACCACCTGATAGCCCTCGCGCGACAGCAGGCGTTGCGTGACGCGACGGACCGTCAGCGAATCGTCCACCACCATCACGGTCGGCAGGGTCTTCAGGACTTCTTCGCGTGGGGCGGGCGCCGAATGATCGACCTTCGCGTCCGCACTCGCCGGCGCGTGCGTCGTCGCGTCATGACGAAGCATGTTCGCGAGTTGCACCGGATTCAGGATCAGCACGATCTCGCCGGAGCCGAGCACGGTCGCACCGGCGATGCCGGTCATGCGCGCGAGTTGCGGTCCCAGATTCTTGACGACGACTTCCTGATTGCCGACGACGTCGTCGACATGGATCGCGATGCGCTCGCCGGCCGAACGCAGGATCAGCACCGGCGACGAGCGCTGGGCGACCGGCACGCTGTCGTCGACGCCGAGCAGCGCGCCGAGGAACGCGAGACGGATCGGCTCGCCGAGCCACATCAGGTGACCGGCGCGATAGGCGTCGGCCAGCGGCTCGGGCCGCAGTTTCTGAACCTGTTCGACCAGCACCGACGGCAAAGCATGCACGCGGCCGGCAACCGAAACCAGCACCACCTGAGTGACCGCAAGCGTCAACGGCAGATTGATAGTGAAGCGCGTGCCCTTGCCCGTTTCGCTGTCGACCGAGACGCGGCCGGCGAGCACGTTGGCTTCGGAGCGCACTACGTCCATGCCCACGCCGCGGCCCGCGAGCTCGGTGATTTCGGACGCCGTTGAAAAGCCCGCGTGAAAGATGAACTCGGCCGCGCGCGCATCGCTCACGATTTCGTTTTCGCCGACCAGGCCGAGCACGCGCGCCTTGGCGCGAATGCGATCCAGATCGAGGCCCGCTCCGTCGTCGGAGAAGGTCAGTGCGATCTCGTTGCCTTCCTGCCGCACCTCGACCAGCAGTTCGCCGGTTTCGTGCTTGCCCGCATCGCGCCGCTGCTCGCGACTCTCGATGCCATGCACGATGTGATTGCGCAGCAAGTGTTCGAACGGACCGGCCATGCGCTCGAGCACGCTGCGATCGATTTCGACCGAGCCGCCGCGAATGTCGAGATTGACGCGCTTGTCGACTTCCTTCGCGGCGCGGCGCGCCACGCGATAGAGACGCTCGGCGATGCTTGCGAACGGCACCATCCGCACCCGCATCAGATCCTGCTGAAGGTCGCGCGTCATGCGGCGCTGGCCCGCCAGATCGGTGTCGGCGCTGTCGAGGCTTTTCTGCAAATTCTGCTGAATGGTTTTCACGTCGTTGACCGATTCGGCCATCATCCGCGTGAGTTCCTGGAAGCGCGTGAAGCGATCGAATTCGAGCGGGTCGAATTTCTCGCGCTCTGCGCCGGCCGCCTGTTGCGATTGCATCCGCGACTGCAGTTGAAACTCGGCCTGAAGATCGATCTCACGCAACTGCGCGCGCAAGCGCTCGACGTTCTCGTTCAAGTCGGACAGCGCGCCCTTGATCTGCGCGACTTCGTTTTCGATGCGTGCGCGCGAGATACTGACCTCGCCCGCGAGATTGACGAGGCGATCGAGCGTTTCCGAATTGACGCGCACGACTTGCTGCAAGCCTGGCTTCTGCTCGCGCACGCGACGCACATCGGGTTTCGCTCCGATGTCCGTACGCCGCTGTCCGACGAAAATCGGCGACGAAGCATCGAGTACCGCGTCGGCCCCGGCGTCGCTCTCCGCTTGAATTTCGACGCCGATCGAAGCCGCCGTGGTCGGCGTCGATTCGGCGGTCTCGCTGTCCGCGGGCTGAAGCAGACGATCGAACAACTCGAGGCTGCGATCGTGCGCGGCCAGCAATTCATCGAGCAGCGCGGGCGGAATTTCGTGTAGGCGCGCGGCCGACTCGACGTTCGCTTCGATGTCGTGCACGGCTTCACCGAGGCGCATGGCGCCGGCCATGCGCGCACTGCCCTTCAAGGTATGCAGATGGCGCGACAACAGGCGAGCCGAATGGCGATCGGCCGGATTCGACTGCCACGCACGCAGCAGCGCGCCGATCTGCGGAAGAATCTCGCTCGCTTCGGCCGTGAACACTTCGAGCAATTCGGGATCGAGCTCGTCGCGCACCGCGCTTCGAACGCGTGTATCGAGTCCGCGCGAAGGCGCGGCCGGGACGGGCACGCTATGCAACTCAACCGGCGCGACGTGCGGAACATCCACGTCGGAATGTGCGGAGGGCACGTCGATCGCAGCCGCTTCGATCGCGAACTCTGC
>JBBSEF010000112.1:0-7733 GCA_038240015.1 Burkholderiales bacterium
CTTGCCCTCGGCGGTAGGGATATGGATCGACGCGAGAGGGTATGGAATCGTGTGGAACATGCTCATCGGGATCGTCACGTTCATCGCGATCCTCGGCATGGGCTGGGCATTGCTGCGGCATCGACTGATCGACCTCGGCTTTGCATTGAACCGCCTCGTCGTGTACGTCGTGCTGGGGCTGACGTTGCTGATCGTGGCCGTCGCTGTGCAGGCGTTCGGCTCATCGTGGTTCGATCCGGCGCAGCGCATGCACGCGATCATGAACGGTCTGATCACGGGCGCTTTGTTGCTCACGCTGTTCGCGCCGTTGCGACGCGGAGCCGAGCGCGTCGTGCAAGCCGTGCTGTACCCGCATTGGCGCGCCACCGACGAGGCGCTGCGGCAAGCGATCGATGGCGCGGCCCGCGTGCAAGGCCGCGAAGCGTTGCTCGCTCACTACCTCGATGCATTGCGAGCCTATAGCGGAGGCGCACCGAGCGCGGTCTATCGTTGCCAGGACGATGCTTGCGTGCGGGTCGCCGGCGACATGACCGATGTCCCCGAGCAATTCATCCCCGACGCGAACGACCGCGAAAGGCTGCTGGCCGCACGCGTGCCGCGTGCGCTGCAAAGTGTGGCGGGACAAAACGCGCTGCTGGCCCCCGGTACGCATCGAGGCCGACTGACCGGTTTCATATTGATGGGCGGCAAGCCCAACCTGCATCAATATCGTCCCGATGAGGTGCGCACCATCGCTCACGCCGCGCTGCAGATGAATCAGGACTTGCAAGCCGATGCGCAACGCGTGTATCGGCAAGCGCTCGAAGACAAAGCGGCCGCCGAGCAGCGCGCCCGCGAATTGGCCGAGTCGGCCAACGAAGCCAAGAGCTCCTTCCTCGCGACCATGAGCCACGAGATCCGCACGCCGATGAACGCGGTGATCGGCATGAGCGGGTTGTTGCTCGACACCATGCTCGACGATGAGCAGCGCGATTACGCTGCGACGATTCGCGACTCCGGCGATGCCTTGCTCACGATCATCAACGACATCCTCGACTTCTCGAAGATCGAAGCGGGGCGCATGGACATCGAGTCGCAGCCGTTCGACTTGCGCGCGTGCGTCGAGTCGGCGCTCGATCTGGTCAGGATGCGCGCGGTCGAGAAGCATGTCGAGACCGCGTATGTGTTCGAGGGCGACGTGCCGCCCGCGATTCGCGGCGACCTCACGCGCCTGCGGCAGATCATGCTCAACCTGCTCGCCAATGCGGTGAAGTTCACCGAGGCCGGCGAAGTGGTGTTGATGGTCACGTCACGCGTCATTGCTGACGATCGCGTCGAGTTGTTGTTCGCGGTGCGCGACACCGGCATCGGCCTTACGCCTGAGGGCATGAGCCGCTTGTTTCAGTCGTTCTCGCAAGCGGATTCATCGACCACCCGTAAATATGGCGGCACCGGTCTGGGTCTTGCGATCAGCAAGCGTCTGGCGGAATTGATGGGTGGACGCATGTGGGCAAAGAGCGACGGACTGGGGAAGGGCTCGACGTTCTTCTTCAGCATCGAAGCGCCGATGGCCGACTTGCCGCCGACGCGGCTGCGCGACTTCATCGGCTCGCAACCCGAGCTGAGAGGCAAGCGCGTGTTGATCGTCGATGACAACGCCACCAATCGTCGCGTGCTCAGTTTGCAGGCGGGCAAGTGGGGGATGCTCGCGAGCGACACCGAATCACCAATCGAAGCGCTGGAGTGGCTCGCACACGATGAGGCTTTCGATCTCGCCATTGTCGACATGCACATGCCCGAGATGGACGGACTCGAGCTCGCGCGCCGCATGCGCGCGATGCGCGCCTCGATGCCGCTGGTGTTGTTCAGCTCGCTCGGCCGACGCGAGGCGAACGACACCGAGGGTCTCTTCGCCGCCTATCTCGCCAAACCGATGCATCAGTCGGCGTTGTTCGACACGCTGATGGGCTTACTCGCGCACGATGCGCCGCCCAAAGCGACAACCGTCGAGCGGCCGAAGATCGATCCGCAACTCGCATCGCGTCACCCGCTGCGCATCCTGTTGGCCGAAGACAATGTCGTCAATCAGAAGCTCGCGCTGCGCATCCTGCAGCAGATGGGCTATCGTGCCGACCTCGCGAGCAACGGCATCGAGGCGATCGAGTCGGTTGAACGCCAGACTTACGACGTCGTGTTGATGGATGTGCAGATGCCGGAGATGGATGGGCTCGAAGCGTCGCGCGCGATCGCCAAGCGATGGGCCGCGAACGACCGCCCGCGCATCGTGGCGATGACGGCCAACGCGATGCAAGGCGATCGCGAGGAATGTCTCGCCGCCGGCATGGACGACTACTTGACCAAACCGATCCGAGTTGACCAACTGGTCGATGCGCTCATGAGTGTAGAGGCACGCAAGGACACCGCACATGGCTGAACCCACGATCGATCCCACCACATTCGCAGAGCTTCAGGATGCCGTGGGCGCCGAGTTCATCAGCGAGCTGATCGATACCTTCCTTGAAGAGGCGCCGCCAATGTTCAACGAGGCGCGCGATGCGCTGGCTGCGCGCGATGCAGGGCGTTTTCGACGTGCGGCGCATTCGCTCAAGTCCAATGCCAATACCTTCGGCGCATTCCCGTTCGGCGCGATGGCGCGTGACATCGAGTTGAAGGGCATGTCACCCGATCCGCTCGTGGATCAGACGGCGCTCGACGCGTTGACCGCCGAATACGCACGCGTCGCATCGGCGCTGAAAGGTCTGCGCAATGGTTGACGGCGCGCGTCTCCTGGTGGCCGACGACAACAAGGTCAACCGTCTGCTGCTCTCACGCAGCCTCGAACTGCAAGGCCACCGCGTGCAGTGCGCCGAGAATGGTCGCATCGCGCTCGACATGCTGCGCGCGAATGCCTACGACCTAGTACTGCTCGACATGGAAATGCCCGAGATGGATGGCTTTGCCGTGCTCGAGCAATTGCGCGGCGACCTGCGCTTGCGCGACTTGCCGGTGATCGTCACGTCATCGCTCGAAGGCGTCGCGACCATCGTGCGTTGTATCGAACTTGGCGCGGAAGATTATCTGCACAAGCCGGTCAACCCGGTACTGCTCAAAGCGCGCGTGGGCGCAAGCCTCGAGAAGAAGCGTCTGCGCGATCAGCAGAAGGAATTGATGCGGCGTTTCGCGACCAGCGAAGTCGCGCAGGATCTCGAGCAATCCGGCTTCGCGCTCGGCGGGCGGCGCGTCGAGGCTTCGGTGATGTTCTCCGACATCCGCGGCTTCACGGCGATGGTCGAATCGCAATCGCCCGAAGACACCATCGAGCTGCTCAACACCTATTACACGCTGATGTTCGACGCCATCAACAGCCACGGCGGCGTAGTCAACCAGATGATCGGCGATGGCCTGATGGCGATCTTCGGCGCACCGCTGCCGTTGGACGATCACCCGCAGGCCGCGGTGCGCGCGGCTCTCGACATGATCGAGGTGATCGAGCTCTTCAACGTCGAGCGCACGGCAGCGAACAAGCCGGCGATCCGCATCGGCATCGGCATCGCATCCGGCGTGGTGGTGGCGGGCTACACCGGCACGCAGCAGCGCGCGACCTATACGTGCATCGGCGACACCGTCAACTTGGCCGCGCGGCTGGAGGAGAACACCAAGGTCGCTCAGCGAACGATCCTCATCGATAGCGCAACGCGTGCGGCGCTGTCCGACGAGGTGCGCATCGATGCGCTCGAGCCGGTTGTGCTCAGGGGCAAGGCGGCGGCGGTCGAGGTGTTTGCAGTCGAGCGCGCTTCGTGACTCGACGCTCGAAACCCGCGATGCCGAGTGGTTCGCTGCGGCTCGGCTACAATACGCGCCGCCTCGCGTCCCTTCCCGCATTCGATTGTTTTCACCTCAATCATTGATGATTAAATATTCGCCGACTCAACCAAAGTCCGCCCGAAGATTCGTCGCCCGGGGCGCACTAGCGGCTGCCGGCGCCTTGATCGTCGCGCTGGTGTCGATGGACGTCGCGATCGGCCAGGCAACCCCGCCCGCCGTCACCGCGGCGCCCGCCGCGGCAGCGCCCGCCGCGGCGCCCGGTCCCAGAGAAATCGTCGGCGACGCGCAGCGCGGCAGGACCAAGGTCGCGGCCTGCATCGGCTGCCACGGCATTCCCGGCTACAAGGCCGATTTCCCCATCGTATACAGCGTGCCGATGCTGGGCGGCCAGAACGCCAAGTACATCGAGAGCGCATTGAAGGCCTATCAAAAGGGCGAGCGCCGCTTCCCGACCATGATCGCAACCGCGCGCTCGTTGTCGGACCAGGACATTGCCGATGTCGCGGCTTACTACGCCGCGCAGCGCTGAGGATTCATCGATGACTCGTCCCGTCGTTTCGAAATTGCTCGCCGTTGCGAGCTTCGCGTTCGCTTCGCTGGTCGTCGCATCGGCTGCGCAGGCGCGAGGCGATGCCGACAAAGGCAAGGAACTCGCGACAAAAAAGTACGCGTGCGTGTCGTGCCACGGCGCGGCTTTCAACAACCCGATCGATCCGAGCTATCCGAAGCTCGCCGGTCAGCATTACGACTATCTGCGCGCCACCTTGATTGCTTATCAGAAGGGCGATCATCCGACCTTCGGCCGCAGCAATGCGGTGATGGCGGCGCAGGCCAAGCCGCTGTCCGGGAAAGAGATCGACGACATCGCGACTTATCTGTCGGACCTGCCGCCTTCGCTGGTGCTCAAACACTGAGTTACGACTCGAATTGACGACGGCCGCATTCGCGGCCGTTTTGTTTGGGACTCCGCTATTGCCGCATCGGCATCAGATTGCGCGCACGCTGCTCGACGCATCGCACGTAGGCCGCGCCATCGGGCGGCGCGCGATGGCGTTCGGCGGTCCATAACATTTCACCCAGACACTCCATCACCTGGTGATGCGCGTCATGCGCCGAGCCGAGCCGTGCGGTCAACGACTCGACCGCCGCGCGTATGCCTGCCGGCTGATCGATCGACACTTGTTCCACTATCGTAAGATGCATCGAAAGATGCAGAAAGGGATTGGCCTCGCCGTCGCGCGCTTCGAAAGAGTCGGGTTCGCCTTCGCGTATCGGCGCGAGCACCTCGAAGTATTCGGGATGCAAGGCGACCCAGTCACTGGCGAGCGCTTCGATCGGCGTCAACGGCGCGCCGCTGTGTTGCTTCGCCCGCGTGTCCCTGAAGAAACGGCGGACGTCTTCGCGTGAGGGATTGAACATGCGCGCAGCTTCGAAAGGCGTTACGACACGAGCCTTGCGATCGCAAATGCCGCGGCCGCGGCGAGACCGCCGATGACGAGAGTCTGCAAAGCCGAAGTCGCGGGCGGCGTGCCGGTATAGCGGCCCTTGATCCACCCGAATCCGAACAGCGCGGCCAGCGTGACGACGATCGATCCGACCAGCGCCGTTGCGATGCTGTTCGTGAGCAGGTAGGGCGCGAGCGGCACGAAGCCTCCCACGACATAGGCGAGCGCGATCGTCACCGCGCTTTGGCGCGCGCGCTTCGGATCGGGCTCTTCGAGGCCGAGCTCGAACCGCATCATGAAGTCGCGCCAGCGATCCGGCTGCCGTTCGAGCGCCGCGATCAGCGGCGCGCTGTCCGCTTCGGTCACGCCGTAGGCTTCCATGATCTCGACGATCTCGCGGCGTTCGTGCGACGGCTTCTCGATGATCTCGGCTTCTTCGCGGCGTGCCTCGGCCTCGTAGTGATCTCGTTCGGCGCGCGCCGAGAGATAGCCGCCCAGTCCCATCGCGATCGAGCCCGCGGCGATTTCGGCCAGTCCGGCTACTACGATCAGGGCGGTACCGTTGCTGCTCGCCGCGCCGAGCGCGCCGCTGATGCCGGCCGCGAGCGCGAACGGAACCGTGAGGCCGTCGGCCATGCCGAGCACGACGTCGCGCACCGTGTCGCTGGAACGAAAGTGGCGTTCGGTATGGGGCGCGACAGTGGCCGTGGACGTCGGGTGTGCGGACGGCTTCATGATGCTTTCGCCTTCATCGGCGCCAAGGTTTTCGGCTTGTACGCGCACAGGTCCGCGACCACGCACCGCCAGCACTCGGGCGTGCGCGCCCTGCACACATGGCGTCCGTGCAGGATCAACCAATGATGCGCGCCGAAAAGAAAATCCTTCGGCACGCGCTTCATCAGCAAGCCCTCGACCTTGCCCACGGTCTTGCCGCGCGCGAGGCCGGTGCGGTTCGCGACGCGGAACACATGCGTGTCGACCGCGAGCGTGTGCTCGCCGAAGACCACGTTGAGGATCACGTTGGCGGTCTTGCGGCCCACGCCCGGCAGCGCCTCCAGCGCCGCGCGATCGTTGGGCACCTCACCGTCGTGCGCATCGAGCAGCGCTCGACTCATCGCGACCACGTTCTTCGCCTTGGTGCGATACAGGCCGATCGTCTTGATGTAGAGCTCGAGTTCTTCCGCGCCCAACGCGATCAGCGCCTGTGGCGTATTGGCGACCGGAAAGAGCGTGCGCATCGCCTTGTTGACCGAGACATCGGTCGCCTGTGCGGACAAGATCACCGCGACGAGGAGTTCGAAGGGGCTTGCGTATTCGAGTTCGGAAACCGGCTCGGGGTTGGCGGCTGCGAGCCGCGCGAAGAACGCGTATCGTTGTTCGGCGTTCATCGATGCAGGTGCGTCGGAGGCATGGAGCATTTTATCAGCGGTGCGATGTCTCCAAGTCATCACGCGCGGTTCACGCAACTGTCACGCGTGCGGCCTATGGTCACCACTCCAACCGATCAGAAGGACAACGAACATGAAACGATCCGCAATCATCAAGCCGGCGCTCGCGCTGGCGTTCATCGGCAGCGCGTTGCTCGCTGCGCCCGCGGCCTACGCCGCGGAGGACCAATGGGGCAATCGGCGCGAGGGCGACTTCCCCAAGCCGCTCGTGATCGGCCATCGAGGCGGCGGCAGCGGCTATCTGCCCGAACACACGCTCGAAGCCTATGCGCTGGGCATCGAACTGGGCGCCGACTTCGTCGAGCCCGATCTGGTCGCGACCAAGGACGGTCATCTGATTGCGCGGCACGAGCCGAACATGATCGGCACGACCAACGTACTTTCTCTGCCGCAATTCGCCAACCGACGCAAGACGGTGATGGTCGATGGCGTCCCGGACGATGGATTCTTCGCGTCCGATTTCACGCTCTCGGAAATCAAGCAGTTGCGCGCGATCCAACGGCTCGGCTTCCGCGACCAGCGCTTCAACGGCTTCTACACGATTCCGACGCTCGAAGAGATCATCGTGTTCGTCAAGAACAAGTCGCGCGAGAAGGGGCGTCCCATCGGCATCTATCCCGAGACCAAGCATCCAACCTATCACAAGTCGATCGGACTTCCGCTCGAGGATCGTCTGTTGAAAGTGCTCGATCGCGCCGGCTGGAATAATCGCAACGCGCCGGTATTCATCCAGTCGTTCGAGCAGGCCAACTTGATTGAACTGAGCAAGAAGACCTCGGTCAAGCTGATTCAGTTGATCGATGCATCCGACGTCGCGCTCGACGGCACGCTGCTCTACGATAAGCCTTCGGATCGTCCCTACGACTGGACAGTCTCCGGGCGCAAGGACCTCTATAGCTATCTGGTCACCCCGAAGGGTCTTGCCGAAGTAAAGACCTATGCCGACGGCATCGGTCCGTGGAAGCGCTACATCGTCAGCGTGGCGGGTGTCGACAAGAACGGCGACGGCATCGCCGACGACATCAACGGCGATGGC
>JBBSEF010000113.1:0-7703 GCA_038240015.1 Burkholderiales bacterium
GCGCATCACGCCGCTCAACACGGCCTTCATCGACGCGTGGACGATGTTTGCGTCGATACCCACGCCGAACAACGCCGGCCCGCCATCGACGCGCACCTCGAGGTAGGCCGCCGCGCGCGCCTGCGCGCCGCCGCTGATGGCATGCTCGTGGTAGTCGAGCACGTCGACCGTGCGGCCGGTGGTGGAGAAAAGGCCGTTGACAAAGGCTTCGAGCGGTCCGTTGCCTTCGCCCATCACGCTCACGCGAGCGCGCGCTTCGGCGCGCGCATACACGATATCCGCCTTGACCCGCACTCGGCCGCCTTCGAAGTCTTCAATGTGCGTGCGTTCGATATGCGCGCAATCGAGACCGACTCCGTACTCGCTCTCGAAGATCGCCCACAGGTCCGCGGCCGACAATTCCTTGCCCTGGTGATCCATCACCGCCTGCACCGCGCGGCTGAACTCGATCTGCAGGCGCCGCGGCAATTCGAGGTGGTAAGCGGTCTCGAGCAGATACGCGATTCCGCCCTTGCCCGACTGACTGTTGACTCGAATCACCGCCTCGTAGCTGCGGCCGAGATCCATCGGGTCGATCGGCAGGTAAGGCATGTCCCAGATCTCATCTGCGCGCCGCGCCGCGAATGCTTTCTTGATCGCGTCCTGGTGCGAACCCGAGAACGACGTATAGACCAGGTCGCCGACGTAGGGATGACGCGGATGCACCGGCAACTGATTGCAGTGCTCGACGATGCGCCTGATCTCGTCGATCTCGGAAAAGTCGAGCCCGGGATGAACGCCCTGCGTGTAGAGATTCAGCGCGATGTTGACGAGGTCCACATTGCCGGTGCGTTCGCCGTTGCCGAACAGGCATCCCTCGACGCGATCGGCGCCTGCCATCAGCGCGAATTCGCCGGCCGCAGTGCCGGTCCCGCGGTCGTTGTGCGGATGGATCGACAACACGATCGCCTCGCGACGCTCGAGATGACGATGCATCCACTCGATCATGTCGGCAAAGATGTTGGGCGTGCTGTGCTCGACGGTCGACGGCAGATTGACGATCACCTTGCGCTCAGGCGTCGCGCCCCACGCATCGGTCACCGCATCGACGACTCTCTTGCTGAACGCGAGCTCGGTGCCCGAGAACATCTCGGGTGAATACTCGAGTATCCAGTGGGTACCCGGCCGCTCATCGGCCATCGCGCGCACCAGGCGCACGTGCGTCGTCGCGAGATCGACCACGCCGTCTTCGTCGAGACCGAGCACGACGCGACGCATCACCGGAGCGACCGCGTTGTAGAGATGGACGATGGCGCGCGGTACGCCTTCGAGCGCTTCGAAGGTCCGGCGGATCAGCGGCTCGCGCGCCTGCGTCAACGCCTGGATCGTCACGTCATCGGGAATAAGGTCGCGCTCGATCAGCATGCGCACGAAATCGAAGTCGGCTTGCGAGGCGGATGGGAACCCGACCTCGATCTCCTTGAAGCCGATCCCGATCAAGGTCTTGAACATGCGCAGCTTGCGATCCGGATCCATCGGCTCGATCAGCGCCTGATTGCCGTCGCGCAGATCGGTCGACAACCAGATCGGCGCGCGCGTCAACACGGCGTCGGGCCAAGTGCGATCGTGCAACTGGACCGGTGGAAAGGCTCGGTATTTGATGGACGGGTTCGAAAGCATGGTGTTCTCCAAACGATGAATCACTGCGTAATGCTTAGCGATGCGGAATAGCGACGCGCCAAAAAACAAAACGGCCCAGTGCGTATGCAGTCGGGCCGTGATGTGAAAGCTTGGAACGAAAACGATCAGCGGGCCCGTGTGACCTCAATCAGGTGTAGCAGCGCCGAGTTGCGATTCGTCATGGGACGCAATGTAGCACGCATGATTGCCGATGTCAGTGCGACTGTTGCGCGGTTGTCGAATCGCTTCAGGACTTGTCCGCCGCGGCGACTCTTCCCCGACGCAAACGGCGCCAGACCCAAAGCACATGGCCCGACAATCCATACGCGACGAACATCGCGAACAGCCACTTGGGCGGGTCGCTCGAAACAGCGACGAAGCCGAGCATGATCAGCACCACGACGATGAAGGGCACGCTCTTCTTGACGTTCACGCCTTTCAGACTGAAGAAGGGCGAGTTGCAAACCATCGACAGGCCCGCATACACCGTGACGATCCATGACGGCCACGCGAGGTCGCTGCCCACATAGCGCAGATCTTCGAACACCCACACGAAGCCCGCAACCAGCGCCGCTGCCGCCGGACTCGGCAAGCCCTGAAAGAAACGCTTGTCGACGATATCGATGTTGGTGTTGAAGCGCGCAAGGCGTAGCGCCGCGCCGGCGACATACACGAAGGCCGCCACCCAACCCCACTTGCCCAGGCCGCGCAGCGACCATTCGTAGATCACCAGCGCGGGCGCCGCGCCGAAGGAGACCATGTCGGCGAGGCTGTCGTATTCCGCGCCGAAGTCGCTTTGCGTGCCGGTCAAGCGCGCCACGTAACCGTCGAGGCTGTCGAGAATCATCGAACAGAAGATCGCGATCGCGGCGATATCGAACCTGAGGTTCATCGCCTGCACGATCGCGAAGAAGCCGCTGAACAATGCGGCGGTCGTGAACGCGTTGGGCAACAGATAGATGCCGCGGCGCGGACGGGGATCGAGTTCGCTGCGTTGCTTGAAGCGCAACGAGCGCGCGAAGCCCGAGCTTGCGTCCGGACCCGAGCCCTTGACGCGACGTCGCGTGAATCGGGCCATGGTCAGATCGAATCGTGACGGCGGGGCTCGGAACGCCGTGAATGCGCGAACACTAGCGGCCTTCCTCGTCGGCTTTCTTACCCTGTTCGTCGACCGACTTCTGCATGGTCTTGCCGACATCCTTGGCGCGCTCCATCGCTTCGCGCTGGGTCTTGATGATGTCGGGCGGCGGCTCGCTGCGCTTGCAGCCGAGAATCGAAACGCTGGCGCACAGAGCGAACGCGCCGATCAAGGCGCGAAGGGTCATCGAGGTGAGACGCGAATTTGGAGAGTGCATCGCGATCGAGAATAGCATGCGAGGCTTCACGACGATGCGGGCTCGCCCGCGCTATCGTCAGCCCCTCAATTCCTCGTCTGATCCACCAATTTATTGCGCTTGATCCACGGCATCATCTCCCTGAGCTTGCCGCCGACCTGCTCGATCGGATGCTCGGCCGTCATGCGACGACGCGACAGCAAGGTCGGCGCGCCTGCGCGGCTCTCGAGAATGAAGTTCTTCGCGTACTCGCCGGACTGAATGTCCTTCAGGCACTGGCGCATCGCGTCCTTGGTCGCGGCGGTCACGATCTTCGGGCCGGAGACATACTCGCCGTACTCGGCATTGTTCGAGATCGAGTAGTTCATGTTCGCGATGCCGCCTTCGTAGATCAGATCGACGATCAACTTCAATTCGTGCAGGCACTCGAAGTAGGCCATCTCGGGCGCATAACCCGCTTCGACCAGCGTCTCGAATCCCGCCTTGATCAACTCGACCGCGCCACCGCACAACACGGTCTGCTCGCCGAACAGATCGGTCTCGGTCTCTTCGCGAAAGTTGGTCTCGATGATCCCCGCGCGTCCGCCGCCGATCGCGGCCGCGTACGACAGCGCGATGTCGCGTGCATGCCCCGATGTGTCCTGATGGACGGCGATCAGCATCGGCACGCCGCCGCCCTGCGCGTAGGTCGAGCGCACCGTGTGGCCCGGCGCCTTGGGCGCGACCATCACGACGTCCAGATCCGCGCGCGGCATCACTTGTCCGTAGTGGATGTTGAAGCCGTGCGCGAACGCGAGCGTTGCACCCTTCTTGATGTGCGGCTCGACGTCTTCGCGATAGACCGCGGCGATGTGCTCGTCGGGCAGCAGCATCATCACGAAGTCCGCGCCATCGATGGCCTTCGCGACTTCCTTCACCGTCAGGCCGGCCTTCTTCACCTTGTCCCAGCTCACGCCGCCTTTGCGCAACCCGACGGTGACCTTGCCGCCCGAATCCTGCAGGTTCTGCGCATGCGCGTGCCCTTGCGAACCGTAACCGATGATCGCGACCTTCTTGCCCTTGATGAGCGAGAGGTCGGCGTCCTTGTCGTAGTAGACGTTCATGTCGTTCCCTTGCGCTGTTGTCAACCCGTCAGACTTTGAGTATGCGTTCGCCGCGACCGATGCCGCTCGCGCCGGTGCGGACCGTTTCGAGTATCGCGGTACGGTCGAGCGCGAAAATGAAAGCGTCGAGCTTGCCCGCCGCGCCGGTCATCTCGATCGTGTAGCTCTTCTCGGTCACGTCGATGATGCGGCCGCGAAAGATGTCGGCGGTGCGCTTCAATTCTTCGCGTTCCTTGCCGACCGCGCGCACCTTGATCAACATCAGCTCGCGTTCGATGTGCTGACCCTCGGTCAGATCGACCACCTTCACGACTTCGATCAACCGGTTCAAATGCTTGGTGATCTGCTCGATCACGTCGTCCGATCCCGCGGTCACGATCGTCATGCGAGACAGCGTAGCGTCTTCGGTGGGCGCGACCGTCAGCGTTTCGATGTTGTAGCCACGCGCCGAAAAGAGGCCCACCACGCGCGACAGAGCGCCGGCTTCGTTTTCAAGGAGGATCGAGATGATGTGTCGCATCACAGATCCTCCGCGCCGAGCAGCATCTCGGTGAGGCCACGGCCGCTCTTGACCATCGGCCAGACGTTCTCGGTCTGATCGGTGATGATGTCTAGGAACACCAGCCGGTCTTTCTTCGCGAACGCTTCCTTCAGCGCGGGTTCGACATCGGCGGGCTTATCGATGCGCACGCCGATGTGACCGTAAGCTTCGGCGAGCGCGACGAAGTCGGGCAGCGCATCCATGTAGCTCTCGCTGTAGCGGCTCGAGTAATCGATCTGCTGCCATTGCCGCACCATGCCGAGGTAGCGGTTGTTCAGGCTGATGATCTTGACCGGCAAATGATATTGCTTGCAGGTCGAGAGCTCCTGGATGCACATCTGGATGCTGCCCTCGCCGGTCACGCATGCGACATCGGCGCCGGGGTTGGCCTTCAGAACGCCCATCGCGGCCGGCAGGCCGAAGCCCATCGTTCCCAGACCTCCGGAGTTGATCCAGCGGCGCGGTTGATCGAAGCGGTAGTACTGTGCGGCCCACATCTGATGCTGGCCGACGTCGGAGGTCACGAAGGCGTTGCCGCCGGTCACGTCCCACAACTTCTCGATCACGTACTGCGGCTTGATCGCGTCGTCGGACTTCGCGTAGGCGAGGCAATCTTTCTTGCGCCACTCGTTGACTTGCGACCACCAGGCGGACATGCGCTTGGCATCGGCCTTCCGAATGTCGAGAGATGCGCGCTGCTTGTCTTGCGCGGCATCGAGTTGCGCGAGAAATTCGATCAGCACGTCGCGCACGTTGCCGACGATCGGCACATCGACCTTGACGCGCTTGGAGATCGACGACGGATCGATGTCGATGTGAATGATCTTGCGCGGGTTCTGCGCGAAGTGCGCGGGGTTGCCGATCACGCGGTCGTCGAAGCGCGCGCCGACTGCGAGCAGCACGTCGCAGTGCTGCATGGCCATGTTGGCTTCGTAGGTGCCGTGCATGCCCGGCATACCGACGAACTTGGGATCGCTCGCCTTGAAGCCACCGAGTCCCATCAGGGTCGTCGTGCACGGCGCGCCGAGACGTTCGACCAGTCGATTCAATTCACTCGATGCATTCGCGAGGATCACGCCGCCGCCCGCATAGATCATCGGTCGCTCGGCCTCGAGCAAGAGTTGCAGCGCCTTCTTGATCTGTCCGAGATGCCCCTTCTCGGCCGGCTTGTACGAGCGCATCTCGACCGGCATCGACGCGTACTCCGACTGCGCGAACTCAGCCTTGTGCATCGAGATGTCTTTGGGAATGTCGACCAGCACCGGCCCGGGCCTGCCGGTCTTGGCGATGTAGAACGCCTTCTTGATCGTCAGCGCCAGATCCTTCACGTCCTTGACGAGAAAGTTGTGCTTGACGCATGGACGCGTGATGCCGACGGTGTCGCACTCCTGAAACGCGTCCTGTCCGATCGCGTGGCTCGGTACCTGACCCGTGATCACCACCATCGGGATCGAGTCCATGTACGCGGTCGCAAGACCCGTCACCGCGTTGGTGACCCCCGGCCCGCTGGTCACGAGCGCGACGCCGATCTTGTTGCTCGAACGCGAATAGGCATCGGCCGCGTGCAATGCCGCCTGCTCGTGCCGGACGAGGATGTGCTGGAATTTGTCCTGCTTGAAGATCTCGTCGTAGATGTAGAGGACTGCGCCTCCGGGATAGCCGAACACGTGTTCGACCCCTTCCGCGGCGAGGCAGCGCACAACGATCTCTGCGCCGGTGATTTCCATCTTGTTCCTTTCAAGGTCCACTGGAGATTGATCGGACGTTCTCCCCACACGCTCGTGGCGCGGGCTCGAACTACGCTCTTCCGCAACGCATGATGCGCAACGGCTTGCGGCGCGCCGGGCAGCGGCAACATCTTGCGCGACCGCGTTCCGGCATGAATCAAACGCTGTCGCCCGGAATGTCGAGCCATGCAGCGAGCCGCGGACGATAGCGCACGCCCCCCAGACGGTCAAGCCGACGAGCGATGTGCACGCTGCAGCATGAGCAGTTTCGCGCATTTGTTAGCATGGCCGCCTTTCAAGATCGCCGAGCGGCGCATGCGTGGCTGAATACGCCGTTCGATGCGACGTGACGCCGAATTTTCGACGCCAACCCGCGTCACCGCTTCATGGCCAGTTCCGCTGAGCTCTCCCAATTCCTGGAATCCGTCGAACGTCGCGCGTTCAAGCAGGCCGTCTTTGCGGTCCGCGAAGACGCCTCCGCGCTCGACATCGTTCAAGACGCGATGATCAAGCTGGCCGAGAGCTACGGAGACAAGCCGGCCAACGAATGGCCGATGCTGTTCCAGCGCATCCTGCAGAACGTCATCCACGACTGGTTCCGCAGACAGAAGGTGCGCTCGACGTGGACCACCCTGTTCTCCGACCTGTCAACCGGAAAGGACAACGAGGAGTTTGACTTTCTGGAGAGTCTCGAGGCTGAGGACGGCTCTCGTTCGTCCGAGAGCGCTGCGGACCAGGTCGAACGCAGTCAGGTGCTCGCTGCGATCGATTCCGAAGTTCAGCGCCTGCCGGCTCGTCAACGAGAGGCTTTCGTCTTGCGTTACTGGGAAGAGATGGACGTCGCCGAAACGGCTGCGGCCATGGGTTGTTCGGAAGGCAGCGTCAAGACGCACTGCTCCCGAGCCACCCATGCACTCGCGCTAGCCTTGAAAGCGAAGGGGATCAGACTATGAAGCGCTTCAATCACGATGGTGACCATGCGGACGCGCGGCAACCCGCGGATGCCGAGCGTCGCTTCGCATACCGTATTCGCCAGGCGCTCAACGAATCGGCTGCGGCCCTCGCACCCGCAACTTTGGAACGCCTCGCGACGGCGCGCAAGGCGGCCTTGCGTGCGCAAAAACGTCCGCAGCCTCGTCGCGTCGCGGCTTGGCAGGGTGAACTCGCCCAAGTCAATGTGGGTCGCGGCGACGATTCGTCGCGCTTCGGCTTCGCGCGTATCGGGCTGGTGTTCTCGGCGTTGCTCGTGGTGGGCGCTTGCCTGACCGGCCTCTATCAGTTCGAACAGCAGCGTCGCATCGAAGAGTTGGCCGATATGGACGCGGCCGTTCTGACCGAC
>JBBSEF010000114.1:0-7555 GCA_038240015.1 Burkholderiales bacterium
AAGTTGAGCGCCTCGCGATAGCCGCGCGCCGCGATCGCGTCCGCCAGCGCATGCACGTTGCGTCTCGCTTCGGCCTGGGCATGCATCACGTGGCGCGCGACCGGCAGATGCGCAGGAATATTTTCGTAGCCGTGACCGCGCACGATCTCTTCGATCAGGTCTTCTTCGATCTCTATGTCGAAACGATGCGAAGGGGGTGTGACGAAGAATGCCTCGTCGTCGTTCTTGCCTTCACGCGTGAACGCAAATCCGAAGGTCGTGAAGATGGCGGCGATTTCGTCGGCCGACACCGGAACGCCGATGACCTTCGCCGCGCGCGCCGCGCGCATGCGCACCGGCTTTCGTTGCGGGAGGTTGACGACATGATCGTCGATTGACCCCACTCGCGTCGCATCGCTGCCGCAGATGTCGAGCACCAATCGCGTGATGCGTTCGATGTGTTCGACCGTCGTCGCAAAATCGACGCCGCGCTCGAAGCGATACGCCGCATCGGTCGAGAAGCCGTAGCGACGCGCGCGACCTTGAAGCGCCTGCGGCCACCAGAACGCGGCTTCGATATAGATGTCGGTCGTGTCCAGCGACACCGCGGTCGCGTCGCCACCCATGATGCCGGCCATGCTTTCGATGGCGAGGTCGTCGGCGATCACGCCGACGTCGGATGCGAGAGTGACGGTCTCCCCGTTCAGGAGCTTGAGCGTCTCCCCATCCCGCGCCCAACGAACCGTGAGGCCGCCGTGGATCTTGTCGAGATCGAACACGTGGGTCGGGCGTCCCACTTCGAGCATCACATAGTTGGAGATGTCGACCAGCGCGGAGACGCTGCGCTGTCCGCTGCGCTCGAGTCGCGCCTTCATCCACGCCGGTGTTTGCGCACGTGCGTCGACGCCGCGCACGATGCGGCCCGACCATCGTCCGCACAGATCGGGCGCTGCGATCGACACCGGCAGCGTCTCGTTCATGTTCGCGGGCACAGGCGCATAGGAAGGTTCGCGCAAGGGTTTGCCCGACAGCGCTGCGACCTCCCGGGCGACCCCGAGCGCCGAGAGGCAGTCGCCCTTGTTGGGGGTGAGCTTCAACGTGAAGACGTGATCGTCGAGGTCGAGCACCTCCCGGATCGGCGCGCCGACCGGTGCGTCGGCGGGCAGGATCAACAGACCCGCGTGATCGTCGGACAACTTCAGTTCGCGCGCCGAGCACAGCATGCCTTCGCTCGCGACGCCGCGCATGGTCGCGCGCTTGATCTCGAACGGAGCGTCGCCCTCTTTCGCGGGCGGCAACATCGCACCGATCGTCGCGCAGGGGACCTTGATGCCGGACGCGACGTTCGGCGCGCCGCAAACGATCGTCAACACGCCTGCGTCTGCAGCAGCACCGTCGGCCGCGTCGTCGACCGCGGCGTTGGCCATTACGCGCACCTTGCAGACCGACAGACGATCGGCATCGGGATGCTTCGCGACCTCGAGCACTTCACCAACCACAATGCCTGAAAACAAAGGCGCGACCGGGCTCACGTCTTCGACTTCGAGTCCGCGCATCGTCAGCGCATGGGCGAGCTCGTCGGTCGACAGATCGGGATCGACGAAGGTACGCAGCCAGGATTCGGAGAGTTGCATCAACGCGCCATCAATTGAATTGTTCGAGAAAGCGCAGATCGCCTTCGTAGAACAGGCGCAGGTCATCGATGCCATAGCGCAGCATCGTCAAGCGCTCGATGCCGGTACCGAATGCGAAGCCGATGTGCGTTTCAGGATCGAGCCCGAAGTTGGAAACCACCGTCGGGTGCACCTGACCCGAGCCGGAGAGCTCGAGCCAGCGGCCTTCCAGCGGACCCGACTCGAAGCGCATGTCGATCTCGGCCGACGGTTCGGTGAACGGGAAGTACGACGGACGAAATCGTATCGACAGCGCATCGGTTTCGAAGAACGCCGTGAGGAATGCGGTGTACACGCCCTTCAGATCGGCGAACGAAATATTCTCGCCCAGCCACAAGCCCTCGACCTGATGGAACATCGGCGAGTGCGTCGCATCGTTGTCGATGCGATAGGTGCGGCCCGGCGCGATCACCTTGATCGAATCAGGTTGTGCGGTGTTGCCGGTCGACGAACGCATGCGCTCCGCGTGGATGCGCGCATAGCGCACCTGCATCGGACTGGTATGCGGTCTCAGATTCAGTGGCCTGCCCTGGGCATCGTTGATGTCGACGTAGAACGTGTCCTGCATCGAACGCGCCGGATGATTCTCCGGATTGTTCAATGCGGTGAAACTCATCCAGTCGGTTTCGATCTCGGGACCATCGGCGACTTCGAAGCCGATCGATCGGAAGATTTCTTCGACGCGACGCCAGGTGCGCATCATCGGATGGATACCGCCGATGTTCGAGCCGCGGCCCGGCAGGGTCACATCGATCGCTTCGGCAGAAAGCCGCGCATCGAGTTGCGCGGCGGCAAGCGCCTGACGTCGCGACGTCAACGAGGCCTCGATGCTTTCCTTGAGCGCATTGATGCGTGCGCCCTCGCTCTTCTTCGCTTGGGGATCGAGCTTGCCCAGGCCCTTGAGCAACTCGGTCACGGCGCCGGTCTTGCCGAGAAAACGCGCCTTCTCGTTTTCAAGCGTGGCGCCGTCGCTCGCCGCCGCAAAGCGCGCGCGCGCGTCGGCAACGAGCGCGTCGAGATCGGCGCTCATCCGGCTCGCTCGGTCCGAATCAGTTCGCTACCGCGCCCGGCTCGCTCGAGCCCACGACGGCCTTGACCTGATTGACGATCGCGAGAAACGCCGGCTTGTCCAGTACCGCCATGTCGGCGAGCACCTTGCGGTCGAGTTCGATCGAAGCCTTCTTCAAGCCGGCGATGAATACGCTGTAGGTCATATCGTGCTCGCGGCACGCCGCATTGATGCGTGTGATCCACAAAGCGCGAAAGACACGCTTCTTGTTGCGGCGATCACGATAGGCATATTGCCCGGCGCGCATGACCGCCTCTTTGGCGATGCGAAAGACGGTACTGCGACGGCCGCGAAAACCCTTGGCGGCGTCGATGACCTTCTTGTGGCGCGCGTGCGCCGTGACTCCACGTTTGACTCTAGGCATGTCGTTTCTCCTTGGGTCGGTGGGTCAGGCGTACGGCATCATGGCGCGAACACTGTTCATGTTGGATTCATGAACAGCGGTCGAACCACGAAGCTGACGCTTGGTCTTGGTGGACTTCTTGGTGAGGATGTGGCGCTTGAAGGCCTGACCGCGCTTGACGGTTCCGCCTGCTCGCACCACGAAGCGCTTCGCAGCGCTTTTCTTGGTCTTCATCTTGGGCATGACATACCACTCCTATTGGATGTCGGAAGGTGGTCGCGATGCGACGCTTGAAACCTGACGACACTTGTTATCGATGCGGGCAAGCCGTGCTGCCGCCCCGCATCGTCACCCGCTTTCGCGAGGATCACTTCTTCTTCTTCGGTCCGATCACCATCACCATCTGACGGCCTTCCATCTTTGGAAACTGCTCGACGATTCCCACCGGCTCGAGGTCTGCCTTGACCTTCTCGAGCAAGCGCTGGCCGATTTCCTGGTGCGCCATCTCGCGACCCCGGAAGCGCAACGTGACCTTGGTCTTGTCGCCTTCTTCAAGGAAACGCGTCAGATTGCGCACCTTGATGTTGTAGTCGCCATCATCGGTACCCGGCCTGAACTTGACTTCCTTGACCTGGATGATCTTCTGCTTTTGCCGCGCGTCGTGTGCCTTCTTCTGCTCTTGGTATTTGAACTTGCCGTAATCCATCAAGCGGCATACGGGCGGCTCGGCCTGCGGCGCGATCTCGACGAGATCGACTTCAGCCTCCTCCGCCATCCGCATCGCATCGGGAATGCTCACGACGCCTAACGGTTCATTGTTCACGCCGACCAGGCGTACTTCAGGCACATTGATCTCGCCGTTCAGGCGATGCTGCGATTTATCTGTAGCGATTGCATATCTCCGTGATGGATGAGGGAAAAAGAAACCGTGCGCTTCACGCGGTGGGGTTGTTGGTCCCGTAGTTCGTCATTGAGGCGACCTCTGAAGCCAGTCGCTTGCCGAACTCGGCGTGGGGCATCACCCCCATGTCCACACCCCCGCGGGCACGCACGGCCACTGTGCCAGCCTGCATCTCCTTGTCCCCGATGACGAGGATGTACGGAAGCTTCTGCACGCTGTGCTCGCGTATTTTATATGTGATCTTCTCGTTTCGCAAATCGGCGTGAACTCTAAAGCCTTGTTTTTGCAACGCTAATGCAACGCTCTCGGCGTAAGCCGATTGCGCGTCCGAGATATTGCAGATCACCACCTGCACGGGCGCGAGCCACGCCGGCATGGCGCCTGCGAAATGTTCGATCAACATGCCGATGAAACGCTCGAGCGATCCGAGGATCGCTCGATGCAGCATCACCGGCACGCGGCGCGTGTTGTCTTCGGCGACGTACTCGGCGCCGAGCAGACCGGGCATCGAGAAATCCACCTGCATCGTGCCGCATTGCCATTGACGGCCGAGCGAGTCCTTCAACTGGTATTCGATCTTCGGACCATAGAAGGCGCCCTCGCCCGGTGAGATGGTGAACTCGCAACCCGACGCGCGCAGCGATTCCATCAGCGCGTACTCGGCCTTGTCCCACACTTCGTCATCGCCGATGCGCTTGTCGGGTCGGGTCGCGACCTTGTAGATGATCTCGTTGAATCCGAAGTCCGCATACACGCGGCGCAACAGCGCGGTGTAAGCGACGCACTCTTCGAGGATCTGATCCTCGGTGCAGAAGATGTGGCCGTCGTCCTGCGTGAAGCCGCGCACGCGCATAAGGCCGTGAAGACCGCCCGAAGGTTCGTTGCGATGGCATTGCCCGAACTCGCCATAGCGCAACGGAAGATCGCGATAACTGCGCAGACCCATGTTGAAGATCTGCACGTGCCCCGGACAGTTCATCGGCTTCAACGCGTAGGTCCGGTTCTCGGACTCCGTGAAGAACATGTTGTCCTTGTAATGGTCCCAATGCCCGGTCTTCTTCCACAGCGCGCGATCGAGAATCTGCGGACCCTTGACTTCCTGATAGCCGTTGTCGCGATAGACCGCACGCATATATGCCTCGACCTGCTGCCAGATCGTCCATCCCTTCGGATGCCAGAACACGAGGCCCGGGGCTTCTTCCTGCATGTGAAAAAGATCGAGCGTGCGACCGAGTTTGCGATGGTCGCGCTTCTCTGCTTCTTCGAGCATGCGCAGATAACCGTCCTGCTCCTCCTTGGTCGCCCACGCCGTGCCGTAGATACGCTGAAGCATCTCGTTGTTCGAATCGCCGCGCCAATACGCGCCCGCGACCTTCATCAGCTTGAAGACCTTGAGCTTGCCTGTAGACGGCACGTGAGGTCCGCGGCACAGATCGATGAAGTCGCCCTGGCGATAGAGCGAGATGTCCTGATCGGCGGGAATCGCGGCGATGATCTCGGCCTTGTAGTCCTCGCCGATCGATTTGAAGAACGCGACCGCATCGTCTCGCTTCCACACTTCGCGCTTGACGGGAATGTCGCGCTTGACGATCTCGGCCATGCGCTTCTCGATCGCCGCGAGGTCTTCGGGCGTGAAGGGACGTTTGTAGGAGAAGTCGTAGTAGAAGCCGTTGTCGATCACCGGGCCGATCGTCACCTGCGCGTCGGGGAACAACTCCTTGACCGCGTCGGCCAGCAGATGCGCGGTCGAATGACGAATCAGGTCGAGGCCATCGGCATCCTTGGCCGTGACGATCGCAAGCTCGGCGTCATGAGCTATGGTCGCGGACGTATCGACCAGGCGCTCGGACGCGGCGCCGCCGTCGGAAAACTTGATCTTGCCGCCGAGCGCGGCTTTCGCGAGACCCGGGCCGATCGAGGCCGCGACATCCGCGACAGTGACCGGATGATCGAACGCGCGTATCGATCCGTCAGGGAGTTTGATGTTGAGCATGGCGAATTCCAAAACGAGATCGCAAAATAAAAAAGCGCGGACAGCCGCGCTTTTCATCGGGGCGCGCGATCGATGCGATCGGCGCCGGCATGCGGCTGCTTATTCGATGGAGGGGCCCTGCGTTCGCGGTGACATAACCATGGTCGGCTCTCGCCCGGCCCTTTCGCGTGCCTGGTTGAAACTGCTGATTCCGAAATCCTGGTAGGCGCGATTGGACTCGAACCAACGACCCCCACCATGTCAAGGTGGTGCTCTAACCAGCTGAGCTACGCGCCTGCAAAAAGAGGCGGAAGTCTATCACGCACCGCGCGTCCTGCACGTCGTGCGAGGCGGATTCGCAACGTGGCCATGGGCGCACGATCGCCACGTCATTGAGCCGAAAACAACAATTCATCGCAGTGTCATCAACAGCCGATTGAATGCGGGCTCAGCATGAACGCTCCGCTGAAATCCTCGCTCACCTCCGCAATCCTTGCCTCGCTGCCTTCGGATCAAACGCAAGACGAAGCGCCGTCGCGTCGCTATCGAACCATCTGGATCTCCGACGTGCATCTGGGCACGGCCGGATGCAAAGCCGACTTCCTGCTCGACTTTCTCAAGTCCACCGAGTCCGACACGCTCTATCTGGTCGGCGACATCATCGATGGCTGGCAACTGAAGAAGGGGTGGACCTGGCGGCAGTCGCATAACGACGTCGTCCAGAAAATCCTGCGCAAGGCGCGCAAGGGTACGCGCGTCATCTACGTGCCCGGCAATCACGACGAGTTCGCGCGCGGCTATATCGAACACGCGTTCGGCGGCATTGACGTCATGTACGAAGCGACCCACATCACTGCCGACGGCAGGCGCCTGCTGGTCACGCACGGCGACCTCTTCGATGGCGTGATCCAGCAGGCGAAGTGGCTCGCGCATCTCGGCGACTCGCTCTACACCTTGATCCTGGCGCTGAACCACTGGTTCAACCGCGTGCGCGTGCGCCTGGGTTTCGGCTACTGGTCGCTGTCGCAATACCTGAAGCACAAGGTCAAGAACGCCGTCGCCTTCATCGGCGACTTCGAGCACGCGCTCGTCAACGAAGCACGGCGCCGCGGTTTCGACGGCGTGGTTTGCGGCCACATCCACAAGGCGGAGATTCGCATGATCGACGGCGTGCTCTATTGCAATGATGGCGACTGGGTCGAGAGCCTGACCGCCCTCGTCGAAGACTACGCAGGGCAACTCGAGATCGTCGAATGGAAAGCGCCGCGCGATCGCTTGCGCGGCGCAAGCGCCTTGCTGTCGGCGGCCGCGCGATGAAGATTCTCATCGTCACCGACGCGTGGGACCCGCAAGTCAACGGTGTGGTCCGCACGCTGAAGTCGACGCGCAACGAACTGGAAAAGATGGGACACGACGTCGATCTGTTGACGCCGCAGGAATTTCGCACAGTGCCGTGCCCGACCTATCCCGAAATCCGTCTGTCCATTTTTCCGAAACGCCGCGTCAACCAGCGCATCGCCGACGCCAAGCCCGATGCGATTCACGTCGCCACCGAGGGTCCGCTCGGCATCGCCGCGCGCGCCCATGCGATCAAGCATCGCCTGCCGTTCACGACCGC
>JBBSEF010000115.1:0-7469 GCA_038240015.1 Burkholderiales bacterium
GGCGAGCGGCAGATAGCCCGACAGGACGATCAGTCCCGCGAGTTTCGACGGATGCCGAAGACCCGTCATCAGCGTCACCGCCGCGCCTTGCGAAAAACCCGCGAGCAGGATGCGTTCCGTGGGGATGCCTTTCGCGACCTGCGCCGCGATCAGTTCTTCCACCATCGCCTGCGACGCGCGCAAACCCTTCTCGTCTTCGCGCGGTATGCCGCTCGTGCCTGCGCCACCCAGATCGAGATGCAGGATGTCGTACCACGCGCGCATCGTCATGCCGCCGTTGATGGTGACCGGCATCACCGGCGCATTCGGAAAGACGAAGCGGATCGCGAGCGAGCTGCCGCTGCCGCCGTTCCGCAATTCGGAACGCAGATCGAGTTCCGGCACGAGCGGCACGAAGTCGTTGGCATCGGCGCCCAGACCATGCATCCAGATGACGGCCGCGTCGGGATGGGGCGCGGTCTCGCGTTCGATCGTGTCCAAGGTCGGTTGCGGCGTCGGCTGCGGCGGATTTTGAAAATGCGGGCTCATGTTTTTTTCAATGCGGATTGGGGTCGGAATATCTTGACGATCGCTGCATCGGTCTCGATGTAGGGCCCGCCGATCAGGTCGATGCAATACGGGACCGCGGCGAAGATGCCGGGGACGATCTGCTTCCCCTCGGAATCCTTCAGTCCTTCGAGCGTCTCCCTGATCGCCTTGGGCTGTCCCGGCAGATTGATGATCAGCGCCGCATGATGATGACCTTCGATGTCGCCGATCTCGCGGATCGCAGCGACCTGCCGCGACAGCACGGCCGTGGGCACGAACTCGAGGCTGATGCGGCGCATCTGTTCGCCGAAGCCCGGCATCTCGCGCGTCGCGACGGCCAGCGTCGCTTCGGGCGTGACGTCTCGACGCGCGGGTCCGGTGCCGCCGGTGGTGACGATCAGATCGCAAAGCAGTTCGTCGACGAGTTCGATCAACGCGGCTTCGATCAGCGGACCTTCGTCGGGCACGAGCCGCGACTCGATGTGATGCGGCGTGGTCAATGCGCGCGCGAACCATTCGGCGAGCGCAGGGATGCCCTGGTCCGCATAGACGCCGCTGGCCGCGCGATCGCTCGCCGATACCAGGCCGATACGAAGAGGACGATCGGCGGTTTCATCGAAGGTCGTTGACTTCATTTCTCTCTTTACCTGCTTCCTGCACTTGAATTCAGCAATCGCGGGCGGATCGCCGCAATACGCAGTCAGGCTCCGATAATTTCATTGAGGCCTTCGACGATCAACGCGAGGTCTTCGGGTGTAGCGCGTCCCAGCCTTGCGCCAATGCGTTCGACGGAAAGAGTTCGTATCTGACTGATCTTCACCCAGGATTGCTTGTGGAGTTTCGAAGATCGAAGTTCGTGCGTAAGCGGAAAGCCGGCCCGTTGCGGCTGGCTGGTCAACGCTACCGCGATGACCGTACCCGAGCGCTCGTTGAACACGTCATGGCTGAGAATCATCGCGGGACGCAAGCCAGCTTGCTCACGGCCGCGCACAGGATTGAGGTCAGCCCAACGAATTTCGCCCCTCAGTATTCGGGCCACGCTTCCAACTCCTTGCCCAAACCTTCATCGGCAAGAGCCCTTTCAAACTTCGGATCGAGCTTCGCGCACTCCGACGCCAGGCGGCTACGCCCCATTCGAGCGAGTTTCTCGGATAGGGCCAACTGAATCGCTCGGCTGCGACTGGGGAAAACGCTCCTGGAAACCAGGCTGTCGACATGGCTCAAGGTTTCCCTGTCAAGCGTAATTGCGACTTTGACGGTGCTCATTTATCGCTCCTTGGGTATGACAACAAATCATACCAGTACATCCCGCACCAGCCGAAACAACTCACGGAAGTGCTTCGGCGGCTTGCCTTCGCTCTTCTCCTTGCGGCTCATGCGGATCGCTGCGCGCAGTTGCTGCAGGGTGTCGGGGTTCAGCGCGGCGCTGTGTGCGGCCGCGAAGTCGGTCAATGCAAGATCGTCGACGAGCAGGCGCTCGCGCCAGCGCTCGATCGCATGCAGCGTCGCGGTCTCGGCGCGCGACGCGCCGGCCCAGGCATCGAGCGCCTCGCGTATCGGTTCGATCTCGACATCGCGCATCAGGCGGCCGATGTATTGCATCTGCCTGCGCCGGCCTTCGTGATCGCGAATTTTCTGCGCGTCGTGGATCGCGTCGCGCAGCGTTTCGGGAAGCTCGACTCGCTCGAGCCGCTCGTTCGATTGCTCGACCAGTTCCTCGCCCAGTTTCTGCAGCGCGGTCATGTCGCGCTTTTTCTGGGACTTGCTGACTCGGGCGGCGGCGGCTTCTTCTTCGGCCAGTTCATCGACGATGCGGGCATCGGCAGTCGCTTGGGATGGAGCACGATTCATGGAGAGGGATGACGAAGCAACAGGTGAAGGACGGCTGCTATCATAAAGCCCGTCTGCGCGAGCCCCGAAGCAAGCCCTCGAAGCAAGCCCTCGAAGCAAGCTCCCGAAGCAAGCCTCGAACCAAGCCTCGAACCAAGCTCGAACGGCAGCGGCTCCGACCGCAGGCATCCGCTTTTATCTTCGACGGCAATCGTCGTCTCTCCCATGACTCGAGCAACGCAATCGCGACGGGACGCATCCGTGCAAACGTCGCATCCCAATGGCGGCCATTCGGACGCGGCCCTCTATCCCTTGCGTAGCGACGAAGCCCTGCGCGAGATCGCGCACGACGTGCTCGCGCACGCCAAGAAAATCGGCGCCTCCGATTGCGCGGTCGATGTCGACGAAGGCAACGGCCTCACGGTCAATGTGCGCCGTGGGCGCATCGAAACCATCGAGCAGAACCGCGACAAGGGCGTCGGCGTCACGGTGTTTCTCGGCGGCAGCAAAGACGTGCGGCGCGGCAACGCGAGTACCTCCGACCTCTCGCCGCAAGCCTTACGCGACGCGGTCGAAGCCGCGTATCACATCGCGCGCTTCACGGCGGTCGATGAGGCGGCGGCCTTGCCCGATGACGCTTGGTACGCACGCGAGCTACGCGATTTCGATCTCTATCACCCCTGGAACATCGAGGCCGATGCCACGGCCGAGATCGCGCGGCGCGCCGAAGCCGCGGCGCTCGAAACCAGTCCGCTGATCCGCAACTCGGATGGCGGCAACGTGTCGCTGCAACACGGCCGCTTCGTCTCGGCGAATTCGCGCGGCTTCATCGGCGGCCATGCGCATTCGTATCACAGCATCACGGTCGCGCCGATCGCGAGCCGCGGGCGCGACGGCATGCAGCGCGACGAGTGGTATGTCTCGCGGCGCGACCCGGCCGATCTGCCTTCGCCCGAATCGGTCGGACGCTACGCGGCCGAGCGCGCGCTCTCGCGCCTGGGCGCGCGCAAGATCGCCACCTGCACGGTGCCGGTGTTGTTCGAGGCGCCGCTCGCAGCCGGCCTGCTCGGCTCGTACGTGCAGGCCGCGAGTGGGCGATCGCTGTATCGCGCGTCGTCGTTCCTGATCGGCAAGCTCGGCACGAAAGTCTTTGCCGATCACATCGACATCGTCGACGACCCGTTCGTGATGAAGGGTATGGCGAGCGGATCGTTCGACGACGATGGCGTCGCGACGCAAAAACGCACCGTGGTCGAAGGCGGCGTGTTGACCGGCTGGTTCCTCGGCACCTACTCGGCTCGCAAGCTCGACATGCAACCGACGGGCAACGGCGGCGGCTCGCACAACCTGTCGATCAAGAGCCGGAAGACCAAACGGGGCGACGACTTCGAAGCGATGCTCGAGAAACTCGGCACGGGTCTGCTCGTGACCGACCTCATGGGCCAGGGCGTCAATGGCCTCACCGGCGACTACTCGCGGGGCGCGAGCGGCTATTGGGTCGAGAGTGGCCGCATCGCGTATCCCGTCGAAGAGGTGACGATCGCAGGCAACCTGCTCGAGATGTTCGGACGTATCGTCGCGGTGGGCAACGATGAGTTGAGGGGCAGCAAACGCACCGGGTCGATGTTGATCGAGGCGATGACGGTCGCGGGAAGCTGACCCCGCTCCGAGGCATCTTCTTCGGTCCCGTATGACCGGCGGGCGCGAAGAAGCGATGCAGGAAATTCGGGAAATCAAATTTTCCCGTCCGACCTGCTTCAGTTAATCGCAGCGCTGTCGAAGCATCGTCTATCGCAATTCCCCATGGCCGCGCGACGCCGCGCTGCGGGTCGGGCGCGATCCTGATTTCTCGAAGGCGCCACCGCAGCAAATGATCGAAGCCGCATTCACCGCCGAGCCATCGGTCAGTCCACGACCGCCGCAAGCGGGCGCTCCCCATTCGCCGACTCGATTCATCGTTCGATTCACGGCCGGGATCGTTCTGATCAACGACATCGTGCTGGTTCTTGCAGCGCTGGCTCTGATGCAAAGCCGCGCTCGTCACGAGGAACGCGCGGCGACCGCGTCGAAGAACCTGGCCGTCGTGCTCGAACGCGACCTCGGCGCGACGATCGACAAGATCGACCTGATCCTTCTCGCCGTTGCCGACGAGATCGCGCGTGCGCATCCCGATGCCGATGGCGACGACCCCGACCTCGACCAATTCATCAATCGGCTCAGCTCGCGTCTTCCCGAGCTGCACGGCCTGAGGACCACCAATGCGCGCGGCGACGTCAATCACGGCTACGGCCTGAGCAAGGGAACCCGCGCGAACCTGGCCAACCGCGAGTACTACCTGCAACTGGCCGGCAACCCTCGCGCCGCGCTCGTCATCTCCAAGCCCCTCGTGAGTCGCGTCAGCGGCGAGTGGGAAATCGTTTTCGCCCGCCGGCTCAACCGGGCCGACGGCTCGTTCAACGGTGTCGTTTACGCCACCATCGCGCTACAACATTTCGCCGACAAATTCTCCGCTCTCGACGTGGGCCGCCACGGCGTCGTGGTACTGCGTGATTCGGAGCTCGGCCTGATCGTGCGCAACCCGCCGATCGCATCGATCGGCAAGGATGTGGGAAACAAGGCCGTGTCGCCCGAGATGGGGGATGCGATCAGGGCCGGCGATGCCGCGGGCACCTACACCGTACGGGCCGGTTCCGACCGCATCATGCGGACGATCTCGTTTCGCCGCGTCGCCACATACCCGATGTACATCGTGGTCGGCCTGGGCACCGCCGACTACCTCGCCGACTGGCAAAACGAATCGTTCATCGCGGTCGCGCTGGTGGCGGCCTTTGTCCTGGTGACGCTGTGGTTCACGACGCTGATGCTTCGCTCGTGGAGACGCCGCGAAGCCGTCGTCCAGGCCCTCGGCATCCAGGAACGGAAGTTCCGTACCCTGCTCGAGTCCTCGCCCGATGCGCTCGTCATCGCCGATGCGAACGAAGTGATCGCGATCGTCAATCGACAGGCCGAGTCGATGTTCGGCTACGCACAGGCGGAACTGATCGGTCAGCCGATCGACCTGCTGCTGGCGGCGCGGTACCGGGGGCTGCAGCTCACGTTGCCGTCGGCGACCGCGCACTCGATCCAGGAGCTCGGCAAGGATCGCGACGTCTGGGCGATGACCAAGGCAGGTCGCGAATTTCCGATCGGCATCAGCGTGAGCCCGATCGACACCGAGCAGGGTGGCCTGGTGGCCGTAGCGATTCGCGACATGACCGAGCGACGCGCCAATCAACAGCAGATCGAATACCTCGCTCATCACGATCCGCTGACCGGCTTGCCCAATCGCCTCGTGCTGCAGTCCCGGTTCGAGCAGGCAATCGCGGACGCGAATCGGACCCGCTCGAAGGTCGCGTTGCTTTTTCTCGACCTCGACAACTTCAAAAGCATCAACGACTCGCTCGGCCACTTGGTCGGCGACGCGATGCTGCAGGCCGTCGCCAACCGACTGCGCGAATGCGTCCGTGAGACCGACACCGTCAGCCGTCAAGGCGGCGACGAGTTTCTGATCGTGTTCAATGCGCTCGCCGATGCAGAGGCTGCCAGTCTGTTCGTCGACCGGCTGATGCAAAAGTTTCGACTCCCGTGCCTGGCCGACGGACACGAGATCTCGACATCGTTCTCGGTGGGTATCTCTCTTTATCCTGACGATGGACAGGACTTCAACAGCCTGTTGAAGAAGGCCGACATCGCGATGTACCAGGCGAAGAGCGCGGGACGCAACACCTACCGCTTCTTCAGCGAACACATGAATGTGGACGCGGCCGAGCATCTGCACCTGAGGAAAGGCCTGCGCCTGGCGATCGAACGCAGCGAATTCGTCTTGCACTACCAGCCGCAAATCGATCTGGCCAGCGGCTTGGTGGTGGGCGCGGAGGCGCTCATCCGCTGGAATCATCCCGAGTTTGGCCTGGTTTCTCCCGGCCGTTTCATCCCGATCGCGGAGGAAAGCGGACTGATCGTGCCGATCGGCGAGTGGGTGTTGCACGAGGCCTGTCGGCAGGCGACGGCCTGGCAGAAAGCGGGGCTGCCGCCGCTGTCGATCGCGGTCAATCTTTCGGCGGCCCAATTCGGACGCGGCGACGTAGAGCTCACCGTGCGTCGTGCGCTCGACGCATCGGGACTCGATGCGGGCTGGCTGGAACTCGAATTGACCGAGTCGATCCTCATACAGAACGTCGAGAACGTTCTCGCCACCGTGAAGAAATTGAAGATGCTCGGTGTCAAGCTTTCCATCGACGACTTCGGAACCGGCTATTCGAGCCTCTCTTATCTGAAGCGCTTCGCTTTCGACAAACTGAAGATCGACCAGTCGTTCATTCACGATGTGGCCACCGATCCCGAGAACGCGGCCATCGTCGGCGCCCTCGTGCAGATGGCGCGCGGTCTGAACCTCAAGACGATCGCCGAGGGGGTCGAAAGTGCGAGCGTCCTGCAGCATCTGCGGGGGCTTCGATGCGACGCCGCGCAGGGCTACCTGTTTGCGCGGCCGATGCCTGCTGACCAATTCTTCGAGTACCTCGGCGCAGAAGCGGGCAGGCCGCGCATCGGCCTCGGTCCGTCGAATGACTTCGACGCGACGTACACGGTCGAGCCGAGTGCGGCGCCGTCGCACGGAAGGCCCTTGCGCATTGCCGCCTGTTAGCGGCGCTCGCGCGCAGGTGCGCTTCTAAAGTTGACGGCGCTCGTCTCCTGAAGCCATAGCAAAAAGCGCGCGAGCGCGCTTCGGGTTTCTCCGCAGGGTGCGCCCGTCCGCCGGGCGCCCGGATCGGGTTACTCTTTGCGGCTATGTCGCGCGGCCTTCGCCGCGCACACACGCGCGTACCTGCTTTTTCTGAAGCATACGATTTCAAGGAGACCTCGATGAACAAACTTTCGATCGGCACACGACTCTCGTCGGTCGCCCTCGCCCTCGCCGCGTGCGCGTTCAGCCTGCCCGCGCACGCCGCCGACATCAAGCTCGGCGCGGCCGAAGCGCTGTCGGGGGGCGCTGCGCAGTACGGCGTCGCGATCAAGAACGGCTTTCAGCTTGCGCTCGATGAAGTCAACGCCGCCGGCGGCGTCAACGGCAA
>JBBSEF010000116.1:0-7443 GCA_038240015.1 Burkholderiales bacterium
CATCGCCATCGGCCAGGTCTCGATCGGTGATGTGGTCATGCCGTTGTCCCGGCTCACGCTCGTCGTCGAGTTTATCGTGATGGCGATCGTGCTCACGGTGCGTCCCTGGGGTCTGTTCGGCAAACCGCAGACCGACGCGCGACGTGCGGTCGCCATGCAGCGGCCGCTCCGCGCGCCGGGCCGGCGCGCGCGCATCGCGATCGCCGTCGGCTTGACGCTGCTCGCGTTGCTGCAGCTCGTGTCGAACGCCTTTCCGTATGCGCTCGTGCTCGGCATCGAAATGCTGATCGCGGCGTTGTTCGCGGTCAGCCTGCATGTCGTGATGGGACCGGGCGGCATGCATTCCTTCGGGCACGCGGCGTACTTCGGTCTGGGCGCTTATGCGGCTGCGTTGTTCGCGACACGCGCCGGTATGCCGATGGAAGGCGCGTTGTTGCTCGCGCCCTTGGTCGCGTTGATCGGCGCGGTGGTCTTCGGCTGGTTCTCGGTGCGGCTGTCAGGCATCTATCTGGCTATGCTCACGCTCGCGTTCGCGCAGATCGTGTGGTCGATTCTCTATCAATGGGATGATCTCACCGGCGGCAGCAACGGTCTCGTCGGCGTATGGCCGTCGCCGTGGTGGTCATCGGCCGGCGCGTATTACCTGCTGGTGTTGTCCGCATGCGCGATCGCCGTGATCGTCCTGTGGCGCATGTTGTTCGCACCTTTCGGTATCGCGTTGCGCGCGAGTCGCGATTCGGCGTTGCGCGCCGAAGCGATCGGCATCCACGTCAAGCGCACGCAATGGATCGCGTTCGCCATCGCCGGTGCGTTCTGCGGACTCGCAGGTGCGTTATTCGCGTTTTCGAAAGGCAGCATCTCGCCAGAAGCGGCGAGCATCGGACATTCGATCGACGGGCTCGTGATGGTGCTCCTGGGCGGCATCGACACCTTGATGGGGCCGGTGGTCGGCGCGGCGCTCTTCACGTGGTTGCAGGACACGCTCGCGCGCGACACGGCGTATTGGAAGGCGACTCTCGGCGCGGTGATGCTCGCGCTCGTACTGCTGTTTCCTGCGGGCATCGTCGGCTCGTTGCGCAATGGGTGGGAACGTTTTCAAACGCGAGGTAGTCGATGACGCAGTCGATGCCGCTGCTTCGCGTGTCCCATGTCGCCAAAGCCTTCGACGGCTTTCGCGCGCTCGACGACGTGTCGTTCGATGTCGATGCCGGCGAGATGGTCGCGCTGATCGGGCCCAACGGCGCGGGCAAGTCCACCTGCTTCAACGTGCTGAACGGACAGTTGAAGCCCGATGCCGGGAGCATAGCGTTCGATGGCACAGAGGCCGCGGGCCTTGCGCCGCGCACGATCTGGCAGAAAGGCATCGCGCGGACATTTCAGATCGCAGCGACCTTCGCGTCCTTGTCCGCGGTCGAGAACGTACAGCTCGCGCTCGCATCGCGCGAACGCGAGCTGCATCGATGGTGGAAGCCGATTGCCGCCATGCATCGCGAGGAAGCGCTCGACCTGCTCGATCGCGTCGGCATGGCGGCTGCCGCAGAACGAACCTGCGGCGTGCTCGCCTATGGCGACATCAAGCGCGTGGAACTGGCGATCGCGTTGGCGAGTCGTCCGCGCTTGCTGTTGATGGACGAACCGACCGCAGGCATGTCGTCCGCGGAACGCGCGTCGATGATGGCGCTCGTCAAGCAACTGGTGGTCGACCAGCGCCTCGCTGTGCTCTTCACCGAACACAGCATGGACGCCGTGTTCGGCTATGCGGATCGCGTGATCGTGATGGCGCGGGGGCGGGTCATCGCAGCAGGTGCGCCCGATGCGATTCGCCGCGATGCGAAAGTCAACGCGGTGTATTTCGGCGCGGGCTCGCTACTCGACGAAACGCGGGACCAGGCTTTGCCATGAGCAGCGTCGAGATGAACGGCCACGACGTCTTGCTCGAAGTCGAAAAGCTCAACGCGTTCTACGGCCGCGCGCACGTCCTGTTCGATATCGACGTGCACGTGAAGCGCGGTGAAGTCGTCGCACTGATCGGCGGCAATGGCGCCGGCAAGTCGACGACGATGAAAGCCATCATCGGCCTCGTCGATCGCGTGACGGGTCGCATACGATTCAAGGGCCGCGACGTCGTCGGCGCCCTGCCCCATCTCATCGCGCGTAGCGGTCTGGGCTATGTGCCGGAGGATCGCCGCATCTTCACCGAGCTGACCGTGCGCGAGAACCTCGAGGTCGGAAGGCAAGCGCCGCGCGAAGGCGCGGTCGAGTGGACCGTCGAGAAGTTGTTCGAATTGTTCCCCAATCTCGCCGATCGTGGTGACCGCCTCGCGAGCCACATGAGCGGCGGCGAGCAGAAGATGCTTGCGGTCGCGCGCACCCTGATGGGCAACCCGCATCTGCTCTTGCTTGACGAGCCGTCCGAAGGCATCGCGCCGGTGATCGCCGAGCAGATGGGGCGCGCGATCCTCGCGTTGAAGAGAGAGGGGACCGCGATCTTGTTGTCGGAGCAGAACACGCGCTTCGCGGAACTCGTCGGCGATCGTTGCTATGTGTTGGAGAGCGGAGTGATTGCGCGTGAGGGGACGATGCGCGCGTGAAGCTCAATGCAGCGCGAAGTCCACGCGCGTCAGTTTCCCCCCGTCATTGATGTTTTGGGAATTCAACTTAGGCTGCACGAGAAACACGCGGCTGCGATCGATCTTGTTGGTGTCTTCGATGTAGTGCCGTACGACGTCCGCGCGTGCTTCGGCGAGCCAGCGCGGATCGTCCGCGTCGAGCTTCATGTTCGCAAGCAGCAGCTTCTCCATCTCTTCAAAAGGCAAGGTCTTCGCGAGGCCGATCACGTTGCGCGGCTTGTCGGGCAGCTTGGCGTCGTCGTAAACGCGCGCGAGATATTTTGCATTGTCATCGGGTGTGATCGTCACGTCGTTGCGTCCGATCGGTTCGCCCGACTTCGACAAGTCCTTCGCCTTCAGGTCCTTCACACGATCGAGCAGATGGTCGCGCTTGATGCCTTCGGGATCGCTCACCGGATCGATGCGTCCGATGATGTCGAGCTTCAGTTGCGGTCGATCCGCAAGCGCCTTGGCGAGCGTGTCGAGTTTTTTCTTCGCATCGGGCGAGAGATCGCTCACGCCCGGCGCGAACTCGACGTAGCCGAGTTGCTCGGTGCCGCCCCCTCCACCGACCGTCGATGCGATCAACGAGAACGGCGCCGATACTGCACGCGTGAGGATGTTGAGAAACGCATTCCAGATCACGCCGCCGATGCTGAATTGCGGATCGGACAAGGTGCCCGAGATCGGAAGGTTGAGGTTGATCTCGCCGCGCGAGTTCTTGAGCAGCGAGACCGCGAGCCGTACCGGCAGCGAAGTCGCGGTGGGGCTGTCGACCTTGTCGCCGAAGGTGAGCTGGTCCAGAAAGAGTTTGTTCTGCGCGTCGAGCTTGCCGTTCTCGATGCGGTACTTGACCGTCATCGACAGCTTGCCCCGTTCGATCGCGTAGCCCGCGTACCTGATCGCGTACGGCGACAAGCGTGTCAGTTCGATGTCCTTGGCCTCGGCCGAGATATCGGTGTAGGCCAAGGGGGCGAACAGGTTGATCTTGCCGCTCACGTCGAGTGAACCGTCGCCATCGATTCGGCCGAGCACGTGCACAGCGGCGGGCGCGGGATCGCTGGATGCGATCGCGGAGATGTCGCCGTTGAGGTCGGTGAGATTGGCGCTGTAATTGGGCTTGACGAAATTGTCGGTGACGCCGATGCGGCCGGCCATGAGCTTGATGCCTGCAACACGGATCATCGGTCTGGTTTCCGCTGCGCTCGCGCTTGCGGCCCCGGCCGCAGGCGGCGCAATCGTCGCGGCGGACTGTCTGATCGCCTGCTTCTCATCGATCGGCGCGGGCGAGGACGCTGCGTCCGGCGTCGTGACCGATTGTCGTTCGCCGGGCTGCGCAATCACGTCCTGCACGTTGAGTCGTCCGTTCGCATTGACGATCAGGCGCGAATAAAAATCCGTCAGCGTGACGTTGCCGAGCGTGACTGCGATCGGTGCGGCTTTGGCGGGCATCTGCACATCGACCTTGGGGATGTCGAGCAGCTTCCAGCGCAGGAATTCTTCGGACGTGACCTTGTCGAGCGCGCGCAGGCGTGCGATGCCGGCCGATCCGCGGTACACGATGTTCATCGGACCTTGCGCCGCACCCGCCTTGCGCGATTCTTCTACGTGCAGCGTGCCGCGCGCATTGAGGTCGGCGCTTTCGATGTTCACGTTCAGCCGGTCGCCCGCATAGGCTACGGCCCAACCGATGGCGACCTGATTGGCATCGATGCTCGCATCGAGCATCAGCGGAGAGACAGCGACCTTGCCTTTCGCCGCGAGCTTGCCGCGCTGCTCGATAGTCGCCGATAGATCGAAAGGAATCACCACGCTGTCGCTTGTGCCAATGTTCTCGGCCTTGAGGTTCAGTGGGGCGGCGTGCATCCGCACAGGTCTCGCCGCTGCGGCATCTTCAAAGCTCACGTCGCCGCGCTCGATCACCAGCGTCTTCACGATCGCGGTGAACGCGGGCGCGGTTGCGGGGACGACCGCCACACCTGCTGCCTTCTCCTGCGGCACACGCGGGTTGGCGGCCGGCTTGGCCTCGACCAGCGCGGCGCGCAGATTGAGGTTGCCCTTCGCATCACGCTTGATCGCGACGACCGGCGCGGTCAGCTTCAGCGATGCGGCCGTGAATGCGCGCGTGCCGAGGTCGAAAGCGCCGCCGTCGAGCGCGATGGCATCGGCGCCGATCAGGGCAGCCTTGTCGCTCGGCAAGGTGGTGCGCAGCTTTTCGATCATCACGGTCAGTTCATCGACGTGACCCGCGAGCTGCGGACCCGACGCATCGAGGGCAAAGCGCGCGCTCGCGTCGATGCTGCCTTCGTCGATACGCGCGACCAGATACGACGCGAGATAGGGCGCGACGCGCGCCGGTCGGAACTGCTTGATCGCTATGGTTCCGGTTGCGCTTCGCTTGGCGACGATCGCCTGTCCCTGCGTTGCGATGCTCGCACCGTCGTCGCCTGACAGCGCCAGGTTGAAGCTCGTCGGCGCTTCGCCATGCAACTTGAACGCGCTTGCTTCGAGGTGAATGTTGTTCAGCGTGGTCGCTGTCGGCGTCGAGAGCATCTGATCGGTGAAGCGCAGGCTGCCATTGTCGAGCTTGAACGACGCGACGCTGATCGAAGGTGCCGCGTTTGGTTTGATTGAGACCGGGTTGATCGATGCGGAACCCGGTGCGGCGCTCGCCGGCGTGAACAGGTCGATCAGATCGATGCTGCCGTCGCGTCTTCGCGTCGCCTCGACATGCGGCTCGGCGATCGTCACGCGTTGCAGAACCACGTCGCCCTGCAGGGGATCGAACTTCGCGATGTCGGCGTCGATCATTCGCGCCGAGATCGCCTTGCGATCGGCGCGATCGGTCAGATGCAGATCCTTCACTGCGACGTGTCCCGAGATGTCGAGCATCTGCGGCGTCGTTCGGGCGCTGCTGTCGGATGCAACGCCTTTGTTCGCCACGGCTTTGCTCGCGGCCTTGAAACGCAACGCGAGCTTCGCTGCGAGCTTGCCCGAAGCGATCTTGAATCGCAGTTGAAGCGGAATGAAATCCACGTAGGTCGGCAGATCGATATCGTCGATATCGAGTTCGACGGCGGCCTCGCGCGTGCTCGAGAAAAGCTGTGCCTTGCCGGTCAACTCGATCGTGCTGCCGTTCACGCGCGCCGCGAAGTCGGGCGTCACGAAGATGTCCGTGTCGTATGGAAGGTTCGAGAGGAAGGGCACGCCAATGCGCAGGTTGTCGATCAGATGTTTCTTGCCCGTCACGCGATCGTCGAAGGCAATCGTTCCGCCTTCGAGACGGATGTTGTTCAACGAGAAGAGGAAGGGCGACTCGCTTTTCTTCGCGAGAATCTTGTCGACGATGTCGGAGAAGCTGAAGCGCTGCGGCGCGAGACGCGCAACAAACAGATGCGGCCGAGCGATGCGCAGTTCATCGAACACCAGTGCGCGCTTGTAGAACGATGCCGACGAGATGTCGGCGACGAGCTCGTCGATCTCGGCGGCAACGGTCGTGCCGTCCGGCTCGTAGAGTTTGAAGTCGGCGATGGTCGCCGACAGCGCGTAGGGGTTCAGCTTGACCGAGGCGATCGTCGCCTTGCGTCCGAGTTGCTCGGCGATGGCGTTTTCAGCGGCGGACTTGATCAGGCCCGGAGCGACGAAGTAACCGACCAGACCGATGAGAACGAGGAACGCGACCAGACCGATCGCCACATTGCGCGTGACGCGCAACCATAGCCTGCGGTTGAAGCCGGCGCTTGCCATCGATTCCCCTGCTACGCTCGCGGCGTCGTCCCTGCGAAATCAGGGACCCAGGCGCGTCAGCGAAAGACGCTGGATTCCCGCGTGCGCGGGAACGACGGCAGTCAGTATAAGGACGCGCGTCGTCCAACGCGATGCGTCAGAACAGCGTCAACAAGTCGCGCGGCCGCGCCAGCACGAGATCGGCGTCCCATTGCGTCGGCGCGCTGTGAGCGCAATAGCCCCACGCCGCGGCGATGGTGTCCATTCCCGCTGCGTGCCCCGCGACGATATCGCGATGATCGTCGCCCACGTAGACGCATTCCGATGGCGGCAGGTCGAGCAACTCGGCCGCATGCAACAACGGTCCGGGGTGCGGCTTCGAGAACAGCGTCGTATCGCCGCTCACGATCGCGCCCGCGCGATGGACGAGTCCGAGATACTCGGCGAGCGGTTGGGTGAATCGAGCGGCCTTGTTGGTCACGATGCCCCAGGCGAGTCCGCGTTCTTCGAGCGCATCGAGCACCACGTCGATGCCGTCGAAGAGGCGCGTGTGAATCGCGAGGGCGTCTTCGTAGCGGGAGAGAAATTCGTCACGCAGGGCTTCGTAGTCATCGTCGTCCGAGGTCTTCTCGAACGCCACCCGAAGCAGGCCCCGTGCGCCCTGCGACGCGACCGGTCTCAATGCTTCGAATGGGAATGGCGGGAGGCCGCGCGAGACGCGCATCGCATTGGCCGCAGCCGCGAGATCGGGCGCGGTATCGGCGAGTGTTCCATCGAGATCGAACAGCATGCCGCGCCATCGACCGGGGTTGAAGCCCGACGCCATTACGCGTCGCTGCTGCGCGTGACCGCACGCGTCGTCGCCAGCGCCATCGCCGGCGTCATGGTCGGCGTCATGGTCGGCGTCATGGTCGGCGTCATGGTCGGCGTCATGGTCATCATGTAGTTCACATCCACGTTCGGCGCAAGCCAGTAGCCGCGCGTGAGCGGGTTGTAGTGCAGACCGATCATCGCGTCGAGCGTGAGGCCCGCAGCGCGCGCGTGACGCGAAAGCTCCGAAGGCGTGATGAAACGCTGGTAGTCGTGCGTGCCTTTGGGCAACAGGCGC
>JBBSEF010000117.1:0-7407 GCA_038240015.1 Burkholderiales bacterium
CCGGAAGTGTCCGCGCTGATTGCGAACGCGCTCGCTGCCGACGGAGTCAAGGTGCTGACCGGGCACGAGGCGGTGCGCTGTGAACGCGTCGGCGACGAGAAGCGTCTGTTCGTCAGGCAGGCCGCTCATGGATCACAGGCCGAGCCCGTTATGCACTCTCCGCATCCGGAATCGCCCATCGCGTTCGATCTGTTGATCTGCGCTGTCGGACGCATCGCGCGCACCGAAGGCTATGGGCTGGAACGACTCGGCATCCCGCTTTCGAAAAGCAAGACCATAGACACCGATGTCTATTTGCAAACGCTGTATCCCAACATCTACGCCTGCGGCGATGTCGCGGGTCCGTGGCAGTTCACGCACACCGCCGCGCATCAGGCCTGGTACGCGGCGGTCAATGCGCTATTCGGTTCGTTCAAGCGCTTTCGCGTCGATGACCGCGTGATCCCGTGGTGCACCTTCACCGCACCCGAGGTCGCGCGAGTCGGGCTGTCGGAAGACGAAGCGAAGCAACAAAAGATAGCCCATGAAGTGACACGCTACGATTTGACCGAGCTCGATCGTGCGATCACCGATGAAGCCGCGCACGGCTTTGTCAAAGTGCTGACGCAACCCGGCAAGGACAAGATCCTCGGCGCGGTGATCGTGGGCGAACACGCGGGAGAACTGCTGGCCGAATTCGTGCTGGCGATGAAGCACGGCTTGGGGCTGAACAAGATTCTCGGCACGATTCATGTCTATCCGACGCTGTCGGAGGCCAATAAATATGCGGCGGGCGAATGGAAGCGCGCGCATGCGCCGCAACGCTTGTTGCGATGGGCGGCCCGCTATCACGCGTGGCGTCGCGGATGACAGGCCCGCGCATCATGCAATCCCGGCCGCGCCTGTCGATCGTGATCCCGGTGTGGAACGAATCCGAACGGATCGTCGCTGCGCTTACGGCGTTGCAGGGTCTGCGCGAGCGGGCCGTCGAAGTGATCGTGGTCGATGGCGGCAGCAGCGACGACACGATCGCGCTGGCCCGTCCGCTGGCCGACCTCCTGATGAACGCCGAGCGCGGTCGCGCACATCAGATGAATGCGGGCGCCCGCGTCGCAAGCGCAGAAGCGCTGCTGTTCCTGCATGCGGACACTGCGCTCCCCGAGCGCGGCGGCGAGCTGATCATCGAGGGACTCTCGCGGCCTGGTCATGTGTGGGGACGTTTCGATGTACGCATCGAAGGACGATCGCCGCTGCTCGCTCTGATTGCGCGAGCGATGAATCTGCGCTCGCGCTGGACCGGCATCGCAACCGGCGATCAGGCGATGTTCGTCAGGCGAGAAGATTTTTTTGCATTGGGCGGATACCCGCCGCAGCCGTTGATGGAAGACATCGAGTTGTCGTCGCGGCTCAAAGCACGTTCGGCGCCGCTGTGTCTTCACGAGCGGGTCACGACCTCCGGACGGCGCTGGGACACGCACGGCGTATGGCGCACGATTTTTCTGATGTGGCGGCTGCGCTTGATGTATTGGATCGGCACGCCCGCAGACCAACTCGCGCGGGCCTGGCGATGAAGAACGACTGCGCGCTGATCGTGTTCGCCAAGGCGCCGGTGCCCGGCTGCGTAAAAACGCGACTGGCGCGCGTCATGGGCGACGAAGCGGCCGCACGCCTGTCGTCGCGCATGCTGACCGAAACATTGACCCAGGCCATCGAAGCCGGCATCGGTCCGGTCGAACTGTGCTGCGCACCCGACACGACGCATCCTGAATTCATGCGCGCCGCAGGCGAGCGCGGCGTCAGCCTGAGCTTGCAGGGCGAGGGCGATCTCGGCGCGCGCATGCATCGTGCATTGACTCGCAGCCTTCATGCGCATCGCCATGCTCTCTTGATCGGCACCGATGCACCCAGCCTCGACGCCGCTCGCCTGCGCGATGCAGCAGCGGCGCTGCATACCCACGCGGCGGTATTCGTAACGGCGGCCGATGGCGGCTATGTACTGGTGGGGCTGGCTCGGCCGATGTCCACGCTGTTCGACGAGATCGCGTGGGGTACCGCCCAAGTCATGACCCAGACGCGTGAGCGCCTGCGCGCGTCGCGTGTCGATGCGGCCGAGCTTGCGTCGGTCCACGATGTCGATGAGCCCGAAGATCTGGTGCACGTGCCGGATGCGTGGGTGGCATGACCCCATGAAGCGGCTGGTGGTGGTCGGCGCCGGACACGCCCATGCGCAGGTGCTGCTGGAATTCGCACAGCGCCGCGACGAAGACATCGACATCGTGCTGGTGTCGCCTGTAGACCAGGCGCCCTATTCGGGCATGGTGCCGGGCTGGCTCGCCGGACACTATGCATGGGATGAATGCTGTCTCGATTTCTCGCATCTGTGCAGCCGCGCCGGAGCTCGAGTGCGAATCGACACCGCGGTCGGCATCGACATCGATCGCTCCGAATTGATCCTGGCCGGCGGCGAACGTATCGGCTATGACTGGCTGTCGCTGAACATCGGCTCGACGCTTGCCCCGCCTGAGAGTGCACACCTGCGCGTGTTGGCGATGCGCCCGCTCGCGTCGCTGCATGAACGTTGGGATGCGCTGCTCGAAGCGGTGAGCCGACTCGCAGACGGCGACTGTTATCGCGTCGTGATGATCGGAGGCGGCCCGGCGGGAGTGGAAAGTGTGCTGGCCGCGCATCGCCGTTTGATGCAGGCAGCGCCGCGCGTTCGCTTCCAGTTGATGTTGGCCACCGATGGCGATGATCTCTTGCAAGGCATGGCGCGAGGCGCGGCGCGCCGGCTGCGCAGACAACTCGCGCGCCACGACATCGCCGTCGTCAACAATTTTCGCGCAGGGCAACTGCAAGACGATCGCGTGGTCGGGGCCGATGGACGTACGCTCGCGGCCGACGCCGTGTTGTGGGCCACTGGCGCAGAGGCTCATGGCTGGCCCGCTGCATCGGGACTTGCGACCGATGGGTGCGGCTTCGTGCGGATAGACGCGAACCTTCGATCGCGCTCTCATCCGAATATTTTTGCCGCCGGCGATTGTGCGCAATGGGACGCGCCGCTTCCGAAGGCCGGGGTGTATGCGGTGCGCATGGGTCCTGTGCTGGCTCACAATTTGCGCGCCGCGATGCGCGGCGAGCCCTTGCGAGCCTACCGGCCGCAGCGACGTATTCTGGTGTTGATCGGCAGTGGCGACGCACACGCGGTCGCGGCTTGGGGACCGTTTGCGTGGCAAGGCGAGTGGGTCTGGAGGTGGAAGCAGCGCATCGATCGCCACTTCGTTGCACGCTACAACACTTCACAGGAATGCTGAATTGGATTGTTGCCCGTTCAGCGCGAACGCCGCCAAATAGTATTTCGGCAGGATCGCTCAGTCCCTCGTGAATATTTACGTTGTCGTTCGACTACGCCTACGCCAATGCTTTCTCCATTATTTCGATCATCGGGCACGATGCATTCCCGCTTTCGTGGGCACATCCCGTTCGATACATTCAGGGAGAAACAACATGGCACCGGGCAAACTCGCATTGAAGAATATCCAAGGCAATATTCTGGGTGGATTCAACAAGGATTTTCAGACATTCATTTTCCTCAAATTCAAGAGCGCGGCCGGCGGTCGCGCGTGGATCAATGAAATCAGCGATGGCGATAACGAAGTCGGTATTGCCAAGTCGAGTAGCAAGGATGTGCTTTGTTTCAACGGCCAGTTCAAGGCGCTCAAGGCCGAAGGAAAGCAGCCTGAGTTCTTTATCGATGCTGCGTGGACCAATATCGCGATCTCGTTTCATGGCCTGAAAAAACTGGCGATCCCCGCGGCGGATCTGCAGTCATTTCCAGCCGCTTTCAAGGCCGGCATGGCCGCGAGAAAAAATGTGATCGGCGATTTGGAGGCGAGTGACCCGAGCCATTGGGAAGCGCCATTTGGATCGCCCAACGTGCACGCACTCATGGTGGTCGCCGCCGACGACGCAGCCAAGCTCGCCGCGCGCGTGAGCCTGATCGTGGGGTCTGCCACGTTCATCCACGGTGTCAAGGTGCTGCACACCATCGAAGGCCGCACGCGGATGGATTTGCCGGGGCAACCCGGCCACGAGCATTTCGGCTTCAAGGACGGGGTTTCGCAGCCGGGGATCCGCGGAGTCAATTTGCCCGATGACCCGGTCGGCAATCCGGATCAAGGCCATCCGGGGCAGGACCTGCTGTGGCCGGGTGAGTTTGTGCTGGGTTACCCGACCCAGATAGAAACCGCCGATCCGGATATCGACGGGCTGAACACGAATCCCGGGATGCCCAGCGTGTCCGGGCCATCGTGGACCGTCGACGGTTCGTATCTGGTGTTCAGAAAACTTGCCCAGGACGTCCCCGGATTCCGCGCACATGTGGGGGCTCTCGCCGCCGCACAGGGGCTGCACCCCGATCTGATGGGCGCAAAACTCGTGGGCCGGTACAAGCGCGGATGTCCAATTGAAAAGCGCTCATTCCAGCCCGATCCCTTCGCCGTGTCGCCGACCGATCCGGACATTGCGCTGCCCGGCGTGGGAGACAGCGACACGCTGAACAACAACTTCGAATTCAAGGACGACGACGCTAGCGGCGCGATCTGTCCGCTTGCAGCGCATATTCGCAAGGCCTACCCGCGCGACGAAGTGACATTGGCTCCGCCGAACGAGGGAAACAGCGAAAGCGACACGCAGACCCATAGGCTCCTGCGGCGCGGAATACCGTTTGGCGGGTCGTTCGGTGCGACGCAGGCGGGCGGCGCGACCGATCCTCGCGGTCTGCTGTTTCAGTGCTATCAAAAGGACATTGAAAATCAATTCGAGTTCGTTCAAAAGAATTGGGTCAACGCCAGCACCTTTCCACCCATTGGGGGCGGCGGTAACCCCGGCGAAGATCCGATCATTGCCCAGAGTGCGAGCGGCCCTTTTCAACTCGAGCCCGGCCAGCCATCCATTACCGTCGAGCATTTCGTGACGACCAACGGCGGAGAATATTTCTTTGCGCCTTCGATCGATGCGTTACAGAAGATCGGCGCAAATACGATTTGATCGGCAATCGTCGAATCTCGATCGGCATCGTTTTAATGCACGATTAACTCGATGCCGATGAGAGGGAATTGAAATGATTATTTGCATCAATTCACCAGCCGTCTGACTGTAGGTTCGAATCAAGCGCAATCTTCAACACCTGTCCGATCGCATCGTCCGCAAGACTGTCGATCACGAGGCGATCGGGAGTCGATCGCAGCCACGTGAGTTGGCGCTTGGCGAGCTGGCGCGTTGCGGCGATGGCGCTTTCGCGCATCGTGCTCTGGTCGATGCGGCCTTCGAGAAAATCCCACGCCTGTCGATAGCCGACGCAACGCATCGACGCCATGCGCTCGTGAAGATCGCCGCGTTCATGCAAGCCCGCGACCTCATCGACGAAGCCGGCGTCCAGCATGGTGTCGAAGCGCATTGCGATGTGGCTGTGCAGTTCGCTGCGGTCCGATGGCTCGAGCGCGATAGCCACGAGAGATCGCGCATCGTTTGCGCGCGCTGCGCGTCCTCGCTGCAGGCTGGCCAACGTCCGTCCCGAACCGCGCCACACTTCGAGTGCACGCGAGATGCGCTGCGAGTCCAGAGGTGCGAGTCGTGCCGCCGTCTGCGGATCGACCTCGGCGAGCTGACGATGCATCGCCGCCCAACCGCTTGCTGCGGCTTCCCGTTCGATCTCCGCACGGATCGCAAGGTCGCTCGAAGGCATGTCGTCGAGTCCTTCGCGCAGCGCTTTGAAGTACAGCATCGTGCCGCCGACGAGGACGGGAACGCGGTCTCGTGCGCGGATGTCCGCGATCGCCGCATCGGCATCGGCCGCGAAGCGCGCGGCCGAATAACTTTCTGCGGGATCGATCAGGTCGATCAGGTGATGCGGGACCGCGGCGCGCTCGGCGGCGGTCGGCTTCGCGGTGCCGATGTCCATGCCGCGATAGACCTGCGCCGAATCGACGCTCACGATCTCGATCGGCAGATGCTTGGCAAGTGCCATCGCGGCGGAGGATTTACCCGAGGCGGTCGGACCCATCAGGCACAGCAGCGGCGCGCGCGTGTGGCTCATCGCTCCGCGCTCATCGGCCATTCGTCATCGTGCCGCGCTTATCCATTCGTCATCATCCGACGCTCATCACACGTTGATCGTCGAACTCAACGCCCGCGCATGAAGAGTTTGTCGAGATCGCCGATCGCCCATTGCGTCCACGTCGGACGGCCGTGATTGCATTGATCGGCACGCTCGGTACTTTCCATCTGACGCAACAGCGCATTCATCTCGGCGATCGTGAGGCGGCGGTTGGCGCGCACCGCGCGATGGCACGCCATCGTGCCGAGCAAGTCGTTGCGATGCTCGGTCAACACGCGCGATGCGCCGAAGGCTTCCAGATCGCGCAGCACATTGCGCGTGAGCGTCTCGACGTCGCCTGCGTCGTCGTTGGACGCGAGCAGTGCGGGCAGGGCGCGAACCACGAGCGTGGTCGGCGACAGCACGGCGATGTCGAAGCCGAGCGACCTCAACACGTCGCCGCTTTCTTCGACCGTGCCGACCTCGCGCGAATCGGCGCGCAACGTCACCGGAATCAGCAGGCTCTGCACCGGCACTGCGCCCGCGTCGAGGCTGTTCTTCAGGCGTTCGTAGAGGATGCGTTCGTGCGCGGCATGCATGTCCACCAGCACCAGGCCGCGTGCGTTCTGCGCGAGGATGTAGATGCCATGTAGTTGCGCAAGCGCGAAGCCCAGCCCCGATTCGTCGAGCGGCGCGTCGTTCGGATCGTCGACGCGGGTTGCCGATTGCCGACGCTCGAATGCCGCGATCGCATCGACAGACGAGAACGCGCGATTGCCGTCCGTGAACAGGCGTCCATAAGCGGCGAGCGGTTGCGCGATGGTGTGAGATGCGGCGTGCGAAGCGCCGTACGATGCCGTGCTCGATGAAGCCGATGCCGCGTCGCGCGCTGGTTGAGCGTCGGACGGGCCGCGCTCGAACCCGGCCGCTGGTTGAAGCGAACCCGCCGGCTCCGCGCTGCGCGCGAGCGCATCGCCGACCCCATGAAACACGAATTGATGAATGCCGCGCGACTCGCGAAAACGCACTTCGATCTTCGACGGGTGCACGTTGACATCGACCATTGCCGGGTCGAGATCGAGTGCGAGCACGTAGACCGGATGACGTTCCCCGTGCAACACGTCGCGATAGGCCGAGCGAACCGCGTGGTTGAGCAGCTTGTCGCGCACGTATCTGCCATTGACGTAGAAGTATTGCGCGGTCGCCGAGGCGCGGCTCGCGCTCGGCAGTCCGACGAAGCCGGTGAAGGCGAGCGCCGCGCCATCGATGCCGCTATCGACGCCGGCGCCCGCGCCGCTATGCCACGCGAGCGGCCGATGCGCGGATGCGAACTC
>JBBSEF010000118.1:0-7359 GCA_038240015.1 Burkholderiales bacterium
CCGCAGCGCTGGAGCTCGACGGCGACAGCGTGAAGGACGTGCGGCTCGCGCTCGGCGGCGTCGCGCACAAGCCGTGGCGCGCGTCGAAGGCCGAAGAACTCTTGAAGGGCAAGCCCGCGACCGCGGACAGCTTCCGCGCCGCAGCTGAAGCGGAACTGGCCGATGCGAAACCACTCGCGCACAACGGCTTCAAGATCGAACTCGCGAAGCGCACCATCGTCGCCGTGCTCGGCGCGCTCGCAAGGCAATCCACGAATGGAGCAAGCACATGAGCAGCATCCTGCAAACCGTGATGAAGAAGGCAATCGAGCTCGCGCCCGACGCATGGATGCCGGGCGGCAAGCCCGATCCGATGATCGCCCGCAAGCATGGCCTGATAGGCGCGCCGGTGTCGCGTCTTGACGGGCCATTAAAGGTGCAGGGCCAGGCGCGCTTCGCGGCCGAGTTCTCGATGGACGGCATGGTCTACGCGGCGCTCGCGTATTCCACCATCGCCAAGGGAGGCATCCTCAAGCTCGACACCGCTGCGGCCGAGGCGGCACCGGGCGTGGTGCTCGTGATGACGTACCGCAACGCGCCGAAGATGAAGCCGATGCCGGTTTTCATGTCGTCTGCGAAGGCGGCGGGCGGCCACGACCTGCCGATCATGCAGGATCGGCGCATTCATTGGAACGGCGAGCCGATCGCGCTCGTGCTCGCAGAGACGCAGGAGCAGGCAGACTACGCGACGTCGCTGATCACCGCGACCTATCACGAGGATCGGTCGATCACGTCGTTCGCTGCCGCGAAGGCCAAGGGCACGAAGACCGGCAACTTCGGGGGCGAGCCGCTGAAGCTCGAGATCGAGGATGCCGAAGCGAAACTGGCCGCCGCGCTGCATCGCATCGACGTCACGTACACCACGCCGCGTCACAACCACAACCCGATCGAGCTGCATGCGGCGACGTTAGCGTGGAAGGGCGAAGGGGACGCCGCTGAACTGACCATTCACGACGCGACACAGGCTGTGGCGCACATGGCGTGGTCGATGGCGCACATCTTCGGCATGAAGGAGGAGCTGGTGCACATCACGTCGCCGTACGTCGGCGGCGGCTTCGGCAGCAAGACGCTGTGGCAGCACCAGGTGCTGGCAGCAGCGGCGTCGAAACTCGCGCGTCGGCCGGTGCGCATCATGCTGTCGCGCGAAGGGGTCTATCGCGTCGTCGGCGGCCGTACCACCACCGAGCAACGCGTCGCGCTCGGCGCGCGCGCGGACGGACACCTCACCGCGCTGATCCACACCGGCACCGTGCCGATGAGCGCGCATAACGATCTGCCCGAGCCGTTCATGCTGCCGGCCCGGCACGCGTATGCCGCGGACAGCTTCAAGCTCGATGTGCAGACGACCACGATGGACATGCTCGCCAACACGTTCATGCGTGCGCCGGGCGAGTCGGTGGGCACGTTCGGGCTCGAATGCGGGATCGACGAGCTCGCCGTCGAACTCGGGATGGACCCGATCGAGCTGCGGATCCGGAACGAGCCCGCGAAGGATCCGACCTCCGGAATCGAATGGTCCTCGCGACACATCGTCGAGGCCTGGCGCGCGGGCGCGCAGCGCTTCGGGTGGAAGGATCGCAACCCGGTGCCGGGTTCGCGTCGCGAGGGCGAATGGCTGATCGGCATGGGCTGTGCGCAGCGACCTATCCGTACTACCGGATGCCTGGCGGCGTGGCGCGGATGATCCTGTCGAAGGACGCGAGCGCTGGCGTCACGGTGAGAGTGGAGATCGCGGCGCACGAGATGGGCATGGGTACCGCCACCGTGCAGACCCAGGTCGCGGCCGAACGATTGGGCCTGTCGATGGAACACGTGCAGGTCTGCTACGGCGACTCGCGCTTTCCCGGCATCGTGCTGGCCGGTGGATCGCAGCAGACCGCGTCGATCGGCGCGGCGGTCATGGCCGCGCAAGCCGAGTTGATCGCGGCGCTGCTGAAGCTCGCCGATGGCGACTCGCCGCTGAAGGGACTCAAGGCCGACGAGGTCGAAGGCCGCGACGGCGGGCTCTGCAAGTTCGACGAGCCGACGCGCCACGAGAGCTATGCGTCGCTGCTGGCCCGCGGCAAGAAGGATGAGCTGACCGTCGAAGGCACCGCGCCGCAGCCGTTGGAGATGCTGCACTGGTCGATGCATTCGTTCGGCGCGCAGTTCTGCGAGGTCCGGGTCAACGCAGTGACCGGCGAGGCGCGCGTCGGTCGCTTCCTCGGTTCGTTCGATTGCGGCCGCATTCTCAATGCCAAGACGGCGGCGAGCCAGTTCCGTGGCGGCATCGTCATGGGCCTCGGGCTCGCGTTGATGGAAGAGACGCAGTTCGACGAGCGCAACGGCCGCGTGATGAACCCCAGCCTCGCCGAGTACCACGTGCCGGTGCACATGGACGTCCCCGCCATCGACGTGATCTGGACCGACATCCCCGACCCGCGCGCGCCGATGGGTGCCCACGGCATCGGCGAGATCGGCATCACGGGTGTGGGTGCGGCGGTCGCGAACGCGATCTACAACGCGTGCGGCAAGCGCGTGCGTGAGCTGCCGATCACGCTGGACACGCTGATGGGGTGAAGGCGTCGCAGCGCGTCACCGCCAATGAAACGAGGCCCCGAAGGGCCTCGTGAATGACCGACAGAGCGCTGCCACCAATGTGGTGGGGGCGCTTCTGAATCGGCTACTTACTTGCCGATTTCCTTCGTCGCGACCTTGGCGTTGTGGTAATGCGCCCTGGCGCGCGCCTTGTGCATCTTGGCCTTGGTCTTGTCGATGGTCTTGGTGGGCTCCGTGCTCACCACGGCCTTGGTGTTGTCTCCGGCTTGCTGGGCCGTCTGGCCGACGCCCTTGGCGGTTTCTTTGACGGCCGTGCCCACCTGGGCGAAGGCGGCGCTGGAAAGTACGAGTGCTGCGACGGCAGCGATGATCTTGGTCATGTGATTTCTCCGATAGTCGAATCGCGGAGCAGCACGGCCTATCCGTTGCTGCGTGCTGCGAATAGGGATACAACGCCGGACTTGCGCGACGGTTGACCGCGCTCAGAACGTGGAGGGCAGGCCCGGGTGATTCATGAACGCCTCGAAGGTGTCGCTATGGTGCGGAGGCTCCGATGCAGGCTCTTTTCGAACTGTATGAGTCCCCGGTTGGATGTATCAATCGAGGCATCAATCGATGCTAGGATTGATGCCTGCTTTGTCAACCACCGGGGCCGCGACATGCGCACGACGCTCAACATCGATGACGAATTGCTGGCGAAGGCGACGAAACTGGCCGGGCCGATCGAGCGCTCGGCGGTGATTCGGGAAGCGCTGATCGCATTGATCGAGCGCGAAAGTGCTCGGCGGTTGGCGCGTCTCGGCGGGACGCAACCCGCGTTGCAGCCGGCGCCGCGTCGGCGCGGAAATCGCTGAGGTGATTCTGGTCGACACGTCGGTCTGGGTGGACCACTTCCGGCGCGGAGATTCGACACTCGCCGAACTGCTCGACCGGGGTCGAGTCGCGACGCACCCGTTCGTGGTGGGCGAGCTCGCCTGCGGCAGCCTGACCGACCGCACGAGCATCATCGACTTGATGCGCCAGTTGCCCAAAGCTCCGGTTGCCGAGAATGACGAAGTACTCGCCTTCATCGATCATCACAGGCTCTTCGGAAAAGGCATCGGCTATGTCGATGCCCATCTGCTCGCGTCGACAGCGCTGTCTCATCATGGATCGATCTGGACGCGCGACAAGCGCTTGTTGGCGGCCGCCGAAGATTTGGGTCTTGCCGCATCGCTTGCGCATTGATCCGCGCGATTGGACGAATCGACGCTCGTCCTGATTGTTTATCCGCTGCGGCCGCTCGCGGGTGCATCGAAGCGCAGCGCCGAACGCGCCTTCGCCTTCGCGGCTTCGACCTCGCGACTCTTCGGAACAGCGTTCGTCACGAGTGACGTGATCAGGCGGCTCGCGATCAGCGCGACGGCATCGACCGCGTGATCGAAGGCCGCCTCGTTGGTCTTCGACGGCGCATTGAAGCCGGACAGCTTGCGCACGAACTGCAGCGACGCGTGGCGGATTTCGCGTTCGGTCGCGGGCGGCTCGAAGTTGAAGAGGGTCTTGATGTTTCGGCACATAGGTTTCTCCGCGCGGCTTGATTGACGTCATGCTACGGTTGTCTCTCGCCGCATCCGATCGAGGAATCCATCATGCAGCACTCCGCGGAAAAATTCTTTACGGTCGTCCCGCCTTCAACTCGCGTTTTCGTTCACGACGCCACGCGCACCCCGTGGGTCGAAGCTGGCAAGCCCGGCCTGCATCACAAGTTGATCCGCGGTGACGAAGCCAAGGGAACATTCCTCGGCCTGCTCGCATTCGACGCTCTCGTGTCCAGCGGCTTGCATCAACACACTGGCGTCGCGACCAGCACCATGCTGAGCGGCTCGCTCACCGATTACTGGGACACCTATCGCGAGGGCGTCACCGGCATCAACCTGCAGGGCTCGACCCACGATGCGATCTGCTACGCGCAGTGTTCGATGGTCAGCCGCCTCGAGGCGCCGGTGCTGTACCCGCAGGACTTCTCGCTGCACGCGTTGCATCACGGCTCGCGTCACGGCGCGTTCGCGAATCCGGCGCCCGAGATGATGCCGACGATCAGCGTCAACGTCGCGCAGACGCGGGCGGTGGCGACCGCTGCTGCCGGCGTGACGCGTCGGATGATCTTCGACTATGGCCGCACTGCTCTGCACGGAGGGGCGGACGCAGCGGACGATCATCGCCATGTGTCTCTTTCGATTTTGCCGGGCACGCGCATCGCGCCGTTTCACGTGAGCGCGTTGACCGAGTTCTTCGTGCTCGCAGGACAGGTGGCCATCAATGACGCGCAAGCCGGGCCCGCGTGCTTCGTCATCGTCGAGCCGGATACCGAAGTGGTTATGCGCTCGGACTTTGGATGCAGTTTGCTGGCGTGGGCGGATGGGCCGTCGCGGTGGTGCGAGAGGTCGGAGGCGAGTGATTTGTTCGGGTTCTGAGGGGCGGACAAAAATAAGCGATTCGACATGCATCCATTGCCCAATCGCACCTGCCCCCTTTGCGGCGGCCCCAACGCCTGCGCGCCCGCGCTTTGCGGCGACTTCGGCAAGCCCTGCTGGTGCGAAGACGCATCCTTCAGCCCAGACATCTTGTCGCGCATCGGCGAGGCGGAGCGCGGCGCGTCGTGCATCTGTCGCGCTTGCGCAGCAATCAGTGGATCGCGCGTCGACCAACATGTATAGCGACGACCATTTGAGGAAAGGACACCGCGATGACCATCACTGGAAGCGGTCACTGCGCGCAAACGAAATTCGAGATCGATGGAGATATCCCGGAAAAGCTCACGCGCTGCACCTGCTCGTTTCGTTCGAAGCGACGCGGCGCGTCGGCGTGAACGCGCGCCTGTTCGATGATTTCGATGCGGCGGAGGCGCCCGTCACGGTGATTGATGGGAAGAATCTGTGGTGACGAAAGACCCCGAACACTGTTAGCGTACGCGTCGGTCAACACGCGCACATTCGGGGAGCCTCATGAACACGCCATCGCTTCGATTCAAGTTCGCCGCGGTCAGTCTTTCCTTCCTGCTCTGCCCACTCGCAAGCGCGCTCGACGCAGCGCGCTTCAAGGACGCGAACGGAGACCTGGTCGCCGATGCGCCGACCGACCCGAAGAACTTCGTCGATCCGTCCACGCTGATCTTCGCGTACACGCCGGTCGAGGATCCGGCCGTCTATGCGAAGGTGTGGGACGGTTTCATCAAACATATGGAAACGGTCACCGGCAAGAAGGTGCAGTTCTTTCCGGTGCAATCGAACGCCGCGCAGATCGAAGCGATGCGCGCAGGACGCCTGCATGTCGCGGGCTTCAACACCGGCGCTACGCCGCTGGCCGTGAACTGCGCGGGCTTCGTTCCGTTCGCGATCATGGCCGGCAACGAAGGGCAGTTCGGCTATGAGATGGAGATCATCACGTATCCGGGCAGCGGCATCACGAAGATCGCGGACCTGAAAGGACGCAAGCTCGCGTTCACGGCCGAGACGTCGAACTCGGGCTTCAAGGCGCCCTCCGCGCTCTTGCGTAGCGAATACAAGCTCGAGGCCGGCAAGGACTACAACGCGGTGTTCTCCGGCAAGCACGACAACTCGATTCTCGGCGTCGCGAACAAGGATTACGACGCGGCCGCGATCGCCAACGAAGTGATGCACAGGATGGTCGATCGCGGCGTCGTGAAGAAAGAGCAGATCGTCTCGATCTACAAGTCGCAGACTTTCCCGACGACAGGTTATGGCTATGCATACAACCTGAAGCCCGAGCTTGCAAAGAAAGTGCAGGAGGCTTTCTTCACGTTTCCCTGGGCCGGCTCGGAGCTCTCGAAGGAATTCGGAAAACAAGGCGTGACGAAATTCGCGCCGATCACGTATCAGCAGCAATGGGACGTGGTGCGCAAGGTGGACACGGCGATGAGTGTGTCGTACGAATGCAAATGAGCGCGACGGCCATGGGCATGCGCGCGACGCGCATCAAGTAACCAACCGGTCACCATGCTGCGTCTCGTCGAGCTGACCAAGCGCTACGGGACCGACGCCGTGGCGCTCGACGCCGTCAGCATCGACGTGCCGTCGGGCCAAGTGGTCGCACTGATCGGCCCTTCGGGTGCGGGCAAGTCCACACTGATTCGTTGCATCAATCGTCTGGTCGAGCCGTCTTCGGGGCAGGTGCTTCTGAACGACGTTGACTTGACCGCGCTCGGCCGTCGCGAGTTGCGGCTTGCGCGACGTCGCATCGGGATGATCTTTCAGGAGTTCGCGCTCGTCGAGCGGTTGACAGTGATGGAGAACGCGCTCTCCGGCCGGCTCGGGTATGTCGGCTTCTGGAAGAGTTTTCTCCGGCGCTTTCCATCGACCGATATCGCTCGCGCGTTCGAGTTGCTCGAGCGCGTGGGGCTCACCGACTTCGTCGACAAGCGCGCCGACGCGCTCTCCGGCGGGCAGCGTCAGCGCGTGGGCATCGCACGCGCCTTGATGCAGGCGCCCGAGCTGTTGCTCGTCGACGAACCGACCGCGAGCCTCGACCCCAAGACCTCGCGCCAGATCATGCGGCTGTTGTCCGAGCTGTGCGCCGAGCGCGGGCTCGCGGCCGTGATCAACATTCACGACGTGCGGCTTGCGCAGCGTTTCGTGCAGCGCGTGATCGGCCTTAAGGCCGGTCGCGTCGTATACGACGGCGCGCCCGATGGGTTGACGCCCGATGCGCTGACTTCGATCTATGGCGAAGAGGATTGGAACGAAACGAAGACCGAAGCGGAGATGGACGCGGACATCGAAGCAC
>JBBSEF010000119.1:0-7249 GCA_038240015.1 Burkholderiales bacterium
CTGTTGACCGAAGAAGTCGTCGTCGTCGACAACCTTGCGGGCAAGATCTACGTGATCGTGTATGCGGACCCGACCAAATCCGAAGCCTATGCGCGCGCGAAGTCGCGGCTGCGCGATTTGCGCGAACGGCTGCGTCGACCCGTCGATGTGCCGTACAGCCAGCCCTCGATGCGAACCGACGCGCATCGCGGCTTTGCGAAGGCCGACTATCTCGCAGCGGTCGCGAAGGCGAAGCAGATGATCATGGCCGGCGATGTGATGCAGGTGCAAATCGGCCAGCGCATCGTCAAGCCGTTTCGCGATGCGCCGCTGACGCTCTATCGTGCGCTGCGCTCGTTGAACCCGTCGCCGTATCTCTACTTCTACAACTTCGGCGACTTTCATGTGGTCGGATCGTCGCCGGAAATTCTCGTGCGACAGGAAGCGCGCGCAAAGCCCAATGGCGCCGAAGGTACAGACACCATCGTCACGATCCGACCGCTCGCCGGCACGCGACCGCGCGGCGCGACACCGGCACAGGACGCGGCTCTCGCGAAAGAACTCCTGTCCGATCCAAAGGAAATTGCAGAGCACGTGATGCTGATCGACCTCGCGCGCAACGACGTGGGCCGCGTCGCCGAAATCGGCAGCGTCAGGGTTACCGAGCAGCTCGCCGTCGAGAAGTACTCACACGTGATGCACATCGTGTCGTCGGTCGAAGGACGATTGAAGCCCGGCCTGACCTCGCTGGATGTATTGAAGGCGACCTTTCCCGCAGGCACCTTGTCGGGCGCGCCGAAAGTCCGCGCGATGGAAATCATCGACGAGCTCGAGCCGTCCAAGCGTGGGCTCTACGGCGGCGCGTGCGGTTATCTCAGCTTTTCGGGCGAGATGGATCTCGCGATCGCGATCCGCACCGGGGTCGTCAAGAACGGGATGCTTGCAGTGCAGGCGGCAGCCGGCATCGTTGCGGACTCGGTGGCCGAAAGCGAATGGCAGGAAACGGAGAACAAAGCGCGAGCGGTGCTGCGCGCGGCGGAGCAGGTGCAGGATGGGTTGGATGAGTAGCTTCGCAGAGTCACTTTCTTTGGCGAAGCAAAGAAAGTAACTCACGCGAAGCACAGCAAGGAAAGTGACTCTGCGAAGCATCACCATTCCACCGCCCCGAACTGATCGTGCCCCAGCAGCGTATAGAACACGCCGATAGTCGCCCTCGTTTGCTTCCGACTCCCGATGTCCGGATAGGACACGTCGCGACGGTTGCCGATATATTTGATCGACACCGCATGCGGTCCCTTGATGCGCATCGTCAGCGACGCGTCGAGCCGCGCGATGTTCTCGTGACCGCCGCGCTGGGCGGCGGCGACGCGGCTGACGAAATATTCGCGGCCGGTGAGGTCGAGCGAGAACTGGTTCGCGTAGATCATCCGAAACGCGAGCAGACCCTGCGGGGCCACACCGTAGTGGTAGTCGCGTTCGTCGGTGCTGCGCACGGTTCCCACGGCCGCATAGCCGGCACCGAAGAGTGCTGTGCCCTGCATCGTGATCTCGTTCGATGCCCGGTACTGTCCGGTCGTGCCCAGCGAGAAGCCGGTCGTCGATACGCGAAAGGTCTGGGGCGCGATGTAGTCGTAGCTACCGTACAGGCCGACCACGCCGCGATAGTTTCGACCGAGCTCGTAGCCTCTTGCGAACAGCGAGCCGCGTGTGAGGACATTCTCGAATGTGTTCGCGCTCGTAGCGGTCGCCTGGAAGCTGAAGTGGTCGAACGGGCGCGTGTACTCATAGCCCGGCTTGCCGGGCAGGCCGTAATCGATCGCGAATTCGGCCTGCGCTTCGTTGCGCTTGACCGGTTGGGCCGACAGGCCCGCGTCGTCTTCCCCGGAACGGCTGTAGCCGACGTTCAGGCGGCTGTAGTACTCGGCGCCGCGGCTCGAGAAGATCGTGTCGTCGCGTTGACCGAAGGCGAGACGATTGAAGCCGGTCGCCGGCGAGATCGCCGCCGCGCCCACTTCGCGCCAGAAACTCGGCGTGCTTTTGTTTTCGAGCACCAGACTGGCCATGCGAAACAGCGCTTCGCCGAGGAAGGCCCCGCCGACGCCGCTGGCGACCTGATCGTTGCCCGATGGGCGCGTCTTCTCTCCTGCGATCTCCCAGGCCGCGCTACCCGCGAAGGTATAGACGAACGACTCCCAGAAGTTCAGACCCGACGATCGCGCGAAGCCGTGGTACATCGAACCTTGATAAGGATGGCCGAGCTGGTTGATGCGAAACGGGTCGTTGTCCACGCCCCAGCTGCTGTGCAGGTTGCGCTTGATGGTCGACAGGTTGCTGTCGTAGTCGCTGCTGCCTGAACCGTAGCGATTGACGAGATTGACCAGCACGTCGAAGCCGACGATCTCCAAGGCCGCGATGCCGTAGCGCTTGCGCACCTCCACATCAGCGGAGAAGTCGCGCGCCTGCACTGGGGACGATCGCGGCCCCCCATCGGTTGCGGGCAGCGCGCGCGATGGCGACGCCTCACCGTCGGTCGATTGCGCGAGGGCGATTCCGCATGCGCCTGACAAGCCGATGGAAAGCGCGACGCAAACCAGACGTGGCCAGGCGGCGCGTTCCCCCCGGTCGATCGGCAATGCCGCTGCGTGGCGCGTGGCGCGGGAGATGCGTGTCGTTTGCACAAGAAACCTTTCGTCGGCGAGACCGACAATCGCTGACCAACGCGGATGCGTCCGTACAGCCCTCGGGTCTCTATCGGCAAAAGTTTGCGGGACACGATGCGCGGCCGCAAGCAGGCTGCTTCGAATCAGATATCGGCTGACCGCGTATCGTCAGCCATCGGAGACAGCGGAATGTGTCCGCAGCCTTCGGGAAAGCATTGCTCTACTTCGCCGCCGGCGCTTTCGCGATTGCCGGTTTGGCATTCGCAAAATCCCCCGCGTCGCCGAACACCATCTTTTCGGGCGCCACATACTTTCGGAACGCCGCATTGACTTCGTCGAGCGTGAGCTCGGCGCGCAACGCATCAAGCTCGGCGAAATACTTCGGGGTCTTGCCGCGTTCGACGAACGACGTCAGAGTTCGCGCGAGCGCGGCATCCTGCGCGCGCGCGAGTCGGTTCGACGCGGCGATCGCATCCTTGGCGCGCTTCAACTCATCGGCCGTGAAGCCATCGCGGCGCGCGCGCATCAGCTCGTCGTCGAGCGCGAGCTTGACCTTGTCGGCGTTCTGCGGAGCGGTGATCGCGTACATGGTCCAATTCGAATTGGCATCGAACTGGCCGCCGGTGAGTTGTGCACCGACGCCGTACGACAGGCCTTCCTTTTCTCGCACGCGATTCCAGAGTCGGCCGGTCCCGCCGGCGCCGAAGGCCTGCGCCGCGAGGCGCAACGCCTGATACTCGCGGTCGGACTCGCGCAAGGCGAACTCGAGCTTCGATTCCACCACCGCGTTCTGCTTGTCCTTGACCTCGATCCGAAACTGCGCAGCAGGAATGTCGAGCGCCGGTTGCGGCACGCGCGTGAACGCCATTGCGCTGGTCCAGTCGCCGATGCCGCTCGAAAGTTGCGGCGTCAATGTGTTCGAATCGAAATCGCCGACGACCGTGACGAGCGCGTTCGACGCGCCATAGAAGTCGCGGTAGAACGCGCGCACGTCGTCGAGCTTCAATGCCTTGATGTCTGCGAGCTGTTCATCGAACGTCATCGCATAGCGCACGTCGCCCTTTGGATAGGGATTGCCGTGACGCTCGATGCGTTGCTGCAAGAGCGCCTGCGGTTCGGAGCGCGATTGTTCGATGCCGCTGACCCACTCGCTGCGCATCTGCTCGAATTGGGCCGCATCGAAGCGCGGCTTGCGCAGCACTTCGATCGCCAACGCGATCGACGCTTCCAGGTTGGCCCGGGTGGTCTCGAGGCGCAGAGTGGCGCGCTGTGCATCGCCCCCCACTTCCCACGTCGTCTGCAATTGTTCGAAGGTCGCGGCAACTTGTTCGCGCGTCAATCGCTCGGTCCCGCGCGACAACATGCTCGCAGTACCCGCACCGAGTACGTCCTTGCCGAACAGCGTCTTCTCGTCGCCCAATCGCAAGTCGATCAGCGCGACGACCTTGCTGCCGCGCGTGGTCTTGGGCAGCAGTGCGGTACGCACGCCGGCCTTGCCCGGAAGGGTCGCGATGCTCGTGCGCTTGTCGATGTTCTCGGGCGATGCGTCGAAGTTCTCTCCGGCGACCACCGCTTCGCCGCCCTTGAAGTCTTTCATCACCGAGGCCACATCGACCTTGGCCGGCTCGGGTGCGCGCACCGACGTTGGGCTCGGAATGAAGGTGCCGAGCGTGCGATTGCTGGTAACGAAGTACGCGCTCGCGACGCGATTGACGTCGGCCACGGTCGCGGCTTTGACGCGATCGCGGCGATCGAAGCCCAGCCGCCAGTCGCCCTGCGCGATGTATTCCGACAAGGCGAGGCCGACGCGCTGCGGATCGTTGAGCGTCTGGGTGAAGCTGCGCAGATAGATGTTCTTCGCGCGATCGAGCTCTGCCGCGGTGAAGGGATTGCCGGCTATGTCTTCGACCGTGGCGTTCAACGCATCGCGCGCGGCATCGATCGATTGATCGGACTTCAACTGCGCGCCGAAATACGCCAGGCCCGGTTCGGCAAGCGCAAGCGAGCCGCCGAAGGTCGCGGCCGCCAGATTTTTTTCGACCAGTGCCTTGTTGAGACGGAACTCGGGCCCGCCCAGCATCACGCTCGCGAGTGCGGCTGCGGCGTAGTCGGGCGAAGGCCCGGCCGGCACGTGATAGAGCGAAAGCAGGATCGGCGTATCGCCCACCCGCCGCAGCGTGACCGTGCGCTCACCGTCCTGCACCGGGTCGAGCGTATAGGTCGGCTCGATCACGCGCTTGGGTCTGGCGGTCTTGCCGAAGCTCGACGCGATCAGTGCGAGCGTGCGCGCTTCGTCGAACTTGCCGGCCACGATCAGCACCGCGTTGTCGGGCTGGTAGTACTTGCGATAGAAGCCTTGCAGTCGCGAGATGTCGACGTTCTCGACGTCGCTGCGCGCGCCGATCGGGCTGTTCGCATAGTTGTGCCAATGGAAGGCCGCCGCGCGCAAATTCTTGAACAGCACATTGCCCGGATCGTTCTCGCCGCGTTCCATCTCGTTGCGAACGACCGTCATCTCGGAGTCGAGCGCCTTCTTCGCGATGAACGATTGCGTCAGCGCCTCGGCGAGCCAATGCAGATAGAAGTCCAGATGCTGCGGGTTCTCGGCCATGCTCGCGAAATAATTGGTGCGATCGTCCGAGGTCGTACCGTTCCATTGCAGACCGCGATCGGTCATCTCCTTCTTGGGATCGGGAAAGTGCGGCGTGCCCTTGAACATCAGGTGTTCGAGCAGATGCGCCATGCCGGTCTCGCCATAGTTCTCCATGCGCGAACCGACCTTGATGGTGAGGTTGACGGTGGTCGTCGGCTTCGACGCATCGGGCAAGGTCAGTACATGCAGGCCGTTGCCCAACGCGTATTCGGTGATGCCTTCGACTTGCGTCACGCGCGTCATGCCGGGCGGCAGTCGCAGCGCATTTGCAGGAGCAACCGTCTGCGCTTGGCCAAGACTGGCGAAGCCGAACATCAATGCAAAGGACATCACCACGCCGCCGAGCCAAGTGTTGCGCATGAAACTCTCCAACTTGCAAAGGCGCCATTCTAATGAGAGAACACGGTCGACGCAGTCCGCCAATCGGCCTTCGTGCATGCAATCCGTCGATTCGTCGCATGGGCTGGTCCAACCGATGCGCCCGCTACAATGCACCGCCTCTGTTTCGTCGACCCATCGCGCGTGCCCATGCCTGTTCGCCTCGCACCTCCCGACCCCGCTCACATCAAGCCCATCGCGGGCGTGGAACTCGGCTTCGCCGAAGCGGGCATCAGGAAGGCCGATCGCCGCGACCTGATGGTGATGCGCCTCGCAGTCGAAAGCCGCGTGGCGGGCGTGTTCACGCAGAACAGCTTCGCGGCAGCGCCGGTCCAGGTGTGCCGCGACCATCTGTCGAGCAGCGCCGGCATACGCGCGCTCGTCGTCAATGCCGGCAATGCGAACTGCGGGACCGGCGACGACGGCGTCTCGAGCGCGTTGCGCATGTGCGAAGTGGTCGCGCAACTGGTCGGTTGCACGATCGCCGACGTGCTGCCGTTCTCGACCGGCGTGATCCTCGAGCCGCTGCCGATTGCGAAGATCGAGGCCGCGTTGCCATCCGCGTTCGAATCGCTGGGCGCCGATCGGTGGGCCGAGGCGGCCGCAGCCATCATGACCACCGACACGGTCGCAAAGGCCGCGTCTCGCACCGTGAAGCTGGACGGCAAGACCATTACAGTGACGGGCATCGCGAAGGGCGTGGGCATGCTCCAGCCCGACATGGCGACGATGCTCGCTTACATCGCGACCGACGCGAATATCGCGCAGTCGAGCCTGCAACGCCTGGTCGTGGAAGTCGCCGATGTGTCGTTCAACCGCGTCACCGTCGACGGCGATACCTCGACCAACGATTCGTTCGTGCTGATCGCGACAGGACTTGCCGGGGCCGACGAGATCAGCGACATCGACCTCGATCACTATGCTGTCGTGCGCGGCGCGATCGTCGAGGTCGCGCAGCAACTCGCGCAGGCGATCGCGCGCGATGGCGAGGGCGCGACCAAGTTCATCACCATCACCGTCGATCGCGCCCAGGACGAAGCCGAGGCGCTGCGCGTGGCGCGCTCTATTGCGAATTCACCGCTGGTCAAGACCGCGCTGTTCGCTTCCGATCCCAATCTGGGCCGCTTGTTGATGGCGATCGGCAATGCGAAAGTCGAAGCGCTCGATACCTCGAAGCTCGATCTTCATCTCGCCGCGGGCGATGACGAGATCAAGGTCGTCGACGCGGGTCGTCGCTCACCGAGCTATCGCGAAGAAGACGGCGCACGCGTGATGAAGTCGGACGAAATCGCGATTCGCGTCGAACTCAATCGCGGCGACGCGAAGACGGTGGTGTGGACCTGCGACTTTTCGTACGACTACGTGAAGATCAATGCGGAGTATCGGACGTGATCGATCGCCAGCAACGCCGGAGGCTCGGATGGATTCCGGCATTGGGCGAACTTCCCGACGAGCAACGCGACGCCTTGCTCAAGGAAGCGCGCGCGGCAACGCAAGGTCATCGCAACATCATGCTCGTGTTCATCGTGATCTGGTTCGTGGCGCTGCTGGTGATCGTGCTGAATTTGCCCGGCCGATC
>JBBSEF010000120.1:0-7186 GCA_038240015.1 Burkholderiales bacterium
CCGTGCCGATCAAGGCGCTGATGACGCGCAACGCGTCGCTGGACTGGAGTCAGGTCGACGACGTGATCTACGGCTGTGCGAATCAGGCGGGCGAAGACAATCGCAACGTCGCGCGCATGTCGTCTCTGCTTGCGGGACTGCCCGTCGATGTGCCGGGCGCGACCATCAACCGCCTGTGCGGATCCGGCATGGATGCGATCGGCACGGCCGCGCGCTCGATCGCGGCCGGCGACAATTTTCTGATGATCGCGGGCGGCGTCGAGTCGATGAGCCGCGCACCGTTCGTGATGCCCAAGGCCGAGAGCGCGTTCTCGCGCGGCAACGCGATCTATGACACGACCATCGGCTGGCGCTTCGTCAACAAGCTGATGAAGGAACGCTACGGCGTGGACTCGATGCCCGAGACGGCCGAGAACGTGGCGGCCGACTACAGCGTCAATCGCGAAGACCAGGATCGCTTCGCGCTCGCGAGCCAGGCCAAGGCATCGCGCGCGCAGGCCGACGGCACGCTCGGGCAAGAGATTACGCCGGTCACGATCGCGCAGAAAAAAGGCGACGCGCTCATGGTCGATCGCGACGAGCATCCGCGTGCGACCAGCATCGAGGCGCTTGCGAAATTGAAGGGCATCGTCAAGCCCGACGGCACGGTCACGGCAGGCAACGCGTCAGGCGTGAACGACGGCGCGTGCGCGCTTTTGATCGCCAGCGGCGACGCCGGGAAAACGCACGGTCTGACACCCAAGGCTCGCATCGTCGGCATGGCCACCGCGGGCGTATCGCCGCGCGTGATGGGCATCGGTCCGGCGCCCGCGACCGAAAAATTGCTGAAGCGTTTGGGTATGACGATCGCGCAGATGGATGTGATCGAACTCAACGAGGCGTTCGCGAGCCAGGGGCTCGCGGTGCTGCGCCAGCTCGACGTCGCCGACGACGACGCGCGCGTCAACCCCAACGGCGGCGCGATCGCGCTCGGCCATCCTCTCGGCATGAGCGGCGCGCGACTGGTGACGACGGCGATGTATCAACTGCATCGGACCGGTGGCCGCTATGCGCTATGCACGATGTGCATCGGCGTGGGCCAGGGGATTGCGCTCGTGATCGAGCGGGTCTGATCATGACGACACTCGCTCTCGACAACGTCACACTGAACTATCGCATCGACGGCGCAGACGATGCGCCGCCGTTGTTGATGTCGAACTCGCTGGGCACCGATCTCGAGATGTGGTCGCCGCAGATCGGCGTGCTGACCGAAAACTTCTGCGTGATCCGCTACGACACGCGTGGACACGGCGCGTCGTCGATGCCTGAAGGTCCGTATACGCTAGCTCAGCTCGGCGGCGATGCGCTGGCCCTGCTCGAACATCTCGGCATCGAGCGCGTGCATTTCTGCGGCTTGTCGATGGGTGGGCTCACGGGGTTGTGGCTGGCCCATCACGCGCCCGAGCGCATCGACCGCATGGTGCTTGCCAACACGGGCGCGAAGATCGGCACCGACGAGTTCTGGAACGCTCGCATCGATTCCATTCGAAGCGTCGGCGAGAAGGGACTTCCCGATCCCATCGTCGACCTCGTGGTCGAACGCTGGTTCACCAAGCGCTATCGCGGCATTGCGCCTCAATCGGTCGCGCGCATTCGCCGCATGCTGGTCGAAACCAGCAGCGCCGGTTACGCGGCCAACTGCGCCGCGATTCGCGATGCCGATCTGCGCGAGCATCTCGCGCAGATTCGCCTGCCCACACTGGTGATCGCCGGCGCGCACGATCCATCGACGCCGCCTGCGCTCGGTCGCGAGATCGCCGATGCGATCCCCGACGCGCGCTACCTCGAGCTCGACTCGGCGCATCTATCGAACATCGAGCAGGCCGGCGCGTTCAATGCGGCCGTCGTGCACTTCCTGACCGACGGCCTCGTCACCGAGCGCAGCCGCCGCTCGATCGGCGAGACGATGCGGCGCTCGGTGCTCGGCGATGCGCACGTCGATCGCGGCATCGCGTCGCGCACCGACTTCAATGGCGAGTTCATCGACGCGATCACGCGCACCGCGTGGGGCGAGACGTGGACGCGGCCGGGGCTGACGCGCCACACGCGTTCCCTGCTGACGATCGCGATGATGGTGGCACTCAACCGGCCCGAAGAATTGCGTCTGCATCTGAACGCGGCGCGCAACAACGGCGTGACGCGCGACGACATCAAGGAAGCGCTGATGCAAGCCGCGGTGTATTGCGGCGTGCCCGCGGCCAACTCGGCGTTTCATCTCGCCGCGCAGGTATTCTCGGAGCAGGACAAGGACGCGAAAGCTTGAGGACGCGATGAAGACACTGCTGCTGGCGTTGCTGTTGCTGATCGGCTTCGGCGATGCGCATGCGGCGGGGCCGATCGTCCGCGACTTTCCGCCGGGTCTGCAGATCCCCGACGCCGCACGACCCGGCCCGCGCTTCGACGTGGACCAGGCGACCGAGTCGTATCTGGCCTTGCTGACGCCCGAGCAACGCCAGCTTTCGGATGGGTATTTCGAAGGCGGGTACTGGCTGCAACTGGGGGGATTTCTCTATGGCAACGCAGTCGGCGCATTGCTGTTGTTGAGCGGCTTGTCGGTGCGCATGCGCAACGCGGCGCGGCGCATCGCCAGATGGCGCTGGCTGTCCACTGCGCTGTACGCCATGTTCTGGTTGGTGATCGCTTTCGTGCTCGGGCTGCCGTGGAGTTACTACGTGGGGTTCGTGCGCGAGCATCAGTACGGCCTGTCCACGCTGAGCGCGCCCGGTTGGCTATGGGAATCGGTGAAGGGCCTGCTGGTCGGGCTCGTCATCGCGCCGCTCTTGATCAGCGGTCTCTACGCGTTGGTGCGGCGGCTGGGAGCGCGCTGGTGGCTCTGGGCCAGCGCGTGCAGTTTCGTGTTGGCCCTGCTTCTCGCGATGGTCGCGCCGGTGTTCATCGCGCCCCTGTTCAACGACTACAAGCCGTTGCCCGACGGCGCGGTGAGAACGGCGGTGATGTCGCTCGCGCGGGAGAACCAGATTCCGACCGCGCACGTGGAGTGGTTCGATGCGTCCCGGCAGAGCACGCGGGTCAGCGCCAACGTGTCTGGCTTTCTCGGCACCACGCGCGTGAGCCTCAACGACAACCTGGTCGACAAGACATCGCTGCCTGAGATCAAGGCGGTGATGGGTCACGAGATGGGTCACTACGTGCTCAATCACGGACTGCGGCTGACAATCTATTTCACGCTGGTGATCGCGCTAGGGCTTTACTGCGTGCATCGCGCGACGGACTGGTCGCTGGCGCGTTGGGGCAAGCGACTGCGCCTCGAGGGGCGCGACGATCCGGCCGCATTGCCGTTGGCATTGATCGTGTTCTCGACTTTCTTCTTCGTGATGACCCCGCTGACCCATTCCATCATCCGTCAGGCGGAGAGCGAGGCCGATGCGTTCGGCCTGAACGCGGCGCGCGAGCCGCATGGGTTTGCGATGGCGGCGATGCGGCTGTCGACCTATCGCAAACTTCGGCCGGGACCGCTGGAGGAATTCATTTTCTACGACCATCCCAGCGGCTACGACCGCGTGCATGGATCGATGCTTTGGCTGGCCGAGAATCAGGACAACCCGACTGCGCACGCGGCGTTGTCGGCGCTGCCGCTGCCCGCGGTGGCCGGAACCGCGACGCCGAAGAGTCCGTAGCGCACGTCGGCAGCGACGCTGGTCGTTGCACCCAACATCCGTTCGACATAGCGCGCGATCGTGTCGATCTCGAGGTTGACGCGATCGCCGGCCTTCAGGTCTCTGAGCGTGGTGACGGCGACCGTGTGCGGTATCAGGTTGATCGAAAAATCGCAGCCGCGCTCGTGATCGTCGACCGAGTTGATGGTGAGACTGACGCCATCGACCGCGATCGAGCCCTTCAACGCGATGAAGCGCGCGAGCGTCACCGGAGCGCGCACGATCAGCGTGAAGGACTCGCCGATCGGCACGAACTTCATCACCGTGCCGGTGCCGTCGACGTGACCGCTGACGAGGTGGCCGTCGAGGCGGTCGCCGAAGCGCAGCGCTTTTTCGAGATTGACCTCGCCTGGCGCATCGAGTCCGACGGTGCGATCGAGACTCTCGCGCGAGACGTCGACTTCGAAATGCGCGACCTCGAAATGCGCTCCTTCAAAGGGCGAGCGATCGAGCGCGGCCACCGTCATGCAAGCGCCCGCGATCGAGATGCTGTCACCGATCGTGACATCGTCGAGCTCAAGCGTGCCGGCGGCGATCGTCAACCGCACGCCGGCGTGCGGCTCTGACGATTGTGGAACGACGCGGGTGATGCGACCGACGGCCGCGATGATGCCGGTGAACATGCGGTGTCCTTCGTTCAAACGCCGGTCGGCGATGGATGAAAGCGCGCGCGGATTCGCAGATCGTCGCCGATGCGCACGAAGTCATGATAGGTCAGCGACCAGCGCCGATTCAAATCGTCGATCGCCGGCAACGCCACCATCGGCTGCCCCGGACCGAGCAGGCACGGCGCGATGTACGCGAGCACTTCGTCGACCAATCCCGCGCGGATCAAGGAGCCGTTGAGTTTGCCGCCCGCTTCGACGTGGAGTTCGTTGACGTCGCGACGGCCGAGTTCATCGATCAGCGCGATCAGATCGACCTTGCTCCGTGCGTTCGGCAGCAGCAGCGTCTCGCATCCCGCATCGGTCAACGCCGCCTGCTTGCTTACATCGGTAACCGCGCCGACCACCAGCAGGCGCTTGCCTTCGCTGACGTTGCGCACGATCCGTGCAGCCAGCGGCACCTCGAAGCGACTATCGACCAGTACGCGCAACGGTTGACGCAGCGGCCGCAGCGTCGTGTCCTGCGGCGTGTCGCTCGGCGTAGCGGTGGGCGTCTCGAACTCGCGTACGTCGAGACGCGGATCGTCGAGGCGCACCGTGCCGATCCCCGTCAGCAACGCCGACGCGCGCGCGCGCCATGCGTGGCCATCGCGTCGCGCGGCCTCACTCGTGATCCATTGGCTGCGGCCGTTGGCCAGCGCGCTCTGCGCGTCGAGACTGGCCGCGAGCTTCATGCGAACCCACGGGCGCCTGGTGGTCATGCGCGAGACGAAACCGATGTTCAGTTCGCGCGCCTCGTCGGCCATCACGCCGCTCTCGACCGCGATGCCGGCCGCGCGCAGGCGTTCGAAGCCTTGGCCCGCCACCAGCGGATTGGGGTCTTGCATCGCCGCGACGACGTGCGTGATGCCGGCCGCGATCAACGCGTCCGCGCACGGCGGCGTGCGGCCGAAATGACTGCACGGCTCCAGCGTCACAACCGCGGTCGCGCCGCGCGCATCGAGGCCGCGCGACTTCGCGTCGTTCAAGGCTTCGACCTCGGCGTGCGGTCCGCCCGGCGCTTGCGTGGCGCCCTCACCGATGACAATGTGATCCTTGATCAGCACGCACCCGACGCGTGGGTTCGGATCGCTGCGATACAGCGCGTCGTGTGCGCGTTCGAGTGCAAGGCGCATCCAGCGATGCGAGTCGAAGCAGTTGGAGAGCATGAGCGGCGATCGGACTCGGTGGTGAGATCAGCGGGACACATGGCGCGCGAAGCCTCATTGTCGCAAACCCCGACGCGCTCGCTCAGGAGCTCTTGCAGCCCGCGTAATCCTTGACGATGCGGATGCGACCCGAGGACGCGAGGCACAGCGTGCGAATCGCCGAGCCGCTCGGTGTGACGTCGGTCACGACGATTCCGCCCGGGCTGAGCGCCCCGTTGCGTCTGCGAGGATAGCCGCTGCCATCGAACATGATGTACGGCCGCGGTGGCGACCCGTTATCGGTGAACGGCTCGAGCGGCGAGGCCGACGAGTTGGAAATGACGATCGATGCAGGTAACGCGTCGTGCAAGAAGATCAGCTCATCGCCCGAAGGTCCGCTCGGAGCGTCGAATGCGCGGTTGTCGTTGCGATCGACGAACACGGCCCAGCCGTTGCGCCACTGACTTGCCAGCGGCGCGATATAGACACGACGACTTCGCTTGAGCGCTTCGCCTCGCGCAAGCGCAATGCCGTGCACGAGGTCGTTGACGGCGCTGGACGCGCGTTGATTGGAGAGTATGCGCACGAAGCTCGGCGCAGCGCCGGCGAGCAGTATCGCGATGGCTGCGAGGACGATCATCACCTCGATCAGCGTGACTCCGCAAGAGCGGTCGACGTGAACGCATCCGTGAACCCCGCAACGCATGCGACGCGCGGTCGGTGTCGTGCAAAGGGGATCGGACAGGCGCTGTCGCATACCCGCCATTGACGGGCATCGCGACGATCGCGACAACGAGCATACGAATTAGTCCGCGCGGATGGGATCGCGCGAGCGCAAGCCTCAACCCGATGTGCAGGGATCGAGGCCCTTGACGATGCGGGACCGACCGAGAGTGGCGAGGCACATCGTGCGTTTGGTGACTGATGATCCAGTCGTATCCGTAAAAACAATGCCGCCTGTCAAGACCGCGCTGGGAGGCAATTGCCGCGGGTAGCCGCTGCCATCGAACGAAACGTACGTTCGACTCGACCCGTCGGTGAACGGCTTGGCGGGTCCTCCCGAGGCGTCGGTCACGACAATCGAGACGGGGAGTGAGTCATGCTGAAAAATAAGCGTGTCGAACGGGGGCGCAGGAGGGGGCGGAGGGGGGCCAAGTGGAGGCACGTCGTATGCATTATTCGAGTTCGCATCGACGAAGACAGTCCAACCGTATTTCCATTCCCCGGCGATGCTCGGAGCGCCGCTGCTGTCGTTCGGAACCATCAGCACACGACGACTGCGCTTGATGGCCTCGGTACGTGTGAGCGTCACACCTTGCAGAAAGTCGTTCATCGCCGAGGTGACGCGATAGTTCGAGATGAACGACGTGAAGCTCGGCACCGCGATCACCAGCATGATCGAGATCAACGCGACCACGATGAGCAGTTCGATCAATGTGAAGCCGGCGCGACGCGCGCTCTTGTTGATCGTCGGATGCATCACCGGGTTCATCGGCTGTCGGTTCATTTCCAACAGGTGGGATCGACGATGTTCGATGTCTTGTTGCCGACCGAATCCATCGACAGCGTCGTGCCGCACTTGGGATCGGCGCTGCCTCCGTTGACCGTCGCGATCACGTTGACGCACGTGGCGATGAGAGCGGCGCCGCATGCGGCGGCGGAAATGGTGTAGCGCGAG
>JBBSEF010000121.1:0-7101 GCA_038240015.1 Burkholderiales bacterium
CATCAACTATCTCAAGGCCGGCATCCTGCTGGCCGACGCGGTCACGACCGTGAGCCCGACCTATGCACGCGAGATCCGCACATCGCGCGATGGCATGGGCATGGACGCGATGCTGCGCTGGCGCGCAGGGGAAGTGAGCGGCGCCGTCAGCGGCATCGTCAACGGCATCGACACGTCGGTGTGGGATCCGGCTGGCGATCACTGGCTCGAGCAGACGTACACCGCAGCCAGCCTCGACGCACGCGCGGCGAACAAGCGCGCCGTCGAACGTCGCTTCGGCCTCACGCACGACGATGCGTTGCTGGTCTGCATGATCACGCGGCTCACGGCGCAAAAAGGGATCGACCTCGTAATCGAGGCCATGGAGGCGATCGTCGCGAGCGGCGCACGACTCGCCGTCCTCGGCTCCGGCGACGCGTCGCATGAACAGGCACTGCGCGCGAGTGCGCAACGCTGGCCCGACGCCGTCGCAACAGTGATCGGATACGACGAAGCGCTGTCGCATCTGATGCAGGGCGGCTGCGACGCGATTCTCATTCCGAGCCGCTTCGAACCCTGCGGCCTGACCCAGCTCTATGGACTTCGTTACGGGTGCGTGCCGATCGTCTCACGCGTCGGCGGCCTGGCCGACACCGTGATCGACGCCAAAGTTGCGGCATTGAAGGCAGGCGTCGCGACCGGCATCCAGTTCGATGCTGCGACTGCTGACGGCGTACGCGAAGGGATGCAGCGAGCAGTGGACTTGTTCAACCAGCCCGAGGAGTGGCAACGCATACAGAGAAACGGCATGCGTGCCAAAGTCGGATGGACGAGCTCGGCGCTCGAGTACGCCGCGTTGTACGAAAAAGTCGTTCGCCGTGCGGCAGGCCCTACTTCAGCGGATCCGTCGGCACGAGCAGCGTGATCCTCGGGCGGCCGGCGACGTAGGCGGTGCAGGCGCTCTCGCCAGCGAACTTCTGCGGGAAGTCGAATTTCTGCCAGCCGCCGTTCCCGCATTCGCCGCCCGCGCTTGGCGGGCCGCAGTGTCCCATGGTGTCAGGCACCGGCTTGCCGAGGATGGGCTTGCCCTCTGCGTTGCGGCTGGTGGCCGGCAGGATGAACATGTTTTGTTCGACGGCGTCGGCCTTGCCCGTCTCCTTGCCGGGCTCCTTGGGGACGAAGGCGCGGTGCACGCGGCCCTCGGAGGTCTCGAACGCCTGCCCGACGCCGTAGAGCTTCGGTTCGGCGTCGCAGCCATCCTGGACCGCGATCGTTCCTGCGACGACGACGTTGTAGACAAAGCCCGGGTGGTAGTGCCAGCCGCCGCTGGTTTCGTGCGCCTTGGTCGTCAGCGTGCGGTGGACCACGATCGCCGGGGTGCCATACAAGCCGACGCCCTCGATCGCGCCCGGCGTGGTGACGGCATCCGCCGCGTTCACGCTAATGCCGCCGCTTGCCAGGACTCCTGCTGCCAGTACGCGCACCAGGCGGCGAAGCAGTTCCTCCGCTTTTCTCTTCATGCTCTTCCCCTCGGTGTCGCCATGAGGAGGCGCACACCGAGTATGTTAGCGGCGGCCGTGGCATTGCGTCTTTCGCTTTTCCAGCTATTGTTCTTCCGTTCTTGTTCCGCCCACGCGCCGCAACCATGCCCAAAGCGAATCCGGAGATCTACGAATTCGGCGGCTTTCGCCTCGACGTAGGCGAACATCGGCTCGCGTGTCCGCACTGCGCCGGCGACGGCCGACTTCCCGAGAAGGCGTTCCGCACGCTCGTGCACCTGCTGCGCCATCGCGGTACTTTGGTGACGCACGACGAACTGCTGGCGGCAGTCTGGCCGCTCGCCGTGGTTGAGAAGAGCAACGTCGGCAAGGCGATTCACGTCATACGAAACCACCTGGGAGATTCGGATCGCGAACCCCGCTTCGTCGAAACCGTGCCCAAACACGGGTACCGCTTCATTGCCAAAGTCACCCCCGTCGGCGACGGCATCGCGCCCGACGGCCGCAGCCCTGAACTGCACGCATCGCGTGTCGGATCTCAGGCCTACGATCTCTACGTGCGCGCCAAGGTGAAGTCGCTCGGTGAGACACTGGCCGGCACAAACGAAGCCGTCGAGTTGCTCGAGCAGGCCGTCGCGCTCAACCCGCGGTTCGCCGCAGCCTGGGCCCAACTGGCCCGCTCCTACAACACGCGCGCCTTCAAGTTCACCTCGGCCGACGACGTGCGGGCGTTCCAGGAACGCGCCGACGTAGCACTCGCGAAAGCACTGGAGCTGGACGCGGGCCTGGCAGAAGCGCACTTCGCGCGCGGGCTCGTTTTGTGGACCCAGGCCAAGGGCTTCCCGCACGAACACGCGATCCGCGCATTCAAGCGCGCGCTGGAACTCGACCCCGAAGCGGACGAGGCGCACCACCAGCTTTCGATGGTGCTGGCGCACGTTGGTCTGCTCAACGAAGCCGAAGAGCATGTTCGCACTGCTGTGCGCCTGAACCCCAATAACACGATGGCCCGCTTCCGCGTCGGCGTCTATGCGGCGTGGCAGTGCCGCTTCGACGACGCGCTCGCAGTGCTGAAGACCGTGCCCAGCGACGCAAGTCCGATGCTGATCGACCGGACGCGTGCCGAAGTCCTAGTGCAGCTTGGGCGCACGGCAGAGGCGCGCGCGATCGTCGATGGCTACCTTGCGGCTCATCCCGTCGACGAAGGAGGCAGCTTTACGAGCGTCGCTGCCCTGATCTTTGCACTGGAGGGCAAGGAGCGCGAGGCGCAAGCCGCAATCGTGCGTGCCGTGACCATCGGCCGGGGCTTCGGCCACTTCCATCATGCAGCCTACAACATCGCTTCAACCCTGGCTGCGCTCGGGCAGTCTGACGATGCCGTCGGGTGGCTGGAGGCGGCGGCGGACGACGGTTTCCCATGCTGGCCGTTATTCCGCGGCGACCCCAATCTGCACCCGCTGCATGGGCATCCCCGCTTCGCGGCCCTGCTAACCACGCTGCAGTGCCGCCGGGAAGCATTCAGGGAGATCGCTGCATGATGGACCTGCCGTCGTGGCCCGGCATAGCGCGGTCTGCTCGGGCCGGTGGCGCTCGTAGTGGACGGGTGCGCCACCGGGGCTCCCGGTTGCGGCTGCCGACCGTTGGCTTGCACCCGTTGCTCCCGAGGTTGTGACCTCGGACGGGCTCAAGCCTCACACGCGGCGCAATCGCCTCTCGAGCGCCTGGGGTGCGTACCTCCGTGTGTCCATCTTCTGGTGACTGCCTTCTTGCCGCCTCAGGCGCGAGAACGGCCAGGTGAGATGCCGGAAAGCTGCCCGTGACCAATATCCGGAACTGGCCTAAAGCAGCCCCCTCGCAACTGGCCGCCTCAGTCACGAACCCGAACATCAACCCATGATCTCCCTAACTACGGGCAACACCGGATCGATCTCCTCGATCGACTTCCGCGGAACGGGCGGCATCATGTGCCCACGCCGCAAGCGCGTCGGCGTGTAGGTCGCCCACCAGCTTCACGAGTTCCGAAAAGCGCACGCCCTGACGCACGAGATGGGCGACGTAGGTGTGATGAGGGGCCATCGCGTTGACTTCGTCGGCGCGGTCGATGCCGGCGTCGTGCGCGGCATAGAGCAGCGCCGCGTCGAGGTCGGCTTCGGACATCGGTCCGCCGTTACGCGCGGTCAGCACCGGTGCGTCAGCGGGCCGCCCGTCCTCGGTCAGTGACGCGCATCCGTGCGCGGGATCGGGAGCTGGCGTTCGGCCGCGCCGATCACGCGCAGGATGCGCTTCGCGATCGATGTCGCGCAGATGAACTTGCACGACTTCCTGCCGCGTGAGCCCCGACAACAGCAGTGTGATCGCGGCGCGGAGTTCGTGATCCGACGCATCGAACAACGCTCTCATCTCCTTGTTCGTCAGCTCGCGCGGCAGTACCTGAGGCGCCGGTAGCGAGGCGGGCGCGTGCGCAGCGACGTCGAGCAACGCGCGCGGCGCGTCCACGCCGAGAGCCGCGTTCGCATGACCTCCGAGCGCCATCGGCATCCACGTCTGCGGCACGATCACCGCGACGGGCTGGGGCGGCGGGCGATTGAACAGTTCGACGTTGCCCATCGCGAGCAGAGCGACCAGCAACGCGCTTCCGAGCACCAGCGCGGCGTCGCGCGCGTACTGCGGACTGACCGGCGACGTGGGCGTCGTGGCGAACTCCACCACCTCGACCTTCGGCACACGCGCACTCTTTTCGGCCTCGAGCGCGGCCAGGCGCTCGACCTTTTTCTGCGGCCATTCGGAAGCGCCGTGAGCGTGCGAGCGTCGTGCGTGTCAGGTCAGCGCGTCCGTGACCCCATAGGCCTGCATCTGCGCCGCGAACTTCGCCACCTCGTGACTGAGGATCACGATGTCGTGGGTCTTGCCATCGCGATCCTTGACCTGATCGTGCAGCAGCGCTTCGGGCCGAAAGCCCAGGCCTTCGAAGACCGCGATCGCGCCGCGCTGGTCCACGGTCATCTGAGCGGTCAGCTTGTCGAGTCCCATCTCGAGCGCGAGGGCAAAACTTTCCTGCGTCAATTTCTGGCCGACGCCTTTGCCGCGCAATTGGGGCACGACCAGCACGCGCAACTCGCCGACGTGTCGCGACCACGACCACTCGTCGCGCACGATCGTCGCGCAGCCGAGCACTTGTCCGCCTCGCGTTGCGAGAACGGTGACGATAGCGCCCGTGCGCGTCGACTCGATCCATGCGGACACAACCTTCGGCTCGCTGATGTCGCGTGGCAGGAACAACAAGTCATGCACCGACAGACCTTGCGCGAACGCGAGGACCGCCGCTTCATCTGCCGCTGTCATCAGCCGCAGTTCGAGATCGCCGCCCTCGATGACCATCGTGCGCGGATAGGCCCTGCTCGCCGTGTTTGTCATGTCGAACGCTTCCCCAGCCATGCGTCAAGCTTCGGCCACAGCCGCTTGATCGCGTTGCCCCCGGCCACGAGACTGACGTGGCCGCCCTTGAATACGATTTCTTCCTTGTCCTTCGAGCCCACGTTCGCGATCAGCGGCTTCGCGGCTTCGTAAGGCACGATGTGGTCGTGCTCGGCCAGAGCATGCAGGATCGGCACCTTGATGTTGCCGAGGTCTACACGGCGTCCACGAAGCACCAGCTCGTTCTTGTAGAGCCGGTTCTCCCACATGAACTCCTTGGTCGTCTCGCGGAACAGTTCGCCCGGCAGCGGCAGGATGTCCGCGGCCCAACGGTCGAACATGCGATACGACTTCACGAATTCGTCGTTCCACATGTTGTCCCAGAGCTGGACCTGACCGGTGACGCGGTCCGCGGGACGCAACATGTTGAACGATTCGAAGATCATCTCGGGCGGCGCGTTGCCCAGCGTGTCGACGAGGCGATCGACGTCGAAGTAGCGCTTGTCGCTCATCTTGGAAAACAACTCCATCTTGGTAAAGTCGACCGGCGTGGTGAAGAGCGCGAGGTTCTTGACCGGGCCATCCGCATGCAGCGCAGCGTAGATCGTCGAGAGCACGCCGCCCATGCAGTAGCCGATGAGGTTCACGTCGTCTTCGCCCGACGCCTGCTGCACGCGAGCGACGCAATCGGGAATGAAGTCGAGCGTGTAGTCCTCGAGGCCGAGCCGCTTTTCTTCGGGTCGCGGCGGGTTCCAGTCGATCATGAACACGTCGTAGCCCTGCTTCAACAGGAACTCGATGAAGCTCTGGCCGGGAGCCAGGTCGAGGATGTAGCCGCGATTGGTGGTCGCCATCACGATCAGCAGCGGGATGCGATAGATCTCGTCGACCATCGCCCGGTAGTGATAGAGCGCGAGCGTGCCGCGACGATGGATCAGGTCGCGCGGTGTGACGCCCATCGCCGGGCCGGACGACGACAGATAGTCGAGACCCTTGATGTTGCGTTGGAGCGCGCGCTCGATTTCCTGCTGCACGCGGGTCGCGATCGATGCGGGGTCTGCGCTCATCGGCGGGGCTTTGCTTTCTTGCGTGAAGCAGTGGGTGCGGGCGCGACCGGCTCTTCAACCGGAGGCTTCTTCGTTCTTCGCGGCGCGGTCGTTTGCGTGGCCGTGCTGGTCGACACCTTCACGCCCGCGAGCTGGTCAATGGCGGCCGACATGCCGATCAGTCGGTCTTCGATCGCAAGCAGGCGTTCGCCGAGCGCCTCGATGTCGGCACGGGATGGCAGGTTGAGGGCGGTGAGGTAGCGCGTCGATAGCTCGTCCGATATTTTCTTCGCGGTCAGCGACGCGCTCATCGCCTTGTTCATGCCCTGCGTGAACTGGTCCGACTTGGTCGCTTGATTGGCGAACTCGTTGGCGCCTTTTTCCATTTGCGCCACCATGTCGCGCCAGAGGGCGAAGGGGTCCATCGATGCAGGCTCCGACATAACGACCCTCCTGATTGAACTCTTCGATTGTCTCGTGATCACCGCAACTCCGGGCGAGATCCAGCATGACCGTGCGCATTCGTTCGGGGAAATGTCAGGCCTGCACGTCGAAGAGCTCGCCGCTCGAATGCGGCTTCGGAATTGGCAAGCCATCTTGCCTCATTCCTTCGACGTGAAACTCGATGGCTTCGTGGATCAGCTTCGTGACCTCGGCTCGCGTTTCGCAAACAGCGACGCAGCCCGGCAGGTCGGGTACGTAGGCGCCGAAACTCGATGAACCCTTTTCGATGACAACGAGATATTGCATGCGCGACCTCACTTCTTCAAGCCAGCTTGTTTGAGGATGCTCCCTGACTTTCGTGGACATGGACGAAGGGGCGGATTGAAGCCCTACAACCGCACCGGCTCCGGAATCCGATACCCATACCGCACCGCTGTCATCTCCGCGAGTATCGCTACCGCAATCTCCGGCGGCGTCCTCGCCCCGTTTTTCAACCCCACCGGTCCGTGCAGCCGTTCAATTTCATCGGCCGTGACATCGAACTCCAGCAACCGCGCTCGCCTGTTCTCTTGATTGGTCTTCGATCCGATCGCGCCGACATAGAACGCATCGCTCTTCAACGCTTCCATCAACGCGAGGTCGTCGAGCTTGGGGTCGTGCGTGAGCGCGACGATGGCGCTGTGCGCATCGGGCTTCATCGCGATGACCGCGTCGTCGGG
>JBBSEF010000122.1:0-7085 GCA_038240015.1 Burkholderiales bacterium
CGACTCGCACAACGACGCGGGCTTCAACTCGTTCTTCAAGACCGGCTGGAAGCGCTTCTATCTGAAGTGGTACGACGAGGCGCATCCATCTGCCGCCGCGCTCTGTCCGCAGACGACCGCGTTGTTGCGCGAGATTCCCGAAGTCAAGGCGGCGATGTTTGCCGAGTTGCCCGACGGCGCGAAGCTCGGCCGCCATCGAGATCCCTATGCGGGATCGCTGCGCTATCACCTGGGTCTCTCGACGCCCAACGACGATCGCTGCTTTCTCGACGTCGATGGCCAGCGCTACAGTTGGCGCGACGGAAAGGGCGTGGTGTTCGACGAGACCTTCATCCACTACGCCGAGAATCGCAGCGGCCGGAATCGGCTGATCCTGTTTTGCGACATCGAGCGGCCGATGAAGACGCGCTGGGCACAGGGACTCAATCACTGGCTCGGCAAGAACGTCGTGGCGGCGGGCGCGTCGCCCAACGACGCGGGCGACAAGACCGGCTTCATCAACAAGATCTTCATCGTCTCGCACGTCGCGGGACAATATCGCCGGCGCTTCAAGCGCTGGAATCCGACCGTGTATCGCGTGACGAAGGCGCTGCTCCTGGTCGCCATCGTCGCGGCGATCGTCTTTCTCTAAAACGAGCTTTCGGTGGCGCAGCCTATTTTTTCTTCTGCCGCTCCGGCACCACCGTCGTCGTCACCGGCTTCACGGCGCCACTCGAAATCGCTTTTGCCGGAGACTTGTCCTTCTTCGGCTTCTTGACTTCCTTGTTGCTGCGCTGACCCTTGGACATGAAGATCTCCTCTGGCAATTGGTTTGATGGCGGTGCGAGCGGCACACCGGCCCGACGTGGAGGCGGCGTGTTGGCACATGGGCGATGGTATCAAGCGGCAACGATCGAAGCGCGGACCCGTCGTTGGTTCGACGCGCGACGCGATGTGCAGCGCGGCGTGCTGTGCGGATCGCTCACGAGCGGTGCGGCCGTAGGCCTTTGAAGCGTCGTTGAACCCCTCGCCCCCTATCCAGCGTCAAGCGGTCGTTGCCGATCTCTCGCATTGCGACACGATTATCGACGCGCGCTCGCCGGCCGAGTTCGCGCTCGACCACATACCGGGTGCAATCAACTGCCCGGCTCTTTCCGACGAAGAACGCCGTCTGGTCGGGACGCTTTACGAGGAGCGCGGCGCGTTCGAGGCGCGACGCGTGGGCGGCGCGATGGTCGCGACCCATCTGGCGACGTACCTGCGCGGAAGTTTTGCCGACAAGCCGCGCGACTGGAAGCCGATCGTCTATTGCTGGCGCGGCGGCCTTCGCAGCGGCGCGATGGTGCAATGGTTGCGACTGGTCGGCTGGGACGCACGCCAACTCGCCGGTGGGCACAAACAATGGCGCAAGCACGTCGTCGCGCAGATCGAGAGCCTTGCCCCGCAGCTGCAACTGCGCGTGCTGTGCGGGCCCACCGGAAGCGCGAAGACGCGCATCCTGCAAGCGTTGGCGGACGCGGGGGAGCAGACGCTCGACCTCGAGGCCTGCGCCGATCACAAGGGTTCGGTGCTGGGCGGGCTGCCCGGCATCGCGCAACCGTCGCAGAAGAAATTCGAAACGCGTATCGCGACGCACCTCGCGAATGTCGATACGACGCGCCTTCTGTATGTCGAAGCCGAGAGTCGAAAGATCGGACGCCTCGCCGTGCCGACGCCGCTCTTGTCGCGACTGCGCGAGAGCCCGTGCATCGCGATCGATGCGGACGTGCGGGCGCGTGTCGACTATCTGTTGCGCGACTACGCGTATCTGGGCGACGAGCCCACAATATTTGCGCGTCAACTCGGACTGCTGCACGAGTTGCATTCGAAGCAGACCATCGGGCGATGGCAGCAGTGGGCGCGCGACCGCATGCTGGCGCCGCTGTTCGCCGAATTGCTCACGCTTCATTACGACCCTCAATACGCGCGTTCGCAGAACCGGCACCTGCAGCAACTGCCGCAGGCGCGACATGTCGAGTGGACGGCGCTCGACGCCGCCGAGCTTGCCGAGCTCAGCGCGAGAATCATCGCAATCGGCTAGTCTCGGCCAGCGCGCTCGTGCATAGCGCCGCGAACCGACGCAGGCCCTCCCGGTCGTACCATTCCCATGAATCTGACGGAAAAACTTTCGATCCTTGCCGACGCGGCCAAGTACGACGCGTCGTGTGCCTCATCGGGCGCGGAGAAGCGCAATTCGCTCGGCGGCAAAGGCATCGGCTCGACCGAAGGGATGGGCATCTGCCACAGCTACGCACCGGATGGCCGCTGCGTGTCCCTGCTGAAAATCCTGCTGACCAATTTCTGCACATACGACTGCCTGTATTGCGTCAATCGCGTTTCGTCGAACACCCCCCGCGCGCGCTTCACGGTCGATGAAGTCGTCGGGCTCACGCTCGACTTCTACAAGCGTAACTACATCGAGGGGCTGTTCCTTTCGTCGGGAATCATTCAGAGCCCCGACTACACGATGGAGCAGGTGGTCGAGGTTGCGAAGAAGCTGCGCGAAGAACACGACTTCCGCGGCTACATCCACTTGAAGACGATCCCCGACGCGAGCGATGCGTTGCTCGCCGAGGCCGGGCGCTACGCCGATCGGCTGTCGATCAACATCGAGTTGCCGTCGCTCGAGGCGATGAAGTCGCTGGCGCCCGAGAAGGACGCGCGCGCAATCCGCGTCTCGATGGGCCGGCTGCGCGAAAAGATCGACGCCGCGAAAGGTGAACGGCGCGACGCGACCAGGACCGCGGTCGCGCAACTCAAGCGCGTGACCGCGCCTGCACGTTTTTCCACCGGCGGCCAGAGTACGCAGATGATCGTGGGCGCCGATGCCAGCGACGATGCGCGCATTCTTTCGGTGAGCTCCAACCTCTACGGCTCTTATCGCTTGAAGCGCGTCTACTACTCGGCCTTCAGCCCGATTCCCCATGCGAGTGGAGCCCTGCCGCTGAAGGCGCCCCCGCTCATGCGCGAGCACCGGCTCTATCAGGCCGACTGGCTAATGCGCTTCTATGGATTCGCGGCTGATGAAATCGTGCAGCGTGCTGACGGCATGCTCGATCTCGACGTCGATCCCAAACTGGCCTGGGCGCTCGCCCATCGCGAGCGCTTTCCGGTCGACGTCAATCGCGCATCTCGTGAAGACTTGTTGCGCGTCCCGGGGCTCGGCTCGAAGACGGTCGAGCGGCTGATCGCGTCGCGGCGCCATCGACGCATCCGTACAGCCGATCTCGAGCGGCTGCGGGTTGCGATGCGCAAGGTGCTTCCATTCGTCACGCTGGCCGACCATCGATCGAGCTCGCGCGAGCTCGACGCCGAAGAGCTGCGGTCGCGTCTCGCGCGCGCGGCGAAAGACGACAAGTCGGCGCGGGGTGCGCAGCTGGCGTTGTTCGCCTGACGCGTGCGGCACATCACCCTCGAGCAGGAAACCGATTTTGCGGGGTGGCGATCTGCCGCACGCAGTCTGGTGCTCGAGGGCGTTCTTCCCGAGCAGATCAGTTGGTCGGTCGGCCACGTTGATAGCTTGTTCGCCGATCCGCCAGCGTCATCGACCCACGGTCGCGCCGCCCAAGAGGTTCTCGACGGGCCGCGTTTCACCGTACCGCGAGCGTTTCTCGAACGCTGCGCCACCGCCATCCTGCATCGCGACCCCGATCGATTCGCGTTTCTCTTTCACCTACTGTGGCGCCTGCGACGCGAACCCGAGTTGATCGAAGTAGCCGTCGACAGCGACATCGTGCGACTCGATGCGATGGTCAAGGCCGTCCGGCGCGACCTTCACAAGATGAAGGCCTACGTGCGCTTTCGCGAAGTCGCGGTGGCCGACTCCGCAACCGTCAGGCCGCGACCTTCACAAGTCGAGCGCGCGCTGCGCGACGGCGATCACTTCAACGTGCTCGCGCCCTCGTCGGTCCCTTGGTTCGTCGCGTGGTTTGAACCGGCGCATTACATCGTCGAAGCGGTCGCCCCTTTCTTCATGCGTCGCTTCACGACGATGAAGTGGGCGATCCTCACGCCCGATCGCAGCGCGTCGTGGGATGGCGTGGACTTGCGCTTCGGGCCCGGCGCTGCGCGCGGCGACGCGCCCGATGGCGATGCACTCGAAGACTTGTGGCGCAGCTATTACGCCAACATCTTCAACCCCGCGCGCCTGAAGTTCGCGACCATGCAGGGTCAGATGCCGAAGAAGTACTGGAAGAACCTGCCCGAGGCGGTGCTGATCGCACCACTCGCAGCAGCGGCGCGTCATCGCACCGAGTCGATGATCTGTGCGCCTGCCATGCGCGAGCCGTCGCGGACTGCGCGCGTAATGCAGTCCGCCGGACACGTGCGTGCAGCCGGCGCGATCGACTCGGATGAAGACATGCGCGACGAACCAGCACCCGGCATTTCCGATCTCCAAGACCTCGGCCTTGCGAAACTTGCGCAAGCGGCGCGCGATTGTCGCGCGTGCCCGTTGTGGGAGCCGGCCACGCAGATCGTGTTCGGTGAAGGCGCTCATCACGCTCGCATCGTATTGGTGGGCGAGCAGCCCGGCGATCAAGAAGATCTCGCAGGTCGTCCCTTCGTCGGACCTGCGGGTCGACTGCTCGACCGCGCTCTCGCCGAAGCGGGAGTAAGCCGCGAGACGCTCTATGTCACCAACGCGGTCAAGCACTTCAAGTTCATCGTGCGCGGCAAGCGGCGTTTGCATCAATCGCCCAAGGTGACCGAGATCCGCGCGTGTCATCCGTGGCTGGACGCGGAAATTGCGCGCGTGAAGCCGCAGCTTGTCGTTGCGATGGGCGCGACCGCGGCGCACAGCGTGTTCGGGCGCGCGACCCCGATCGAGAAGAACCGGCGGCAGTTCTTCGAGCATGAGATGGGCGGCTGTCGCACGCGCGTGATGGTGACGGTGCATCCGTCGTATCTGCTGCGGCTGCCCGATGAAGAGGCGAAGGCCCGAGCGTATGCGGCATTCGTGGAGGATCTGCGCATGGCGCGCAGCGTAGAGACGATGGAGGCCTGAAGTTACGGCGCGTGCCGCACTCGATCGCTGAAGCTTCATCGCGGACGGCCACACTGTTTGACGGATTCCGTGGCACGGAACACAATGAGACATGATTCTCTCGTTCGCGAGTTCCGATACCGAGGCTCTCTTCAGAAGCCGATCTGTGCCTCGGTTCAAGAACATTGAGCGAATGGCGAGGCGCAAGCTCTTGCAGTTGCACGCGACCACGGAACTGGCGACGTTGAGGTTGCCACCAGGCAATCAATTGGAAGCACTGAAAGGCAATCGCAAGGGTCAGCACAGCATTCGCGTCAACGATCAATGGCGTGTGTGCTTCGTGTGGAAAGCGGATGGGGCACACCACGTCGAAATCGTGGATTACCACTAGGAGTAGAGGAGATGGCCAAGCTGCTTGACGAAATTCACCCCGGCGAAATTTTGCTGGAAGACTTCATGAAGCCGATGGAAATCAGCGCGCGCAAGTTGGCCGCGGACATCGACGTATCACCAAGCCGCGTCAGCGAAATCGTGAACGGCCAGCGGCCCATCACTGCCGACACGGCGCTGCGTTTGGGCCTGTTCTTCAGGATGGAACCGCGCTTCTGGCTGAATCTTCAAACTGAATACGACATGCGCGTCGCCAATCGCGAGTTGCGCAAGAAGATTGCGCCGCGCATTCGGGCATTCACGCCGGTTGCTGCTTCGCTCGGTTGAGCTGGCAGGATTCAACGGGCATTCGGGTACAACTTGAATTTCGGCTCTCGATCCGAAGCGGACAGCAATCCACCGGGTGCTGCACTATCCAGCGTGCAGCAATCCGACGACTGGAGACGGCTCAAACCGAGGGTCAGAGATGGGTCTTGTGATAGCTCTTATAAAACGGTGATGACCTTAATGGTTGCAGCGCCCACTGATACTTAGTGCCGCTCCGCATACCGGCGATAAACCTCATCGGCCGTGCGCCGGTCGTCGCGGCGATCTGTCCACGATTTAGCAACGAAATCTCGAAGGACGCCGGTTAGAAGTGTTGCAAGGGCTCCGGCAAGTCCGCCAACGACCGCACCTAAGAGAGCTGACTGAGAAGCCAGAGGCAGGGACAGAAACCACTGAGTTGAGAGAGTCCACATTACGATCCTTGCCGTAAGTCCACCGGTTCGAGGCTCACTCGATAACGTAGCTGCATCGTGCGTCTGCGTGTTTCCGTCCCTCGTCATGTTTTGGCTAGAGTCCGCAGCCGAGAGCGGTAGTTCGCGGCGAGGCGGCATCGACCTGCTGTAGGAAATTAAAACTGAGGCGCGGCTCGACCGCCTGCTTCGTTCGCGGCATCCGCCGCATTGCGTTAAACTGCGCCTCCCGCGTCAAGGAGCGTTGCGACGAGTCGTTGTTGTTCGACTCTGCCAGGCTTGACGCATCGCGAAGTTTTCGACATCGCGATGGCAACGGCGCTCACGACCTTCATTCGAAAGAAAGGAGCGCGTGATGAGCGCCGTTCTCAAACCCGCACTTGCTTCAAAGGCCGCACCGACCGGAGCGTTCACCGACTTCAAGGTGGCCGATCTCTCGCTAGCCGCCTGGGGCCGCAAGGAAATCGCGATCGCAGAAACCGAGATGCCCGGCTTGATGTCGATTCGCGACGAGTTCGCAAAGAGTCAACCGCTTGCCGGCGCGTTCGTCACCGGTTCGCTGCACATGACGATCCAGACCGCGGTGCTGATCGAGACGCTTCAGGCGCTCGGTGCGGAAGTTCGCTGGGCGTCGTGCAACATTTTCTCCACGCAGGACCACGCGGCCGCCGCGATCGCGACCAACGGACACAAGGGTCAAGGTACATCGGTGTTCGCGCTCAAGGGCGAGTCGCTCGGCGACTACTGGGACTACACGCATCGCATCTTCGAATGGCCGGCCGATTCCAGCGGCGCGGTCTATTCGAACATGATCCTCGACGACGGCGGCGACGCCACGCTGCTGTTGCATCTGGGTGCGCGCGCCGAACAGGATGCGTCGCTGATCGCGAAACCCACGAGCGAAGAAGAGACCGAACTCTACGCAGCGATCAAGGCCAAGCTCGCGACCGATCCGA
>JBBSEF010000123.1:0-7077 GCA_038240015.1 Burkholderiales bacterium
CGACTGCGAGCGGCTTTTCAGACAGGTCGATGCCAATGACATCGGCGCCGCGCGCAGCCATGGCTTCCGCGAGGATGCCGCCGCCGCAGCCGACATCGACGACTCTTGCGCCCGCCAGGTCCGCGCGCGCCGCGATCCATTGGAGACGCAATGGATTGATCGCGTGAAGCGGCGCGAACTCGCCGGTGGGGTCCCACCATCGATGCGCAAGCTCGCCGAATTTGCGTAGCTCTTCGGGATCGGCGTTGATCGTGGGCGCTGGGGTCGAGAGGTCGGTCATGGGAGATTTGAATCGAAGAGGCGAACGCTAGCATGCTGCGCTTGCCTCAACGTCATCGCCGTCTTCCTGGCGCAGGCCGGGACGCGAATTGCTTGTCCGCGGCAGGCGCCGAAAATTGGGCCTCGGACTGCGCCGGGAGGACGACACTTCGCAGTGACGCGAAAAAAAAGCCCCGCTTTCGCGGGGCTCATCGCAACGCTTGCGCGTCGCTGTTCTTGTTTCTTTGGTTTTCGCGGATCAGCGATTCGGCGCGCGGGTGCCGACGACTTCGATTTCCACGCGACGGTTCTTGGCACGACCGGCCGGGTTGTCCTTGCCGTTGATCGTGTTCGGAGCGATCGGCTGACTCTTGCCCTTGCCTTCGGTGTAGATGCGGTTGGCCTCGACACCCTTGCTGACGAGATAAGCCTTGACCGATTCGGCACGACGCACCGACAGCTTCTGGTTGTACGCAACCGAGCCGATGCTGTCGGTGTGACCGACCGCGATGATCACTTCGAGGTTGATCGCGCCGAGCTTGCTGACCAGATCGTCGAGCTTCGCCTTGCCTTCGGGCTTCAACGTGGACTTGTCGAAGTCGAAGAACGCATCGGCCGCGAAGGTGATCTTCTCAGCGGTTGGCGCCGCAGGCGGCGTGACCGCCGGCGTGGCAGCCGCAGGCGCTGCCGGAGGCGTGACAGCCGCGGGCTTAGGCACCAGATCGGGATCGCACTCGATTTGCGCAAGAGCCGGAGTGAAATAACCGGTACGCCAGCAGAGACCGAAAGGATCGCGCACGATGATGCCGCGGGCGTCTTGAACATAGCCGACTACGCCATTTACGGGTATGGCCTTGATGTCCGTAAGGGGTTGCGGCGGCGGCGAGGGTGGCACCGCGAACTGGGCGCAACCTGCCGACGCCAAGAGTGCAGCCAAAGCTGACATTTTGACCGACTTATTCATGTTTCTCCTTTTGATTTCGATTTCAACGCAGATGCGCGAGCATCCTCGCTCTGCGAATTCATACCCTTGAAGCCTCATGGGTCGCAGAGCGAATTTCCCGATTCAAGCGCGGCTATGACCTAGTCGATAACCGCTCTCACGCTCAACGCCACACGTGTAAGCATCAATTGCGTGCGCGAAATCACCGCGCATCCAATTGACTTCTCGTCCGATTCTGCCACAGGGCTATGTCGCTTGCACCCTTGGACTCCGCGGCGCGCGCGCCTTGCGCGACGAATTGTCGCTTTCGCACAACAGGCGCGCCGCGGACCCAAACATCCGTAACCGCCTCGCGTCCGGCCACAAAAATCAGATGGGAAGCCACGTCGAAAATCGGATTGAAGTCGAGAGCCGATAGGTCGAAGGCAGCGAGATCGGCTTCTTTGCCCGCCACGATGCTGCCGATCCGCTCATCCAGTCCGCACGCTTTGGCGCCGGCGAGAGTCGCCGCGTGAAGCACCTGATGGGCGTTGAAAACGTCTGCCCGGCCGGACGCGCCTTTGGCCAGCAGCGCGGCCAGCCGCATTTCTCCGGGCATGTCGAGTCGGTTGTTGCTGGCGCTACCGTCGGTGCCGATGCCAATCGAGATGCCGGCGTCGAGGTAACGCGCAATCGGCGCGATGCCCGATGCGAGCTTGAGGTTGGATGCCGGGCAATGTGCGATCGACACGTTGCGATCGGCGAACAGACGGATTTCGCTTGCGTCCAGATGGACCGCATGAACCGCGGTCAACTGCGGTGAGATCAGGCCGAGTCGTTCTAGCCGGGTGATCGGTCGCATGCCGTGCTGCGCCTCATCCTGTCGAATCTCTGCTTCGGTCTCGTGCAGATGGATCTGCATCGGCAGCCCGGTCTGACCCATCAGCATCGCGATGCGCTCGAAGGTCGTGTCGCGAATCGTGTACGGCGCGTGCGGCGCGAACGAGAACGACAGCATCGGATCGTTGCGCTGCCGGTCGAACAGCGCGAGCCCTCGATCGAGATAGTCGTCCGCATCCCCGCCGGCAGCGGTCGGCAGATCGATCACGGTGAGGCCCAGGTGCGCGCGCATGCCGATTTCCCGTGCGGCCGCGCCGGCTGCCTCGGGAAAGAAATACATGTCCGCGAAGCACGTCGTGCCGCCGCGAAGCATCTCGAGGCACGCCAGACGCGTGCCGGCAGCGACGAACTCTTCGGACAGCAAGGCCTTCTCGGCCGGCCAGATGCGCGTTTTCAGCCAGTCCATCAACGGCAGGTCGTCGCCGAGCCCGCGCAGCAGCGTCATGGCCGCGTGGGTATGGAGGTTGAAGAGGCCCGGTGTGACGACGTGATCGGCGAGGATCGTCTCGCGTGCCGCCACGTATCGCTCGCGCATCACGACCGTCGGAAGCACGGCGACGATCGTGCCCGCATCGTCGATCGCAATCGCGTGATCTTCGAGAACGACGCCGGCCGGTTCGATCGGCACGATCCAGCGGGGCACGACCAATTCGGCGACGGCTGACGGCTCTTGCATCGGCCCGAATATAGCAAAGGGCGCCATGGGATCGGAATCAGGGGCGGAATTCGCGCGCGGATTCGACGGGTCATGGCCGGCGCCGTGTCGCCCCCGCAACGTCCGCCGTCGCGGCCAGCCGACGAGGGTCGCCGTGCTAAAATCGCAAGTTGCTTTTCGGCCGCGCGCTCGACCCTTGCACGACCGGTCGTGCATCACTGCTCGCGCCAGTCGGCCGGTCCCCACGATGTCGCTTCATCCCCATTCCATTGCGCTGGTTGCTCGCCGGCGTAACCCACTGCAGGCCCGCACTTCATGAATCCGTTTGCCAAGGAAATGATTCCGGTCAGTCTCGAAGAAGAGATGCGCCGGTCGTATCTCGATTACGCGATGAGCGTGATCGTGGGGCGCGCATTGCCCGACCTTCGCGATGGTTTGAAGCCCGTGCACAGGCGCGTGCTCTACGGCATGAACGAGTTGGGCAATCACTCGAATCGGCCCTACAAGAAATCGGCGCGCGTATCGGGTGACGTGATGGGCAAGTACCACCCGCACGGCGATGCGGCGATCTACGACACGATGGTGCGCATGGCGCAGCCGTTCTCGCTGCGCTATCCGCTGATCGACGGTCAGGGCAACTTCGGCTCGGTCGACGGCGACAACGCGGCGGCATCGCGCTACACCGAAGTCCGTCTGTCGAAGATCGCCGAGGCGATGATCTCGGACCTCGATCGCGAAACGGTCGACTTCGTTCCCAACTACGACGGTCAGGAGAGGGAGCCGGTGGTTCTGCCGGCCAAGATTCCGAACCTGCTCGTCAACGGATCGACCGGCATCGCGGTCGGCATGGCGACCAACATCCCGCCGCACAACCTGCGCGAAGTGGTCGACGCGTGCCTGCATGTGTTGAAGAACCCGGACTGCGGAATCGACGAGCTGATCGAGATCGTTCCAGCGCCCGACTTCCCCACCGGCGGCGTGATCCACGGCATCGCCGGCGTGCGCGAGGGCTATCGCACCGGACGCGGCCGCATCGTGATGCGCGCGAAGACGCACTTCGAAGAGAAGTTCGACAAGGGCAACGCATCTAGTCCGCGAGTCTCGATCATCATCGACGAGCTGCCCTACCAGGTGAACAAGAAGACGCTGCTGGAGCGCATCGCCGAGCTGGTGCAGGAAAAGAAGCTCGAAGGCATCGCTCACGTCCAGGACGAGTCCGACAAGTCGGGCATGCGCGTGGTGATCGATTTGAAACGCGGCGAAGTGCCCGAGGTAGTGCTCAACAACCTCTTTAAGAACACGCAGTTGCAAGACACGTTCGGCATGAACATGGTGGCGCTGCTCGACGGCCAGCCGCGCCTGTGCAATCTCAAGATGATGATCGATGCGTTCGTCTCGCATCGTCGCGAGATCGTCACGCGCCGCACCGTGTTCGAGTTGAAGAAGGCGCGCGAACGCGGCCATGTGCTCGAAGGCCTCGCGGTCGCGCTCGCCAACATCGACGAGTTCATCGCGCTGATCAAGGCCGCGCCGACGCCGCCGATCGCCAAGCAGGAATTGATGCGCCGCGCGTGGGATTCGTCCTTGGTGCGCGAGATGCTGGCGCGCGCCGAGACCGAGGAGTCCGGAGGTCGCGAAGCCTATCGGCCCGAGGGCTTGCCCGCGCACTACGGCATGCAGCCCGACGGGCTCTACAAGCTCTCGGACGATCAGGCGCAGGAAATTCTGCAGATGCGGTTGCAGCGCCTGACCGGGCTCGAGCAGGACAAGATCGTCGAGGAATATCGCGAGGTGATGGGGCTGATCGCGGATCTCCTCGACATCCTCGCCAAGCCCGCGCGCATCACTGCGATCATCACCGACGAGTTGAATCAGATCCGCAACGATTTCGGCGACGACCGCAGAAGCGAGATCGTGCTCAACGCGCTCGACGTGAACGACGAAGATCTGATCACGCCGCAGGATATGGTGGTGACGATTTCGCACACCGGCTACATCAAGGGCCAGCCGATTGCCGAGTATCGGGCACAAAAGCGGGGAGGCCGGGGAAAGCAAGCGGCCGCGACCAAGGAAGACGACTGGATCGATCAGCTCTTCATCGCCAACACCCACGACATGATCCTGGCGTTCTCGGATCGCGGCCGGGTCTACTGGCTCAAGGTCTATGAAGTGCCGCAGGGCTCGCGCGGCTCGCGGGGCAGGCCGATGGTCAACATGTGGCCGTTGGCCGAGGGCGAGAAGATCACCGTCGTGCTGCCGGTCAAGGCGTTCGACGACGCGCACTACATCTTCATGGCGACGTCGCTCGGCACCGTCAAGAAGACGCCTCTCACCGACTTCGCGAACCGCCGCACGGCCGGCATCATTGCGGTCGATCTCGACGACGGCGATCATCTGATCGGCGTCGCGATTACCGACGGCCGTCACGACGTGATGCTGTTCGCCGACTCGGGCAAGGCGGTGCGCTTCGACGAGAACGACGTGCGCTCGATGGGTCGCGGCGCGCGCGGCGTGCGCGGCATGAACCTCGAAGCCGGTCAGCAGGTGATCGCCATGCTGGTCGCGCCTACCGAAGACGAGACCGGTCGCATTGGCGCGAAGGACGCGCAAAGCGTCTTGACGGCGACCGAGAACGGCTACGGCAAGCGCACGCCGATCGCCGAATACACCCGTCACGGCCGGGGAACCAAAGGCATGATCGCGATCTCCACATCCGAGCGCAATGGCAAGGTGGTTGCGGCCACGCTGGTCGACGCGAAGGACGAGATCATCTTGATCACGACCGGCGGCGTGTTGATCCGCACGCGCGTTTCCGAAATTCGCGAGATGGGCCGCGCCACGCAAGGCGTGACCCTGATCAGCGTCGATGAGGGCAAGCGCCTGGTCGGATTGCAGCGTGTGGTCGAGACCGACGAGACCGACGACGCGGCGGCGGCGGGTGACCCAGGCGCGTACGCAAGCACCGATGCGAGCGGCGAAGCGAGCAGCGATGTAAACGGCGATGCGAACGGCGATGCCGACGCGAGCCCCGACGAACACGCGTGACGACGGTCGTCACCGAACACCCCATTCATTTTTCAACAGACGCGCCGCTTCGGCGCTGGAGACACCCGATGAAGAAGGCAATGACCGTATCGTTGACCGGCATGTTGGTCGCCGGCGTTTTGATCCTCCCCGCGGCAGCCCATGCGCAAGCTAAGAATGCAGCGCCTGCGACTCCGGCCGCGGCGGCTCAGCCCGCACCGGCGCCCGTCACCGTGACGCCCGAAGCGCGCGCGGCGATCAAGGACTTGATCGAGACCACCAAGACACGTGAGAACCTCGCGAAGACGTTTCAGGCGATGAGCCAGAACCTGCCGCCGCAGATGGCGCAGGCCATGAATGTGTCGATCGAGAACAACGCGTCGCTTACGCCCGAGCAGAGGCAGAAGGTGCGCGCGAACATGAATCAGCCGTTCGAAGCCGCGGTCAAGGACGCGATGACTTTGATCAATGATCCGAAGATCGTCGATGAATCGATCGAGCGCATGTATCCGATCTACGCCAAGTACTACACGCCCGATGAGCTTCGCCAGATCTCCGCGTTCTACAAGACGCCGGTCGGCGCCAAGTCGCTGACCGCGATGCCGCAGGTCATCAATGAATCGATGCAGGCCGGCTTCGCGATCTTCCAGCCGCGCCTGAACGCGCTGATGGAGAAGACCGTCAAGACGCAGGTCGACGCGGTGACCAAGCCAGCCGCGCCGACGAAAAAATAGTTCGTGCCACGCCGGCGGATGCAAGCGCAACGCATGCGTTGGCGCGTGCATCGGCATGAGCCGCACGTGACTCGAGCACCCGCCCGCGTATGACGCGCGTTCACAATTTCTCGGCCGGTCCCGCGACCCTTCCCGAAGAGGTGCTGCACCAGGCTGCGAGCGAAATGCTCGACTGGCGCGGCACCGGCATGTCGGTGATGGAGATGAGCCATCGCAGCGCCGACTACGCGCCCGTCATCGCCGAGGCCGAGGCCGATCTGCGCGAATTGCTGGGTGCACCGGCGAACTACAAGATCCTCTTCATGCAGGGCGGGGCACTGGCCGAGAATGCGATCGTTCCGCTGAACATGATGCGCGGCAAAGGCGTTGCCGACTACGTCGATACCGGCATCTGGTCCACCAAGTCGATCACCGAGGCGCGCCGCTACGGCGACATCCACGTGATCGCGTCGAGCAAGGACGACGCTTACACGCGCGTGCCGAAAATGAGCGAGTGGCGGCCGACCAGGGGCGCGGCCTACCTGCACATCTGCGGCAACGAAACCATCGCCGGGATCGAGTATCAATCGATGCCGGATGTCGGC
>JBBSEF010000124.1:0-6875 GCA_038240015.1 Burkholderiales bacterium
AGCATATCGATGCGCGATGAGAACAACCACACGGGTTCGTAGTAGATGCCGGCGATGGTTTCCAGATTCGGCGCTTGCTCGACCGTACCGATGCCGCTTTGCATGAAACCGACGTCGTAGCGCGTCTCGCCCCCTTGTGCGGGCCTGCGCAGGCGCTCGTAATTCTCGACCGCGCCGGTCGAGCGATGCAGTTCCAGCGTGATACCGCTACGCGCGAGAATTTTCCGATAGCGCTTCGAGAATTCGTCGTACGCCCCACCGGGCAGACCGACCGTCATCACGATCGTCGTTGGCGGGGCCGGCCGCACGAAGCGTTGCGCGATATAGCCGACCAGCACAAGCAAGAGAACCACCGGCAACAACGCGATCAAGGCTTCGCGCGGCGAAATGTGAAAGCGATCGGCGATGCGGTCGATCAAGCCGCGACGATGGGCCGGCGCGCCGGGATGGATCATTCCGCAAACTCCACGATCAACTGCAAGCGCGTGTTGCCGTTGTAGGTATCGGCGGCGATGCGATAGACCACATGCGCACGATCGGGCAGGGTCGCGATGTGGTTGAACCAGATCGCATCGAACATCCGCTTGCCCTTCTTCATCGTCAGCTTCAGATGTTTTTCTTTCACGATGCGCTGGTTCTCGATGTCGAAGGCATCGCAGAACAGCGGCGCGGCGAAGCCCTGTCCCCACACCTGCGCGTCGAGCGCGCGCACGGTGGCGATCGTGGCCGCGTCTTCGGCCAGCGGTCCGTCGGTTGCTATGGTGCGCGTGAGGAGTGCCGGATCGAGCATCGCGCGCACGGCCTTCTCGAAGGCGGCTTCGAAGCGCGGCAGATGCACCTGCGCTATCGTCAGTCCGGCCGCCATCGCGTGGCCGCCGAACTTGTCGATCAGACCGGGCTCGCGCTTGAAGACCAGGTCCAGCGCATCGCGCAGATGGAGACCCGAGATCGAACGGCCCGAGCCGCGCAGCGTGCCGTCGGCTGCCGGTGCGAACGCGATGGTGGGCCGATGAAAACGATCCTTGATGCGCGACGCGACGATCCCGACCACGCCTTGATGCCAGTCGGCATCGAACAGCACGATCGCCGCGCTCGCTTGCGTATCCGAAGAGCCGTCGATCCGTGCTTGCAACGATCGGCTCCGCGCTTCGATCGCCGCGAGCGCGGCTTCCTGCATCGTCGCCTCGATGTCGCGCCGCTCGCGATTGATCGTATCGAGTTGCGTGGCGATCTCCATCGCGCGCGCGGGATCGTCGGTGGTCAGGCATTCGATGCCGAGCGTCATGTCGGCGAGCCGTCCGGCCGCATTGATGCGCGGGCCGAGTGCAAAGCCGAGGTCGAACGCGCCGGCGCTGCGAGCCTCTCGCCCCGCAACGCGAAACAGCGCGGCGATCCCCGGCTGCGCGCGCCCGGCGCGCATGCGCTCGAGCCCTTGCGCGACCAGGAGGCGATTGTTGGCGTCGAGCCTCACCACGTCGGCGACGGTGCCGAGTGCGACCAGGTCGAGCAGCCCATCGAGCCGCGGTTGATGCACGGCGTCGAAGACTTCGCGACGACGCAGCTCCGCGCGCAATGCGAACAGCACATAGAACATCACGCCGACACCGGCCAGGTGCTTGCTCGGAAAGCCGCAGCCCGGTTGATTCGGATTGACGATGCACGCGGCCTCGGGAAGATGCGCGGCCGGCAGATGATGATCGGTGACGAGGACATCGATGCCGAGACGATTGGCGGCATCGACCCCCTCGATGCTCGCGATGCCGTTGTCGACCGTGACGATCAGGTCGGGCTCTTTCTCGTTCTTTGCAAGTGCAACGATCTCGGGCGTGAGGCCGTAGCCGTATTCGAAACGATTGGGGACGATGTAGTCGACGTGGCGCGCGCCGAGCAGCGCAAGGCCGCGCAGACCGACCGCGCAGGCGGTCGCGCCGTCGCAGTCGTAGTCGGCGACGATGCAGATGCGGGCGTCGCGCGCGATCGCGTCTGCGAGCAGCACGGCGGCGCGATCGGCATGCATGAGCAGCGAGGGCGGCAAGAGCCGCGACAAATCCGCATCGAGCTCGCGCGGATGCGTCACGCCGCGCGCTGCATACAACCGCGCGAAGAAGGGTGCGATGCCGGCCGCGACCAGCGTGTCGTGCGCATCGCGATCGACGCGGCGCTGCTCGATCTTCATGGGACCGGGCGATCGACGACGCGATCGGCGAAAAAGTCCGCGAGCGATGGAGCCGCGCCCCAGCCCCGCCAGAACTTGCCGAGATCGCGCGGGACGATGCTCACCGCGCGCACTCGCTCGCGGCCGCAGAAGACGAGCGTCAATTCTCCGATCGTGTTGTTGCGTTGATCGTCGACAAGCGCGCCGATGCGCCCATCGAGCGCGGCGAGCTGAACACGCCAGCCGCTCCAGTCATCGGCGCGCGCCGCATCGATGAAGCCATCGAAACTTTCGAGAGCGCTGGTCGCATCGGGCTCGATCGGCAGCGATGCCAGCAAGGGCAAGCTCGAATCGATCGCGCGATAGTGCGGCAGCGGGCTTGCCGGCGCGCCATTGCCCGACAGCCACAGGGTGTTGATCGCCGGCAGGCCGCGCGCTTCGCGCGCCTCGTTGACCGGATGGCCGAACCACAGCATCTGGATCTCGTTGCTGCAACGGCGCCAGTCGAGAGCCGCATCGTCCGCATCGCCCTGGTCCGATGCGGCGCGCGCGCGCGGCAGCCATGCGGCAACGTTGTCTCCGATCGCGCGTTCGATCGCGGCGCCCGAGAGTTCAAGCGCATCGTCGCGACGCAAAAGCCAATGCGTGAGCGTCGCAGGCTCGATCGTCTCGAGCTGCCATCCCGCTTCGGACAGCACCGGCGCTATCGCTTCGGCCAGCGCCCGCGCTTCGGCGATCGTGACGCACAGGCCGCGAGGATCGGCCAGCCGCAGATGGTCGCGCGCGATCACGAAGTGCGCGGGTTCGGCGAGCCATCGCCTGGCTTTCGACGCAGGTGCGATGCCGCAGGCCATCGCCCAGAGCTCGGCGAGATTGATGTTGCTGCTCGCATCCGTCGCGGCGCGCCTGTCGAATACCCACGCCTGCCACGAGGTCAGCGGCGCGTGCTCGGAAAGCGCGATGTCGTCGGCCGTGCTCGCGCGCGCGAGTACGCGCGACAAATGAGGCAGCGATTGATCGCGCAGCAGATCGCCGGCGAGCTGGGGATCGATGAGGGACGAAGGGGCGAGAAGAGCGAGATCGTGCATGAGCGCCGATTCTATCCGCGACCTCGTCGTCTTCCCGGCGACGGGCGTGTATTCGTTCGCGCGAGCGATCCGACCGCATGGCAAACTGCGCGTCTTGCAAAATCTCCCTCATTCCTGACCCCAGTGAATCTCCCTTTCGAATGGCAGGTCGGCCTGCGCTACACGCGCGCCGGACGGCGTCGCGGCGAAGTCGGCGCCGACAGCAAGAGCGGCGACGGCTTCGTGTCGTTCATCGCGGCGATCTCGATGGCCGGTATCGCGCTGGGCGTGGCCGCGCTGATCGTGGTGTTGTCGGTGATGAACGGCTTTCAGAAGGAAGTGCGCGACCGCATGTTGTCGGTGCTTTCGCACGTCGAAGTGTTCAATCCCGACAACGGCATCGCCGACTGGAACGTGCTCGCGGCCGAGGCCAGACGCGTGCCCGAAGTGCGCGAGGCCGCTCCCTACGTGCAAGGCCAGGCGATGCTGACTCGCGACGACGTCGTGCGCGGCGTGTTGATTCGCGGCGTGCAACCGGATGCCGAAGCGAAGGTGTCGGACATCGCCACCGAGATGCGCGCGGGCAAATTGTCGGACCTCGTTCCGGGCAGCTTCGGCATCGTGCTCGGGTCCGAACTCGCGCGCGCGCTCGGCGTTCGCGAAGGCGACAAGATCAATGTGGTCGCGCCGCAAGGCTTGATCACGCCGGCCGGGGTGGTCCCGCGCATCAAGCCGTTCACCGTCGTCGGCGTGTTCGAGAGCGGCCACTACGAATACGACAGCTCGCTCGCGCTGATCAACATCGACGACGCCGAAAAGCTCTATCGGCTCGAACACTACACCGGCATCCGCTTGAAGCTGGCCGACATGCAGACCGCGCCCGACGTGACGAGAAAGCTCGCGAACGTCATCACCGACGACGTGCTGATTCGCGACTGGACGCAGCAGAACCGCAATTGGTTCTCGGCCGTGCAGCTGGAAAAACGCATGATGTTCATCATCCTCGCGCTGATCATCGCGGTGGCCGCGTTCAATCTGGTTTCGTCGCTGGTGATGAGCGTGCGTGACAAGGAGTCCGACATCGCGATCCTGCGCACCTTGGGCGCCGCGCCGCGTTCGGTGCTCGCGATCTTCGTGGTGCAGGGCGCGCTGATCGGCCTCGCGGGATGTCTGGTCGGAGTGATTCTGGGCGTGGTGATCGCGCTCAACGTCGGCAGCATCGTGTCGGCGATCGAACGCGTGTTCCACATCGCCTTCCTGCCGCAGAACATCTACTTCGTCAGCGCCCTGCCGTCGGACCTGCGACTGTCGGACGTGATCATGATCGGATGTGTGTCTGTATTCCTCTCGTTCGTCGCGACACTCTATCCGAGCTGGCGCGCGGCGCGTGTCGAACCTGCGCAGGCTTTGCGGTATGAATGAAATGCGCGGTGAAACGCGGAAGGAAATACGGAGCGAGAGCGCGATCGCCGATACGGCCGTGCTTCGCTGCCAACATCTCGCGAAGTCTTTCGGTCGCGGCGACACCGCGGTGCATGTGCTGCGCGACGTGACGCTCTCGATCGCACCGGCCGAGACGGTCGCGATCGTGGGCGCATCGGGCTCGGGCAAGAGCACGCTCTTGCATCTGCTCGGCGGTCTCGATACGCCGAATGCTGGGACGGTGTCGATCGACGGCCACGACTTCTCGTCGCTGTCCGAAGTCGCTCGCGGCGAAGTGCGCAACCGGCGTCTGGGGTTCGTCTATCAGTTCCATCACCTGCTGCCCGAGTTCAGTGCGCTCGACAACGTCGCGATGCCGCTGCGCATTCGAAGACAGTCAGTCGATGAAGCGCGACAGACTGCGCAGGAGATGCTCGCGCGCGTGGGGCTGTCGCATCGCGTCCACCATCGACCCGGCGAATTGTCGGGCGGCGAACGCCAACGCGCCGCCCTCGCCCGCGCGCTCGTCACGCGTCCTGCATGCGTACTCGCCGACGAACCGACCGGCAATCTCGATCGCGGCACGGCGGCCGAAGTGTTCGCGCTGATGATGGAGTTGAACGCGAATTTTCGGACGAGCTTTGTCGTGGTCACGCATGACACGGCGCTCGCGGCGCGCCTGGGAAGGACGTTGACGCTGACCGATGGCGTGTTGGGCGCGCTTCATCCGTTTGCTGCATGAGTCTTTCAACGCCGCATCGATCTCGCTGATCTGCCATTCGTTATTCTCGACTAGCTCCCGCGTCGCCTCTCGCGGACGACTAGGCTTGTTCGACCGTCGTAAAGGAGACCAACGCATCTCCGAAACTAAACTTTGCGGTTACGACCCTCGATCACATCCGGTCTACTTCAAGAGAAGGAAGGCGAAAAGGTCTGCACGTCAGGCGTAAGCACACGGTCACCTTCGTGCGCTTGCCTCATCCAATATGTGGATGTGCCTTTGAACGCTTGCATGTAAGAATCGCAAAATGCAAAAGCCTTCCTTCATCATCGACACCCACTGCCATCTCGATGCGGCCGAGTTCGATCGCGATCGCGACGCCGTGAGAGCCGAGGCGCTCGCACGCGGCGTCGGCGCGATCGTGATTCCCGCGATCGCCGTGTCAAACTTCGACATGGTGGCGCGGCTCGCGCGAAAGACGGCGGGCGGCGCGTATGCGCTCGGCATCCATCCCATCCTCACACCGGGCGCGAGCGATCAAGACATCGCGACCTTGCGACGCGCGGTCGAGGCGGCGATGAACGATCCGCGCTTCGTCGCGATCGGCGAGATCGGCCTCGACTTCTTCGTGCCGTCGCTGACGACGCCAGAGGCGGTCGAGCATCAAACCTGGTTCTTCGAGGCCCAGTTGAAGATCGCGCGCGACTTCGATTTGCCGGTCCTGCTTCATGTGCGCAAGGCGCAGGATCAGGTGCTCGCCGGGCTACGGCGCATGAGGCGCGATCGGGACGACGTGCGTGCGACCGGCATCGCGCATGCGTTCAACGGCAGCCGGCAGCAGGCGGACCACTACACTGCTCTGGGATTCAAGCTCGGCTTCGGCGGCACGTCGACGTTCGAGCGGGCGCTGCGCATCCGCGCGCTTGTGAAGAATCTGCCCGACGACGCGATCGTGCTCGAGACCGATGCGCCCGATATCGCTCCGGCGTGGATCCACGGCGCGCAAGATGGCGATGGCCGCAACGCACCGGGCGAACTGCCGCGCATCGCCGACGAGATCGCGGCGCTGCGCGCTTGCTCCATCGAAGAACTCGCGGCGCAGACGACCCGCAATGCTTGTGCGGTTCTCCCGCGTCTGGCCGCATTGCTCGGGCGCGGGGGAACAGGTATGCAGGGCGCGATGGCTCGCGCCGGATCGACGATGCCTTCGAGCGCTTAGCGCGCATTCCTGATGCGCGCCGCGTGCCTGGCCTTCACTGCGGGCGCGTGGTGGTTGCAGCAGCGCGCGCTGCTGATGCCCGAAGCGGCTGTGCTGCTGCTCGGCGCTAGCGCGTTGTGCCTGGCGGTGGCTGCGAGTCGATGGCGCCTTGGCGACGGATCGAGCATGCGATCGATCGCGCGCGGCGCGATGGCTGCCTGCGCGGCCTTTGCAATCGGCTTCGCGTGGGCCTCGTGGCGAGCCGACCATCGTCTGGCCGATGCGTTGCCACATGACCTCGAAGGCAAGGAC
>JBBSEF010000125.1:0-6799 GCA_038240015.1 Burkholderiales bacterium
CCTATCTCGTCTCGGCGGTGCTCTTCATCCTCGCATTGAAGGGTCTGTCGTCGCCGCTCACGTCACGTCGCGGCAACGTCTTCGGCATGATCGGCATGGCGATCGCGGTCGTGACGACGCTGTTGGTTGCCGATCGTCCGATCCTGTGGCTGATCGGCGGCGCGATCCTGATCGGCGCGGCGATAGGCGCGACTGCGGCGCGGCGCGTGCAGATGACCAAGATGCCCGAGCTGGTCGCGGCTTTTCATTCGCTGGTCGGCATCACGGCGGTGCTGATCGCCATCGCCGCGATCTTTCATGCAGGCGAAGAGCACACCGGCGCGCAGAAGGTCGAACTTTTCCTCGGCGCCTTCATCGGCGCGATCACGTTCACCGCATCGTTGATCGCATTCGGAAAGTTGTCGGGACGCGTGACCGGAAAGCCGGTCAGCTTCGCCGGTCAGCATCCGCTCAACCTGCTGCTCGCGCTGGCGATGCTCGGCTTCGGCATCGCCTACTTCCTCACGGGCAGCGCGACCGCGTTCCTGATCATGGTCGCGATCGCGCTCGTGCTCGGTGTCACATTGATCATCCCGATCGGCGGCGCCGACATGCCGGTGGTGGTGTCGATGCTGAACAGCTATTCGGGGTGGGCTGCGGCCGGCATCGGCTTCACGCTCAACAATCCGGTGCTGATCATCGCGGGCTCGTGCGTAGGCTCGTCGGGCGCGATCCTCTCGTACATCATGTGCAAGGCGATGAACCGCTCGATCATCGCCGTGCTGCTCGGCGGCTTCGGCGCCGACGTGTCGGCCGCCGACGCGGGCGACGGCGCGCCGAAGAACTACAAGTCCGGCAGTGCCGAAGACGCGGCCTTCCTCTTGAGCAACGCCGAAAGCGTCGTGATAGTCCCGGGCTACGGCCTCGCCGTCGCGCGCGCGCAGCACGCGTTGAAGGAGTTGGCCGAAAAGCTCACACACGCGGGCGTGTCGGTCAAGTACGCGATCCATCCGGTCGCGGGCCGCATGCCGGGCCACATGAACGTCTTGCTCGCCGAAGCCGAAGTGCCGTACGACCAGGTGTTCGAGATGGAAGACATCAACGGCGAGCTCGGCCAAGTCGACGTGGTACTCATCCTCGGCGCCAACGACGTCGTCAACCCCGCCGCGCGCACGCCCGGCAGCGCGATCTTCGGCATGCCGATCATCGAGGCCTACAAGGCCAAGACCATCATCGTCAACAAGCGCTCGATGGCCGCAGGTTATGCGGGTCTCGACAACGAACTGTTCTACATGGACAAGACCATGATGGTGTTCGGGGATGCGAAGAAGGTGGTCGAGGAGATGGTCAAGGCGGTGGGGTAGGGCGCGGCGCTCTTTCGCTCACTGCAGGAACTGCGTATCCCCCGCCACCTGCGGCGGAATCTTGATCGCGATCGCCTTGAATCGACCCGACGTCGCGACCGTACCCGCATGCGCGGTGCCGCGCGGAATGATGATCAGGTCGCCGGGCTTGATGGTTCGTTGCGTGTCGCCCAGCCACGCGGTTCCGGTGCCTTCGAGGATGTACTGAATCTCGTCGGACCCCGCGTGAAAGTGCTTGCCGACGTTGCCCTGCTGCACGGCGATGGTGGCCTTGTCGGTGACGACCAGCGTCTTCGAGCGCAGGTCGGTATTCGGCAGGATGGCGCCGAGTTCGGTTTCGCCGAGCGCGTTCACGTCGATGATCTGCGCCTGCAGCGGTGCGGGCGCCGGCGCTTGCGCTTGCGCGAGCGGCAGCACGCGCGAGGTGGCTAGACCGGCGACGAAAGCGACGGTGACGAGGGCAACGGTGCGTTCGGTCCGCATGAACATCTCCTCAGTTTGTTTGAACATCGTGACGTCGCAGCGCGAAGTGGCGTCGGGACGGCTTGCGCGCTAGCGTAGACGAGGGACCGCCCGCTTGTCGATCATCCTCGCACAGCCAAGTCGCTGGATTGTCGTCGCCTCATCGAAGCGATAGCAGAGCGCAACTACGCCATCGCAGCGGCCCGCGCGCACGGGTAGTACGGCGCGGGCAGAGATTCGAAGCCCGGACGCGCAAAATAATAGCCCTGGAACAGCGTGACCCCTTCGTCGTCGAACCAACGGAACTCATCTTCGGTTTCTACGCCTTCGGCGATCACGTCGATGCCGAGATCGACACACGCCTGAACGATTGCGCGGACGATGGCCTGTCGCGGGCCGTGGCCTTCGATTCCGTGAATCAATTGCATGTCGAGCTTGAGTTCGTCGGGCTGAAAGTTGGCCAGAAGATTGAGTCCCGAATAGCCCGCGCCGAAGTCGTCGATCGCGACGCGCATCCCTTTGCTGCGATAGACGTTGATGTGATCCGCAAAGCGTGCGTAGTTGTCGATCACCTCGCCTTCGGTCACTTCGAGAACGATGCGGTTGGACTCGAAGCCATGCATTGCTGCGGTCTCGAGCAGCTCCGGCAGGCGAGAGTCCGCATCCTCGATACTGCGCGGGAGGAAATTGAGATTGAGACTGCATTCGGCGCCTAAACGCGCTGCAAGACCGATGGCCTTGACTCTCGCGTCATCGTCGAAACGATGCAGTGTGTCGACGCCGACAGATCCCAGCACTTGTGACGCGGGTTCGTTGCAGGCACCGCGAATCAATGCCTCATAGGCATGGACTCTGCATGCAGCGGTATCGACGATCGGCTGGAAGGCGAACGAGAATGCGGGCAATTTCGCGGCGGTCAGCACATGACGACCCAGATCGATCACTTCGCCCTGCGGATTCATGCGGTTGTTGCCTCTGCTGCGGCGACCGCACCCGACGCCAAACGGATGCGCCAGCGACCTTCGCGAAACGCGGTCAGCAGTTTCTTTGCGCGGCCCCGATCGACGCGATCGAAGAACGAGGCATCGTCGAAGAAATCGTTGGATCCTGCGATGGCACGCAGGTCGTGTCGCGACACATCGGCGTAGCCCATGCTCCACTCGGAAAAGCTGCGCTCGGCGATGGGCTCTTCGATGATGCGAGAAATTCGCGTATGGCGCGGGTCTGCGGATATGACGCCCAGAATGATCCCGATCTTCTCGGGATGGCCTTCGAGCACCTGGAAGAAGCTTCCCTCGACGAAGAGGAGCATGCCCGTGATGCCCAGGCGTTGATTGTTTGCGCGAGACTTTTCGAGGAGGCTTTGGAGCGCGCGGCCGTCGAAGTGGCGGGTCGCGGCACTCGCGTAGATATAGTGGCTGAGCATATCGTTCATCCCATCTTGTCGATGCCAAGTGCGAGTGTGCCCCGGCCTCGCCTTGTTATCGACAGTCCGAGCCGATACTCAAGCACGCATTCTTGCTATTGGCGAGAAACCGCCCGTTCTACCAGCCGCCCGGTTCCTGAGCGATCGCGTTTCCGAAACGCGAACAGGGTTCCGAGAATCGCGATCGAGCAGCCGAGCACGATATCGGCGACTCTCTCTTCGACCGCATGTCGAGTGAACCCATCATCGGTCGCAATGTTCATTGCGAAGAACACCACCAGCGCCATCAGTGCGCAATGCAACCAGTAGTTGCGTCGCACGCCGAATGGAATGAAGAAGAACAGCGCGACGATGATCGCGATCAACAGGCGCGGGTCTTCGATGCGCGGTGCGACCACGAGCGCGATCGCCGCACCGATCAGGGTGCCGAACACGCGCTGAAGAACGCGCCGATAACTCGTCTGCCAGTCGGGCCACATCACGACCAGCACCGAAATCGCGACCCACGTGGGATGGGTCTCGTCGATCGCCCGGCCCGCGCTCCATCCGATCGCGCTGGCGATCAGGTAGCACGAGGCAAAGCGCAGCACGGTGTACCGATCGGCGTTGATCAGGCGCCAGGCGATGGCGAAGGTCGAGTACGCGGTTCGTGTCGTATCGGGCACGAGGACATGCTCGAGCGTCACCCACAACCCGGCCGTGACGAAGGTTCCTGCGAGCAGAAGCAGCGCGAGCGACAGCGACTGGAGATCCGACGCGAGTACGAAACAGAAGATCACCGCACCGAAGCGCGGCGCACGCAGAAACGGGAGGCCTGCCCACGAGAGAACGCCCGCGACGAAAGTGAGGATGCAGAACGCAGCCACGATCGCGACCGGTTGTCCGATCACCAGGAGGGCGGTAATCGATCCCAACGCCATGAACCCGGCCGCCCATCCGATCGCATGCAGCCGCATCGCGAGCGTGCCCTCCGCGTCCGAGAGAGTGAAGAAGAGCGCGAAGCCGACCGCGAGATAAGCGGCCGATGGCTGCTTCAAAAGATAAGCGAGCACGATCGCCATCGCGATGTTGCCCACAGCGACCAGGCCGCGATGCCACGGCAGTCCGTTCGGATTGATCGCGAGCGATTCGCGGACGTAGCGGTGTGTGCCACGCGCTGCACGTCGCGTGTGAACTTGCAGGCGCGCGGGACGAAAGGGGACGTAGCGCATTGAAACTCAGGTTGCGATCATCGCGCGTGCGCAATGCATCAGGCCCACGCGGACCCCTTCTGCCCTCTGCCCCATAAGAGGGAGTCGAACCGCAGTCAGGGGCTACCGGCGCCGAACGTATCGCACTGCCTGAAATCACCCGAGTCCATGCCGCGCTTGAACCAGCTCACGCGTTGCGCCGACGTGCCGTGCGTGAAGCTGTCGGGCACGACCGTGCCGCGCGTCTGCTTTTGCAGCGTGTCGTCGCCGATCGCGGTGGCCGCGCGCAACGCCTCGTCGACATCGCCCGGATCGAGCTTGATCGCGCTCTGACCGGCCGCAAGGCGATGACCCCACACGCCGGCAAAGCAGTCGGCCTGCAATTCGATGCGGACCGACACGCGGTTGTATTCGGGCTCGGACATGCGACGCCTCGCCGCATCGGTCTTGGCGGTGATGCCCAGTTGCTTCTGCACGTGATGGCCGACTTCGTGCGCGATCACATACGCCTGTGCAAAGTCTCCTGGCGCATGGAAGCGCTGTTCGAGCAGCCGATAGAACTCGAGGTCGATGTAGATTTTTTCATCTGCCGGACAATAGAACGGACCGCTGGCCGCGACCCCCTGTCCGCACCCGGTCGCATAGGAACCGCTGAAGATGTCGAGCTTGGGTTTTCGATATTGCGCGCCGTTCTGCGCGAAAATTTCGGTCCACGTCTGTTCGGTATCGAGCAGCACGCGCGAGACGAAGCGCGCCGGCTTGTCGTTTGCGGGAACCTCGCGCGCAGGCTCGCTTTGCTGCTGAACCGGCGTGCCTCCGCCGCCCCCTCCACCTGCGAGTCCGAGGATCACGCTCGGATCGATGCCGAAGAAATACGACGCGACCAGCGCGACGACCACGGTGCCGATGCCTACCGTCCGCCCGCCGAGCCCGCCGAAGCTTCGACCGCCCGATCCGCGTACGTCTTCGACGTTCTCGCTTTGTTGTCCGTCGTCCCACTGCATGGTGTTCTCCCTGACGCGTGTTCGTGTTCGACTCAAGCCCTCGTCAAGTCGAGCAACCTCGTCCGCTTCGGGTTGCGAAGCGGACGAGGCTCCTCACTGCGTTCGGGATGCCGACTCTTACTTCAACTGCGCGCGGACCTCGCCTCCCGGGTTGGCCGCGCTGTGGACGTTCACGTACAGATTGCCCGCCTTGTAGGCATCATATTGCGCATCGGTCAACTTCGCTCCCGGAGGCGCCGAGAAGGTATTGCCGCTTTGCACGAACGGAACGATCACCGGACCTGCGACGTTTTTGGCGCCCGTATGGATGTGAGCCGCGGTCGGCGTCATGCCGGTGACAGTGACCGAGCCGGACACCGAATGATCGGCCGCGACCGTGATCGTTCCGGTACCGGAGGCCTGCGTCGTGACGGCGGGCACTTCATTCGCGCCCGTGAGCGTGAGCTTCTCGCCCGTGACCATCGCCTTCATCTCTTTCATGTCTTTCTTCATCTCCATCTGCGAACATGCGGCCAGTGCGAGCGCGCCGGCGACGATGGCCATTCGAACCGCGGTCGTGCGAGTGCTGTGAATCATGGTGTCTCCTTGATCGAGGGATTTTAGCGAAAGACGCGCCGTCGTAAAGCGCGGAGCGCTGATGATGCCCGTCGACGGTGTTGACGCGCAAGCCTCTTCGAGGCCCAATCGGGCGTCGGAGTTCATCGCATACGACCCTTTCCGGAGAAACCACGTGGCAACGCGCTCCCCTTTGGCAAAAACATCGATCCGTATCGGCATCGGCGGCTGGGACTTCGATCCGTGGCGCAAGACCTTCTATCCGTCCGATGTGCCGAAGAAAAACCAGCTCGAGTACGCGAGCCGACAGGTCACCGCGATCGAAGTCAACGCCACCTACTATCGCACCCAGAGCGCGACCAGCTTCGCACGCTGGCGCGACACGGCGCCCGACGACTTCGTGTTCGCGGTGAAGGCGTCGCGTTTCGCGACCAATCGCCGCGTGCTCGCGCAAGCGGGCGAGTCGATCGAATTGTTTCTGGACAGCGGGCTTGCCGAACTCGGTCCCAAGCTGGGACCGGTCCTGTGGCAATTCATGCCGACCAAACAATTCGATCCCGACGATTTCGAGGCCTTCCTGAAACTTCTTCCCGCAACGCTCGGCGCGCATCGCCTGCGCCACGCACTCGACGTGCGGCACGAGAGCTTTCGCTGCGAGGCCTTCGTCGCGCTGGCAAGAAAGCATGGCGCGGCCCTCGTCGTGAGCGACTCGGACGACTACCCGATGATCGGCGATGTCACTGCCGATTTCGTTTATGCGCGTCTGATGCGCGCGAGGTCCGACGTCCCGACCGGCTATACGCCAAAGGAGATCGTCAC
>JBBSEF010000126.1:0-6736 GCA_038240015.1 Burkholderiales bacterium
CGCCTCGAACTGCTCGATATCGCCGCGCATAACGGATGGCTGTCGGGCGCGGTCACGGTCGTCGTGATCGGGTTTCTCTACGCACTGTTGCAAGTGCGTACGTCAAACATCGCCATGATGATCTGGATCGTGGCGATGATCCTGAGCGCGTCCTTGCGCATCGCATTGAGCCACGCTTGGAGATCCGCGCGCATACGCCGCTCGCTTGGCGGCGGAAAACCTGAAAGCAATACGCGGCTCGACGCGGCCGCCATGCGTAGATGGGAACTCGCGCACGCGATCGTCGGGCTGGTGTGCGGAATGGCCTGGGCCAGCCTGGTGTTTGCGGTCGGCTCCGGCACCGAGCGGATTGTCCTTCTCGTCGGACTGGCTCTGACCGTCGCGTTGGTGCTGGGCAACAGTTCCTACGCAGCGACCCGCCTCGCGTATCTGCTGTTTGCGATCCCCATCATCGTCATGCAGGAAGTGAACCTGTGGTATCTGGAGACTGGCTTTCGCAATCTGCTTCTACTCGCGTGGCCCGCGCTCGCCATCAGTCTTTTCTTTCTTCATCGCGCGTTCGCTATTTCGATATTCACCAACCTGACCGCCGGCATCGAGCATGAGCGACGCGCGGCCGAACAGAAAGCGCTGGTCGAGACCGCCCCGCTGGGAATACTGGTGGTGCGCGATACCCGTATCGCGGTATGCAACGATGCGCTGCTGAAGATCCTGGGCTACGCCAGCAAGGAGGATCTGCTCGGCAAGAGCATCCGCGTGTTGCTCCCCGACGAGGCCGCGTGGAATGAAGCGCTCGAAGATGGACTGGCGGCAATGCGCGGCCCCGTGCGGGCGCGCGTCGTGCGCCGTCGTCGAGCGGACGGCACCGTGATCGACATCAAGCGCGACATCGCCACCGTCGAACGCGGCAGCGCGGGGACGGGCTTCATCGGCATCTACGAAGACATCAACGAACGCTCCGCGATCGAAGAGGGTTATCGCAATGCCGTTCAAATGCAACGCTTGGTGTTCGAATCCGCGGGCGAGGGCATAGCCGTCGTCAACCGCGGCGTCATCGAGCAGGCCAATCAAGCGCTCGCCGATCTGGTTGGGTTGTCGACCGCACAACTGAAGTCTCGAACTTTCCAATCGCTCTTCGAAGACCCGACCGGATGGGCCGAGATCGAAAAACAATTCGAGCGCCTCGGCAATACCCTGAAGCTCGAACGACGCATCGTCCGGTCCGACGGGCGCGCGTTGTGGGCCTTCGTAACAGGCCGTGCAGTGGAAACCCATCCGCCTGCTTCAGCACGCGACTCGGCCGCCGACCATTCGCGCGCCATCTGGATCGTTGCGGACCTCACCGCGCAAAAGGAAAGGGAAGCCGAGACCTGGCATCAGGCCAATCACGATGTCTTGACGGGTCTGCCCAACCGCCGCTTCCTGCAGGATCGTCTCGATCAAGCGCTTGCCCTTGCGCGCCGTGACGGACGAAGAGTCGCGATCCTCGCGCTCGATCTCGACGGCTTCAAGTCGGTCAACGATACGCACGGCCATGCATTCGGCGACGCCGTGCTCGAAGAAATCGCGCGTCGCTTGACATCGGTGGTCCGCGAGCTCGACACGGTCGGTCGTTGGGGCGGGGACGAGTTCGTGTTGGTCCTCAAGGAGATCGAGTCGCGTGAAGTCGTCGAGGTGATGGTCGAGCGCGTCATCGCGCGCGTGTGCGAGCCTATCGTTTATCGCGGACAGCAATTGTCGGTGGGCGTCAGCGTCGGCATCGCGCTTTATCCGGATCATGGCGACGAAGTGGAGAGCCTGATCCTCGCCGCCGATCTGGCGATGTACGAGAGCAAGGCAAGCGGTGGCAATGCCTGGCGCTTCGCGTCCGTCAATTCGCATACGCCGCGCGGAAAATATCGGGCCGCGCTCGCTCCGGAGACTTGACGGAGTGCAGGCATTCCCGCGCAGGCGGGCGCCCTCTCACGCGAGTTGTGCGTGCTGTTGCCTGAGCTGCTCCACCGTCGTCGAGAATTTCGCAACGCGCTCGCGTTCTTGCGCGACTACTTCGGCTGGCGCCTTGCCGATGAAGCTCTGGTTCGACAGCTTGCCGTTGGCCTTCGTGATCTCGCCTTCGAGCCGCGCGATTTCTTTCGCCAGGCGCCCGCGCTCGGCATCCGTGTCGATCTGAACGTCGAGCATCAAACGCGCATCGCCGACGACCTGCATCGGCGCGTTCGACGCGGACGAGTCCAACGCTTCGACCACCGTCACGTCGGACAACTTCGCGAGCATCTTCAAGTAGGGCGCGATGGTCGACAAGCGCTCACGCGCCGCGTGGGTCGATGCTGCGGCAACCAGCGGCGCGCGCTGCGCGGGAGACATATGCATGGCCCCGCGCAGGTTACGGATCGCATCGACGGCAGCCTTCAATTCGGTCATCCACGCATCGGCTGCCGCATCGATTTTCTCAGGCTGCGATTGGGGATAACGCTGAATCATGATGCTCGTCACCTCGTCGATGCCGATCGCGCCCGCGAGCGGTGCGACTTTCTGCCACAGCTCTTCGGTGATGAAAGGAATCACCGGATGCGCGAGCCGCAGCGTGGTCTCGAGCACGCGCAGCAGGGTGCGGCGCGTGGCGCGCTTCTGCGCATCGCTGCCGTTTTGCAATTGCACCTTCGCGAGTTCGAGATACCAATCGCAGTACTCGTCCCAGACAAACTGATAGATCGCGGAAGCCGCGTGATCGAAACGATAGGTTGCAAAACCGGCCGCCACGTCGGCTTCCGCGCGTTGCAGGCGGCTGACGATCCAGCGGTCCGCCTGGGAAAAGTCCAGATAGCCGTCGGGCCCGCAGTCGTGCGGGCAGGGATCGAGACCGCGATCGAAGTCCGAAGCGCCCTCGACATTCATCAGCACGAAGCGCGTCGCGTTCCACAGCTTGTTGCAGAAATTGCGATAGCCCTCGCAGCGCGACAGATCGAAGTTGAGCGTCATCGACAACGGCGCAAGTGCGGCGAAAGTGAAGCGCAACGCATCGGCGCCGAACGCGGGAATGCCGTGTGCAAAATTCTTGCGAACGTATTGCGTTGCCTTGTGCCTGTGGCTCTCGAGCATCAGCCCTTGCGTCGATTTCGCGATCAAGGATTCGAGATCGATCCCGTCGATCAGGTCGAGCGGGTCGAGCGTGTTGCCCTTGGACTTCGACATCTTGTTGCCGTCGGCATCGCGCACCATCGCGTTGATGTACACGTCGCGAAACGGCACCTTGCCGGTGAAGTGCAGCGTCATCATGATCATCCGTGCGACCCAGAAGAAAATGATGTCGTTGCCGGTGACGAGCACGTCGGATGGAAGAAAGGTATTTTGATCGGCGAGTGAAGCAGCGCAGGCATCGGGCCAGCCTAGCGTCGAGAACGGCACGAGCTGCGACGAGAACCAGGTGTCGAGCACGTCGGGGTCCTGCTTGAGCTCACCGTCGTATCCGGCAGCCTTCGCCTTCGCACGCGCGTCATCGATCGAGCGCGCGACAACGAAGGCCTCGCCATTGACCAAAGCGCCATCGGTATGCCACGCAGGAATTTGGTGACCCCACCACAACTGCCGCGAGATGCACCAGTCCTCTATGTTCGACAGCCAGTGATCGTAGGTCGCCCTCCAGTGCTCGGGGTAGAACTTGACGTCGCCTTTCGCCACCGCATCGAGGCCGCGCGCGGCGAGTCCGTCCATTTTCATGAACCACTGATCGGTCAGCATCGGTTCGATCACGACGCCGCTGCGAAACGATTTCGGCTGCGCCATCGTGTGCGGCCTGGCTTCGACGAGAAAGCCATCGCGTTCGAGTTGCGCGACCACCGCCTTGCGCGCTGCGTAGCGATCCATGCCCTGAAACTGCGCGGGACCGTTCTCGTTGATCTTCGCATCCAGCGTGAAGATCACGATCAGCGGCAGATGATGTCGAAGCGCCGCGCCGTAGTCGTTGAAGTCGTGCGCGCCGGTGATCTTGACGCAGCCCGATCCGAACGTCGGGTCGACCATCGTGTCGGCGACGATCGGAATCGTGCGATCGCAGAGCGGCAGGATCACGCGCTTGCCCAACAGATGCCGATAGCGCTCGTCGTCCGGATGCACGGCCACCGCGCCGTCGGCGAGCATCGTCTCGGGCCGCGTGGTGGCGATCGTCATGCCGCGCAGCGTCGCATGCGCATTTTCCCCCTCCGCGTCGCCATCGACGATCTCCTGCGGACCATCGACGAACGGATAGACGATGTACCACATCGTACCCTTGACTTCTTCGCTTTCGACTTCGAGCTCCGAGACCGCGGTCATCATCACCGGGTCCCAGTTCACGAGGCGCTTGCCGCGATAGATCAGGCCGTCTTCGTGCAACCTCACGAACGCTTCGATGACCGCGCGATTCATGTGCGCGTCCATCGTGTAGTAGCCGGCCTCATCGCCTTCGGCATCCGCGTAGGTCCAGTTGGCGGAATCGCCAAGCCGCCGCATCTGTCGGGTAATGGTCGAGCCCGACTCGTGCTTCCACTCTTTGACTTTCGCGACGAACGCCTCGCGACCGAGCGCCGCGCGGCTCGTACCAAGCGCATCGAGTTGTCGCTCGACCACGATCTGCGTCGCGATGCCCGCGTGGTCGGTACCGACCACCCAGTTGGTGTTCAAGCCGCGCATGCGGTGATAACGGATCAGAACATCCATCAGGGTCTGCTGAAACGCGTGCCCCATGTGCAGCGTGCCGGTGACGTTGGGCGGCGGAAGCTGCACGCAGTACGCGTGGTCCGGATCGTGTTCGTCGGTGCGATGACGAAAGTATCCGCGCGATTCCCACAGCCGATACCAGTGCGCTTCGATCGCGTGCGGCTCGAAGCTTTTGGCAAGCGCGGACGGCGGACTGTCGGTTCTTGGCATCGCGTCGGGCGGGCCGCCGTCGCTGGTGCGATCAACGGCGGAAATGGCGGGGACAGTCGGGGGCATCGAGGGCTCGTTCTCTGGCAGACTCATGCGCATGGGCACGCTTTCGGAAAGTTCTGCGCAATTTAATATTCTGCGCAATTTTAATAGAGAATCCCGCAGCGGCTTGCGCGCATACGCATCAGCGCGTTCGATGAAGAGTCAAAGAGCTCTTCATTGATGGGGAAAGTCGTTGGAGGCGGGAATGACGAAACAGAAGTGGATGCAGTGCGCACGGGTTACGGCGCTGGCGGTCGCGATCGTGTCGCTCACAGGATGCGCAACCATCGGTGCGTTGGGCAGCGCCATGAACGCGAGCATGCCACTTGCGCGACCGGTAGCCTCGTCGCCGGGTACGCCGGTCGGAGCGCCGCCTGGCGCCGGCCCGGCTGCTCCGCCGGTCGGCGCAGCCGCACCCGCCTCGGCCGCGAGTGGCGGCCGTCCCGACAACGCGAGCCTCAAGCCCTTTCGCGAGGTGATCGCGGGCGCAACCGAAATGAAAGGTTATTTCACGCTCTGGCAAAAGGAAGACAAGGTCTGGATAGAGATTCCCGCGGATCGCCTCGAGCAGCCGTTCTTTTTTTCATACAACATCAGCGACTCGGTCGGCGAGCGTTTTGCCTACGCGAGCCAGATGGGCAAGCGTTATGTGGTGAGCTTTCATCGCGTCGGCACCGCGATGCAATTGATCGCGAGGAACACGCGCTTCATCGCGGCGATCGGATCACCCAGCGAACGCGCGGTTCGGCAAAGCTTCTCGGACAGCCTGATCGGCAGCGCCCCCGTGCTTTCGCAGCCGCATCCCGACAGGAAGTCCGTGCTGATCGATGCGAGCGCGATGCTGATGACCGACATACCGGGTTACTCGACCACGCTCGAGTCGTCGTTTCGCATCCACTACATTCTCGACCGCGCCAACTCGAGCTTCGTGAAAGTACGCGCCGACGAGCAGAGCGCCAGCTTCTCGGTGCGAGATCATTTTTCGACCTCGCGCCTGCCCGGCATCATCCTGCCGAGCAACCCGATCGCGCCGACGCCGCCGACCACGCCGCCCGACGCGCGCAGCGTGTTCGTCGGCTTCGTCTACAACTTCGCCGCGCTGCCCGAGCCGATGCGCCCGCGCTTCGCGGATGACCGCGTCGGCTACTTCACGACCGATGTCGCGGACTACACGAGCGACAACGCGCCCAATCCGCGCAGCTATTTCGTCAATCGCTGGCGGCTCGAGAAGAAGGATCCGTCGGCCGCCATGTCGGACCCCAAACAGGCGATCGTGTTCTGGATCGATCGCAACGTGCCGGTCGCTTATCGCGACACCATCATCGAAGGCATCCTGGTATGGAACAAGGCCTTCGAGCGCATCGGCTTCTCGAACGCGATCGTCGCGAAGATTCAACCCGACGACGCCGACTTCGATACGCTCGATGCGCGCCACGCGTCGGTGCGCTGGTTCCTCGGCGCTGATGCGGGTTTCGCGATCGGACCTTCGCACACCGATCCCCGCACCGGCGAGATACTCGACGCCGACATCGCCATCCCCGACATCTTTACGCGCAATGCGAAGACCCTGGTCAGCGAGGCGATACCCCGACCGCCGAAGGCGCTCGAAGGCGCGATCGCCCAAGCCGGCGACCAGGCCATGCAGTGTACCTATGCGACCGAGGCGATCGAAGAAGCCGCCTTCGCGCTGGGTCTGCTCGATGCGCGCGGCGAAGTGTTGGCCGAAAGCGTAGAGGCCGATCGCTTCGCGCGCGACTACCTGCGCAACGTCGTCACGCACGAAGTCGGC
>JBBSEF010000127.1:0-6671 GCA_038240015.1 Burkholderiales bacterium
CTGCGCGTCGAGCTCGGCGACGCGTGAGACGCTGCGTGCGCGTTTTGGCCCACCTGCGTCATAAACTGCCACGCCGCAGGAGTCGTAGCCGCGGTACTCCAGGCGCTTCAATCCTTCGACGAGGACCGGGACGATGTTGCGGTGACTGACTGCAGCGACGATTCCGCACATGGGACTTCCCTCGTGGCACTGGTTTGAGAACGCAATACTGGCGGCTTCGCTTTGAAATAGGTAATCTTCGTTGCGCCTGATTTGCTTATTTCTTTCACCATCTGACTGCGATGAATTTTTGTTGCGTATGAATCCACGATTTGTCTCCTTATGTCGCCGTTGATCCTCGATTCCATCGACCGACGCATACTCGAAACGCTTCAGGTCGATGCGGCCGTGTCCAATCAGGACCTGGCCGTGCGGGTGCACACCTCGACTGCGACCTGTCTACGTCGCGTCAAGCGACTGGTCGATGCGGGGGTGATTGAAAGGAGAATTGCAATCCTCGCGCCTGATCGCGCGAGCGGCGGTCTGCACGTGGGCATCACGGCCCTGATCGAGATCACTCTGGATCGGCAAGGCGCCGAACTTCAGGCCGCCTTCGAGGCGAAGGCCGTGCAGGACAAAACCGTGCAGCAGTGCTATCGCGTGACGCCCGGACCAGACTTCGTGCTGATCGCGTACGTGGCCGATATGGATGGCTATCAGGCGCTGGCGCAGCGCCTCTTCACATCGGACGCGAACGTGCGCAACGTGAAGACCTATTTCTCGACCAAGCGGGGGAAGTTCGAGCCGAAGATTCCGGTGCATGTAGGGCATCCGGAAAACGACGCGCTCCCGGCGATCAGCGCGCTGCTCAAAAAATAGGCAGAGCCATCCCGCTGAATAGGCCCGTCTATTTTTTCTTCACTGGCCGCTTCCATGCGCCCTTCACGACCTGGGTCTTCTCGTTGAGTGCGAGCGTGCCGGGCGGCACGTCTTTCCATATCGTCGTCCCCGCCCCCACCGTCGAACCCGCGCCCAGCGTCACCGGCGCGACGAGCTGCACGTCGCTTCCGATCTGGACATCGTCCTCGATGATCGTGCGATGTTTGTTGGCGCCGTCGTAATTGCAGGTGATGGTGCCCGCGCCCACGTTGACTCTCGCGCCGATGGTCGAGTCTCCTAGATAGCTCAGGTGGTTGGCCTTGCTGCCGTCGCCCAGGACAGAGTTCTTGACCTCGACGAAGTTGCCGATGTGTACGCCCGAACCCAGACGCGTGCCGGGCCGCAAGCGCGCATAGGGCCCGACGATCGCATTGCTGCCGATCTCGATCGGGCCGCTGTCTGCGGCGCCGCCATCGATATGCGTGAAGGCCTCGACGCGTGCGTGACTGGCGATGTGCGCATTGCGGATCACGACATACGGTCCGATCGTCGCGCCGTCGTCGATGCGCACGCGGCCTTCGAATACGCAGCCCACGTCGATCGATACGTCGCGCCCGCAATCCACCAGGCCGCGCACATCGATACGCGCAGGGTCGGCCAGCGTCACGCCCGCCTCCAGCAGCTTCGCGGCCTGGTTGCGCTGTGCCTGCCGCTCGAGATCGGCGAGTTGGCTCTTGCTGTTCACACCGATCGTTTCCCATGAATGGGCGGGCTGCGTAGCGAGCACCGGTACGCCGTCCGCATTCGCGAGCGCGACGATGTCGGTCAGGTAATACTCGCCTTGCGTGTTGTCGTTCGACAAGCGCGTCAGCCAGCGCTTCAATGCGGGCGTGGGGGCAATCAATATGCCGGTGTTGATTTCGCGAATCGCGCGTTGCTGCGGCGTCGCGTCCTTCTCCTCGACGATCGCGGTCAGCGTCTTGCCGTCGGCACTGCGCACGATGCGACCGTAGCCGGTGGGATCGTCCATCATCACCGTGAGCACGGCGAGTGCAGAACCTTCCTTTGCAAGCTCGCTCAAACGGCGCAACGTGTCGATACGGGTCAGCGGCACGTCTCCGTAGAGCACCAGCGTCGGCACATCGTCATCCAGATGTGCAACCGCCTGTTGCACGGCGTGACCCGTTCCGAGTTGGGGTTCCTGCGTGACCCATAGCAGCGAGCCATCGGCGAAGGCTTCACGGACCCGCTCGCCGCCGTGTCCGATGACGACGGTGATGCGGGCGTTGTTCAATGACTTCGCGGTGTCGATCACGTGTGCGAGCATCGGTCGCCCCGCGATCGGATGCATCACCTTGGGCAAGTCCGAATGCATGCGCTTGCCCATGCCGGCCGCAAGGACGACGACGTTCATGTGTGAGTGATCCTCGACGATGGAGAAAGACGTTCGAATGAAAAAAAATTCTAGCACGCAGGTTTTCGGACGAAGCCCGGCTGCACGCGTCGTGTCATGGAGCGCGATCGCAATCCTGGCGATCGCGATCGCCGCATGCGGGATGATCAAGGTCGGTTATCGCAACGCCGATACCGTGGGCATGTTGTGGATCGATCGCTATCTCGACTTGACGAGCGAGCAGAAGGACTTCGTCAAGCCGCGCATGCGCGAACTGCTGGCGTGGCATCGAACCACGCAACTGCCCGACTACGCGACGCTCGCAACCGAGATGCAGAAGCTCGCGCAGCGTCCCATAACGGCGGCCGAAGTGACCGCACTCGCCAAGCAGGTGAAGCAGCGCGCGGACACCGCGGCGCTGCACGCGCTGCCCTATCTTGCCGACCTCGCGTTGCATCTGACGCCGGACAATATTGCTGCAATGGAAGAGAAGTTCGCTTCCAACGACGACAAGTTTCGCGAAGAACATTTCGTGAAGGGCGACATCGAGAAGCAGCAGAAAGCGCGCTACGAGAAGACGCTCGACCGTGTCGAGGAATGGTATGGCCGCCTCGATCGCGATCAGCGCGCGGCGATACGCAAGCTCTCGGACGCGCGGCCGCTCGACAACGACATCGTGCTTGCCGAACGTCAACGTCGCGAACGCGAGTTGATCGCGCTGATGACGCGGGTCGAGCGCGAGAAGCCGTCGCGCGATGCGGTGATCCAACTCTTGCGCAACTACAACGAGCGCTTCGAATTCAGCCCCGAGCGCGACAAACGCGCGTTCCAGGAATCGCTGCGCAGAGCGACCGAGGCGATGGACGCAGCGATCCACAACATGGCGACACAAGCGCAGCGCGACCGTGCGGGCGGGAAACTTCAGGACTGGATCGACGACTTCAGAAGTTTGTCGGGGGCGGCGGGGTGAACGTCTGCGGCGAGGGATGAGTCCGCAGCGCACAGGTCGCAAATCATCACCACGCTCAGATAGTTGGTCAAAGGCCGCCAGTCGCACTCGCCGCACACGCGATAACCCCAGCGTTCGTACATCGCGATCACCGCCGTGGCGGGCGCCGCGGTGTCGAGCGCCATGTGCGTTGCGCCCGATGACGCGGCGTAACGCGCCGCATGCTCGTGCAAGAGCGCGCCGACTCCCTGACCGCGATGCGATGGATCGACGGCAAACTGCGTGATGGTCCAGGTGCAGGGATCGCGATAGATCGGCACTTGCGCGTTCGGTATCGGCGAACGGACGGTCACCGTTCCGACGATCGCGCCTTCGACTTCGGCGACAAAACCTCGGCCCGAAGCAAATCGCTTGGTCGTGTCGTCGACCGTTTGATAGGTGCCCCAGTAACGCAAGCCGCTCGCGAGATGGCGCGCGTAGGCGCGATGAATGAGCTCGGTCAGCGCAGTCACATCGTCGTCCGCACCGAGAGGACGCACGCTTGCAGCGGCGCTCATCGTATTGGCGCGCGCCTCATCGCACGTTCGCGGCGAAGAGCTTCTCGCCGGGCAACACAATGCCCGCCGGATGCGACGGCAGTTCCTGCAGGCGTCGATAGATCGGCGTGAAGTCCGGCGAGGTCGCTTCGAACAATTGCTCGAACGAGTCGATCACGAAGTAGGTCGATTGAAACGTATCGATCTTGTATTCGCTGCGCATGATGCGTTCCAGACTGAAGGCTACGCGCGTGGCCCCGCGCGCGTTCAGCGCGTGCTCGGGCTCGGAGCCCGACGACACGATGCCCGCGCCGTAGATGCGCAAGCCCTTGGGCGTATCGATCAAGCCGAACTCGATCGTGTACCAGTAGATGCGCGCGAGATATTTGAGCCCGTCGAGCAACGCGGCCTTCTGCCCGCCCTTGCCGAAGGCGGCCATGTGATCGGCGAAGATCGGATTGAACAAGAGCGGCACATGCCCGAAGAAATCGTGGAAGACATCGGGCTCGACGATGTAGTTGAACTCGTCTTCTTCACGCAGCCACACCGTGATCGGAAAACGGCGCGCTGCCAGCAGCGCAAAGAACGCGTCTTCGGGAATCAGGCCGGGCACCGGCGCCAGCGTCCAGCCGGTCGACTTCTTCAGCGACACCGAAATCTTGGCGAGATCAGGAATCGCGTCGGCCGCATGCATCGCATCGAGCGCGTCGAGGAATTCGTCGCACGCGAGGCCGGGCAGGTGCGCGATGCGATCGGCGTAGAGCCGCCGATAGCGATCGTGTTGCCCGGGTGTGTAGGCGGGCCAGTTCTGGTCGCAGACGTAGTCCGCTCCCGCAATCGAATAGTCGCCACGAGGCGGACGATCCGATGCGCCGTAGGTCGTGGGCATCAGCGCCACCGCGGCGGCGCCATCGGGCTCCACGCGCGAGATGGTCGTGACGGCGGACCTCTCGTGCGCTTCGATGGTGTCGGCGATGAGGGAGCCCAGCGGATTGCCTGTCATGTCGGACGCACGAAGTGATCGTTATGCGGGGTCAGACCGGCGCCGCTTCCTTCTTCAACACGCCGCGCCGCATCTGGTCGAGCTCGATCGATTCGAACAGCGCCTTGAAGTTGCCTTCGCCGAAGCCCTGATCGCCCTTTCTTTGAATGAACTCGAAGAAGATCGGACCGAGTTGGTTCTCGGTGAAGATCTGCAAGAGCAGTGCGCCGGGCTTGCCGTCCACCAGAATTTTTTTCTGGTGCAATTCTTCGACGGACTCGCCGTGACCGGGAATGCGCTTGTCGATCAACTCGTAGTAGGTGTCGATGGTATCGAGCAGCTTGATGCCCTTGCCGCGCATCGCATCGACCGTTTGGTAAAGGTCCGACGAGCCGAGCGCGATGTGCTGGATGCCTTCGCCGTGATAGGCGTCGAGGTATTCCTGAATCTGCCCCGCGGTCTCGTTGCCCTCTTCGTTGATCGGGATGCGGATCTTGCCGCACGGCGAGGTGAGGGCGCGCGACTTGACGCCGGTGACCTGACCTTCGATGTCGAAGTAGCGGATCTCGCGGAAGTTGAAGAAGCGCGCGTAGAACTCGGTCCACTCGTCCATGCGTCCGCGATGAACGTTGTTGGTGAGATGGTCGATGTAGGTGAGGCCGTTGCCGACCGGGTTCAGCTGCGCGCCCGCCAACGGCTCGAAGTCCACATCGTAGAAGCCGATGTTGCCGATGCTGCCTTCGGCGGCGCCGTTCTTGCCGCGCCAGCGATCGACGAAGTAGATCAGCGAATCGCCGATGCCTTTCATCGCCGGGATGTTCAATTCGCCTGGCCCGCTCTTGCCTTCGAAGCCCCAGGCGCCGAGGTCGAGCGCGCGTCTGTACGCGGCCGCTGCGTCCTTCACACGAAACGCGATCGCGCAGATCGACGGGCCGTGCAGGCGCGCGAAGCGCTGCGCGAAGGAGTCGGGCTCGGCGTTGAGGATGAAGTTGATCTCGCCTTGTCGATACAACGTCACGGCCTTGTGGCGATGTCTGGCGATTGCGGCGAATCCCATGCGCGTGAACAGCGCGCCCATCGCCTCGGGGTCCGGCGCCGCGTATTCGATGAACTCGAACCCGTCGGTGCCCATGGGATTGTCCCAAGCTTCAACGCTCATGGTCGTCTCCTGATCGGTAGCTCGCGAGAGTTTACGTGCCTTCGCCGCTCGGAGCCCGGCGATGTTCCGAGTGACGAGTCGGTGAGCGCCGACCGTCCGGCAACAATGGCATTTCATCGCATCTGCGCGCATTCTGTCGAAGCGCGGTAGCGCAGTGCGCCCGGCATTCGTACAATCCGGCACTCATTAACGCCCGTTATCGTAACAACCGCGCGCAACAACCGCGCAGACGGTTCGAACGGCGCACTGCAAGTTCACCGGTTCATCCCATGCCACGCATTTTGCGTTCTCGTCGTTTCTGGATCGTCGCGCTGGTCATCGTCGTCATCGCAGGCGGCGGCGCTGCCGCGTTCATGTCCAGCCAGGGAGGGGTCTCGAAGGCGGCCATGCCCAAGAAGACCGCGCCGCCGCTCGAGTTCTCGGCGGGTGATCTGACGATGATCTCGAATCATTCGGTCGCACGCGCACTGCCGATTTCGGGCAGCCTGGTCGCGGTCAATCAGGCCACCGTCAGAGCCAAGGTGGCGGTGGAAGTGCGCAGCATTCTGGTTCGCGAAGGGGACCACGTGCAGGCGGGGCAGGTGATCGCCAAGCTCGATACGGTCGATCTCGCGACTCGCCTCGAGCAAAGCACCGGCGCGCGCGACGCGAGCCGCGCGCAATTCGAGATCGCCGAAAAGAACCGCGTCACCAATCAATCGCTGCTAGAACGAAAGTTCATCTCGCAAAACGCGTTCGACAACGTCGCAAGCCTGTCGTCCGCGAATCGCTCGACGCTCGAAGCCGCGGACGCC
>JBBSEF010000128.1:0-6500 GCA_038240015.1 Burkholderiales bacterium
AACGGCGGCAGTCAGCCCGCTTCCACGTAAACTGCGCGATCGTTTCCGGGAGCCCGCCTTCATGAGCAAAAAGAAAAAACCCATCACGATCGAGGATCTGTGGGCTATGAAGCGCTTCGGCGCGCCTACGCTCTCGCCGGACGGGCGGTGGGCATGCGTCGCGGTCTCCTCGTATTCGATGACCGGCAACGACAGCGCCTCGCAGCTCTGGCTGCTCGCCACGGACGGCAGCGTGCAACGCCAGTTGACGCGCGGACAAAAGGACGGTGACCCGCAGTGGTCGCCGGACGGCCGCTGGATCGCATTCACTTCGAAGCGTGCGAAGCTCGATGGCAGCGCGGAAGGCAGCGCGCTCGAAGACGAAGCGCAGCTTTACCTGATCGCGGCCGATGGCGGCGAGGCAATGCGCATCACCGATCTCGCGACGGGAGTCTCGGCACTCCGCTGGTTTTCCGACAGCAAGCGCATCGCGTTCGTGTCGTGGGTCTGGCCGAACGAGAAGACCGTCAAGGCCCAGGCCAAGCGCGCGAAGGCCGAACGCGACGACAAGGTCAAGGCTTATGTGATCGAAGAGAATCACTACCGCTATTGGGACCACTGGTTCCTGCGGGGTCGTCGCGCGCATGTTCATGTGGCGACGCTCTCGATCGCCGACCTGGATGCCGGAGCGCCGCCCGAGGCCGAGGTGCGCGACCTGTTCGCGGGCACCGCATTTCACCTGCCGCCGCAAGATCCCGATGCCTCGTTCTTCGACATCAGTCCCGACGGAGACGAGATCGCTTTCACGCATGACTTCGATCCCGATCCGCGCGCGCCGGCCTTCACCGACATCGTGCTGATGGATGTGAAGAAGGGACGCTGGCATTCGCCGACTCGCACCAGCGGACGCTCCGAAGAAACGCCGCGCTACTCGCGCGACGGCCGCTGGATCGCGATGCTGTCGTCGAACCTCGCGAAGGCCCACAACGAGCAGGCCCGCCTCGCATTGATTCGCCGCAGCGATCACGCGATCGTGCCGCTGACGTTCGAATGGGATCGCGGCCTTCACGGGCCTGCCGCCTGGTCGCATGACAGTGCGCGGCTCTATTTCCTCGCTGAGACCGAAGTCGCGCAACCGATCTGGACGATCGCCGTGACTGGCGCCGATGGGCCATCGCCTGCAACCGCGAGGACGCAGACGCAGCCCAGCGAGTTGCTGCGCGGCCCGCATCACGGCGGCATCGCGACCGATCTGTCGGTCGCGGCCGATGGCGCGACGCTGATCTATTCGCGCTCTTCGCAAATGCATCCGCCGTCGCTGTTCGTGTCCGATGCCGAGGGTGGATCGGAACACGCGATCGAACGCTTCAACGCACCCACGCTCGATCGGATCGTCTTTGCCGATGCGCGCTCGGTGACGATCGCGGGAGCGAATCAGGACCCGGTCCAGATGTGGGTCTTGACGCCGCCCGGCTTCAATGACGATCGCGCGGACGATGCCGCCAACCATGACTCGGCCACGTCCGCCGCTCACGCGGGAGATGTGTCGGCGAAAAAGCCGAAGCGGTGGCCATTGATGCACACGATCCACGGCGGCCCGCACACCTGCTCGAACGATGGCTGGCACTGGCGCTGGAACACGCAGCTTTTTGCGGCACAAGGCTATGTGGTTGCCTCGGTCAACTATCACGGCTCGACCGGATGGGGCCAGGAGTTCCTCGGCTCGATCACGGGCGACTGGGGCACGCGCGAACTCGCCGACATCGAAGCGGGCACCGAATTTCTTTTGGGCACGGGTCGCATCGACGCCAAACGCGTGGTTGCGGCAGGCGGCAGCTACGGCGGCTACATGGTCGCGTTGATGAACGGGCGTGCGACGCGCGGACGCTATGCGGCCTACGTGTGTCATGCGGGCTGCTACGACTGGGTGTCGATGATGGGCTCCGACGGCGCGTTCTGGTTCGCTCAGGAACTCGGCGCATTCCATTGGGACGACGAGGCGCGCGTGCTCGCGCAATCGCCGCATCACTACGCAGCACGCTTCGAGACGCCCACGCTCGTGATCCATGGCGAGCTCGACTATCGCGTCCCCTACTACCAGGGACTGGCCTACTACAACACGCTGCGCGTGATGAAAGTGCCGTCGCGCCTCGTGTTCTTCCCCGACGAGAACCACTGGATCCTGAAGCCGCAGAACTCGAAGCTCTGGTATCACGAGTTCTTCGCGTGGCTCGAGCGCTTTGCGGGTGAGAAAAAAGCGAAGAGCAAGAAGACGGCGCGCGAGGCCGGGGCGCGCTGACCGGTCGCGCGAATCGGTCGCGCGAATCGGCGGCCGGTCGCATCACCCTGCGCTTCGTCGCACACGCATTCACATGGCGTCGATTGCGGCAAGATGCGCGCTTTGCATAGACCCTGATCGGGAACGCCATGCTGAACGTCGAGCACCTCGCCAAGTCCTTCGGCAAGAACACCGCGGTCGCCGACGTATCGCTGTCGGTCGAGCGCGGACAGGTGATCGGTCTGCTCGGTCCCAACGGTGCGGGCAAGTCGACCACCGTGGCGATGATCTGCGGACTGGTCGCGCCCGATGGCGGCCGCGTGCTGATCGACGGCGAAGCGATCGTGGCCGACGACAGCCCCGTCAAGCGCCGCATAGGCCTCGTGCCGCAGGACATCGCGCTCTATGAAGACCTGGGCGCGCGCGGCAATCTCGAACTGTTCGGCGCGCTCTACGGCATCAAGGGCGCGCTGCTGAAAGAGCGCGTAGCTGCGGCGCTCGAGCTGGTCGGCCTCGCCGATCGCGCGCGCGACAAGCCGTCGAGTTATTCGGGAGGCATGAAGCGGCGCCTGAACATCGCCGCGGCGCTGGTCCACGATCCCGACCTGCTGGTGCTCGACGAGCCGACCGTCGGCATCGATCCGCAAAGCCGCAACGCGATCTTCGACAATCTCGAAACGCTCGCCGCGCGCGGCAAGGCGATCGTCTATACGACGCACTACATGGAAGAAGCCGAGCGGCTCGCCGATCGCATCGTCATCATCGACCACGGTCGCGTCGTGGCGTCGGACACGCCGGCCGCATTGATTCGTACGCTCGGCGACACGGGAGTGATCACGATCGAAGTGAGCGGCGCCGTCGATGTCGATGCGCTGCGCGTTGAAGACGGCGTCACGCGCGCCGAACAGAACGATGACGTTCTCACGCTCGCGATCGTCGATCTCGGCGCCCATCTGCCGCATGTGCTCGCGTGGCTCGCGGCGCGCGGTCATGCGATCCGCCGCGTCTCGAGTTCTCGCGCCACGCTCGAAGACGTGTTTCTTTCCCTGACCGGTCGCCAGTTGCGCGATTGATCGCACCGACCTCGCCATGAACGCGCTCATCGCTCTCGTCAAGAAAGACCTGATTCTTTACTTCTCGAATCGCCGCGCGTTGCTCGTGACGATCGCGGCGCCGATCGCGATCGCCGCGTTTTTCGGTTCGTTGTTCGGAGGCTCCGGCAACCAGGCGCCGTCGCGCGTTCCGATCGCGATCGTCGACCACGATCAAAGCACAATCTCGAAACGCATCGTCGCCGACATGACCGCCGACAAGACCTTCGACGTGCAACCGCTGGCCGAAGCCGACGCGGCCGAGGCCGTCAAGCGCGGCAAGCTGCGCGCGGTCGTGACGTTGCCGCGCGGTTTCGGCGAAGACGCGCCGCTGGCGCTCTTCAGTACGCGCGAAAAAAAGCCCGTGATCGAAATTCGCTATGACCCGTCGCAGGCGATTACCCTGCAAGTCGTGCAGGGACTGCTCGCCCAGCATGCGATGGAAAGCGTGACGAAGAGCGCGTTCTCGTTCGGCAACGACAGCGCCGGCATGAAGACCATCGTCGAAGCGCGCCGAGACGTGAGCGCGAGCGCATCGATGTCCGACGCATCGAGGCGCGACCTGCTCGCGCTCTTCGACTCGATCGATCGCGTGCGTAGTTCGAGCGGCGACGACGCGTCGCGTCCTGGCGCGTCGGGCGCCGGCAATGGGCCGGGCTTCCAGATCCCTTATTCCGTCAAGGAGGTCGAAGCGAGCTCGCGGCCCGAGGCAAAGTACAACGGCTACTCGCATTCGTTCGCCGGCATGGGCGTGCAGTTCATCCTGTTCATGGGGATCGATCTCGGGATCAAGCTGTTGACCACGCGGCGCATGGGCTTGTGGCAACGTTTGCGCGCCGCGCCGCTGTCGCGCGGCTTCCTGCTCGCGAGTCAGGTCGCAAGCGGCGCGTTGATCGCCGCGCTGCTCTTCACGCTGATCTTCGCAGCCGGCGTGCTCTTCTTCGGCGTGCGCATCGAAGGCAGCATGATCGGCTTCGTCGGTCTCATCGTGGCGTTCGCGCTGATGACCGCGGCCTTCGGCCTGTTCATCGCCGCGCTTGGACAGACCCCCGAGGCGACGCGCGGACTTGCGATCTTCGCGACGCTCGTGATGGTGATGCTGGGCGGTGCGTGGGTGCCGTCCTTCGTCTTTCCGCAATGGCTGCAGACCGTGTCACTGGTGATGCCTACGCGCTGGGCGGTCGATGGTTTCGATGCCATGACGTGGCGGGGCCTGGGTTGGGAAGCCGCATGGCCGGCGATCCTCGTACTTCTCGGATTCGCGATCGCGTTCGGCGTGATCGCCACGCTGCGATTCAATTGGGATGAGAAGGCGGGATAGCAATGAGAGGGCGGGATGAGAGGCAGTCCTACCCGTCGCCCTCGTCACGCGCCGACAAGCATGCAGCGATCGACCCGTCGATAATGCGGGACGGTTGGCCGGTCCGCACCCCCAGCTTCGTAGAGTGTGCTCACGAAGAGACATTCGTTGTCCCAACGCCTGCGATCCATCATGAAAACTTCTGCCCTGCTGGACCCGGCACGGCCTCCCGGAAAGTCGATCGCCGCCGATGGTCGCGTGGTCGATCTCGTCTCGCGCCAGTTCGCCGGTCTTCCGCGCGTGGTCGTTCAGGCGACGATCGACGAAGCGGCGGATCGAGCCGCATTGCGCGCCGGTCTGATCGCAACGCCGGCGCATAGCGCGCCCAAGTTCTTCTACGACGCGCAGGGATCGTCGCTCTTCACCGCGATCTGCGAACTCGATGAGTACTACCCGACGCGGACCGAGGCGCGGATCTTCGACACCCATCGCGACGTGATCGTGCGCGCATTGCCGGCGGATTCGCAGTGGATCGACCTGGGTTGCGGCGATGGGGCGAAGGCGCGCGGCTGGCTCGACCGGGCGCGCGTGCGCCGCTATGTCGGCGTCGATATCGCCGAGCCGTGGCTGCGTGCGTCACTGGTGACGCTGGCGAGCGAGCGTGCACGCGGTGCGAACACGCGCGATGACACGCGCAAGAACACGCCCGCGCAATCCGGACCGCTGGCCATCGTCGGCGTCGTCACCGATTTCACGCGGCCCTTCGATCTGCACGCGGTACTGGCGGAGGAGCCCGACATGCCGCCGGTCTTTTTCTATCCCGGCTCGTCGATCGGCAATTTCGTGCACGACGACGCGCGCGCATTTCTCGCGTCGGTGCGCGAGCACATCGAGCGCCATTCGACCGTTGATGGAAAAACCAGCGGCAGGCTTCTGATCGGCGTCGATCTCGTCAAGGATCGCAGCGTGCTTCACGCCGCGTACGACGATGCGCTCGGCGTGACGGCAGCCTTCAATCGAAATGTGTTGCGCGTGGCGAACCACTTGCTCGACGCCGATTTCGACCCGAGTGCTTTCGAACATCGCGCGGTGTTCGACGAAGCCGCAAGCCGCATCGAGATGCAACTCGTCGCCACGCATGCGCAAACGGTACGCATCGGCAGCGACGCGCGGCGCTTCGAAGAAGGCGAGGTGATCGTGACCGAGTACTCGCACAAATACACCGTTGAAAGTTTCAGCGACCTGCTCGAAGCCGCGGGATTCGCAACCGGAGAGCGGCTGCAATGCTGGACCGACGAGCGCGATTGGTTCGGCGTGTTCGTCGCGGAGCCCGCATGAGCTCCGTCGCAGGAACTCCGCTGAGCGAGCACGTTCCGCGTGCTTCGCGCCAGCAGACGCTGCTCGAGGCTTTCGAACGCGTGCGCGCCATGACTGTCGCGATGACCGAAAATCTTTCGGCCGAAGACTGCATGCTGCAGGCTATGCCCGACGCCAGTCCGGTGAAGTGGCATCTCGCGCATGTCACCTGGTTCTTCGAAACCTTCGTGCTCGAACCCGCGATCGGAGCGAGTTACCTCCCCTTCGATCCCGCGTTTCGCATGCTCTTCAATTCATATTACGTCGGAGTCGGCGAGCGTCACCCACGCGCCGAGCGCGGAATGATTTCGCGCCCCACGCTCGAGCAGGTCTTCGGCTATCGGCGCGCGATCGACCAAAGAATCGAAGCGCTGATGACGTCGACCGAGATCGGCGCCGCCATGCTCGACGTGATCGAACTCGGTCTGAACCACGAACAGCAGCATCAGGAATTGATCCTCACGGATCTGAAGCATCACCTGTGGAAGAACCCGTT
>JBBSEF010000129.1:0-6432 GCA_038240015.1 Burkholderiales bacterium
CGCGGCGAAAGCGGCGACCGCAGCGCCGACCATAATGGCGCCGTGCGCGAGGTTGAGGACGCCGGAGACGCCGAAGATCAGCGTGAAGCCGGTCGCGCCCAGCGCGTACAACGCGCTGATCGCGAAGCCGTCGATCAGGATCTGCCAGTACAACATAGGCGCCTGATCGTGGACTCAGGACCGCGCCGCAGGCTCGCCGCCGCGCATCAGCGCGCCGACACCTTGATGAACGCCGGGAACTTCATGTCCCCCTTCGCGAGATCCTTCGGCCACAGGTTGACCTGCTTGCCGTCCTGCCACTGCAGCATCAGACCCGTAATGTAGCCCTTGCCCGTCTTGAGCCCGTGCACGCGGGGATCGCCCTTCGGATAGAACACGATGCGGCCGATCGTGCCCACGTGGTCCGTCGCCTCCATGGCGGTCACGAGCTTCTCGCTGTCGGTGGAACCCGCCCGCTTGATCGCTTCCGCGATCATGTAGACGTCGTCGTATGCGGTGTAGCCCGCATACGACGGGCCGTTGCCGTACTTCTTCTCGTAGGCCGCAACGAAAGGGAGCGTCTTCGGCGTAACGGCGACGCCGGGACCGGAGACCGCGTTAAAGAGCACTCCGTCGGTCGCGCCGTTGGTGTCCTTCCAGAAGTTCGAATTGGTCGCCTGCGACGAGATGCCGAGCATCGGGATCGGCACCTGCTGGCTCTTCCATTGCACGGTCGGTTGCGTGCCCACGTGCGAAATGCCGGTAATCATCACGTCCGGCTTCTGTCCTTCGATCTTGTTGAAGATCGGCGTGAAGTCCGTCGTGTCGGGAGAGAAACGAATGTTGTCGAGAACCTGCAGTCCCGCTTTGGGCAGGCAGTCCACGTAGCCTGCGGCGAGCGGCTTCGTCCATGCCGCGTCCTCGGTCAGGATGACCGCGGTCTTCATCTTGTACTTGTCCACGAGCAGGTCCTTTGCCGCGTCGCAGACAAGCCCCGAGAGCGCGGTCGACGTGAGGTAGCCGTGGAACGTGTACTTGTTGGTTTCGTAGTCCTTCGCGATGTTCTGCGTAATGACGTCGGACGCCGCACCCGGCGTGATCATCAGCGTCTTCAGGCGCGCGGCCCAGGGCTCGAGCGCGAGGACCACCTCGGACGTGTAGCTCGCGATGACCGCGTTGGCCTTGTCCTCGTTGACCGCGCGCTGGAACGCGCGCACGGCTTCGGCCGCCGACGAGTGATCGTCGTACGCGATGATCTCGATCTTCCGTCCATCAACTCCACCCTTAGCGTTGATCTCGTCCGCGGCGAGCTGCGCGGCAGGCGCGATTGAAGAGCCCGCGACGGCCTGTGCTTCTGAGATCACCGCGATCCGGATCGGATCGGCAGCGTGGACGGGGACCGCGAAAGCCGCGGCGACGAAAGCGGCGCATGCCGCGAGGGAATGGCGGGTCATAAGTGTCTCCTTTGGAGACTCCTCGTCATGGACGCGAGAAGTTCAGTAAACGATCTTGCGACCGTCCACGCGTATTGACAAGCGGCGATGTCGGGGCGGGCCTCGCGAAATGACCCGATGGACGGATGTGATGCGGTCTGCTAGCACAGGCTCGTGCGGCAACGGATAGCGACAGGCGACATCGCGCCGTCGAACCCGAATCCATCGTTACTCGCGCGCTCGGCATCACTCGCTACTGGGAGACCCGCATGAACGGCGCACAAAGTCTGGTTCGGACACTCATCGATTCGGGCGTCTACGTCTGCTTCGCGAACCCCGGCACGAGAGAGATGCCCTTTGTGGCCGCGCTCGATCAGACGCTCGGCATGCGCTGCGTGCTTAGCCTGCAGGAAAACTTCGTTAGCAGCATGGCCGACGGCTAATGGCGCATCGCGCGAAGGCCCGCCCACAACCGCTGCTCTTCGCCGCGCAGCGGTTGTGGGTTCAGTGAGTTTGGCGAGTCAATTTTAGTATCTATAGAAATTTTTTGATCAGCACATCCTAAGTGCCGTCTTGGTAAAACAAACTCACCAGAGTCACCCAACCACCGGCGAACATCGGCTCAAGACGCTGACGCAATCTGCCGCAACGAACGTTCGAATTCGTCCACCGGCTGTCCGCCCTGAATCAGATGTCGGTCGTCGATGATGATCGACGGAACCGAGTTGATCCCCTGGTCGAGATAGAAGCGCTCGCGCTCGCGCACCTCGACCGCGTATTCGTCCGACGCAAGGACCGTCGCTGCACGCGCAGCATCCAGTCCAACCTCGCCTGCCACGCGGACCAGCAGCGCGTGGGCGCTTGGGTTCTCGCCATCCGTGAAATAGGCGCGTAATAGTGCGTGCTTGAGCTCGCGTTGTTTTCCTTCGAGCCCAGCCCAGTGCAGCAGCCGATGCGCGTCGAAGGTGTTGTAAGTGCGGCGGCGCTTGCCTTTGCCAAATGTGAACCCCACCGTTTCACCGCGCTGTCGGATCGCTTCGCTGTTGCGCTCAACCTGCGCCGGCGTGATTCCATACTTGCGCGTCAGATGCTCGACAATGTCTTCGCCATCAGGCGGCATCTGCGGGTTCAGTTCGAACGGCTGGAAGTGCAGCTTGACCTGCACCTTGCCGTCGAGTCGCACCAGCGCCTGCTCAAGCGCGTTGAGCCCGATCGCGCACCAGGGACAAGAGACATCGGAGACGAAATCGATCTTCATAGTGGACAAGTTTATATGCAGGGTTGACTATTTCCGATTTTGTCGCAGTAGCGAGGGGGTGATAAGGTCAGGCGATGCGAATTGACCCGAAACCAATGATCGAAGCGTTGTGGCAAGTGGTCAAGCGGCTGCGTGCCAAGCGCGATCACGAACTGACCGGCCTGTAGTTCACTCATGGAGCTCGAGAACATGCCATTCGAAGTCGGTGCCTACGCCGCCCATTCTCCGACCACGCCGCTGGTTCCATTCCGCTTAGCCCGTCGCAGCCCGCGCACGGACGACGTGGTGATCGAGATCCTCTTCTGCGGGGTTTGCCACACCGATATCCACCACACGCGCAACGACTGGGGTAGAGCGACCTACCCAATGGTGCCGGGCCACGAGATTATCGGACGCGTGATCGAGGTGGGTGCCGCTGTGAGCCGCTTCGCGGTCGGCGACCGCGTCGGCGTCGGGTGCATGGTCGACTCCTGCAAACACTGCGCCGCGTGCGACAAGGGTCTCGAGCAGTATTGCGAGGAGGGATCCACGTTCACGTACAACGGCGTCGACCGGCAGGACGGCCAGGCCACGCAGGGCGGCTACTCGCAGAAGATCGTGGTCTCGCAGGACTTCGTTCTTAAGATCCCCGAAAGCCTGGACCTCGCCGGTGCGGCGCCGCTGCTGTGCGCCGGCATCACCACGTGGTCGCCGCTACGGCACTGGAAGGTCGGTCCGGACAGCAAGGTGGCCGTGGTGGGCCTCGGCGGTCTCGGCCACATGGCCCTCAAGCTGGCCAAGGCCCTGGGCGCGGACGTGACCCTGTTCACGCGCTCGCTGGATAAGGAAGGCGACGCGCGTCGGCTGGGTGCCGACCACATCGTCCTGTCGACCGAGCCGCAACAGATGGCCGCGGTCGCCGGCCGCTTCGATCTGATCGTCGATACCGTCCCTTACGCGCACGACCTGAATCCTTACGTGCCGACGCTGGCCACGGGCGGCACGCTGGTACTGGTCGGTTACCTGGGTCCGGTGGAACCGATGCTGAACTCGGCACCGCTCGTGTTCAAGCGAAAGGCGGTCGCCGGTTCGCTGATCGGGGGCATCGCCGAGACGCAGGAGATGCTGGATTTCTGCGGGAAGCACGGCATCACGTCCGACGTGGAGATGATCTCCATCCAGGACATCAACACCGCGTACGAGCGGATGCTCAAGAGCGACGTCAAGTACCGCTTCGTGATCGACCTCGCGTCGTTCAAGTAAACGCGGTGCGGTGAAAGCGCTGTATCGTGGGACTGCCATGCTGAAGCGGTCCGGGCGTAAAGAAGCGCTTGATTGAATCGCGCGGAGATTCGTCCGACTGCAAAGGGTCGAGAACGGCGATGTCATCGGGCCCGTTTATCGCTCAGTCCCGTACCCAATTTTTCAAAATTTTTGTGGAACACCGGCTCGCGGGGCCTCTCTTAGCGCCCCGCTAAAACCCCGTACCTCCCTTTCGGTTTTCGTTCTGTGTAGCCCGATAAAGGAGTCTATTTCCAAGGGCTGAATCACCTTCGGCGACGAGCGGCAAGCCGAGCCGGGGCACAGATTGGCCTTCGATGCGATCGTGGAGAGTTCAGCCAGCGTCCCTTGCGCGTCGGTCAACACATAGTTGTCCCGAGTCCCTGAAAGGAACTGCAAAAGCTTTATTCATCGGTTCGATTGCGATCGCCGCCTCCAATATTTTCAAGACTTTTATAATTCTTCAAATTTCCCATGTCGTTTATTTTGTTATTGACGTTTATATTGCCAATTGACAAAAATTCCGGGGTCATACAAGTGTAAATTTATAATCGTAATATGAATGTTCCCAAACAATTTGAGGTGATTGCGGGTGGCGGCGGCGCTTATAAACTCAATGGCGCAACCACTGACGCCGCTTCAATTCTGACAGCGCTTTCAAGTCTTGATGCTTTCGATACGGCGATGCTCGGCAAAGAACTTCAGGATGTGATTGATCAGATGAAATGGCGATTACTCCCCTTTCAGTACATTCCGAAAGGACAAGGTTTGGCACCGACGCTGGATCTGCGGATTCCCGGCAATCACGGGCAAAGCTGGTCGCTCGGCGCCACATGGGATCGCAAGCAGAGTGGGTAAAATCCGCAGTTCTGCCAGTTGCTGATTTACACATATTCGGGGGCGTTAACGGCAGTGCGCGATCAGCAAGTGCAATACAAGCCTTTTCGTGCAAATCCGAGGGACACGGTCGCGCAAGTTAATACGCAAATCGTGAACTCCCGCGGAGGTGAGCCGGTCACGCTCGACTCGCATCGAGAAGGGTCGAGACGGCTGGAAGATCATCGACGTGAATGCCCTTGTTCAACGAACGTCTGCCTTACCGCCGCGTGGGGAAGAGATACGACAGGCGGCGTGGGGGCACACGACTGCTGCCGCTCATCTCCTCGAGAAGGCGGCGCACCTCCGTCGCGGTCAGGACAGAACCCGCGAGCATAAGTAGGCGCTTGATTGATATCGATCAACCTTTTGGGGTGTTTTAAGACCATGATGCGATGGAGGCTTTACCTACCGAACATCTGGGTTGATTTGCAGCGCCTGAAAGGAAGCCGGTCATGATCGCACTGAACGAACTGCCTACAATCAAGTGGATGTCGTGGGTGCTGTGCATCGCTGCTCTTACCTTTGCTCCGGCGGTTGTCAAAGCAGTGCCCGCGTATGCGCGCCAGACGGGACAGAACTGCGTCGCCTGCCACGTCAGCTTTCCAGAACTGACTCCCTACGGCCGGTGGTTCAAGTTGTCCGGCTACACCATCGGTGTTCGGCAGGACATTCCGCTGGCGATGATGGCGCAAGTCGGCCGAACGTCAATCAAGAACAACGATGACGGCACCGAAACCGGCACTGCAGTGACCGCAAGGGACCGCCACCTCGCGCTAAACGGAGCGAGCGCTTTCCTCGCTGGCAAGGTGACCGACAACATCGGCGGCTTCGTGCAGTGGACCTTCTCTGAGAACTACAACACGGACGGCACGAGAGTCGGTCACAGTGGCATCGACAACACCGACCTTCGTGCGGTAGGCCGCATGGGCAGCGTGGACGCCGACGTCGTCAAGTTGCTCTATGGATTGACCTTGCACAACAACCCGACAGTGCAAGACGTCTGGAACAGCACGCCGGCGTTCGGCTTTCCCTTCACTTCCTCGCCAACAGCGATCGGTCCCACCGCCGGAACGCAAATCGAAGGAGCGCTCGCTCAGCAAGTCGCGGGCATCGGCGCGTATGCGTTCTATGACAGAACCTGGTACGGCGAGCTGACCGCTTACCGCACCGCCGATGGAGTGTTCTCGATCCTGCGCAAGGGACAGGACATCAATACGCCGGGCGGGGTCGCACGACTTGACGGCTACAACCCTTACATACGTTTCGCCTACAACAAGGAATGGGGCGCTAATTCCCTGATGCTCGGGGCCTTTGCTCTGCGCGTGTCTCGATACCTGGACAACACCGATCCAAGCAGCGGCACCGACCGCTACACCGATCGCGGAGTCGATGCGCAGTACCAATACCTCACCAATCCCCACTCTTTCACCGCGCAAGCGCTTTACGTCAAAGAGCGCCAGGACTATCGCTCGAGTTTCGCGCAGGGCTTGACATCCAACCCGAGCGACGACCTCAAATCACTGCGACTGAAAGCAAGCTACTACTACGAGCACAAGTATGGCGTGACGCTCAGCCACTTCTCCTCAAAGGGCAGTGCCGATGCCAACCTCTACCCCAGCGCAC
>JBBSEF010000130.1:0-6279 GCA_038240015.1 Burkholderiales bacterium
CGCGAGGTCGAGCGCTTGCTGTCAAACCTGCAGATCAAGCGCTTCGACACGCGCGACGAACAGGAAGTGGCCGGTTACGCCAAGGTGATGGAACTGGTGTTTTCGTCGTGGCAGGACATCACGCTCACTGAAAATCATATCAAGCAGTTGCATCGCGACCTGTTGATCCATAGCGCGAAGGACGCGTGGCATCGCGGCAAGTACAAGACCTCCTCCAACAGCGTGGTGGCGTTCGACGAGCACGGCGCGCAAATCGGCGTGGTGTTCGAGACCGCGACGCCGTTTGATACACCCCGCCTCATGACAGAACTCGTGACCTGGACGCAGCAAGAGCGCAGCTCGGGTCGCCTGCATCCGATGTTGCTGATCAGCGTGTGGGTGGTCGTCTTTCTGGAGATCCATCCTTTCCAGGACGGTAACGGGCGGCTCAGCCGCGTGCTCACTACCTTGCTGCTTCTGCAGGCGGGCTACGGCTACGCGCCGTACAGCTCGCTCGAAAGCGTGATCGAGATGAGCAAGGAAGCCTATTACGTCGCGCTTCGGCAAACCCAAGGCACGATCCGCACCAAAGCGCCGAACTGGCAGCCGTGGCTCACGTTCTTTCTGCGGGCCTTGGCCGAGCAGGTTCGGCGCCTCAACAAGAAGGTCGAACGCGAAAAGCTGGTGCTCGCGTCCCTGCCGGAGTTGTCATTGCAGATCGTCGAGTTCGCGCGCGAACACGGCCGAGTCACGATGGGTCAGGCTATCCGATTGACGAGTGCGAGCCGCAACACGCTGAAGCAACACTTTCGCGCACTGGTCGAACAGAATCGTCTCGGGCAGCGCGGCAGCGGTCGGGGCGCGTGGTATGAACCGCTCTGATGCCTCGACCGCCTACAAATGGGTGCAAATGGGTGCTGCATTGGTAGCATCGAGACCCGCGCCGGTCCCCTTCCGCACCGCCCTCTTCTTCTGGCTGAAGCTCGGCTTCATCAGCTTCGGCGGTCCTGCGGGTCAGATCGCGATCATGCATGCAGAGCTGGTCGAGAATCGCCGCTGGATCTCGGAGCGGCGTTTTCTTCACGCGCTCAATTACTGCATGGTGCTGCCCGGACCCGAGGCGCAGCAGCTCGCGACCTACATCGGCTGGCTGCTGCATCGAACCTGGGGCGGCATCGTCGCGGGCGCGCTGTTCGTGCTGCCATCGCTTCTCATCCTGATCGCGCTGTCATGGGTCTATGTCGCGTTCGGCGAAACGCCCGTGGTCGCGGGACTGTTCTACGGCATCAAGCCCGCGGTCACGGCGATCGTCGTGCATGCGGCGTATCGGATCGGCTCTCGCGCATTGAAGAACGCGGCGTTGTGGGTGATCGCCGCGGCGGCCTTCGTTGCGATCTTCGCGTTCCATGTGCCCTTCCCCCTCATCATCGTTGCCGCGGCGTTGATCGGCCATGTGGGGGGACGCATCGCACCGAATCGATTTGCGATGGGTGGCGGACACGGCAAGACCGACGTCTCGTTCGGTCCGGCGTTGATCGACGACGACACGCCGACGCCCGAACACGCGCGCTTCACGTGGGCGCGACTCATCAAAGTCCTCCTGGTCGGTGGGTCGTTGTGGGCGATCCCAATGACTCTGCTGATTGCGCGGTATGGATGGGACCACACGCTCACGCAAATGGGCTGGTTCTTCACCAAGGCCGCGTTGCTGACTTTCGGGGGCGCGTATGCGGTGCTGCCTTACGTGGTTCAAGGCGCGGTCGAACACTATGGATGGTTGACGCCCACGCAGATGATCGATGGCCTCGCATTGGGCGAGACCACGCCCGGGCCGTTGATCATGGTGGTGGCCTTCGTCGGCTTCGTGGGCGGCTACGCGAAAGCGGTGCTCGGCGCGGGCGACCTGTTTCTTGCGGGCGTGGTGGCCGCGACGATCGTGACGTGGTTCACGTTTCTTCCCTCGTTCATTTTCATTCTTGCAGGCGGGCCGCTGGTCGAATCGACAAAGGGCGATTTGAAGTTCACCGCGCCGCTGACCGCGGTCACTGCCGCGGTCGTCGGCGTGATCCTGAACCTCGCAGTGTTCTTCGGGTATCACGTGTTGTGGCCGAACGGATGGAGCGGCCCATTCGACTGGATCTCGGCGGCAATCGCGGTGGCCGCGGCCGTTGCGTTGTTTCGATTCAAGCGCAATGTGATTCAGGTGATCGCCGCGTGCGCGGTGGTGGGGCTGGTCGTCTTGTCATTGCGAACGTAGCGTGGTGCGAAAGGCAACGTTGGTCCGCGTCCTCCGATGTCCGACACGACGAGGCGCGTTCGGATGACCGCAGGGGCTTGCGAAGCGGGCCACACTTTGCGTCCCTCCAGAAACTCTCGACCGCGCCCATCCGGTCGCCGCCCCATGTTCCCCATTCGTTCTTCCTGCCTCGTCGTCTCGTCGTTCATCGCGCTCGGCGTGTCGGGCTGCGGCGGCAGCGCGAAGCTGTCGGTCAACGATGGTTTCGGCGCATCGCCCACCCTACCCGCTCCCGAACACGCACTGATCCCGGTGATCAACGTCGCCAAGGCCGTCGGATGGCCCGACGGCGCAAAGCCCACCGGCGCATCAGGCACCACGGTCAATGCGTTCGCAGCCAAGCTCGAGCATCCGCGCTGGCTGTACGTGTTGCCCAACGGCGACGTACTCGTCGCCGAGACCAACGCACCGCCCAAGCCCGATGACGGCAAAGGCATCCGTGGCTTCGCGCAGAAGCTCTTCATGAAGCACGCAGGCGCGGTGACGACCAGCGCGAACCGCATCACGCTGCTGCGTGATGCCGACGGCGATGGAGTCGCCGAGATGCGCACCGTGTTTCTCGAGAACCTCCACTCGCCGTTCGGCATGGTCCTGGTCGGCAACGATCTCTATGTCGCCGATACGGACGCGGTGCTGCGCTTCGCATACGCGCCCGGCGCGACCCACCTCGACGGTACGGGACAGAAGGTGACCGACCTGCCCGCGGGGACGATCAATCATCACTGGACCAAGAACATCATCGCGAGCGCAGACGGTTCCAAGCTGTACGTGACGGTCGGCTCCAACAGCAATGTCGGCGACAACGGCATCGCAGCCGAAGCCGGACGCGCGGCGATCTGGGAAGTCGATGCGAAGACCGGCCAGCATCGCGAGTTTGCAACCGGCCTTCGCAATCCGAATGGCATGGTGTGGGAGCCGACCACGCACGCGCTGTGGACGGTGGTCAATGAGCGCGACGAAATCGGCAACGATCTGGTGCCGGACTACATGACGACCGTCAAGGACGGCGGCTTCTATGGCTGGCCCTACAGCTATTACGGCGCGCATGTGGACGAGCGCATGAAGCCGCAGCGACCCGAGCTGGTAGCGAAAGCGATCGTGCCCGACTACGCGCTCGGTCCGCACACCGCGTCGTTGGGACTCGCGTATTCGCAAAGCGGCATGACGCTGCCCGCGAATTTTGCGAGCGGCATGTTCATCGGCCAGCACGGCTCGTGGAATCGAAAGCCGCGCAGCGGCTACAAGGTAATCTATGTACCGTTCACTGACGGACGCCCGTCCGGTGGTCCGATCGATGTGCTGACGGGCTTTCTGTCGGCTGATGGCGACGCCTACGGCAGGCCGGTCGGCGTGGTGTTCGACAAGCCGGGCGATTTGCTCGTCGCTGACGATGTAGGCAACGTGGTGTGGCGGGTTGCGGGCGCGCGTTGAGGAAACGCATGCGACAGCTTCGCAAAGGGCGTAGCCTCCTCGGCATGGGTACAACCATGGAGGGCCAAGATGGCGAAGCATTTACGAGAGGATCGCAGGACATGAAAACGTTATTCACGTCATTCGTTGAATCGACCTCCATTTTATTTACAAGAATATTTACCCTTGCCGCACTTGCTTCAATTGGTCTGGCGTCCGTCCTGTTGATTGCCAATGATGCTGCAGCACAAGACAATCAATCTTACTTTCGTCTCCAGCTCAAGCATGGCGGACAATACCTCGATGCCGATCATTGTTCGAATCAGGTCGGCATGAACCCTGGATCGGATTTTGAAGACGGCGCCTGTCAGCTATGGCGGTTCGTACCTGCCGGCGCTGGATGGAACCGGCTCCAATTGAAGCATGGCGGACAATATCTCGATGCAGATCATTGTTCGAACAAAGTCGGCATGAATCCGGGTTCGGATTTTGATGGCGGCGCATGTCAATTGTGGCGGTTTGTTCCCGCCGGTGACGGATGGAGCCGGCTCCAATTGAAGCATGGCGGACAATATCTCGATGCAGATCATTGTTCGAACAAGGTCGGCATGAATCCAGGATCGGATTTTGAAGACGGCGCATGTCAATTGTGGCGATTTGTCCGCGCCAGATAGGATGCGACTGCCGAAGTATTGGGCGGGAAGGTCGATCCTCAATACGAGGACTTCCTCGATCTGCTGGACAAGCAGACCCACTTCATCGCGTTGCTGATCGAAGAGGAAGAGGTGCTGCGCATCGGCGCGACGTTGAAGCGAAAGTTTCAATACGCGCGCAGCAGCCACGGCCGCCGTTGGCTATGGAGCGGCCGCAGCAAGACCGCGGGCCGCGGCGAGGCCGCGAGTCATTTGCGATTCGATGTGGCGGTGAAGAAGACGTGATAGCAGGCGGCTGTGATCGCGAATGGAGCCGGCCCCATGCCACTGGCACTCGCTTACGAAGAATTTGGCGAAGGCCCGCCCATCGTGGTGATGCACGGCCTCTTCGGTTCGAGCACCAACTGGCGTCGCATCGCGCGCGCTCTCTCGGATCGACATCGGGTGATCAGCGTGGACTTGCGCAATCACGGCCGCTCGCCGTGGGCGGCAACGATGTCGTATCGCGAGATGACCGAAGACGTGGTTGCACTGATCGACCATCTCGACTTCGAGAAGCCCGACGTGCTCGGACACAGCATGGGCGGCAAGGTGGCGATGGTGCTTGCGCTCACCGAGCCGCAACGCGTCGGTCGTTTGATCGTGGTGGACATCGCACCGGTTTCCTACGGCGATCGCTATTCGTCATTCACGCAGGCGATGCGCGGCATCGACACGATTGCCGCGACCAGTCGCGACGAAATTCAGCGTGCGTTGAATCAAACTATTCCCGACCTCGGCACGGTCGGTTTCCTGATGCAAAACCTGGTTCGGCACAACGAGCAATACGATTGGCGCATCAACCTGCCCGCCTTATCGGCCGCGATGGGCGAACTGGGCGCGTTCCCCGACGACCTCGGCGATGCAACCTTCGACGGTCCCGCAACTCTGATCACCGGCGCGCGGTCCGACTATGTCGGGGAGGCCGAGCGCAAACGTTTCGCCCGTTATTTTCCGCGTGCGCGCGTGGTCGAGATCCGCGATGCCGGTCATTGGGTGCACGCCGATCGGCCTGAAGAATTCATCGCTGCGGTCAGGGAGGCGCTGGGAGATCTGTAATCAACCGGCTGCTAGACCGACGAAAACAGTTGTCGTCTTAGCGTGAATCGAGGCTAAATGCCGAAGTTCGCGACGCTGCGGCGAACACTCGGTGACTTCAGGAGACCAGCATGGCACAAGCGCAGTCCGCCCCGATCACGTCGCGCGAAGGTCAGCGCGGCGCGCTCTATTACCGCCACCGATTGCCGGTGCGCATCATGCACTGGATCAACGTGATCGCATTGACGATCCTGTTGATGAGCGGCCTGAACATCTTCAACGCACATCCCTCGCTCTATTGGGGCAAGTCGTCTTACAACGGCAAGCCGGCTGTCGTCGAAATGAAAGGCGAAGAGAATGCCGATGGCGAAACGGTGGGCACCACAAAAATTTTCGGGCATGCGTTCGACACCACCGGTATTCTCGGCGCATCGAACAACAGCCAGGGCGATCTGGTCGCGCGCGGCTTTCCGTCGTGGCTCACGATTCCGGACGATCAATGGCTGACGATGGCGCGGCGCTGGCACTTCTTCTTCGCGTGGGTGTTGGTGATCAACGGTCTTTGCTATATCGGCTATGCAATCGTCAGCCGACATCTGTCGCGCGATCTCGCGCCGCGTGACGGCGAGCTCGGCACGATCGGCCAGTCGATCGTCGATCATCTGAAATTCAAGCACCCGACCGGTGAAGCAGCCAAGCATTACAACGTGCTGCAGAAGCTCACGTATCTGCTGGTGATCTTCGTATTGCTGCCGCTGATGATCCTGATGGGATTGGGGCTGTCACCCGGACTCGACACGTTGATCCCGGGTTGGGTCGAAATTTTCGGCGGCCGGCAATCGGCGCGAACCATTCACTTCGCGA
>JBBSEF010000131.1:0-6223 GCA_038240015.1 Burkholderiales bacterium
GATCGTGTGCTGGCGATCTACGACGAAGTCAGGCATCACCATATCGCGGACGTCGTGAACACCGACCCCAAGACCGCCGTGGGGAACTTCGTGTCTGCGGCAACCTGGATGCTCGGCTATCCCGATCGCGCGGTCGAGATGAGCAACGAGCGAGATGCGCACGCGCGTAGACGCGCGCATCCGTTCGATCTGGGCTACGCGCTGATGTGGGGAGGCAATGTGTTCGATCTTCGCCGTGAGCCGGAACCGCTCCTGGCGCGCGTTGCCGAGGCCGAACAGATCGGACACGATTTTCGGCTGCCGTTCATCTCCGAGGTGCTGGCGCAGTTGATGAAGGGACTCGCGTGGCTTCGTGCCGGTCGACTCGACGAGGGGCTTCCGCAATTCCGGATGGCGATCGGACGCTGGAGTGCCGGAGGCGGACTCGCCTTGATGCCCTACTACAACGCGACCTTGGCCGAGTGCATGGCTCTGAACGGCGACCCGGACGGCGGCCTCCGGCTGATTCAACTGAGCCTTGAGCAGATCGCCCGACCCGGGTGGGGTGAGCGCGCGCATTTCGCCGAGGTGCTGCGCCTGAACGGCTGGATGCTTCAACTGCGCGGCGACGTGGTCGCTGCGGAACAGCGCTACCTGCAATCGCTGGAGGTCGCTCGAGAGCAGCGGGCCAAGTCGTGGGAGCTCCGTACTGCGACCAGCCTCGCTCGCCTGCGGCAAACACAAGGACGACGAGACGAGGCCGTCTCGATACTGGCGCCGGTGTACCGGTGGTTCACCGAAGGTTTCGACACCCCCGACCTCAAAGACGCATCTGCTTTACTCGACGAGCTGGAGCGTTGAACGCACACATGTACGCAGAACGCACCTGACCACAACACAAAAAAGGGAGTACGGAATGGACCGACCGCAGTTCTACAAAGAGTGGCTTCCCGAGAATTTCGACGACCTCAAGCGATGGCACGACCGCGTACTTGCCAAGGCAGCCGAGACCCAGCTCGTGCTCCCCGTGATCGATGAGTTCCGCGAACTGATCGAGCACGATCCCGTGGTGCGCCTGTGCATGACGCGGATGATCGACGAGATCGCACCGAAGTACACCACCTTCCATCCGAAGGACACGGCCGAGCTGCTGCGATGGCTCAACGCGGTACTCATGATGGCGCCCGACTACAACGACACGGCGGCCGTCGGGACGCCGCTGTCGGCACTGATCATGTGGACGATGGGCACGCCGGCCGGGTTCGAGGCGTATCGCAACGCGACCATCAACGAGATGTTCAAGAAAGTGCTCGCCGTGTGGACGCACTTCCTCAACGGCGCCGCGTCGCGCTACGTGCTCAACCCAAGCCCGAACGGGTGGCAGAGCCCCGCCGCGATGAAGCAGCTCAACATGAGCGACTACCAGTACGACCCCAACGCGCCCTACTGGGGTTTCGCGTCGTGGAACAAATTCTTCACGCGTCCGTTGCGCGCAGGCGCACGTCCGATCTCGGATCCGGGCAACGACAAGGTGATCGTCTCGGCATGCGATTCCACCGTCTATGTGGTCGAGCACAACGTATCGCGTCAGAGCAAGTTCTGGCTCAAGTCGCAGCCGCATTCAGTCGCCGACATGCTCGGCGCGGCCACCGAATACGTCGCTGCTTTCGTGGGCGGCACCGTGTATCAGGCCTTCTTGAACCCGTTCAACTACCACCGCTGGCACAGTCCGGTGTCGGGCACGGTGAAGAAGGCGTTCGTGCAGGAAGGCCTCTACTTCAGTCAGGCCAACAGCGAGCACGAAGACCCGACGATCCAGGACCACTCGGAGGGCTACATCACGCAAGTGCAGACGCGTGCGGTGATCATCATCGAGGCCGACGACCCGGTCATCGGACCAGTGTGCGTGATGCCGGTCGGCATGGTCGAGATCTCATCGTGCATCATCGACCCGAACGTCGCCGTCGGCACGCACGTCGCGAAAGGTCAAGAGCTTGGGTACTTCCAGTTCGGCGGCTCCACCCACTGCGTGATCTTCCGCAGAGATGCCATAAAAATCATCACGGCCAAGAAGGGAGACTTCCGAAAAGTGGGCGAACCGATCGCCATCGCCAACTGACATCGGCGATAGCGTCAAGACGTTTGCTCGGAAACGGCTGCGCCTCATGCCGCTCCGGCAATCACCACGGCAAACATCCCGAGCGCGCTAACGCTCCCCGTCAACACAAGTACTGCGGCGGCGATGTCGTCAAAATTGATGTTCATGGCAGACTCCCTATGGGTACGGCGCTTTCGCGAACCATTCGCGATCGCTTGCTGCCAGTCTAGGAAAGGACGGCCCCGACGCCCAGTGAGCAATTTGCTCAAAGCAAGTGATCGATGTCACAACCAGCCTAGCCCAGCCGATAATTCGCGACATGCAAACAACCACCGTGCCCGCACCGGATCGGATGCCTCAAAACCTGCTCGACGCGATCGCCGAGCATGGAAAAATCCGCACGTTCCCGGCCCGCGCGATCCTGGTCAACGAAGGGGATGCGGCCGATTCGCTCTATATCGTCTTGAGTGGACGCTTGCGCGTTTACGTGAGCTCGGACGACGCGCGAGAAATTGTCCTCTCCGAAGAAGGTCCGGGTGATTTCTTCGGCGAGCTGTCGCTTGACGGCGGTACGCGATCGGCCTCGGTGAGAGCGCTCGAAGCGTGCACGTGCCGCGTGGTTCAAGGCGCCGACCTGCGGCGATTTCTTGCCGACTATCCGGATTTCGCAACCTATCTGACGGCCAAACTCATGCGCATGGTTCGCCGGCTCACCGAGCAGGTGAGAAGCCTGGCGCTTCAGGACGTCTACGGCCGCATCGTCCGAGTGCTCATCGAGCTTTCAGATGTCGCAGGCAGCGAGCGGATCGTCCGCAGCAAGCTGACCCAGCAAGACATCGCCGACCGTGTCGGCTCGTCGCGAGAAATGGTCAATCGCGTCCTGAAAGACCTGCTGACAGGCGCCTACCTGTCAGTGCGCGAAGGCCACTATGTTATCCACCGACCGTTTCCTGCCGCACGGTAATTTCGCATAGAACCATCATTGAACAACGACGAATATCGATTGTGCGTCGCTCCGATGATGGATTGGACCGACCGCCATTGCCGCTACTTCCATCGTCAGTTGTCGCGCGACGCGCGGCTCTACACCGAGATGGTCACGACCGGTGCGCTGTTGCACGGCGACGTGTCGCGGCATCTCGACTTCGATGCGGCCGAGCATCCGGTCGCGTTGCAGCTCGGCGGCAGCGACCCAAGCGCGCTTGCACATTGCGCGCGGCTCGGCGAGCAGCGGGGATACGACGAGATCAATCTGAACTGCGGCTGTCCGTCGGAGCGCGTGCAGAACGGCGCGTTCGGCGCCTGCCTGATGGCCGAACCCGCGCTGGTTGCCGATGGCGTAAAGGCCATGATCGATGCGATCGATATTCCGGTGACGGTCAAGCATCGCATCGGACTCGATCGCAACGAGGACTACAGCTTCGTGCGCGACTTCGTCGGCACGGTGGCCGACGCGGGTTGCAAGGTGTTCATCGTGCATGCGCGCAATGCGTGGTTGAAAGGTCTGTCGCCGAAAGAAAATCGCGAGGTGCCTCCGCTGCGTCATGAGATCGTCGCGACGTTGAAGCGCGACTTCCCGTTGCTGACCTTAGTCGTCAACGGCGGTCTCGTAGATGCCGCGGCGATCGGCGAGGCGCGCGATCGTTTCGATGGCGTGATGATCGGACGCGCCGCGTATCACGATCCCTGGCTGCTCGCGATGCTCGATCGCTCGCAGGCGCTCTCTGAGTCTCGCGTGCAGTCCTCGCAACCGCGGCGCACGCGAGCCGGTGTCGTCGCGGCGATGGTGACGTATGCCCAAGCGCAATTGGGCAAGGGAGTGCAGTTGCGCGCGATCGTGCGTCACATGCTGGGTCTCTATCACGCACAGCCTGCAGCGCGGACCTGGCGCCGCATGTTGAGCGACCCGGATCTCTTGCGCGATGCCGATGCGTCGCTGCTGTGGAGAGCGCTCGAGGCGGTCGAGCAACCGGCGATCATGGCGCGTGCGCCATCGCAAGCGGCTCTGCTGCGCGCGTAGCGAGCTCAGCGTTTCTTGCAGAGGGCCGCGTAGTCTTCGTCGGATCGAAGCATGCGGACCCGTTTCTTTGCTTGTTCGCGCGGACCCGCCGCGTCGTAGTCCTCGTGCGCGCGTTTGGCGCGGACCGCGAGTTTCGCGCACGCATAGCCTTGCTTGCCGCGATCCGAACCCGCCCGAACCGCGACGCGCTCGACCTGCTCGCGTTTCTCGCGATCGCGTTGCATGGCGATGGCCTCGGCCTTGTCGCTGCGCAGACGTGCGGCGGCGGCTGCGCGATCGGCTGCGCTCGGACCCTTGTCGAAGATCTGGATTTCGGACTGGCGGCCTGCGACGCAAGGTTCGTCCTTGTAGATGGTCTTGCCATCGGCTTCACAGCGAAAGGTTTCGGACCATGCGCTGCCGATTGCACACCACGCGACGACTGCGACAGTTAGCCTGAAAGCGCCACTCGGCTTTGTCATCGATCTCTCCCCCGCGCAACCGCGCTCAAAGGACCTTGCCCGGATTCATGATGCCGTGCGGATCGAGCGCGCCCTTGATCGCGCGCATCAGCCCCATTTCGCTGGCGCTCTTGTAATGCGCGAGATCATCGCGCTTCAACTGGCCGATGCCATGCTCGGCGCTGATCGAGCCGCCATGCGTGATGACGGCGTCGTGCACGAGCCGATTGATCGCGCTCTGCTGCGCGAGGAATTCCGAATCGGAAACGCCGCCCGGCGGCGACACGTTGTAATGCAGGTTGCCGTCGCCGAGATGCCCGAACGTGACCATGCGGATGCCGTTGAAGTTCTTCGCGAGCGCGGCATCGGTGTGCTCGATGAAGTCTGCGATGCGCGAGATCGGCACCGAGACGTCGTGCTTGATGTTCCTGCCTTGGGCCGCCTGCGCTTCGGAAATATTTTCGCGAAGCGCCCACAGCGCCTTCGACTTCGCGAGGTCTTCGGAGACGACCGCGTCGATGACGATACCGCTTTCGATGGCATCCGCGAGCAGACCTTCGAGCATCGCGCGCGCATGCGCTTCGCTTTCGTGATCCGACACATCGATCAGCACCGCTTGCGGATGACGTACGCCGAATGGCGAGCGCTGTGACGCGAAGTGCTTCTCGACGAGAGCGAGCGCAAAGTCGCTGACGAGTTCGAAAGCGGTGAGGGTGGGTCCGCACCGTCGTTGCGCGGCCTCGAGCAGGCGCACCGCATCGCGCGGCGACGCGAGCGCGGCCCATGCGGTGACGCGTGCGCGCGGCAGCGCGAAGAGCTTCATTGTCGCCGCGGTGATGACGCCGAGCGTGCCTTCAGCGCCGATCAACAGGTCGCTCCAGTGATAGCCGCTGTTGTCCTTGCGCAGACCCGACAGATGCGCGACCACGTCGCCGTTCGGCAAGACCGCTTCGACGCCGAGACACAATTCGCGCGCGTTGCCGTAGCGAAGAACGCCGGTGCCGCCCGCGTTGGTCGAGAGGTTGCCGCCGATCGTGCAACTGCCTTCGGATGCGAGGCTGAGCGGGAAGAGACGGTCGACGGCGAGCGCCGCGCTCTGCACGTCGGCGAGCGTGCAACCGGCCTCGACCGTGATCGTGTCGTTGACGGCGTCGACCTTGCGAATCGCTTTGATGCGTTCGGTCGAGAGCACGATCGCGGCGCCGCTGTAGTCGGGTGTCGCGCCACCGACGAGTCCGGTGTTGCCGCCCTGAGGAACGATCGCGATGCGCTCCTGATTGCAGAGGCGAACGACTCGCGCGACCTCATCGACATGCGCGGGTCGAACCACCGCGAGCGCGCGACCGTGATAGCGCTTGCGCCAGTCGGCGACGTAGCGCGCGGTGTCGTTGTCGTCGACGAGCACCTGCGGCGCGCCGACGATTGCAGCCATTGCGATGAGGCGTTCCGCCTCGTTCATCTCTTCAACTCGCGCGAGGCTTTCTTCAGCGGCCGCAAGTAAGCAAGCGCCGCGAAGAAGTAGAGCGCCGCAACGACGGCCTCGATGCCGCCGAGCGCGGCCGATGGCTGAGGATCGCTCATCGCACGCACGACGCCCTCGGCCACGAACAGCAGGATGAACATCGACGACCACTGCATCGCATAGGCATCGGTGCGCCGGACGCGCATGAGCACGAATCCCAGCGC
>JBBSEF010000132.1:0-6152 GCA_038240015.1 Burkholderiales bacterium
AGAATGTTTGAGCTCATGGCCTTGCGAAAAAAAAGCCCGAGGCATCTCTGCCTCGGGCCGGTACTTCATCGATCGCCGAACTGACGATGGCGCGGACGACACGCGGTCGACGCGCTTTCGTGCATCAACTCCCCGCCGTCTCGGTCGCCGCCGCTTCGCTCGCAACCGCCAACGCTTCGAGCTCCTGCTGCGCCGCCAGTTCGCGGTCCTTGGCCTCGGACAATTCCTTCGCCTTGCGGGCGATGTGGAATGCGAGACCGGTACCCGCCGGGATCAGGCGGCCGACGATAACGTTCTCCTTCAAGCCGCGGAGCTCGTCGCGTTTGCCCATGATCGCGGCTTCGGTGAGAACTCGCGTGGTTTCCTGGAACGACGCGGCCGAGATGAACGAGTCGGTCGACAGCGAGGCCTTGGTGATCCCCAAAAGAATGTTCTGGTGGATCGCGGGGCGCTTGCCGGCGGCGATCGACGCGTCGTTCTCGTCGAGCAGGTGCGAACGCTCGACCTGCTCGCCCTGGATGAAGCGCGTCTCGCCCGGATCGACCACCTGCACACGACGCAGCATCTGACGCACGATCACTTCGATGTGCTTGTCGTTGATCTTCACGCCCTGCAGACGATAGACGTCCTGCACTTCGTCGACGATGTAGCGCGCCAGTGCCTCGATGCCCAACAGACGCAGGATGTCCTGCGGATCGGCCGGACCGTCGACGATCGACTCGCCCTTGTTGACGACCTGACCGTCGTGGACCAGCACGTTCTTTTCCTTGGTGATCAGGAACTCGTGCGCTTCGCCTTCCATGTCGGTGATCACCAGACGCTGCTTGCCCTTGGTCTCCTTGCCGAACGTGACCGTGCCCGTGACTTCGGCGAGCGTGCCCGCGTCCTTCGGCGAGCGCGCCTCGAACAGTTCGGCCACCCGCGGCAGACCACCGGTGATGTCGCGTGTCTTCGAAGACTCCTGCGGAATCCGCGCGAGCACTTCACCGACCGATACGTCCTGGCCGTCCTTGACCGTGATCAGCGCGCCGACCTGGAAGCCGATCGTGACCGGATGCTCTGTGCCTGCGATCTTCACTTCCTCGCCGACTTCGTTGATCAGCTTGACGACCGGACGCACGGCCTTGGCGGCCATCGTGCCGCGGCGTTTTGCGTCGATCACGACGAGCGTCGAGAGACCGGTCACGTCGTCGACTTGCCTGGCGACCGTGACGCCTTCTTCGACGTTCTCGAACTTCACGCGACCCGAATACTCGCTGACGATGGGACGCGTCAGCGGATCCCACGAGGCCAGCGGCGCGCCGGCCTTCAGCACAGTGCCGTCGAGCGCCAGCAACGTGGCGCCGTAAGGCACCTTGTGACGCTCGCGCTCGCGACCATGGTCGTCGGTGACCAGCACTTCGCCTGAACGCGAGATCGCGATCTGCTCACCCTTCGCGTTGGTGACGTAGCGCATCGTGTTGGTGAAGCGCACCGTGCCGTTGGACTTGGCTTCGACACCAGACGCGACCGCCGCGCGCGATGCGGCGCCACCGATGTGGAAAGTACGCATCGTGAGCTGCGTGCCCGGCTCGCCGATCGACTGCGCGGCGATCACGCCGACCGCTTCGCCGGTGTTGACCATCGAGCCACGGCCCAGATCGCGGCCATAGCACTTCGCGCACAGACCGTAGCGCGTCTCGCAAGTCAGCGGCGTGCGCACGCGCACTTCGTCGATGCCGAGGCTCTCGATCAACTCGACCGCATCTTCATCGAGCAGGGTGCCCGCTTCGTAGAGCGGGACCGCCGACTCGGGGTTGATGAGATCGATCGCGGTGACGCGCCCGAGGATGCGATCGCGCAAGGCTTCGATGACCTCTCCGCCTTCGACCAGCGCCTTCATGTTGACGCCGTTGGCCGTGCCGCAGTCTTCGGTGACGACCACCAGGTCCTGCGTCACGTCGACCAGACGTCGCGTCAGGTAGCCGGAGTTCGCGGTCTTCAACGCCGTGTCGGCCAGACCCTTGCGGGCGCCGTGCGTGGAGATGAAGTACTGCAGCACGTTGAGGCCCTCGCGGAAGTTCGCGGTGATCGGCGTCTCGATGATCGAGCCGTCGGGCTTGGCCATCAGGCCGCGCATGCCGGCGAGCTGACGGATCTGCGCAGCCGAGCCGCGCGCACCCGAGTCCGCCATCATGTAGATCGAGTTGAACGATTCCTGGCGCACGTCCTTGCCGTGCCGGTCCTTGGTCGGCTCGGTGGCGAGTTGCTCCATCATCGCCTTGCCGACGCGGTCGCCCGCCTTGCCCCAGATGTCGACGACGTTGTTGTAGCGCTCCTGCTGCGTGACCAGACCCGACGTGTACTGACGATCGATCTCCTTCACGTCGTGCGCGGCCGCATTGATGATGGTTTCCTTCTGCGTGGGCACGAGCATGTCGTCCACGCAGATCGAGATGCCCGCACGCGTCGCGAGACGAAAGCCCGACTGCATCAACTGGTCGGCGAACACGACCGTCGCGCGCAATCCGCAACGGCGGAACGACGCGTTGATGAGACGCGAAATTTCCTTTTTCTTGAGCGCCCGGTTGAGCACCGCGAACGGCAGACCCTTGGGGAGAATCTCCGAAAGAATCGATCGGCCGACGGTGGTTTCGTAGCGCGCGACCTGCTCGATGAACTGCGGCTCGCTAGGCACCGCGCCTTCGACTGCGGGCACCGCCGGCGCCACGAAGTCGGGGTTCTTCAGGAATTCGCGAATGCGGACCGTGATGCGCGTCGTCAGCTCGACTTCCTTGTTCTCGTAGGCGCGATGGACTTCGGCCACATCGGCGAAGAAGCTGCCCTCGCCCTTGCCGTTGACCTTCTCGCGCGTGGCGTAGTACAGGCCGAGCACGATGTCCTGCGACGGCACGATCGACGGATCGCCGTTGGCCGGGAACAGGATGTTGTTCGACGACAGCATCAAGGAGCGCGCTTCCATCTGCGCTTCGAGCGACAGCGGTACGTGGACAGCCATCTGGTCGCCGTCGAAGTCGGCGTTGAAAGCCGCGCACACCAGCGGATGCAACTGGATTGCCTTGCCTTCGATCAGCACCGGCTCGAAAGCCTGGATGCCCAGGCGGTGCAAGGTCGGCGCGCGGTTGAGCATCACCGGATGTTCGCGAATCACTTCTTCGAGAATGTCCCAGACCACCGGCGTCTCGTTCTCGACTTCCTTCTTCGCGGCCTTGATGGTGGTGGCCACGCCCATCTGCTCGAGACGGTTGAAGATAAATGGTTTGAAGAGCTCCAGCGCCATCTTCTTCGGCAAGCCGCACTGATGCAGCTTCAACTGCGGACCGACCACGATCACCGAGCGGCCCGAATAGTCGACGCGCTTGCCGAGCAGGTTCTGACGGAAACGTCCGCCCTTGCCCTTGATCATTTCGGCGAGCGACTTGAGCGGACGCTTGTTCGCGCCCGTCATCGCCTTGCCGCGACGGCCGTTGTCGAGCAGCGAATCGACGGCTTCCTGCAACATGCGCTTTTCGTTGCGCACGATGATCTCGGGCGCCTTCAATTCGAGCAGACGCTTCAAACGATTGTTGCGGTTGATGACGCGACGATAGAGGTCGTTCAGATCCGAGGTCGCGAAGCGGCCACCGTCCAACGGCACCAGCGGACGCAACTCGGGTGGCAGCACCGGCAGCACTTCCATCACCATCCACTCGGGCTTGATGCCCGACTTCTGAAAGCCTTCGAGTACCTTGAGGCGCTTGGCAATCTTCTTGATCTTCGCTTCCGAACCCGTGGCCGCGAGGTCTAGGCGCAACTGTTCGATGTCGCGATGGATGTCGATCGAGCGCAGCAATTCGCGCACGCCTTCGGCGCCCATCAGCGCGCGGAAGTCGTCGCCGAATTCCTCGACCTTCGACAGGTAGTCGTCCTCGGTCATGATCTGGCAACGCTTCAACGGCGTCATGCCCGGATCGACCACGACATAGGCTTCGAAGTACAACACGCGTTCGATGTCGCGCAAGGTCATATCGAGCACCATGCCCAGACGCGACGGCAATGACTTCAAGAACCAGATGTGCGCGGTGGGCGACGCGAGTTCGATGTGCGCCATGCGTTCGCGACGCACTTTCGCAAGCGTGACTTCAACGCCGCACTTCTCGCAGATCACGCCACGGTGCTTCAGGCGCTTGTACTTTCCGCACAGGCACTCGTAGTCCTTGATCGGTCCGAAGATCTTCGCGCAGAACAGACCGTCGCGCTCCGGCTTGAAGGTGCGGTAATTGATCGTCTCGGGCTTCTTGACTTCGCCATACGACCACGAACGGATCTTCTCGGGCGAAGCAAGACCGATCTTGATCGCGTCGAAGACCTCTTCCTGCTGAACTTGCTTGAACAGATCGAGTAAAGCCTTCATGGATTTTCCTTTGGAAAATACTGACGAACCGTGACGTCGCCACGCGACATCACGTCCATGCTTTCAATAGCGGCGATCAAACGCGCTCCAGATCGATGTCGATCCCGAGCGAACGGATCTCTTTCACCAGCACGTTGAACGACTCGGGCATGCCCGCATCGATCACGTGATCGCCCTTGACGATGTTCTCGTAGACCTTGGTGCGGCCGGCCACGTCGTCGGACTTGACCGTCAGCATCTCCTGCAGCACGTATGACGCCCCGTAGGCTTCGAGCGCCCACACTTCCATCTCGCCGAAACGCTGGCCGCCGAACTGCGCCTTGCCGCCCAACGGCTGCTGCGTGACCAGCGAGTACGGGCCGGTCGAGCGCGCGTGCATCTTGTCGTCGACCAGGTGGTGCAGCTTCAACACGTGCATGTAGCCGACCGTGACCGGACGCTCGAACGCTTCGCCGGTGCGGCCGTCGTGCAACGTGACCTGGTTCTTCGACGGCGTCATGCCGAGGCGCTTGGCGATCGCATCCGGGTAAGCCAAGTCGAGCATGCGACGGATCTCGTCTTCATGCGCGCCATCGAACACCGGCGTTGCGAACGGCACGCCTTCCTTCAGGTTCTCGGCGAGGTTCAGGATCTCGACATCCGACAACTGGTCGAGCTCTTCCTTCTTGCCGGTCTCGTTGTAGATCGCCGTCAGAAACTTGCGCAGCTCGTTGGCCTTGGCGGACGCGGCCATCATCTCGCCGATGCGCAGGCCCAGACCTTTCGCGGCCCAGCCCAGGTGCGTCTCGAGGATCTGTCCGACGTTCATGCGCGAAGGCACGCCCAGTGGATTGAGCACGATGTCGGCCGGCGTGCCATCGGTCATGTACGGCATGTCTTCGACCGGCACGATGCGCGACACCACGCCCTTGTTGCCGTGGCGACCGGCCATCTTGTCGCCCGGCTGCAAGCGACGCTTGACCGCCAGATAGACCTTGACCATCTTTTGCACGCCCGGCGGCAACTCGTCGCCTTGCGTGAGCTTCTTTTTCTTTTCTTCGAAGGCCGCATCGAACGACAGGCGCTTGGCCTCGATGTTTCCTTTCGACTGTTCGAGCTGCGAGGCTGCATCTTCATCGGACAGGCGGATGTCGAACCAGTGGTAGTGCTCGAATTCGTTCAGATACTCGGCCGTGATCTTCGCGCCCTTGGCGGGCTTCTGCGCACCCGCGACCGGACCGCCGTTGACGGTCTTGCCGAGCAGCGTGCGACGAATCCGCGAGAACATGTCGCCTTCGACGATGCGCAACTGATCGTTGAGGTCCAACCGATATCGCTTCAACTCGTCGTCGATGATCTGCTGGGCGCGCTTGTCGCGCACGATGCCCTCGCGCGTGAACACCTGCACGTCGATGACCGTGCCCGAGATGCCCGACGGCACGCGCAGCGACGTGTCCTTCACGTCGGACGCCTTCTCGCCAAAGATTGCACGAAGCAACTTTTCTTCCGGCGTGAGTTGCGTCTCGCCCTTGGGCGTGACCTTGCCCACCAGCGAATCGCCGGCCTCGACTTCGGCGCCGATGTAGACGATGCCCGACTCGTCGAGACGCGCGAGCTGGTTCTCCGCGAGATTCGAAATGTCGCGCGTGATTTCTTCAGGTCCCAGCTTGGTGTCGCGAGCGACCACCGACAACTCTTCGATGTGGATCGACGTATAGCGATCGTCGGCCACGACCTTCTCGGAGATCAGGATCGAGTCCTCGAAGTTGTAGCCGTTCCA
>JBBSEF010000133.1:0-5798 GCA_038240015.1 Burkholderiales bacterium
CGCCTCGCGCAGGAGCTGGTCGTCAAGGACAACGTCGACTTCATCGCCGGCTTCGGTCTCACGCCCAACGCGATGGCGGTCGCGCCGATCTCGACGGAAGCGAAGAAGCCCACCATCATCATGAACGCCGCCACGTCGATCATCACGACCAAGTCGCCGTACATGGCGCGCGTGTCGATGACCTTGCCGCAGGTCACCGCACCGCTCGCCGAGTGGGCGTACAAGAACGGCATCCGCAAGGTCTATACCGCGGTCGCCGACTACGGTCCCGGCTTCGACGCCGAAGGCGCGTTCAAGAAGACCTTCACCGCGCTCGGCGGTCAGATCGTGGGTGAAGTGCGCATGCCGCTTGCCAACCCCGACTACGGCCCTTACGTTCAACGCATCAAGGACACCAAGCCCGAAGCGGTGTTCGTGTTCGTGCCCGCGGGAGAATCGGCGGTGGGCTTCATGAAGGCGTATGCGGAACGCGGGCTTGCGGCCGCCGGCGTCAAGCTGATCGCGACGGGCGACATGACCGACGACGGCGTGATCGAGGCGCTCGGCAACAACGCGCTCGGCGTGATCACCACGCATCACTACTCGGCCGCACACGACTCGCCCGAGAACAAGGCTTTCCTCGCGGCATACGCGTCGATCGATGCCACGCATCGACCCAACTTCATGGCCGTGGGCGGCTACGACGCGATGGCGCTGATCTACTCGGTCGCCAAGCAACTCGACGGCAACGTCGATCCAGACAAGGCGATGGCGATCATCAAGGGCATGAAGATCGCGAGCCCGCGCGGCCCGATCTCGATCGATCCCGACACGCGCGACGTGATCGAGAATGTGTACGTGCGCGAGGTCAAGAGAGTGGGCGGCAAGCTCTACAACGTCGAGTTCTTCACGACGCCGAACGTGAAGGATCCGGGGAAGGAACCGGCGAAGTAGGCGCCGTCGTTCCCGCGAATGCGGGAACCCAGTGTCTCGAGGTTCGCCGAACACGACACGGGATCCCACTTTCGTGGGGGCGACGGCACCATCTGACAGAAAGACAGTGACCATGGCCAGCATCCTCGGGGTCTTGTTCGAAGGGCTCGCATACGGGATGCTGCTGTTCCTAATCTCGGTCGGTCTGTCGGTCACGATGGGGCTGATGCGCTTCATCAATCTCGCGCACGGCGTGTTCGCGATGGCGGGCGGCTATGTCGTCGCCACGTTCGCGAGCCGCTGGGGATTGAACCTGTTCGTCGCGTTGCCGGTCGCGTTCGCGTTCGGTGCGGCCTTGAGCCTGGTCCTCGAACGCGGCCTCTATCGACCGCTCTACAAGCGCGGCCCGCTCGACCAAGTGCTGCTGACGATCGGCATCGTTTTCGTCGCGACCGCGATCGCGATCTATCTGTTCGGCTCGCAACAGCAACCCGTGCGCGTGCCCGGGATGCTCGAAGGGCGCATGGTGTTGCTCGGCTTCGAACTCTCGCGCTATCGATTGTTCCTGGTCGCGGTCGGCATCGCGATCACGCTGGCGCTGGTGTTCGGCCTCGAGCGCACGCGCTTCGGTGCGCGTGTGCGCGCGTCGGTCGATAACCAGAACGTGGCCGAAGCGATGGGCATAAGAGTCGATCGCGTATTTCAAATTGCGTTCGCGATCGGCGGCGGACTCGCCGCATTGGGCGGCGCGCTCGGCGTGGACATCCTCGGGCTCGATCCGAATTTCGCGCAGCGCTATCTCGTTTACTTCCTGCTCGTGGTCGTGGTGGGCGGACCGGGTTCGATCGTCGGCACACTGGTCGCGGCGCTCTTGCTAGGCGTGGCCGATGTGTCGGGCAAGTACTACGTGCCCGAGATTGGCGCGTTCGTGATCTACGTCGCGATGATCGTGCTGCTGTTCTTGTTTCCGCACGGACTCTTCGCCAAGCGCAGCGCGCGATGAGCGAGGCCATGTCCGATGCGGGAACCAGCATCGCCTCGCACGGTCGCGCGGCAGTGATGCGGTTAGCCGCGCGCGAGCGCTGGAAGCCCGCCGAGATCGTCTTCTGGATCGCGGTCGCGTCGGCCTATTTCATTTTTCCGAAGAACCTCGTGCTCGCGTCGCAGATCCTGATCGCGGGCCTGTTCGCGCTGTCGCTCGACCTCATCCTCGGCTACGCGGGCATCGTCACGCTCGGCCACGCGGCCTTCTTCGGCGTGGGCGCATACACGGCCGGGCTGCTCGCGAAGTATGGATGGAACGAACCGCTTTCCGGCCTCGCATGCGCCGCGATCCTGGCCGCGCTGGTCGGATGGATCACGAGCTTCCTGGTTCTGCGCGGCGGCGATCTCGCGCGCTTGATGACGACGCTCGGCATCGCGGCGCTGTTGTATGAAATCGCCAATCGCGCGACGCCGATCACCGGCGGAGTCGATGGTTTGCAAGGCGTGGAGATGGCGAAGATCTTCGGCCTCTTCGGCTTCGATCTCTACGGGCGCACCGCGTTCATCTACAGCTTCGTGATCGTGCTGTCGCTCTTCATCGTCGCGCGCTCGTGGATGCATTCTCCGTACGGCCTGTCGCTGCGAACGATCCGCGAGAATCCAATTCGCGCGCGCGCGATCGGCGTGCCGCTGCATCGACGCCTGGTCACGGTGTACGTGGTGTCGGCCGCGATGGCGGGCGTGGCGGGCGCGCTGCTCACGCAGACGACGCAGTTCGTCGGGATCGACGTGCTGAGCTTCCATCGCTCGGCGAATCTGTTGATCATGTTGATCATCGGAGGGACAGCGACGCTCTACGGCGGCTTTGTCGGCGCGGCGGCCTTCATCCTCGTGCAGGATCGTCTTGCCGACATCGACCCGACCTACTGGCTGTTCTGGCTGGGCGTGTTGTTGATCGTGACGACGTTGTTCCTGCGGCGCGGCGTGGTGGGCGGGTTGATCGCATTGCGCGAGCGCATCGCGCATCGCCGCGCGAGTCGTGCTGCGCAAGGATCGTCGCCATGATGACCTCGACCCGCGCGATCCTCGAAACGCGCGAGCTCTGCAAGTCCTTCGGCGCGCTTGCGGTCACGCAGAACATCAACCTGTCGCTGGCGCCGGGCGCGCGCCATGCGTTGATCGGGCCCAACGGCGCGGGCAAGACCACGCTGGTGAATCAATTGACCGGCGTGCTTGGTCCCAGCAGCGGCACGGTGTTGCTCGACGGCGAAGACATCACGCGCGTTTCTCCTGAACGACGGGTGCGTCGCGGCCTGTCGCGCACCTTCCAGATCAACAGTCTCTTCCCGTATCTGACGCCGCTCGAGGCCGTGGCCGCCGCGATCTGCGAGCGCGACCGCGACACGATGGGCTTTGGGCGTCGCTGGATGCACGGCGTCTCGCACAGCCGTGCGCAACTCGACGAGGCGCATGGCCTGCTCGCGTCGCTCGGCATAGCATGCGATTGCGATCTACCTACGCACGAACTCGCGTACGGCCGCCAGCGCGTGCTCGAGATCGCGCTCGCGCTCGCTGCACGTCCTCGTGTGCTGCTGCTCGACGAGCCCGCGGCGGGCATCCCCGAAGGCGAGAGCGATGAACTGTTCGCGGTGCTCGATCGATTGCCCGCCGACGTCGCGATCCTGTTGATCGAACACGACATGAGCCTCGTGTTCCGATTCGCGACCTGCATCACGGTGCTGGTTGGCGGTGCGGAACTCGTCACCGGCACGCCCGAAGCGATTGCCGCCGACGCGCGCGTGCGCGAGGTTTATCTCGGACAGCGGGCGCATTGATTGCACCGACCGCGCGCCAGGCCATGACCTCATCACCCATGCTCGACCTCGAAGAGCTGCGCTCCGGTTACGGCGACGCGATCGTCATCGACGGCTGTTCGTTCGTAATGAACGACGGCGAAGCGCTCGCACTGCTCGGTCGCAACGGTGTCGGCAAGAGCACCTTGCTTGTGACGCTGATGGGCCTGGCTCGTGTGCGAAGCGGCGCGATGCGGTGGCGCGGCAGGGATCTGGTGCGCATGCGCGCAAGCGATCGAGCGCGCGCCGGCATCGGTTGGGTGCCGCAAGAGCGCGAGGTGTTTCCTTCGCTCACGGTCGAAGAGAACCTCACGGTGACCGCGCTGTCCGGACCGTGGACTCTTGCGCGCCTCTATGGCCTCTTCCCGCGCCTTGCCGAGCGCAAGAAGAATTTCGGCAACGAGCTCTCGGGTGGTGAACAGCAGATGCTGTCGATCGGCCGCGCGTTGATGCTCAATCCCAGGCTGCTGCTGCTCGACGAACCGCTCGAAGGTCTCGCCCCGGTGATCGTCGACGAGCTGTGCGCGGCGATCGACGCAATGGTCAAGCGCGAAGGGCAGGCGCTGATCCTGGTCGAGCAGCACGTCGATCAGGCGCTCGCGCTCACGCATCGCGCGATCGTGCTCGAACGCGGACGGATCGTGCATGAAGGTGCAAGCGAAGGATTGCGAGCCGACCCGCGGTCGCTCGATCGCTGGATCGGCGTTCGTGTCTCGGCTCCCGTCTCTGTACCAGTCTCCCAGGCGAAGGCCGGGGCCCATCCCGAGCAGCGCGCTGAATGACACATCGCATGCGAACGCAAGTCGTCATCGTCGGCGCCGGACCCGCGGGCCTGTTGCTCGGTCACCTGCTGCATCGCGCAGGAATAGACAGCGTGATTCTCGAACGTCACGATCGCCGCTACGCGGAGGAACGCATCCGCGCCGGCGTACTCGAGCAGGGCAGCATCGATACGCTGGACGAAGCGGGTGTCGGCGAGCGCATGCATCGCGAAGGGTTGCCGCACGACGGAATCGAGTTGCTGTTCGACGGCCAGCGGCATCGCATCGATCTCAAGGCGTTGTCGGGAGGGCGAGGCATCCTCGTGTATGGACAGCACGAGGTCGTCAAGGACCTGATTGCCGCGCGTCTCGACGCAGGCCTGCCGATCGAGTTCGACGTGAGCGACGTGGCGCTTCACGACATCGATCGCGATCTTCCATCGGTGAGCTATCTGAGGGATGGTGTGACACATCGCATTGCCTGTGACACCATCGCCGGATGCGACGGCTTTCATGGCGTGTGCCGTCCATCGATTCCCGAGGGCGTGCTGAAAATTTTCGAGCGCGTCTATCCGTTTGCGTGGCTCGGCATCCTCGCCGAGGCCGCGCCTTCGCGTCAAGAACTCGTCTATGCGAGTCACGAGCGCGGCTTCGCGTTGTTCTCGATGCGCTCGGAAAAAATCACGCGCCTCTATTTGCAATGCGCGCCCGAGGAAGATCTCGCGCAGTGGAGTCACGCGCGCATCTGGGACGAGTTGCGACGGCGCCTCGCGTGCGACGACGGTTGGAAGCCCAACGAAGGAACGATCCTGCAGAAAGGCGTGACGCCGATGCGCAGCTTCGTCGCCGAGCCGATGCAATACGGGCGCCTCTATCTGGCCGGAGATGCCGCGCACATCGTGCCGCCCACCGGCGCCAAGGGCATGAACCTCGCGATCGCCGACGTGCGCGTGCTGTCGAAGGCCTTGATCGCGCGCTACGCGGGCGAGGGCGATGAGAAGCTCGCGGCCTACTCGGCCACGTGTTTGAAGCGCGTATGGCGCGCCGAACACTATTCTTGGTGGATGACGTCCATGCTCCATCGCTTTCCCGACAACACGCCGTTCATCGAAAGACTGCAGCGCGCGGAGCTGGAATACGTCACCTCGTCCGAAGCGGGCGGACGCGTGCTCGCGGAGAATTACGTCGGCTTGCCGTTCAACGATTCGTAGACGCGATCGGTGCGTTCGCCGTCCAGCGAAAGAACAAGACGGCCAGCGCGCCGCCGATGACTTGCGCAACGACGAAG
>JBBSEF010000134.1:0-5666 GCA_038240015.1 Burkholderiales bacterium
CGCTCTGGCCGGCATGGCGCGCGTTCAAGGCGCGTGAGCGGACCAATGCGCTGGGGGCGCTGGTCCCTGTATCCAAGCCTGCGACCGGGACCGCTTGATGGCCGGATACATCCTTCGCCGCATCCTCTACGGGATCCTGATCCTGATCGGTGTCAACCTGCTGACCTTCGTGTTGTTCTTCACCATCAGCACGCCCGACGACATGGCGCGGCTGAACATCGGCGGCAAGTACATCTCGCAGCAGCAGATCGAAGACTGGAAGGTGCAGCACGGCTACAACAAGGCGCTGCTCTGGAACGAGAAGGCCGATGGTTCCGACAAGCTCACCGACACGGTGTTCTGGGAGCGCTCGGTGCGCCTGTTCGCATTGGACTTCGGCGCGTCCGACACCGGACGCGACATCGGCCACGAGATCACGACGCGCATCGGACCGTCGGTCGCGTTGCAGATCCCGGTCTTCGCGCTGACCATCTTCATCTCGGTGGTGTTCTCGCTTGCGATGGTGTTCTTTCGCGGCAGCCCGCTCGACTTCTGGGGCGTGGTGTTGACGGTCGTGCTGTTGTCGATCTCGAGTCTGTTCTACATCATCGCGGGGCAGTTCGCGTTCTCGAAGCTGATGCGGGTGGTGCCGATCTCGGGCTTCGCCGATGGTCTCGGTCTCGTCAAGTTTCTCGTGCTGCCGGTGATCATCTCGCTGGTCGCGCGGCTCGGTTACGACGCGCGCCTGTATCGCGCGATGTTCCTCGAAGAATTGTCGCGCGACTATGTGCGCACCGCGCGCGCGAAGGGTCTGACCGAGCAGGTGGTGTTGTTCAAGCACGTGTTGCGCAATGCGCTGATCCCGGTCATCACCAATATCTTCACGATCTTCCCCGTGCTGTTTCTGGGCAGCGTGGTGTTCGAGTCGTTCTTCGGTATCCCGGGTCTGGGCAGCTACACCATCGAAGCGATCGGTCAGCAAGACTTCGCGGTGGTTCGCGCGATGGTCTTTCTCGGCGCGATTCTCTACGTCGTGGGCTACGTGCTCGCCGACGTGGCCTACACCGTTGCCGATCCACGCGTGCGGCTTGCTTAGCAGCAGCGAGCCAACATTCATTCGAGTTCGATATGCCCAAGTTCGTCTTCCTCTGGACCGATATTTTCATGTGGCTGGTGTTCGCGATGACCGCGTATTACATATCGCGCGCGACCTCGAACGCCAACACGCGCCGCACGTGGCGCCGCGTGTTCGTTGCGCCCACGCCGATGGCCGCTGCGATCGTGCTGATAGTGTTCGTGGTGATCGGCATGCTCGATTCGATTCACTTTCGTCCGCGCATCGATGCCGCGCCAGGCGGCAAGGCCGCAACGAATGCCGTCTATTCGGGAGAGACCCTGTCGCTGCTCGACCTCGCGTTCACGCCGCTACGCGAGGCGCGCGAGAAGACCTATTCGATGCCGCTCGCGTATCGCGGTTTCTCTAAGGAATCGGTCGATGCGGGCGGGACGATGGTGCGCGAGTTTCCGCGATTGAGATATGGCGGAAGGCAACTCGTCAATCCCGAGCGCAACTGGGCGGGCGACATCGCCGCGCGCATCGTGACCGGCGTCGTCCTCGGACTGGTAGGCGGCATGATCGTGATGCTGATCGTCGCGGGTGCGCTGGCGAGCCGTCGCAGCGAACGCATGGTCGAGGCGTGGCGCTTCATGCGATCGCCTGCCGCGGACCTGCCGTGGCGCACGGTCTCGCGCACCGTGCTGATCCTCGGCGCCGTCATCGGCCTGTTGGTCTCGCTCGCCTCGGGCTATCACGTGTTCGGCACCGACCTGACCGGCAACGACGTGTTCTATCGCGTCGTGAAAAGCATCCGCACGGCGATCGTGATGGGCTCGTTGACGACGGCTGCGACCTTGCCGTTCGCTCTGATACTCGGCGTCGTCTCGGGCTACATGCGCGGCTGGGCCGACGATGCGATCCAGTATGTCTATACGGTGTTGTCGTCGATCCCCGCGGTGCTGTTGATCGCCGCTTGCGTGCTCTTGATCCAGGTCTTCATCGACAAGAACCCGCAGCTCTTCGAGACCGGCATCGAACGTTCCGACTTGAAGCTGCTGTTCCTGTGTCTGATCATCGGCATCACCGAGTTCGCGACCATGTGCCGGCTCGTGCGCGGCGAGACCTTGAAGCTGCGCGAGCTCGATTACGTGCAGGCCGCGCAGGCCTTCGGCGCCGGCTCGCGCAAGATCATGGCGAAGCACATCGTGCCGAACGTGATGCACATCGTGATCATCACGCTGGTGCTCGAGTTCTCGCAGATCGTGCTCTACGAAGCTGTGCTGTCGTATGTAGGCGTGGGCGTCGATCCGTCGATGTCGAGCTTCGGCACGATGCTGAATCTCGCGCGTTCGGAGATGGCGCGCGACCCGATCGTGTGGTGGAACCTCGCGACCGCATTCGTCTTCATGCTTGGACTGGTGTTGGCGATCAATCTGTTTGCCGACGGCGTGCGCGATGCCTTCGATCCGCGCGCGCGGACCTACAAGCCGCGGCGGCGCATCGCCAACGAGATTCGTCGCAAGATCCTCGCGCCCTTGCCGTTACGCGGGCGGCCCGGGGTGGTGACATGAGAGCCGCCGCATCGGGCCAACTCGACCGATTCGGTGAGCTGCCGCGTTCCGACTTCGACGCGCAGCCGGCGTCGTCGGATCGCGAAGACATCCTCGTCGCCGAAGGCTTGCACGTCGCACTCGAATCCGATGCGGGCCTCGTCAAGGCGCTCGATGGGGTGCGCCTGTCGGTGGCGCGCGGTGAAACATTCGCGCTGGTCGGCGAATCGGGATGCGGCAAGTCGATGACCGCGATGGCGCTGATGCGCCTGTTGCCCGACAACGGCCGCATCGACGAAGGCTCGGTGCGTCTCGACGAAGAAGAGCTGCTGATCCTGCCCGAATCGCGCATGCGCGAACGGCGCGGCGGCAAGATCGGCATCATCTTTCAGGACCCGTCCACCAGCTTGAACCCTGTCCTGAAAGTCGGCGATCAGATCGTCGAGACCATCGTCACGCATACATCGCTGCGCGGCGCCGCCGCGCGCGCCAAGGCGATCGACTGGTTGAACCTGGTTGGAATTCCCGAGCCCGAGCGCCGTATCGACAACTATCCGTTCCAGATGTCGGGCGGCCAGAAGCAGCGCGTGATGATCGCGATCGCGCTCGCGGCCGAGCCCGAGATGCTGATCGCGGACGAGCCCACCACAGCGCTCGACGTGACGATCCAGGCGCAGATCCTCGAACTGTTGAAGGATCTGCAGAAGCGCCTCGGCATGGCGATGCTGTTGATCACGCACGACCTCGCGGTGGTCGCGCAGATGGCGCATCGCGTGGCGCTGATGTATGCGGGGCAGATCGTCGAAGTCGCCGACGCCGAAGAATTCTTCGCGCGGCCGCTGCATCCGTATGCGATCAAGCTCTTCGATGCGTTGCCCGAGTCGGGCAAGCGCAACGTGCCACTCGCAGCCATTCCCGGAACCGTCCCGCCGCTGACGATCCTGTTCACGGGCTGCCGCTTCGCCCATCGTTGCAACGCCGCCGTGCCGCATTGCCATTCGCATGTGCCGGAACTGTTCGGCGAAGTGCGCGCGGTGGTCACTGGCAAGCTCGAAGCGGATGGTCCGATCGCGACGCATCCGGTGCGCTGCTTCATCTACGACGCGTCGCTGCCGATCGCCGAACGTCCGCATCTGCCGCCCGAGCGGGTCGAGGCGTTGTCGGAAACCCGGGTCGCGGCGTCCACCGAGAAGCTGCTCGATGTGCGCGACCTCACCGTGCATTTCCCGATTCGCAAGGGTGTGCTGCGACGTACCGTCGGGTATGTGAAAGCGGTCGATGGCATTTCATTTTCGATCGCACCGGGCCGCACGCTTGCCTTGGTCGGCGAATCGGGCTGCGGCAAGACCACCAGCGGCAAGGCCCTCTTGCAACTGTTGCGCGATCAGGCCGTGATCGGCGGCGAGACGATGTTCAACGGCGAGCGCCTCGATCTGCTCACGGGCCGCGATTTGCAACGCGCGCGTCGCGGCATCCAGATCATCTTCCAGGATCCATTCGCATCGCTCGACCCGCGCATGCGCGTGGCCGACATTCTCGAAGAAGGGATGATCACGCTGCGTCCCGAGATGGGCGCGGAACAGCGACGCGCGCGTCTCGCGACCTTGCTCGATCAGGTCGGCATTCGCGCCGAAGCGATGTATCGCTACCCGCACGAATTCTCGGGAGGCCAGCGTCAGCGCCTCGCGATCGCGCGCGCGCTCGCGGTCGAACCAGAACTCGTGGTGTGCGATGAGCCGACCTCCGCGCTCGATGTCTCGGTGCAGGCGCAGATACTCAACCTGCTGAAGGAACTGCAGCGCGACCTGGGCATCGCCTATCTCTTCATCACGCACAACATCGGCGTCGTCGAATATCTCGCCGACGACGTGGCAGTGATGGTCAAGGGGAAGATCGTCGAGCAGGGGCCGGCCGAGCGGGTACTCGAACATCCGGCGCACGAGTACACCAAGGCGTTGCTCGCCGCGGTACCGCGTATGCGGTCATAACGACGGAACGTCGCCCCGGCGCAGGCCGGGGTCCAAGCTTCTCTTTCAGGCTTTCAGAAAGCCGAGATCCTTGATCGTGAAGTTCGCAAGGCTGGGGAAGACGTTCGCGAGTTCGTTGGGGGCAACGCCCATCCACTTCGCAAGGGTCGCGCCGTATTGATCGATGGCCGTGGTCGGCAGCCACCGTCCTTCGGTGGTCACGTCGTCGGGGCCGCCGAGCACGAGCGTCGGGAAAGTGCCGTAGGTGCTCTTGCCATTGACCGCGCCGCCGACGATCAGGTGATGTCCACCATAGGCGTGGTCCGAGCCGCCGTTGGCCGGCTTCAATGTGCGCGTGAAGTCCGACAGCGTGAAGGTCGTGACGTTGTTGGCAACGCCCAGAGCCGTGGTCGCGTCGTAGAACGATTTGACCGCCGCCGACAGCTCGCCGAGCAAACGGTTCTGGGTCACGATCTGATTGCTGTGCGTGTCGAAGCCGCCGTGCGAGACGAAGAAGATCTGTCGCGTCGGACTGCCGAGCTCGGCGCGATGTTCGATCAACTTGGTGACCTGCTTCAATTGATTCGCAATGCCGGTGTTCTGCGCGCCGAACGCGCCGACCGCGGACGACGCGCCCGAGAGAATCGGGTTCAGCGTCTGCGTCAAGGCGAGCGTCTTGTTCTCCAGACCGCCGAGCGTGGACACCATCACCGCGTCGCTGCCCGAGCCCAGCAATTGCTTCAAGGCCGCCAACCGCGCCTGGTCGAGAGTCGAAGCCGAGAACCCGTTGATCGAAATCGAACCGGTCTGCGGCAACGCGACCAGGCTGGTGGTGTCGCCGGTAAGAAAGAGATTGTTCCCCGCGATCGACAGACCGACCGGCGTCGCTCCGCCCGCGTTGCCCATCAAGTCGGCCATGCGGCCACCCCAACCCGACGGCGCGAGGATGCTGTTCAGCCGTATGCCTTGAAACTGGCGCTGCTGGTCTTCATGCGAGAACAGATTGGGAGGCGCGGCGCCGATGGTCTGGTAGTTGAACTTGTTGGCCGGCTTGAGCAAGCTGCCCACGTTGAACAGCGTCGCCATCTTTCCCTGGTCCCACAGGTCACGCAG
>JBBSEF010000135.1:0-5665 GCA_038240015.1 Burkholderiales bacterium
CGATGACGATGATCGCGAGCACGACCATCCACCAGCGGATGCGTCGTCTGCGTTTGGGCGCGAGACTGCCTCGGTCGATCTTGAGCTTGCCGACATCGGTTGCGGCCATGCTAGGCACGCGCCTCGAACTCGGCAACCGCAACCTGGCGGCTGACCGCAACCGATTTACGCAGCGTCTTGATGCGCTCAATCTCGTGCATGGTCTGCGCCGTGAAATAGAACTCCTCGCAGTGGGGACAAGACCACATCGGAATTGCCTCAATGACGAGCAAGGCCGCGCCAGTACCGAAGCTACGCGTGACGTGCTTTACCTGAATAGAGTTGCTGCCCCAGTATGCGCAACTGCGCTCAGCAGAGGTAAGCAGTAATGACGACGAGCTTGCCGGTGAAGCCGACTTTGACGACGGCTTCAGCCGCTTCTCCGTCAAGCGTAATGCCACCGACGACGAACTTGACTTCGCGGGTTTGCGTGTCGCGCTGGCGCTCGAGGATGTGGCCGGTGAGGATGATGTTTTCGAGATCGAGGATGGAGAGGTTTTCATCTTCAAGTTATTCGGCTGCATGAGTTGAAACGACATAGTTCAGCGTTCGGATGAATCGCCTGAATTGGCTGATAGTGAATTGCGCCATTCCGCGAGTGTACGGACTTGATCCCGAGCGGCGCTAACGTAGAGTTCAGGGCGCGGAGCAAGCGGCACCGCCGCTTGCGGGGCGTCCCCTCGAACGCCGGGTTGGGCGCAATGCGCTGACGCGGACCACAATCTTTGATTCCGCAGAGATCAATCAAGCCGCCACAGATCGATCGTTGCCCTCGTGCCGCCTGACGCCAGTATCTTGCCATCCGGCGATAGGGCGACGGAATACAGGCCGCCCTCCCCATCGGGTTCCACCGTGTCGCCATAGACATGAAGCATCCGGCCGGATTTCACTTCCCAAACCCGCGCTGTATTGTCCGCACTCGCGGATGCCAATATCGTTCCATCCTTGGAAAAAGCAATCGATTTAACGACGCTCTGGTGTCCCGCAAGGGTTCGGATTGCGCGCTCTTCGCGCGGGTCCCACAGTCTGATCGTCTTGTCGGCGCTGGCCGAAGCGAATAGAACGCCATCGGGCGAATACGCGACGGCGCGCACCGCGTTGTCATGTCCGGTGAGAGTCTTGATTTCCTTGCCACTTGCGACGTCCCAGAGCTTGATCGTCTTGTCCCCGCTGCCCGATGCCAGGACTTTCCCGTCTGGGGAAAAGGCTACAGAAAACACAATGGCCTGATGCCCGCGAAAGATTGCAATCTGTCGGCCGTTCCTGGTGTCCCACAGCCTGACCGTGCTGTCGAGACTTCCCGAGGCGAGAAGCTTACCGTCTGGCGAGAAGGCGACGGATCGTAGAGGACCCTCGTGTCCCGCGAGGGTCCGAATGGCGTGACCATTCTTGGAGTTCCAAAGCCGAATTGTTCTGTCGGCACTCCCAGAGGCTATAACTCTGCCATCGGGCGAAAAGGCGACGGCAAACACTATGAAGGTGTGGCCTGCCATCGTGGCCGTTTCGCGGCCAGTTGCCATGTTCCACAGCTTCAGTCGCTGGTCGAAGCTTGCGGACACGAGAATTTTACCGTCCGGGGAAAAGGCGACGGCGCAGATTACGCTGTCATGACCATTAAGAGAACGGATTCGTTCGTCTGCTCTGTGTTCCGGCTTTTCCATGATCGCAGGCGTCGCTGCACCAGCTTGAACGATTAGGGTTCCGGGCAGGAAATCTGGAGCAGCCAAGCAAGCCTGACTCGATATGACCAATGCGGTCATCAAGCCGATCGCTATTCGGCGTCGCATTTCATACTCCTCCAGGGAATCTGACATTGCTTGCCGCCCGCAAAAGTTCAGGCCCAACCAAGAGTTAGCCATCATGACCGTGCGACGGTCCGGTCATCGGTGCGCATGGAAGGATCGATTCCCGCCCCCGGATCAAGTCCCGGGGCCCGCGGGAATGACCTGGTGGTTAGGCACGCGTCGTTTTCTGCGGCGCTCAAGATAATACCGCCGCCGAGACACACCTCGCCGTCGTAGAGCACAGCCGATTGTCCCGGCGTCACGGCCCATTGCGGTTCGTCGAACACCAGCGTGAAGCGATCGTCGTCGCTTTCTACGCCGGGTTGCACACGGCACGCCGCATCGGATTGCCGATAGCGCGTCTTCGCATGCAGTTCCTGTGCATTCGGAGCGCGACCGGCGACCCAGCTTGCGTTGTCGACCTGTACGCGCGACGACAACAGCCACGGATGATCGTGGCCGCGAACCACCCACAGCGTGTTGCTCGCCATGTCCTTCTTCGCCACGAACCACGCGCCTTCGACCGCGTTCTCGTTCGCATCCGATTTGACGCCGCCGATGCCGATGCCTTTGCGCTGACCGAGCGTGTAGAACGCGAGCCCGACGTGCTTGCCAATCACGCGACCCGCCTCGCTACCGTAGGGCGTGCCCGATTCAGGCGTACGAATCGGCCCTGGCTCGGTCGGCAGATAGCGATGGAGGAACTCACGAAACGGCCGCTCGCCTATGAAGCAGATGCCGGTCGAATCCTTCTTCTTCGCGTTCGGCAGGCCGATGCGCTCGGCGAGCGCGCGCACTTCGATCTTGCGCATTTCGCCCAACGGGAATAGCACATGCGACAACTGCTGCTGAATCAGCCGATGTAGAAAATAGCTCTGATCCTTGCTCGCGTCCTTCGCTTTCAACAAGCGATACAGACCGTCATCGTCGCGATCGATGCGCGCGTAGTGGCCGGTCGCGATGCGCTCGGCGCCCAGGCGCATCGCGTGGTCGAGAAACGCCTTGAACTTGATCTCGGCATTGCACAACACGTCGGGGTTGGGCGTGCGACCGGCCGCGTATTCGATGAGGAATTCGGCGAACACGCGGTCCTTGTACTCGGTCGAGAAGTTGACCGCTTCGATGTCGATATCGATCACGTCGGCGACCGCGGTCGCGTCGATCAGGTCTGCACGCGTTGAACAATATTGGTCGTCATCGTCGTCTTCCCAGTTCTTCATGAACAGTCCGATGACTTCGTGGCCTTGCTGTTTGAGTATCCATGCGGATACAGCCGAGTCCACGCCTCCGGACAATCCGACGACGATGCGTTGCTTGTTCAAGATCGATCCCGCATCACGCGCCATGCGCGATCGCACCGAGCGCGGACGCATCGGCAACCAGCGTGTCGAGAGGCGCGAGGGGCTGGCCGCGCGCATGATCTTCCACGCAACGCATCACCATCGCGCTGCGATGGCGTTCGTGCGATGCGCGCACTTCGGCCAACGTCATCCACAACGCACGCACGATGCCTTCATCCAGCACGCGGTCCGCCACCACGTCATCGACCGAGCCGACGAATGCGAATCTCAGATAGGTGACGGGCTCTTTCGGCTCGTCGCGGCCGGTCTTCATCGAACGCGACAGATAGATGGCCAGCAAGCCCCTGGGCATGAACGCGCGCGCGGTCTCTTCGAGCGTCTCGCGAATCACCGCGGCGATCAGGCTCTCGTCGGGTTCGAGGTGACCGGCCGGCTGATTGATGCGCAGGCCGTCGCGCGTTTCCTCCTCGACCATCAGGTACTGGTCTGCATGCGAGCCGTGTCCTTCGACGATCGCGGCGACGGTGACGTTGGGTTTCCAGAGATCGGACATAGCGTCATTTTACTTGGGGCGCGTTTTGATCGCGCACCCGATCGCCCGCTTGCGCGCACCCGTCGCGCAGCCGTGAACGCGGACATGGCCGTGATAACATCGCCCGCCGATTTAAGCCCTTGCACAGTCCACGCGTCTGATGCCAAAAAAAGTAGAGCGGCCGAGGAGAACTTCATGAAAATCGGCATCCCTAAAGAGTCGCGCGACGGGGAGACCCGAGTCGCCGCGACCCCCGAGACGGTCAAGAAATTGATCGCGGCACAGCATGAGGTACTCGTCGAAAACGGGGCGGGCGTCACCAGCAGCGTCATCGACGAAGCCTACGTGGCCGCTGGCGCGGCGCTGGGTTCGGCCGCCGAGGCGTACGGCTCGCAGATGGTCCTCAAGGTCCGCGCACCGAATGCCGGCGAGCTCGCGCAGATGAAGCCGGGCACGGCCATCGTTGGCATGCTCGACCGCTTCGACACCGACAACATCGCGCACATGGCACAGGCGGGCCTCACCGCTTTCGCGCTCGAAGCCGCGCCGCGCACGACCCGCGCGCAGAGCATGGACGTGCTGTCGTCGCAGGCCAACATCGCGGGCTACAAGGCGGTGCTGCTGGCGGCCAACATCTATCAGCGCTTCATGCCGATGCTGATGACGGCCGCAGGAACCGTCAAGGCCGCCAGAGTCGTGGTGCTGGGCGCGGGCGTTGCAGGCCTGCAGGCGATCGCGACCGCGAAGCGTCTGGGCGCGGTCATCGAAGCGTCCGACGTACGCCCTTCGGTGAAGGAACAGATCGAATCGCTCGGCGGCAAGTTCATCGACGTGCCGTTCGAGACCGATGAAGAACGAGAGGCCGCGGCAGGTGTCGGCGGCTACGCGCGACCGATGCCGCCGTCGTGGCTGCAACGCCAGTCGGTTGCCGTCGGCGAGCGCATCAAGCAGGCCGACATCGTCATCACCACCGCATTGATTCCCGGGCGCAAAGCGCCGGTGCTGGTTACCGAAGAGATGGTGAAGGCGATGAAGCCAGGCTCGGTGATCGTCGATCTCGCGGTCGAGCAGGGCGGTAATTGTCCGTTGTCGGAGCTCGGCAAGACCGTCACGAAGTACGGCGTGCACATCGTGGGCGAAGCCAATCTCGCGGCCGCGGTCGCAGCCGATGCCTCGTCGCTCTACGCGCGCAACGTGCTCGACTTCGTGAAGCTGGTCAGCGACAAGGAAGGCCACTTCGTCGTCAACATGGAAGACGACATCGTGGCCGCGTGTCTGTTGTGCAAGGACGGGCAGGCGATGAAGGCGGAAGTGATGAAGGTCGCGACGCCTGCGGGTTGATGGGCTGCGCCAACAAAGAGACGATGACATCATGATCGATCCGACCATCCAGAACCTGACGATCTTCGTGCTGGCGATCTTCGTCGGCTATCACGTCGTCTGGAACGTGACGCCGGCGCTGCATACGCCGCTGATGTCGGTGACCAATGCGATTAGCGGCATCATCATCGTCGGCGCGATGCTGCAGACCGTGGACATCAACGGCCCGATCACCTTGACCAGCGTGCTCGGCGCGCTTGGAGTCCTGCTCGCGTCGATCAATATCTTCGGCGGTTTTCTGGTGACGCAGCGGATGCTGGAGATGTTCAGGAAGAAAGAGAAGAAGGCGTGACTCGACGGACGCTCCGACGCTCCCCATGAACAACATCCTCGCGAACCTCACCAGCCTCGCCTATCTCGTCTCGGCGGTGCTCTTCATCCTCGCATTGAAGGGTCTGTCGTCGCCGCTAACGTCACGTCGCGGCAACGTCTTCGGCATGATCGGCATGGCGATCGCGGTCGTCACGACGCTATTGGTTGCCGACCGTCCGATTCTGTGGCTGATCGGTGGCGCGATCCTGATCGGCGCGGCGATAGGCGCGACCGCGGCACGGCGCGTGCAGATGACCAAGATGCCCGAGCTGGTCGCGGCTTTTCATTCGCTGGTCGGCATCACGGCGGTGCTGATC
>JBBSEF010000136.1:0-5472 GCA_038240015.1 Burkholderiales bacterium
CACCTGATTCGCCTCGGCCTTGTAGAGCAAGGACAGGATCATCGCGTTCAGGCCGACCGACTTGCCCGAGCCGGTCGTGCCTGCGACCAGCAGGTGCGGCATCTTCGACAGGTCGGCGATCACCGGGCGCCCCGCGATGTCCTTGCCGAGCGCGAGCGTCAACGGCGAGGGACTCTCGTTGTAAACATGCGAGCCGAGGATCTCCGAGAGGCGCACCGCCTGACGACGCGGGTTCGGTAGTTCGAGTCCCATCGTGGTCTTGCCGGGGATCGTCTCGACGACGCGGATCGACACCAGCGACAGTGCGCGCGCGAGATCCTTCGCGAGATTGACGATCTGGCTGCCCTTGACGCCGGTCGCGGGTTCGATCTCGTAGCGCGTGATGATCGGACCCGGATGCGCCGCGACGACCTGCACGTCGACGCCGAAGTCCTTCAACTTCTTTTCGATCAGTCGCGACGTGAACTCGAGCGTCTCGGGACTGACTGTCTCCTGCATCACCGGCGGGGGCGCGAGCAGCGACAGCGGCGGCAGCGCGGTCTCGGGAATTTCTGCGAACAACGGGACCTGCTTCTCCTTCGTAACGCGCGACGATTGCGGTACCGCCACGACTTGCGGCTCGATGCGGATCGGCGGCGCGTCTTCGATGCGCGTGCGTTCCTGCACCACGATCTCTTCGCGCTGGACCGCGGCCTCGGCGCCGACCGCGCGATCTTCGCGCGCCTCGCGTTTGCGCTTGAAGAGCATCACCGTACCCTCGAGCACGGCGCCTACACGCTCGGCGATCGTGAGCCACGACCAGCCGGAAAAGAGTGAGAAGCCGATCGCGAAAACGACCAGCATCGAGAGCGTTGCGCCTGTCATGCCGAAGGCGTGCATCAGCAGCCGCACTTCTTCGCCCCCGATCACGCCGCCGGGCCCTTGCGGCAATCCGCGCGAGACCCCGGAGGCGCGCAGATATTCGATGCCGCACGACGCGATCAGCATCACGACGAAACCCGCGACGTGAACCCACACCGGCTCGGGCGGCGTGTCGTCGTCGGGCAGAAGACGGCTGCGCACCAGAGCGCGATAACCGATCGCGACGCGGCTCGCGAACAATACGATCAGCCAATACGCCGAGTAGCCGAACACCGACAGCAGCACGTCCGCAAGCCATGCGCCGAAACGTCCGCCGCGATTTCCCAGACTCGCTACGATCGCATCGTGCGACCAGCCCGGATCGGCCGCGCTATAGGTCACGAGGATCAGGAAGAGGTAGATCGCGAGCGCGGCGAACGCGAGCCAGCGCGCTTCGCGCAACAGGCGCGAGGCGCGTGACGGTTCGCCATTGCGGGTGTTGCCGCTGAACTTTCCCCGCGGACTTGCGCCCCCCGCCGAGCGCGAGTCGAGCATCGCTGAGGAAGGCGAGGATACGGAACGAGGCATCGGCGAATTATATCGGCGTTTGATGAAGCAGCCGCGCGATGCGCTTTGTAAGCTTATTAGCGGGGGACCGCTGTAGCTGCGCAGATATGTCAAGGGGATTTTGTCGGCATTTCTTACATATCTCTCGCGCAAACGACTAGTACGTTGTAGGACAACGCCTTAGAAACAGCAACATACAGAATTGGCAGGAATCTTGCGTAAGCCCTCTGTCGGGCGCTTACGCGGCGTTGCGCGAGCGCGGTCGACGGATTGTTCACAAAATGGGAGTCCGGCCATGAAAATGAGCACCCTCTTTGCTTCGTTAGGCATTGCGGCGCTGAACGGGTTGTTTTGGTGTAGTTCGGCACTGGCCGCCCCGTGCACGGGTGTCAATATTGGTACGAGTGCGACTTCCGATGTCACTCTGCACAGCATCAACTCGACTCAATGCGAAATTGCCTCGGGCAATAGTGGAATGGCCGGCGGAAACCCTGGTTTGATTCCCACTGACGGCGCCTTCGCGCCTAGCGGGAGCTGGACCCAGATCGGGGACGACGGCACCCTCAAAAATCCCGGCGCTGTGCCCGGCTTGGTTTTTACGGGACTCAGCTTCACCGGCGGGAACTCGCACAGTGGCACTTGGGGCCTTGGCTGGACCGGATCAGGGGGAGTTGATCTCCTGTTTTCGATGCACGCCGGCGGTTTCTCGGGTTTCTTTGTTTTTAGCGACCTGCTCCTGCCTGCCAATTCGACTTGGACAGGAACTTGGCTGATCGATTGGGTCAATAACGGCGGCCAGCATCCGGATGAATCCAATTGGCAGGTATGGGTGAGGGCGGACCAAGATGCTGGCGGACTCCCAAATCAAATTCCCGAGCCGGCATCCCTTGCTCTTCTTGGCCTTGGGCTCGTCGCAATCGCTGCTGCTCGTCGGCGCAAAGTCTAAGCTCCTTGCCCCAGGCGACCGGTAGCGTTGCCTCGGGGTCTTGCGGTCAGCTGAACCTCCGGTTCAGCTGACGCAGCCGGATTCAATAACCGCCGCCCCAAGTGGGCGGCGGTTTCATTTTAAGGACGCGGCGAATTTGACGCGGTGGCTCAAGTAATGTCGCACCATGCCGACTAGGCTGGTTGGATGCATTCTCAAGGGCGTCTGCTTTCTCCAACCTCACGATTGCATCAGGGTAATCTTTTCGTTATCGTCGGTTCGCACTCTGAAAAAGGCAAACTTCGCGAAAGCGAAGGACGCAAAGTCTTCGGTCTACCGGGCATAAGCCCCACGACGGCAGGACTGCCAGATCAACGCAACCTGACCCGTCGCGCTCGTGTGCGGGTGGTAGCAGAATGTCAAAGGGCGATGGTTGTTCAATCGGCCCACAATCATTCTGACGCGTCTCTTTGCAGTCCTGTTTCGGCAATCATTTGAAACAGGATCTGCAACGTGAAGCTCTCCGCATCCCAATTTTCGCCAACGGCCTTTCCGCTCGCCGATAAACGCGCCACGCATACGAGGTTCGCCAAACGTACTTTTGCGACGGCCTTCGTGATGGGTCTCATGGGGTTGAATACATCGGCTGCCCATGCAGCGCCGCCTGACAATGCCAACGCGGAATCCTGGGCAAGAGGCCGCATCCTGGTCGAGCCGCGCGCCGGCCTTTCCTCAGACGAATTCGACAAGATTCTCAAGGTACATGGCGGCAAGCGGCGAAAGCTCGGGCAGAGCAATCTGCATATCGTCGACCTGCCGGGAAATGCCTCGGAAAAGTCGGTCGTCGAAAAACTGGCGCACCATCCCCATCTGAAATTTGCTGAGCTGGACCGGCGGGTGCGAACCACCTTCGTGCCGAACGATCCCTATTTAGGCAGTGAATGGCACTTGACTAAAGTCGCCGCGTCGTCGGCTTGGGATACCACTCAGGGTGCGGGTATCACCATCGCGATTCTGGACTCCGGTGTGGACGCGACGCACCAGGACTTGGCGCCAAACCTGGTGCCCGGATACAACCTGTACAACAACAACGCCGATACCTCCGACGTCTGCGGACATGGCACATTGGTTGCCGGTACGGCAGCCGCAGCCAGCAACAACGGCTCCGGCGTGGCCGGCGTTGCGGGACAAGCCAGGATCATGCCGGTGCGCATCGCGTATTTCGATACGGGTTACAACAGTTGCTACGCCTACTACAGCACGGTCGCAAGCGGCCTGACCTATGCCGCCGACCATGGGGCACGCGTGGCAAACGTCAGCTACGGTGGCGTCGCCAGCAGCGCCAGCGTGCAAAGCGCAGCGCAATACATGAAGAGCAAAGGCGGCCTGGTATTCGTCTCCGCGGGTAACAGCGGCATCGACGAAAACATCGCGCCGACCACGAACATGATTCCGGTGTCGGCAACGGATGGCAATGACGCGAGAACCAGTTGGTCGAGTTATGGCAGCTTCGTTGCGATGTCCGCGCCCGGCGCCGGCATCTGGAGCACATCGAGCGGCGGCAGCTACCAGGCGGTAAGCGGCACGTCGTTCTCCAGCCCGCTGACTGCCGGCGTCGCGGCGCTGATGATGGCTGCCAGACCTACGCTCGACGGCGCCCAGATCGAAAGCCTGATGTATTCGACCGCGGTCGATCTCGGTGCTGCAGGGCGCGATCCATACTATGGGTATGGCCGCGTCGATGCGGCAGCTGGTGTGCAGGCAGCACTTGCGGCTCCCGTGGCGACAGACACCCAAGCCCCCACCGCATCGATCTCCGCACCGTTGGCCAACGCAACCGTATCGGGACTCGTTGCGGTCAATGTGACGGCCACCGACAATGTCGGCGTGACGCGAGTCGAGTTGCAGGTCAACGGCAGCACCGTGGCCGTCGATAGCGCAGCACCATTCGCCTTCAGCTGGGATTCGATTGGCGTAGTCAACGGGATGTCGACCCTCGTGGCTGTCGCGTACGACGCGGCCGGTAATATGAAGGCCTCGGGCCCGATTGCCGTCAATGTCGCCAACAACATTTCTCCACCTGTCGCCGACACCGCGCCACCGGTCGTGACGATTGCCAATCCTGTCGCAGGACATGTGTCAGGCAACGTATCGGTCGTCGTGAATGCCAGCGACAACAGCGGTGCGGCCGGAATTTCGCAGACGCTTTACATCGACGGCGTGCGAAAAGCGAGTGGTACCGGGGCTTCGCTGGCCTATAACTGGAACACGCGTAAGGTGGCGGCCGGCAATCACACGATCCAGGCAATTGCGAAAGACGTAGCGGGCAATACGGCATCGACCTCGGTACAAGTGACGCGCTAGCCAGACGGAAGGCATGCGCGAGGCTCTCGCGCGTGCGCGTGTAAAATTTGCGCTCTTCCGTTCATGCGACATCCTCGTCGCAGCGCCATCATGTCCGCACCCAAACACGCGCGCGTCCTCATCCTCGGCTCCGGTCCGGCCGGCTATACCGCCGCGGTCTATGCGGCTCGCGCAAACCTGAAGCCGAGGCTCATCACGGGCCTCGCGCAAGGCGGCCAGTTGATGACGACCACCGATGTCGACAATTGGCCCGCCGACGACAAGGGTGTGCAGGGTCCCGACCTGATGCAGCGCTTTCTCTCGCATGCCGAGCGCTTCGAGACCGACGTGGTGTTCGACCACATCCACACCGCGAAGCTCGACCGGCGTCCCTTCCTGTTGATCGGCGACTCCGCGCATTACACCTGCGACACGCTGATCATCGCGACCGGCGCGTCGGCGATGTACCTCGGGCTGCCGTCGGAAGAAGCCTTCATGGGCAGGGGCGTGTCGGGCTGCGCAACCTGCGACGGCTTCTTCTACAAGGGCCAGGAGGTCGCGGTCATCGGCGGCGGCAACACCGCGGTCGAGGAAGCGCTCTATCTGTCGAACATCGCGAAGAAGGTGACGGTGATCCATCGCCGTGAAAAGTTTCGCGCCGAGGCGATCCTCGTCGACAAGCTCAAGGAGAAAGAGAAAACCGGCGTGGTCGAAATCAAGTGGAACGCAAGGCTCGACGAAGTGCTCGGCGATGCGTCGGGCGTGACCGGCATGCGCGTCGCATCGACCGTCGACGG
>JBBSEF010000137.1:0-5436 GCA_038240015.1 Burkholderiales bacterium
CCTCTGCCGAAGTGACAGTCGAACGTCGTTTGCACCTCATCCAAAAACATCGCCGAAGGAGACGCCATGAACCTCGACACCAATCGCCTGCGCCGCAAGCTGCTCGCGGGCGGCGCGGGAGCGCTCGCCACCGCCGGCCTCGGCCCCTTCGGCCGCGCCGCGTTCGCACAAGGGGCAACCACCGAGATGCCTTTCGTCAACGGCAAGCGCAACCTCGTCGCGTTCCCCGAAAAGCGCCCGCTGATCGTGTTGACCTCGCGACCGCCGCAGCTCGAGACGCCGTTCGAGATCTTCAACGACGGCATCGTCACGCCTAACGACGCGTTCTTCGTGCGCTATCACAACGCGGGTCTGCCGGCGTCTGTCGATGGAGACAAGCACGTCATCAAGATCGGTGGCAACGCGGTGGGCAAGCCGTACCAGCTCTCGATGTCGGACCTGAAAACGAAGTTCAAGCCGATCGAGTATCTCGCGGTCAATCAATGCTCGGGCAACAGCCGCGGCTTCTTCAACCCGCGCGTCACCGGCGGACAACTCGGCAACGGCGCGATGGGCAACGCGCGCTGGGTGGGTGTGGCGTTGAAGGATGTGCTCGCCCAAGCCGAGCCGAAAAACACCGCGAAGCAAGTGACGTTCAATGGACTCGACGTCGCGCTCTTCGGCGGCGGCGACTTCGTCAAGTCGCTCGACGTGAACCACGCGATGGATGGCGAAGTGATGATCGCGTACCAGATGAACGGCGCCGACCTGCCGATGCTCAACGGCTATCCGGTCAAGCTGATCGTGCCCGGTTACTACGGCACCTACTGGGTCAAGCATCTTTCCGAAATCGAAGTCGTGGACCAGACCTTCGAAGGCTTCTGGATGAAGCCAGCCTATCGCGTTCCCGACAACGACTGCGCGTGCATCGAGCCGGGTACCGCGCCCGCAGCGACGCGGCCGATCACGCGCTTCAACGTGCGCTCGTTCATCACGTCGGTACAGGACGGCGGACGATTGGCCGCGGGCAAGGCGACCACGGTGCGAGGTATCGCGTTTGACGGCGGACAAGGCATCCGCGAAGTCGCGTACTCGACCGACGGCGGGCAATCGTGGCGCGAAGCCAGACTCGGCGCCGACATGGGCCGCTATTCGTTTCGCGAGTTCACGTTCGGCTTCACGCCCGCGAAGGGCAACCATGACTTGCGCGTGCGCGCGTGGAATCGCTCGGGACAAAGCCAGCCGATGGATGCGCTGTGGCAGCCCGCAGGCTACATGCGCAACGTCGTCGAGTCAGTCAAGATCACGGCCGCTTGAGGGAGACCCACATGACAACGAAGCATCGCATCGCGTCCCTCGTCGTCGTTGCGTCATTCGGCGCGACGATCATTTCCACCGCTGGATCGAAATCGCTCGACTTGCCACCCGACGGTATGCAGTTGAAGCAAAGCACACTGCCCGGCTACGCTAAAGCGCAGGCGTCGTGCACCGCCTGCCACTCGGCCGAGTACATGCAGTACCAGCCGCCCAACGCGTCGCGCGCGTATTGGGACGCGATGGTCAAGAGGATGAAGACAGTGTTCAAGGCGCCGATCGACGACGCCGACATGCCGGTGATCGTGGACTATCTCGTCAAGACTTACGGCAACGAACAGGGGAAGTAATCTCGAAAGGGCGCCCGGGTGGAAATCGCCGCCGTATTCCTCGTGATCACGGCGCTTCTCGCCTACGTGAATGTCCGCTTCGTCGGTCTGCCCGCGACGATCGGCGTCATGGTCACGGCTCTCGGCCTGTCGCTGCTTCTCGTGGCCCTCGATGCATTCGGAGTCTTTAAGGAACTTCATGTATACGAGAAGACGCTTTTGGGCGGGATCGATTTCTCCACCGTCCTCATGCAGGGCATGCTTTCTCTGCTCCTGTTCGCGGCAGCGCTTCACATCGATCTCACCGCGCTTCGTTCCTATCGCTGGCAGGTGGGAGCGTTGGCGGTCTTCGGCACCGTGTTGTCGACCCTGGTCGTCGGCTTGACGCTGTGGCTTGCGCTGCCGTTCGTCGGCGTGCCCCTGTCCCTGTTGCACTGTCTGCTGTTCGGCGCGCTGATATCGCCGACCGATCCGATCGCCGTGATGGGAATCCTCAAATCGGCGGGCGCACCGAAGAATCTTGAACTGGTGATGGCCGGAGAGTCGCTGTTCAACGACGGCATCGGCGTAGTGATCTTTTCGCTGCTGGTGGGCGTGCTCGCGGGCGGAGAGACTCCCACCGTCGGGCATGCGGCCACGCTGCTCTTGCAGGAAGCAGGAGGAGGACTGCTGTTCGGGTTCGCACTCGGCTACATCACGTTCCGGCTCTTGCGCAGCATCGACCAATACCAAGTCGAAGTATTGATCACGCTCGCGGCCGTGGTGGGAGGCTATGCGCTTGCAAATCGACTGCATTTCTCCGGGCCGCTCGCGATGGTCGTCGCGGGCTTGATCATCGGCAATGACGGCCGTGCGCTCGCGATGTCCAATGCCACCCGCCATTACGTGGACTTGTTCTGGGAGCTCCTCGACGAAATGCTGAATGCGGTGCTGTTCGTGCTGATCGGTATGGAGGTCATCCTGATCCGGTTTGCCGCGGGGATCGCGGCAGCGGCTTCGATTGCCATCGCAGTGACCTTGCTCGCCAGATGGCTCACGGTGGGGCTGCCTGTGGGACTGATGCGCCGCACGTTTCGTCTGCCTGCGGGAGCGGGCAGCGTTCTGACGTGGGGCGGGTTGCGTGGAGGCATCTCGGTCGCACTGGCGCTCTCGCTGCCGCGCGGGACGACGAGAGAAACTCTGATCGCGCTGACCTATTGCGTGGTTGTGTTCTCGATCCTCGGTCAGGGGCTCACGATCGGCAAGGTCGTTCGTCATTCGATGCGTCGCCAAGGTTCGGCGGCACCGCGCCCGATCTCATCGCCAGGAACGCTTGATGGCGCTGGCGCACATCGCGCAAATCGACCGGGTTCTTGATGTCGCGTTGCGCATCATCGATGACGAGGTCCGCATGCCGATGGAGGGTTGCGATGCGAACAGGATCGCGTTCGCAACTCTTGACGGCGGCAAGCACTTCGATAATGCGGCTCAGAACCGCGGTGCTTCCTCTGGCGTTCTGCCGGATCATGTGAAACATCGCGTCGGCAAGTCCATCGTAGTCGATGCTGGACGTGACCAGCACCGGTTTGTTCTCGCGCGTTTCTACACCGGTGGGCAGGTAAAGCGTCGCGATCTCGCAGAGTGCCGAGCCGAGCCGATCGAGGACGCCGAGGGCGGTATGCGGATCATTGGTTCCAGGCGACAGCGCGCGTACGGCGACCTCGACGAGTTGTCGCGCCGAATATTCGAGATCGGCCGAACTCCCGCGCTGGGTGGAAAGAGCGGTCGCGTCGCGTATCGCTTGAGCCATGCCTTTCGAATCCGACGTTGCCAGTGCGATCGGGGCGCCCGGGAACACGAAGGCGCCGGGCCGGACCAACAGGCGAATGGCGATCCCGTGACGAGCTGCCCAGTCGGCCAGGCCCTTGCGATCGATATGCTGAAGATAGCCGTAGCGGCTATCGATCACGGGCACGGCGTCGTGCCAGAAGTCAGCAGGCGGCGGCTCGTCGGGCCGCTGATCCACGGTCAGGCGCGCAAACGCGGAGCGCATGTCCTCGCTCACCAGTTCGATCACGGTGTCGACGTTGATGCGGCTCGCCATGTGACCCACGAAATAGACCAGCGTGGCGACGCACACCAAGGCAAAGAGAATGCCGACACTCAGCGCCAAGTGAGGAACGAAGTCGCCCTCGTTTCGCGTGCGCACGCTTCGCAGAACCATCAACGCATAGGAAAACGTGCTCAGGAACACGCCCAGCGTGATCTGATTGCCGCGATCGTGCGTGAAGTTCCTCAGTAGCCGCGGCCCCATCTGTCCGGCTGCCAGCGAGAGCGCGGCAATCGTGATGGAGAAGACGGTTCCCGCGACGCCGATCGTCGAAGAGGCCACAGTACCCAGGAGGGTGCGCGCTCCCGTGGCGCCGCCGTCATAGAGCCATGCGCTATGAAGCAGCCATTCGGGAAGCGCGGCGCCCCGGTCCAGCGCCACGAAGCCCACGGCCGAAAGAATGCCGACCAGCACCATGAGTGCGGGCACCAGCCAGAAGCTCTCGCTGATCTGGCCGGACAGCTTGCTGAAGAATGCGTTCAAGAGGATTCCCCGTCGTTCGGCATCGCGATGCGCCTGGCGCGCAGTCTCGCATGGCCGATGCACGCGCTATGCGGCGCGACGCACGGGGAATACCCGATGCCGTCCTCGCGATCTTCGCGCTAGCATGCAGCCCTTCACGATACAGCCGGAGGCTTCATGCTCGCACTCGTCCCCTTCCAGCATGCGCGCCGCACGACCCGGCGATCGCATCTCGTCATCGCCGTCGCATCGCTTGCTGTCCTGCTCGGCGCGGCCCTCGCCACGGCGCCCGCGTTCGCGCAACAAAAATTCATCAACGTTCTCACCGGCGGACAAAGCGGCGTCTACTACCCGCTCGGTGTTGCGTTGAGCCAGATCTATTCGAAAGCATTGCCTGATGTGCGCACCAGCGCGCAAGCGACCAAGGCCTCGGCCGAGAACTTGAATCTCTTGCAGGCGGGCCGCGGCGAAGTCGCGTTCACTCTGGGCGACACCTTGTCGGACGCGTATCGCGGCGATGAAGAAGCGGGTTTCAAGACGCCGTTGAAAAAGTTGCGCGTGATCGGCGCGATCTATCCGAACTACATCCAGATCGTCGCCAATGCGGAAACCGGCATCAAGACGCTCGCCGACTTGAAGGGCAAGCGCATTTCGGTGGGCGCTCCCAAATCGGGAACAGAACTCAATGCGCGTGCGGTGTTGAAGGGCGCGGGCCTCTCCTACAAGGATTTCTCGAAGGTCGAGTATCTCGCGTTCGGCGAGTCGGTCGAGTTGATGAAGAACCGACAACTCGATGCGACCTTGCAATCGGCAGGACTCGGTGTCGCATCGATTCGCGACCTCGCGACCGCGGTCAACATCGTCGTGATTCCGGTGCCAGCCGACGTGGTTGCCAAGATAGGCGACCCGGCGTATCAAGCGGCGATCATTCCGGCCAACACTTACACGGGCCAGACCGTCGCGGTGCCGACGGTTGCGATCCAGAATTTTCTCGTGACGACTGACAGCGTCCCCGCCGACACGGTCTATGCATTGACCAAGGCGACCTTCGAGAATCTCGATCAGCTCGTCGCTGCTCACAACGCGGCGAAGGCCATTTCGAAAGAGAACGCCGCGAAGAACCTGCCGGTGCCGCTGCATCCGGGCGCGGAAAAATATTATCGCGAGATCGGTGTGTTGAAGTGAGCAACTCTTTGTCATCCCGAACGTAGTGAGGGACCTCATCCGCGTCGCATACCAAAGCGGATGAGATTCCTCGCGTGC
>JBBSEF010000138.1:0-5400 GCA_038240015.1 Burkholderiales bacterium
CATCGAGTTGGAAGCCGGCAAGGAGATGGTGATGCCGGGAGACAACGTGACGATCACGGTCAAGCTGATCAACCCGATCGCGATGGAAGAAGGCCTGCGCTTCGCGATTCGCGAAGGTGGCAGGACGGTCGGCGCAGGGGTCGTGGCGAAGATCATTGCTTGAGAAGCTTGTAGCGGTGGGTCCGTAGGGGCATAGCTCAACTGGCAGAGCGTCGGTCTCCAAAACCGAAGGTTGGGGGTTCGAGGCCCTCTGCCCCTGCCACGAATTCCGGAGTGCCGCGGCACGCTCCGCGTTTCTCCGTCGAGTCCGTGGGACATGAAGGGTGGTTGATGGCAAATACGAATATCGAAACCGTCAGCACGACAGCGGACCGCCTGAAAATGGGCCTCGCGGGACTTGCCGTGATCGGCGGAGTCGCGGGCTTCTACCTGCTTGCGCAGCAGCCGTTGGTGTTCCGCATCGGTGCGGTGCTGGCCGGCCTCATCATCAGCGTCGCGATTGCGGCGACGTCCGAACCCGGCAAGCGATTCTTCGCTTTCGGACGCGAGGCGGTGGCGGAGACCAAGAAGGTCGTGTGGCCTTCGCGCAAGGAAACCATACAAACCACCGCCATCGTGTTTGGCTTCGTATTCATTATGGCGATTTTTCTTTGGGCCACCGACAAGACTCTCGAGTTCGCGTTGTACGACCTGGTCCTCGGGTGGAGAAAGTAATGTCCGAAAACGTGATCGCCGAAAACAACGACCACGCAGCGAAAGCCGCGAGCGCAACTGCGTCGCGCGGCGCCAAGCGCTGGTATGTCGTGCACGCCTATTCCGGAATGGAGAAGAGCGTGAAGAAGGCGCTCATCGAGCGCATTGCACGCTCGGACATGCAGGAACAGTTCGGCGAAATTCTGGTGCCGACCGAAGAGGTCGTCGAGGTCAAGAACGGCCAGAAGGCCGTGACTGAACGCCGCTTTTTCCCGGGCTATGTGCTGGTCGAAATGGAAATGACCGACGAGTCGTGGCACCTCGTCAAGAACACCGCCAAGGTCACCGGATTCGTCGGCGGCAAGGCCAACCGCCCTACGCCGATCTCTCAGAAGGAAGTCGAGAAGATCATGGCGCAGATGCTGGAGGGCGTCGAGAAGCCGCGTCCCAAGACGCTGTTCGAAGTCGGCGAAATGGTGCGCGTCAAGGAAGGCCCCTTCACCGATTTCAACGGCAACGTCGAGGAAGTCAATTACGAAAAGTCGCGCTTGCGCGTTTCGGTCACGATTTTCGGACGCGCAACGCCTGTCGAGCTGGAGTTCGGTCAGGTCGAGAAGGCGTGAGTCTCAAGAATTGAGATGTAAATATTTGAGGTTTCAATTATTGAGACTGAAACGATGCGGATGAATTCACGTTCATCTGATGTCGAAAAAGAGGAGCGTCAGTAGAGCGTGTGCTCGAACCCGCGTTAACACTCAACCCCAGGAGTAGTCATGGCAAAGAAGATCATCGGTTTCATCAAGCTGCAGGTTCCTGCAGGCAAGGCCAATCCGTCGCCGCCGATCGGACCGGCGCTCGGTCAGCGCGGCCTGAACATCATGGCGTTCTGCAAGGAGTTCAACGCGCAGACGCAAGGCGTGGAGCCGGGTCTGCCGATTCCCGTGGTGATCACGGCGTTCGCGGACAAGAGCTTCACCTTCATTATGAAGACGCCGCCGGCCTCGATTCTGATCAAGAAGGCTGCCGGAATTCAGAAGGGTTCGCCCAAGCCGCATACCGACAAGGTCGGCAAGATCACGCGCGCCCAGGCCGAAGACATCGCCAAGGCCAAGATGCCCGACCTCACCGCAGCCGATCTCGACTCGGCGGTTCGGACGATCGCGGGCAGCGCCCGCTCGATGGGCATCACGGTGGAGGGTCTCTGAAATGGCTGACGCAGAAAAGAAGATGACCAAGCGCATCAAGGCCATCTCGGCCAAGATCGATCGTGACAAGGTCTATCCGGTTGGCGATGCGCTCGCTTTGATCAAGGAAACGGCGACCGCCAAGTTCAACGAGTCGATCGACGTCGCCGTGCAACTGGGCATCGACGGCAAGAAGTCCGATCAAGTGGTGCGCGGCTCGGTCGTGCTGCCCGCCGGTACCGGCAAATCGGTTCGCGTGGCGGTATTCGCGCAAGGCGCGAAAGCCGAAGAAGCCAAGGCAGCCGGCGCCGATATCGTCGGCATGGAAGATCTCGCCGAACAGGTCAAGGCGGGCAATCTGAATTTCGACATCGTGATCGCGTCACCGGACACGATGCGCATCGTCGGTCAGTTGGGTCAGATTCTCGGCCCGCGTGGCCTGATGCCGAACCCCAAGGTCGGCACGGTGACGCCCGACGTTGCGACGGCCGTGAAGAACGCCAAGGCGGGTCAGGTGCAATACCGCGCGGACAAGGCCGGCATCGTCCACGCGACCATTGGGCGCGCGTCGTTCGAAGTCGATGCGTTGAAGAGCAATCTGGTCGCGTTGATCGATGCGCTCAACCGCGCGAAGCCAGCGTCGAGCAAGGGCATCTACCTACGCAAGCTGTCGGTGTCGAGCACGATGGGCACAGGTTTGAGGGTCGATCAGACGAGCGTTCAAGGATAAGTACCGTCGGTCCCGCGGAAGCGGGAACCCAGCGGCGTTGATTTGAGGCTGGGTAGAAGCGAAAAGACACTGGGTCCCCGCGTACGCGGGGACGACGTTCGCGTAGTGCGAACAGGGCTTTGGGCAGTCGATGTGGAAGGCGAAAGCCAACCACTTCGACAGCCGTCAAAGACCGTTGGTGGCAAGGGAGCAGTTGGCCCGAGCCTTAATCGATTCGAAATGAATCAGCCAACGCAGATGGCGGTCCCGAATGGATTTGCAGTGAGAGCCTCGCGCGCACTTTCGACAGAAGCGGCGAGACAGGAACTACGAACCGGATCGGTCGCCGTTTTATGGCCGATGCAAGTCGCGTTGAAGCCGACGCGTCGCGCATCATTTATGGAGAAATGACCGTGGGTCTCAATCGTTCCGAGAAGGCGATGGTCGTCGAAGAAGTGGCAGCCAAAGTGGCGACCGCGACATCGATCGTCCTCGCGCAATACCGTGGTCTGGAAGTCAAGCACATCACCGGCCTGCGCAGTCAAGCGCGCAAGAACGGGGTGTACCTGCGTGTGCTCAAGAACTCGCTGGCGCGTCGCGCCGTCGCCGATAGTCCGTTCAAGGGTCTGGCCGATCAGATGGTCGGCCCGCTCATCTACGGCATCTCCGACGATCCGGTCGCAGCAGCAAAGGTCATCAGCGGTTTCGCGAAGGACAACGACAAGCTCGTTGTCATGGCGGGCTCGTTGCCGAACTCGGTCCTCGACGCGAATGGCGTCAAGGCACTGGCGACGATGCCTTCGCGCGACGAGTTGTTGGCCAAGCTCCTGGGCACGATGCAGGCGCCGATCGCGCAGTTCGTGCGGACGTTGAATGAGGTTCCTACCAAGTTCGTGCGTGCGCTCGCAGCCGTGCTGGAGCAGAAGTCCGGCGATCAGAAGGAAGGCGCGGCGGCGGAATCCGCAGCGTAAATCTTCGTCTTCTTCCAGGCTCTTATTCAATTTTCATCAATCTCATTGCACGCAATTCATTATTCGGAGTCAATCATGGCTGTCAGCAAATCAGAAATCCTCGACGCAATCGCCGGCATGACGGTTCTCGATCTGTCGGAACTGATCAAGGAAATGGAAACCAAGTTCGGCGTCTCGGCCGCAGCGGCTGTTGCTGCGGCAGCGCCCGCCGGCGGCGGCGGCGCGGCTGCGCCGGTCGTTGAAGAGAAGACCGAGTTCGATGTCGTTCTCACCGAAATCGGCGCGAACAAGGTCAACGTCATCAAGGCCGTTCGCGAGATCACGGGCCTCGGCCTGAAGGAAGCCAAGGACCTGGTCGATGGCGCCCCGAAGCCCGTCAAGGAAGGCATCCCCAAGGCCGATGCGGAAGCTGCCAAGAAGAAGCTCGAAGACGCGGGCGGCAAGGCCGACGTCAAATAAGTTGCATCGATTACCGGAGGTCGCAGCGGTCGGGCGCCTCCGGAGTTTTCGCATTGGAACAAGGTTTGGATCTGTCGCCTCTCGCATCGAGCGTTCGCCGCATTCGCGTTGCGATTTCGCAGCGAGACACCATATCCAAAACCCTGCCCGACCGCGATGGCGCGCATCACCGATACCGATCGTGTGCGCGCGTCGCGCGTTGTACACCCACGCAGCCACCCCGCTTTCGTTTTTTCGCCCGCCCTGTACCCGCAGTAGCTACGGAGTCCTCATGACCTATTCGTTTACGGAAAAGAAGCGCATCAGGAAGAGCTTCGCCAAGCGTCCGAACGTGCACAAGGTGCCGTTCCTCTTGGCGACGCAGCTTCAGTCGTATGCCGAGTTTCTGCAGGCCGACGCGCCGCCGGCCAAACGCGCGAACGAAGGTCTGCAGGCGGCATTCACGTCGATCTTTCCGATCTCGTCGCACAACGGTTTCGCGCGTCTGGAGTTCGTCAGCTTTCATCTCGGTGAACCGCCGTTCGATGTCAAGGAATGCATGCAGCGTGGCTTGACGTACGCGTCGCCGCTGCGTGCCAAGGTGCGCCTGATCATCATGGATCGCGAAGCGTCCAAGCCGACCATCAAGGAAGTCAAGGAGCAAGAGGTCTACATGGGCGAGATGCCCCTGATGACCATGACCGGCTCGTTCGTCATCAATGGGACTGAACGCGTCATCGTCTCCCAGCTTCACCGGTCGCCCGGCGTGTTCTTCGAACATGACCGCGGCAAGACGCACTCGTCGGGCAAGCTGCTGTTCTCGGCTCGCATCATTCCCTATCGCGGCTCGTGGCTCGACTTCGAATTCGACCCGAAGGACATCCTGTTCTTTCGAGTCGATCGTCGCCGCAAGATGCCCGTGACGATCCTGCTCAAGGCCATCGGCATGAGCAGCGAGCAGATCCTCGAACACTTTTTCATGTTCGACAGCTTCCACCTGCTCGGCAAGGAAGCCGATAGCGGTGCGCAGATGGACTTCGTGTCCGACCGCATGAAGGGCGAGATCGCGCGCTTCGACATCGCCGACAAGGCGGGCAAGGTACTGGTCGCCAAAGACAAGCGCATCACCGCGAAGAACCTGCGCGACCTGGAAGCCGCGGGCTTGAAGCGCATCCCGGTGCCCGAGGAATTTCTGCTCGGCCGCGTGCTAGCGAAGAACATCGTCGATGCCGAGACCGGCGAGATCGTCGTGTCCGCCAACGACGAAGTGACCGAAGACGTCCTCGTGCATTTGCGCGCGGCGGGCATCAAGCACATCCAGACGCTCTACATCAACGATCTCGATCAGGGCGCCTTCATCTCGCAGACGCTGCGCGCCGACGAGACCGCCGACGAGATGTCGGCG
>JBBSEF010000139.1:0-5219 GCA_038240015.1 Burkholderiales bacterium
CACCCAACGAAACCATACTTGCGGGTTCGTTGCTGGTTTCATCGATGAAGCGCTACAAGCGCATGCCCGATGTGGAGGCCGCCATCGTGACGATTGAATCGCTCGAATCTTACGGCCATGCAGCACCGCATATTCGAGCGAATTGGAAAGTGGAAAACGGATACCACTTCGCGAGGCTCGGCGCGCTGGATACGGCACGCATCGCCTTTGAAAGCTGCTTGATGGTTGCGCACGAGAACGCTCTCCTGCAACCCAGAATCGCCGCGTGGATAGCGCTCGCGCGGCTCGAACTTAGCGTCGCCGATACCGATCGGGCTCAAGAATATCTGCGAGAGCTTGATGGGATAGCGCCCGACCGTCTCGGCAAGCAGCGTGGTTGGATCATTCACCTCCAGGCTCGGTTCGCCATGGCGACGGGAAATACTCTCCGCGCGCTTCAGCTTCTCGACTCATCGCAGAAAGTTATCCACGACGCGGGATTTCCCGATAGCGCGATGAACATACTGGAGAAGGACCGCATTCAAATTCTGTACGCGTTGTCGAGATTCGCCGAGAGCGACGCTGTCGCGTTGCGTTTCGCCAAAACGTCCACCGCCGCGGACAATGAAACGGTGCGGGTCACCAATGCACTTCTAAATGCACATCGCCTTTGGCATTCGGACAGAAGGAAGGCGGAATCGCTTTTGGCCGACTCGATGATGCAGGCCGAGAAACTGAATTTGGCGAATTTCTTGCCGCTGTTGCCTACTGTCGCGGCGCAACTTGCCGCATACGCTCTTCAATTCAATGTCACCACAGAATTCATAAAACGCGTCATTCGGATAAGGCGTGTTCGGGCGCCAGTAGCAGCACCGGTGGCGTGGCCGTGGCACATTCGCGTCGATGTGCTCGGTGACTTTATACTCAAACGCGATGACAACCCGATCAGCTTTACGGGGAAAGCTCAACAGAAGCCGCTGGAGCTACTGAAATTTCTGGCTTGCGAACGTGGGATGATTGCTGATTTTCATTCCGTCGCGGCGGCGCTTTGGCCAGATGCAGAGGATGGTGCGGCACGAAAGAGTCTTGAAGTCACGATATCGAGGCTCCGCAAGTTATTGGACGACGATTCGCTCGTCATCGTTAAGGAAAGTCGCGTTTCGCTCGATCGGTCTCAAGTGTCATCGGATGCGATTGAGCTCATCGAAGTCTGCTCGGAGGCAGAATTCGCATTGGCCAATCAATACGATCCAATCGCGGTTGAGAATATGAGTCAGCGAATTTTGACGCTTTTCAAAGGTTTGCCGCTCGACAATGAAGAGCCTACTGCTTGGCGGGAGGGCGCGCGTGAGCGTTTCCGTAGTGCGTTTGTGCGTGCCGTGCGGTCGCTGGTGTCCTATTGGGATAAAGAGGGACGGGACGACCGTTCCATAGCAATGATCGAATCTGCGATTGCACGAGAACCGTTGGCTGAAGGCCTTTACCAGTCGTTGATTCGTATTTACGTTCGATCCAATCAGGCGGCCGAAGCCATGCGTGTATATCGCCAATGTCGGCAAATGTTGTCTATTTTGATCGGTGCTACGCCATCGCTCGAAACCGAGCGATTGAAGGATTCAATTCGCCTCCAAGGAGTCTAGAAATGATCGGAAAAACGATTCGAATGATGGCTGTCTGTGTTCTCATCCTTTCCGGCGGCGCGGCCGCTGCGCAGACGCTTTGTGACCGTCCGCTACATGCCAGTTGCGTTGTGCCGCAGTGGGGACAGATTGATCCCAGCGAAGACGACGGATCGTCTCCGAGCGGACTCAACAGGGGTGGCGAAAATAGTTCGGCCGCTGCAGTTAACATCCCTGCGCTAGATAGCGGTCGAATGGGCAACGGCGCCCATATCCAGCTTGCTCAGTTGCGCAAGCCGATGAATGTCTCGCATGCACCGAAGCTCTTGATTAGTGACGTGAAGAGATTCGACCGGGAGACGCAAGTCCTGGTCCGCGCCATCGAGCGCGCTACCTTCGACAAAGAAGGGAATCTGAAAACCGGCGAAGATCAGATCGAGCGCGCTGTTCAACCTTTGCGGGAAGCTTCAAAGGATCACCAATTGAATCTGTATATCAAAGTGCAGAGGAAATTAGGGGAGGCGGAGAATGCGGCGTTGATCAAGAAAGCTCGCTCCGTCAATGCGGTAATCAAAGAGGCCGTGTCGGATAGCTACGCTCGGAAAGAAGTACCGAACAGCTAGTGGTGGAATCGAGAGTCCTCGGGGACACGCCGGCAATCGCCGGCGTTTTTTTGTGAGGTTCCGCTACTTTAGATCCGCCCTGCGCGTGCTTCTGATCCGATTTACTCAAGGTAATGAGTAAAATTACTCAAGACCTTGAGTAATGGGTCAGGCGGCGCATTCGATCGTTCATTACGCCTCACGTCTGCTGTGTCTAAAGCACGTCACCAAATGATCATCGACCATACCGATCGCCTGCATGTACGCATAGACGATGGTCGAGCCGACGAACTTGAAGCCGCGCTCCTTGAGGTCGTTCGATAACGCGTCGGAAAGCTCGGTGCGGGCGGGGACGTCGGACGGTACTGACCACGCGCTGACGATCGGTTCGCCGCCTACCCAACTCCAGAGATAAGGCACGAGCCCTCCGAACTCTTCGCGCACACGAAGCAGCGCTTGCGCGTTGTTGATCGTCGCGGCGAGCTTCATTCGATTGCGAACGATGCCGGCGTTGCCGAGCAGCCGCTCCATGTCCCGTTCGTCGTAGCGCGCGATCCGCTCCGCGTCCCACACCTCGAACGCTGCGCGATAGTTCTCTCTCTTGTTGAGGATCGTCTCCCATGACAAACCCGCTTGCGCGCCCTCCAGATTGAGCATCTCGAAGAGTTGCGTTTCGTCGGCGCAGGGCACGCCCCACTCGTGGTCGTGGTACGCGAGATAGAGCGGATTTGAGAGTCGAGCCCACCCACAGCGCGAGGGCAGCGACGTTTCGTTGGTCGTCACGTCGCAGGCACGAGCGGCTCGCCCGGCGGTGCGGGCGGCGTGACGCCTGAGGGATAGGGATGAAAGTTCGCATCGCCCATCACTTTCGAGCGAACGCGATCGATATGCAGCTTCAACGTATAGAGCTCGTCGGCGTAGGAGAGCGGTACGACGAGGCGATTGACCTTGGCTTCGATGTCGGCGAGTCGCGCCAGTTGCTTCGCGCGGCGCGCGCTTCGATCGCTCGAAGAGCGATCGGGACGTACATCCTTGTCCGTCTTCGACTGCGAGGCGGTCGCATCGGCAACCGCAGCCGCATCGACATCGTGTTCGACCTCGCGCAATTGTCCGTACCAGCGATACACGCGCGAGCGCACGCGCCACGTGTAGAGCGGCGGCAGGATGCGCGACAACGGGATCAGAAGCGCGAGTACCGGAACGATGATGACCCACATGCGGTCGATCACGTTGGCCGCCCAGAACGGCAGATAACGCTGGAGGAAGGGCGTGCCGGATTTGTAGTAGCGCTCCGCCACCGGCGAGACCGGAATCTCGGTGTATTGATCGTTCGGAAACTCGCCCGCGCGACGAAACCAGCCGGGCCCGCCATGCACTTCGGCCGCCGCCTGCATCAGCAGTTCGACGATCGCCGGATGCGTGCTGGCCTTCGTCACCAGCGTCGCCGTTGGCGCGATCAGGTGCACGTCTTCGTGCGGAATGTCCTTCTCGAGCGCGACGATGCCGCGCGGAAGCACGACGTGCGAGAGAAACGGAAAGCGCCGCGAATACGCTTCGGCCTGATCGAAGTTGAACAGCTTGATGCCGGGCGTCTGCAGCAACATCTGGACCAGCGGCGTCTCGGGCGCGCTGACGAACATCACGGCGTCGAGCGACCCGTCGAGCAGCTTCACCACGGCGGGCGTGTCTTCGAGAAGCGAGACCGTGAGTTCGCTTTGCTCGACCCGATTGGCCTGGAACAGTTGACGCGCGAGGCGTGGGCCGCCGCTTCCCTTCGGCCCCACGTTCAAAGACAACCCGCGCAACTCGCTCAGTTGCGTCATCGCAGTGATCGCCGGCGGCTTTGCCCTGGGGCTCTTCGCGGGGCCTGTCTCGTCGCCCGCGACCGGCTTCACCTTGGCGAGCGCTCCCTCGCGATAAAAGATCCAGACGGGTTCCAGGAACAGGCTGCCAAGCGATACGAGCCCGCTGCGTTCGGCCTCTTCGTCGTTGGATGTTCCGCTCTGGATGAAAGCGACGTCGGCTTCAGTGCTTGCCTTGTTGAGTCCATGCAGATTCTGCATCGACCCCTCGGACGGTCGCATGACGACGTTGATGTGATGGCGCGCGAGGATGGTCTTGTACTTGTGCGCGAAGTCTTCATATGCGCTGTTGTCGACACCGGTCGCGAGAACCACCGTGCCGGGCGGGGTGGGGTCGATGGCGATGTACGCGACCCACAGCAACAGGCACACGAGCAGCAGCACCGGGCCGTAGGTCGTCAGCAGGTCGCGAACCGATACCAGGGAAAAGCGGAGGAGGCGGGGCATGAGTCGCATGCGCGACCTTGCGCGCGGCGGGTTGGCTTGAAATTCGCTGCTAGTGGCTGTGCGTCTCGCGCAGGCGCGCCACTTCGTCATCGACCACGCGACGAACCACATCGCGCATCGCGTCGGCCAGTTGCTCGCGCAGGTTGCCTTGCAGGCTCGCCAGAGCGGCTTCGAGTTCGGCGCGCAGCGTCTCTGCGATGCGCGCGTCGAGCTCGGTGTCGATGCGCGCCGACAGGTCGTTCAATATCGACTCGCGTACGCGCACGGCAAACGCGTCGTGATCGAAAGGCTCGGGCGTCGATGCATCGACCAGCGCACTCTCGTCGGTCGTGCTCTCGGTCGTCGTGCTCTCGGTCGTCGCGAGTTCATCCGTCGCGGGCTCATCGGTCAATTCGGTTGCAGCCTCGAGCACCGCGGCAGCATCTTCCGGTACATCGTTCGCATCGTTCGCAGCCAGGCTCCGTTCGTGGCCGGTGGGCGCGGGAGTGCTCGACGTATCGCGCTCGACGGCCTGATCGGTTGGCCGCTGCGCGTCGATGGGGTCGGTGAATGGCTGCATCGACACATGCGTATCGGTCCGCATCAGCAATTGCGCATCGGGCACGTCATCGCGCGCGTCGTCGTGCACCACCGGCTGAATGGTCGGCGTCGTCAAGGCGACATAAGGCTCTATGGCACGCCGCGCGTCGGGGCCGATCACGAGTCGGTCG
>JBBSEF010000140.1:0-5182 GCA_038240015.1 Burkholderiales bacterium
ACCTATGCGACCGAGGCGATCGAAGAAGCCGCCTTCGCGCTGGGTCTGCTCGATGCGCGCGGCGAAGTGTTGGCCGAAAGCGTAGAGGCCGATCGCTTCGCGCGCGACTACCTGCGCAACGTCGTCACGCACGAAGTCGGCCACACGCTCGGTCTGCGCCACAACTTCCATGCGTCCACGATCCGCACGCAGGCGCAGTTGCAGGACGCGGCCTACACGCGTGTCAACGGCATGACCGGCTCGGTGATGGACTACACGCCGTTCAACCTCGCTGCGCGTGACGAGCCTCAGGGCGAGTACGTAATGAGCGGCCTCGGACCCTACGACTACTGGGCGATCGAGTACGCGTACAAACCCATCGCTGCATCGAGCCCCGAGGCCGAACGAGGCGAGTTGTCGCGTATCGCGGCGCGCGGCATCGAGCCGCAGTTGACGTTCGCGACCGACGAGGACGCCGACGCCGGTCCCGATGGCGCCGACCCCGAGATCAATCGCTTCGATCTGGGCAACGATCCGCTGGCCTACTACAAGAAGCGCTTCGCACTGTCGCGCGAATTGTGGGATCGGCTGCAGAGCCGCGCGATGAAGCCCGATGAAAATTATCTGGTGCTGCGTCGAAATGTCGAGCGCGGATTCAACGAAATCAATCGTGCCGCGCCGTTGATTTCCAAATACGTGGGCGGCATGAGAACCAGCCGCAATCACGTGGCGTACACGCCCACCGGCAACAATGTCGCGCTCGCAGCCAGCGGTTCGCTTCGGGTGCCGATCGACGCGGCGCGTCAGAAGCAGGCACTCGATCTGCTGGCGATGCAGTTGTTCTCGGTCGACAGCTTCCGCTTCAAACCCGAGTTCATCGGTCGGCTCGGCATCGACTATCTCGATCGCGGCGATCCCAATGGTTCGCACAAGACCGCGTTCTATCTGCCGGGTCGCGTGCTCGCGATTCAGACCTCGGTGCTCGACCATCTGATGTCGGAGCCGGTCGCGCGACGCATCGGCGACGCCGAGAACCTGAGCGACAAGCCGCGCGAACTTCTCACGCTCGCGCAGCTCTATGCAACCGTGCAGCGCGCGGTCTGGAGCGAGCTCGCGAGCGGCAAGGAGATCACCAGCATGCGGCGCAACCTGCAGCGCGAGCATTTGAAGCGCGTAGTGACGGTCTTGCTCAGGCCCAGCGTCGCTGCGCTGGCCGATGCGCGCAGCCTGCAGCGCGAGAACGTGATCGCGTTGAAGGTGTCCATGCAACATGCGCTCGCGGCTCACCAGCTCTCTGTCGAGAATCGCGCTCATCTGCGCGAGAGCGTTGCGACGATCGACGATGCCCTGCGTGCAAACCTGACACGGGTGGGCGCATGAACGCAGTCGTCGATCCCGGGGACTCGATGCCGGAGTCCGGGCCGCAAGCTGCGGATGCATCGCTCGAGCCGGTTGCCCCTGCCTCGCGCAATCCACCGATCAGCAGCGATGACGCTGCGAACAAGGTTGGGGATGAAGCGGCCGGTGAAGATTCCGCACGCGACGATCAGCCGGCTCTCGAAGAGCGGTTCATCGTCTTGCCCGCATCGAACGAAGCGCTGCCTAAGTTCGATGCGCGCGGGGCATCGATCGTCACGCTCGCGGTGCTGGCGACGTTGTTCGCGTTGCAAGCCGCGGCGATTTTCGTCATTCCTCTGGTGGTTGCCGTGCTGTTCGCGTACGCGCTCGATCCGTTCGTTTCCTTCCTCGAACGTTTTCGGGTGCCGCGTCCACTGGGCGCGTTGTTCGTGCTGGTGGCTCTGGTGTCGGCCTGTGGCACCAGCGTGTACGCGCTGCGCTTTCAGGCGCAGGCCATCGTCGATCAGGTGCCCAATGTTGTCAAGAAGGTGTCGCATGCGATGGATGCCTTCGACTCGGGTCCGGGGAAAGGGCTCGACAACGTGCGCCGCGCCGCCGATGCCGTGCAAAAGGCGACCGACGAGGCCACCGGCACTCCGGGCCCGGCCAAGAGCGGGACGGTGGTCGTCGTTCAGCAGTCCGGCACGCGGGTCAAGGACTTGTTGCTCAGCGGCGGGCGTACCTTGCTAGAGATGTTCGGGCAACTTGTGATGGTGATCTTCCTCATCTACTTCATCCTGATCGCGGGCGACAAGTTCAAGCGCAAGTTCGTCAAGATCGCGGGCAGTACCTTGTCGGAAAAAAAGATCACGGTGCAGATGTTCGACCAGATCGATCGTTCGATCCAGCGCTACATGGCGATGCTGTTCGTGACCAACATGGTGTTCGGGATTTTGATGTGGGGCGCGTTCCGCATCATCGGTCTCTCGAACGCGGGGACTTGGGGAATCGTCGGCGGCGTGCTCCACATCGTTCCCTACTTCGGCCCGATGCTGCTTGCGCTGGCCACCGGCGTGGCCGCCCTGCTGCAGTTCGGCTCCCTCGGCATGGCTCTGCTGGTGGCGGGCGTTTCGATTGTGATTGCGGCACTGGTCGGCGTGGTGCTCACGACCTGGATGACCGGACGCATCGCGAAGATGAATACCGTCGCGGTATTCGTCGCGCTGCTTCTGTTCGGCTGGATCTGGGGCGTGTGGGGCGTTCTGCTTTCGGTGCCGATCGTGGTGATCGTCAAGGTCGTGTCGGATCACGTCGAAGACTTGGCGGCCTTCTCGGAATTTCTGGGCGACTGATCCAGGCATCGATCCGCCACGGCGCGGCCGGCTCGAAGCCCTCCGAGGTCAACCAACTGAGAATGCGGGTGGATGCGTCGAAGTCGCTGCGCGTGCGTGTAATGATCGCGAGCGTGCCGATTGAAACTGCGTCGTCCATTCGCATGCTGTCTCCCTGATGGCCTCGGTTATTCGAGTCCGGTCAATCTCGCGCGGTCCGACCCACCGATCGCCCACGAATGGGCAGGTCGGCCGCACGCGTTTCTCTCACGCGATCAACCCGGCATCGAAGCAGCCGATGAACATCATGCAGAGAAATCCCAGCATGCCGAGCATCACGACGCCGGTGACCACCGACTCGACATCGATGGCCGGTTCGTCGTAGCCGACCGGCAGGTATGGTTTCGATAAAGTGCTCGCCTGATCTTCGGAGGCGAACTGAACAACCGACTGTTGCGTTTTCATTTGAAGCTCCCGTTCGATGATGGATTGAAGGACCTGGCGCCGACCGATGCCGTTCGCCATGGCATGCAGTGTGGGAGACCCCCACCCACCGATCGCCCACCGAATGCGCTCGATGCGAGCGGCGCCGGATGCACGGACTTGCCCGCTTGCTCCAGGGAGAACCATCGATCGCGCCGCGCCGCATGCGATCCGTGGGTGATCCGTAGGTGAGTCGGGGTCATGCTTGGTCCATCGGCGCCTGGACCGATGCATCCCGGAGACACGACCATGATGTTCAGCAGACCCCCCCGCCCGCTAGCCAAAGACGGCCTCGCGGCCGCGCGCAATCAACGCGTTGTACGTGCCGGCCTGCGCAGTGAGCCGCGCGGCGACGAGCCCAGAGGCGCCTTCGTCGCCATCGAGATGGCCCTCCTCGTATTCGTGTCGACGCTCGCGATGGCTGCGGTGATCGTGACGACAGCCTCGCCCGCCGACGCTCACGGCGTCGCAGTCAAGGCTGGAAGCACTGAGGTCGGGTCATACCAAATCGACACCGCGCGCGGGCGCCTCATCGAAGGCTCGATACACAACGTCGATCGCTCCGTCTCATCACGCGCCGCGACCGAATAACGCGCGTCATTCGCAATAACGCGAAAAAGCCATGGGACAACGTGTCAGTCGCAACTCTCTTGACCGAACGATAAGCCGCTCACGCCTGCGACCGATACGTGAATATTCACAAGCCCGCGAACAATGAAGACGCACGCGGTTTCTATTGCGGTAAGACCATCGCTGCATTTAAATGCGTGGATGGCAGCGCAAAAGAAAACTGCGAGCAGCAGCAAGTCACCCGCGGCAAGATCGTCCGCCGCGAAAGCGACCGCGCCGACCCGAGCCACAAGCTCGGGAGGAATGGTCTTGCAGCGCGTACGGCTGCACGCGATGCTGGACGCGCGGCTACCCGGCGCGGTGTGGCTGCATGGACCGACCGGCGCCGGCAAGACCGTGTTGTTGCGCTCCTATCTTCATCGGGCCGATCGGCAATCGATCTGGTTGACGACCGATGAGCGCCATGCCGATCCGGCCGCCCTGTTCGCGGCCATCACGGCGCTGGTCGAGCCTGCAAGCGGTGTGCGCATGCCGGCGTTCTCGCCCGAGCATCGCGACGACCCGGCCTCATTCGCGCGTGGTTATTTCGAGAAGGTCGATCTCGGCCTGCCGCCCGAGCACGCGTTGGTCATCGACGACGTGCATTGCATCGCAGGCACGACCGCACCGCTGCTCGGACTGGCGATCGATGCGTTCGGTGGGCGCCGCACGCTGTGCTTCGCGTCGCAACTCTTGCCCGAGCCCGCACTCGCCCCTCACCTCGCGGGTTCCCGCCTCTGGGTCGTCGGTCACAAGTTGCTCGCGTTCGATCCTGATGAAGCCCGCGAGCTCGCAGAGCAACTGGGCAGCGCCGTCCCCGCGTCGGATGCGCTCGACACGCTGGTCACGGCTACCGACGGCTGGGCGGCGGGATTGATGCTCGCCATGCAACTCGGCGCCGCATCGGGATCTTCGAACGCATCGAGCGATCCGCTCGAGCAGGTGCGTACGCCGCTTGCGTTGTTGATCGCGGGGCAGGTGCTGGGGGGCGTTGCGAAAGATGATCTCGTCAAGCTGCGGTTGCTTGCGGAGTTGCCTCAGGTGCCGATGGGGCTTGTCGATATCGCGCCTGAGTGGGCCTCGGCTTGTGCGCGTTTGCAAGGGCTTGCGGAGCGTGGGCTCTTTGTCGAACGTCTTGCGGCCGATCGCATGCGTGCAGGCCACAACAACGGGGGAGCCAATGGGCGCGCATCCAACGTTGCGCGAATCAATAAAGGCTGTTGGCGTCTGCATGATCTGTTTCGCAATGCGTTGCGAGAGCCTGGCGCAGTTGGCGAACCCGATGCTCAAGTCGGTCGTCAACTGATCGCGCATTTGCTCGAAGCACATCGGCTTGATCTCGCCTGGCAATTGGCGGCTCGGCTCGGCAACGATACGCTTGATGAAGTAGTGGCCTCGCATGGAAGCGAAGCGCTGCGCGATTCGCATTTGCCTGCAATGAG
>JBBSEF010000141.1:0-4911 GCA_038240015.1 Burkholderiales bacterium
CCAAAGAATCGAAGCGCTGATGACGTCGACCGAGATCGGCGCCGCCATGCTCGACGTGATCGAACTCGGTCTGAACCACGAACAGCAGCATCAGGAATTGATCCTCACGGATCTGAAGCATCACCTGTGGAAGAACCCGTTGCGTCCCGCTTATCGCGAGGCGTCCGACGACACGCGCGGCTCGTCAACACCGTTGTTGACTATGCGTTTCATCGAACGCCCCGAAGGCATCGCGCAAATCGGCGCCGACGCCGAAGGTTTCGCGTTCGACAACGAAAGGCCGCGTCATAGGGTATGGCTGGCGCCCTTTGCGATCGCATCGCGGCTGGTGACGTGTGGCGAGTACCTGCGGTTCATAGAGGATCGCGGCTATGCGCGCCCGGAGTTGTGGCTCTCCGACGGGTGGGACGCACGCATGCGCGAGGGCTGGGAAGCGCCGCTTTATTGGGAACGCGCGCATCTCGATGCCGCGCATGACAGGGCATGGCAGGTTTTCACTTTGTGCGGCATGAGGCCGGTTGCGCTCGATGACCCGGTCGCTCACGTCAGCTACTACGAGGCCGACGCCTATGCGCGCTGGGCCCAGGCGCGATTGCCGACCGAAGCGGAGTGGGAGTGCGCCGCGGAGTCCTTGAAGGAAGCCGATGGTCGCGTGTGGCAATGGACGCAAAGCGCCTATCTCCCCTATCCCGGTTTTCGCACAGCCGAAGGCGCGGTGGGCGAATACAACGGCAAGTTCATGGTCAACCAGATGGTGCTGCGCGGCGGCTCTTGCGCTACGCCGGTCGGCCATGTGCGCGCGAGCTATCGAAATTTCTTTCCGCCGATGGCGCGCTGGCAGTTCGCCGGCATTCGGCTCTCACGAGATTTGTGAGGTGGTTTGCAGAGTCCTTTCGAGCAGGGCGCCGCCGATCGATCCGCTGATTGCTGAAATGCGCATTCCTTCGCGCATGCCGGTGCTTCAAGCACCAACCTCGACACCCTTCCAGAACGCTATACGGTCCTTGATTTCCCTGGCGGCTGGTTTGGGCTCGGGGTAATACCACGCGGCGTCCTTGTTGACGCGATCTGCAACCACCACGTCGTAGTAATGCGCGGTGCCCTTCCAAGGACAGAACGTCGTCTTATCCGATGGCCGCAGATTCTCTTTCTTGACCGCGTCCACAGGAAAGTATTGATTGCCTTCGACCACGACGCACGCGTCGCTAGCCGCAATCAGTTCTCCATTCCATTTCGCTTCGATCATCGCAACACCTCACAGGGCTTCGGACGTTCACGATTACCACACTTTTTTGGACATGACGGCGTCGTCCAACCGCTGACGAGCGAGAAGTCCGGTTTTCGCGTATATTCATTGGTTGCGGCTTTTGCTCCAGTCCCCAGCCGCCGTCGATCCGACGCGTCATTCAGACTCCGCTTTACCAGCTCGTCTGTGACTGGCCCCGCGCAATGCGGGAACAGGCCTGCAATACGAAAACCTGTCCGCGGACAGGTTTCAAATCCAATCATGTCATTCTCCAGCCTCGGCTTGTCCGAGCCGCTCGTTCGCGCCGTTGCGGACGCCGGTTATATCCAACCCACTCCGATTCAAATAGAAGCCATCCCTGCGGTCCTCGCAGGCGGCGACCTGCTTGCCGGCGCCCAGACCGGCACCGGCAAGACGGCCGGCTTCGTCCTTCCGATTCTCGAGCGTTTGCTTGCCAACCCCGTCGCGTCCGTGCAGAGCGCACGTCCCGAGGGGAAGGCCGCAGGCAAGCCCACAGCGCGTCCGTTGCGTGTGCTGATCCTCACGCCCACGCGTGAACTGGCCGCGCAGGTCGAAGCCAGCGTTCGCGTCTACGGCAAGCACGTCAAGCTGAAGTCCACCGCGATCTTCGGCGGCGTCGGCTTTCATCCGCAGGTCACGGCGTTACGCAATGGGGTCGATATCCTCGTCGCAACGCCGGGTCGCCTGCTCGATCATCATCAGCAGAAGACCGTGGATTTCTCGAAGATCGAAATCCTGGTGCTCGATGAAGCCGACCGCATGCTCGATATGGGCTTCATCCCCGACATCAAGCGCATCCTGACGCTGTTGCCCGCACAGACCAATGGGGTGCGGCGCCAGAACCTGCTGTTCTCCGCGACCTTCTCGGACGAGATCAAGACGCTCGCCGATCGTCTGCTCGATCGTCCGAAGACGCTTCAGGTCGCCACGCGCAATTCGACGGTCGAGGTGATCGCTCAAAAGGTGCACCCGGTCGACCGCGACAAGAAGCGCGAGTTGCTCACGCATCTGATCCGCGAGAACAACTGGTCGCAGGTGCTGGTGTTCACGCGGACCAAGCACGGCGCGAACAAGCTGGCCGAAATGCTCGACAAGGACGGCATCCCTTCGCTCGCGATCCACGGCAACAAGAGCCAGGGCGCGCGCACGGCCGCGCTGACCAAGTTCAAGGCCAACAAATTGCAGGTACTGGTTGCGACCGACATCGCAGCGCGCGGCATCGACATCGATCAATTGCCGCACGTCGTCAACTACGAATTGCCCAACATCGCCGAAGACTATGTGCATCGCATCGGACGTACCGGCCGTGCGGGCAAAAGCGGTGAAGCGATATCGCTGGTCTGCGTCGACGAATACGCTTTGCTGCGCGACATCGAGCGCGTCATCAAGCGTAGCCTGACCAAGGAAGTGATCGCGGGGTTCGAACCCGATCCGCGCGCCAAGCCCGAACCGATATTGCGCGGCCGGCCGCCGATGCGCAGTCAGCCGTCACGGTCGAGCAAGTCGCACGGCGGCGCGGCGCGCCCTTCGGGATCGAAGCCGCAAGGCAAGGGTCCGCATGCGAATCAGTCCAATGCGCACGGCAGCGCGCATCGCAACGCATCGGCGCGAGGCGGCCGTCCTTCGACGACGAGCGCGTTGACAGGCTCGCGCGGTCGCTGAAGCGAGCGTGGTGAATTGCCGAGTCGGCTCGCTTATCGCGACCGCTCGGCAGTGGCGAGTCCACGACGGGCTCGCCACAAACTTTCGCTCGCATAGAGCAGCAGCGCCAACCAGATCAGTCCATAGCCGATCCATGACGGACCGCCGAACGGTTCGTTGAAGACCCAAACGCCGAGCAGCAACTGCAGCGTCGGCGAGATGTATTGGAGCAGGCCGAGCGTCGTCATCGGAATGCGACGGGCGCCGGCTGCGAACAACAACAGCGTCAAGGCAGTCAGCGGACCGCTCGCGACGACCAGCCATCGCAGTTGCATGTCGCCGTTCGCAAATGCGCTCTGGCCTCGCGACGACATCCACAACAAGCCCGCAATCGCAAATGGAAACAACAGGGTCGTCTCGAGCGCCAAGCCTTCAAGCGCGCCCAGAGGCGCGGTCTTCTTCGCGAGTCCGTAGGAACCGAAAGTCACGGCCAGCGCCAGACCGATCCAGGGCAAATGTCCGGTCTGCCAGGCCAGCCATACCACGCCCGCACCGGCGATGAAGATCGCAGTCCATTGCGCCGAGCGCGGGCGCTCGCCCAATACGATTCTTCCGAGCAACACGTTGACGAGCGGCGTGATGAAGTAACCGAGGCTCGCATCGACCACATGTTCGTGGTTGACCGCCCAGATATAGACGAACCAATTGAGGGCGATCAGGACAGCGCTGATCGCGAAGCGCACCAGCACGCGCGGCGCCGACCACACGCCGCGCAACCAGCGCCAGCGGCGCCGCACCAGCAGAATCAACGCGACCACCAGCAGCGCCCACACCATGCGATGCATCAGCAGTTCGAACGCCGGCACGCTGTGCAGTGTCCTGAAGTACAGCGGGAACACGCCCCAGATACCGTAGGCGAGAGCCGCGTAGACGATGCCGGGATTCATTGAGCAAGCGCGCGAGAGGCCGATCGAATGCGAAGCCGGACGCAAGACGCGCCATTACACTGCGTCCATGACATCGATCGATCATGACGGCAATCGCGCATGCGAGAGGCCAGACGAAACGGCGTCGAAGGATACTCCTTCACTCGCGCTTCACCCCTTCACGATGCTGACTCCCGAGCGCGTGCTCGATGCGCTCGAGCGCGTGGGCTATTGCTGCGACGGCCGCTTGCTCGCGCTCAACAGCTACGAGAACCGCGTGTACATGGTCGGGCTCGACGACGGCGCTCAATGCGTCGTGAAGTTCTATCGCCCCGAGCGATGGAGCGATCAGCAGATACTCGAAGAGCATCGCTTCGTCGATGAACTCGTTGCGCGCGAAATTCCGGTGGTGCCCGCGCTGATCGACGAAGCCGGCGCGAGCCTGCATCTCGATCACGACTTTCGCTTCGCGGTCTTCGAACGTCGCGGCGGCCGCGCGCCCGAACTCGAGAGCCGAACGACGCGCGAGTGGCTCGGCCGTTTCATCGGCCGCATTCACGCGGTCGGCGGTACGACAACATTCGTGCATCGTCCCGCAGTCGACATCGAGAGCTTCGGGTTCGAGCCGCGACGATGGATCGCGGAGCATCGCATCGTTCCGGCTCCGCTCGATGCGGTGTGGACGAGCGTTGTCGATCAGGCATTGATTGCGGTCGCTGCGTGCGAAGCGCGCGCGGGTGCATCCACGACGCTTCGACTGCACGGCGATTGCCACCCGGGCAACATCCTCTGGACCGAAGGCGATGTCGCACGGGGTGGTAGGCAACCGGGCGGCCCGCACTTCGTCGACTTCGACGACAGCCGCAGCGGACCTGCGCTGCAGGATCTGTGGATGCTGTTGTCCGGCACGCGCGAAGAGATGACTCGACAGCTCGCCGATCTTCTTGCCGGCTACGAACAATTCCGTGCATTCGATGCGCGAGAACTTCATCGTCTGGAAGCACTGCGCACGTTGCGGATGATTCACTACAGCGCCTGGCTCGCACGGCGCTGGGACGATCCGGCGTTTCCAGCCGC
>JBBSEF010000142.1:0-4682 GCA_038240015.1 Burkholderiales bacterium
CGCGCCCTCGAGCACGGGCCACGACCGGCGCATGCGATGCGTGATCGCGACCTCGTAGCGGTCTTGAAGATTGCGCCCGACTCCGGGCAAGTCGACCTTGACGTCGATGCCATGAGAACGGAGTTGGTCGGCCGGACCGATTCCCGAGAGCATCAACAACTGCGGCGTGTTGAAAACGCCGCCGCACAAAATCACTTCGCGGCGCGCACGCACTTCGCGGCGCTCGCCTGATTCATCGCTCGGCACCGCATGGGCCCGATACAGGCGTTGTCCTTTCAGGTACTCGACCCCGCATGCAGCGCCATCGGCGTCGAAGATCACGCGCGTGGCCAGTGCATCGAGTTCGATGTGCAGACGATCGGGATGATGATCCGCCGCCTGCATCAATCGATCGCGCGCGCCCACGCGCCGGTGATTTGACGTCGACAACGGCGTGTAGCACAGGCCCGTGAAGCTGCCTCGTCCCCACGGCCGCGCATTCGGGTCGCCCTTGCCGCGCAGCCAGTGCAAGGCGCTGAGCAGCGGATTGCGTAGGCTGCTCACAAAGGTGCGCGCGGTCTTGCCCACCATGCGAACCATTGCGTCGTCGCCCAGAGCTTCGAGCGGCATGGATTTTTCCGTGGACAACCAGCCGTTCCAGCCGTGTCCTGTGGGGTCGATGCCGATGTAGGCGAGCGCGCGCCATACGCGCCGATGACCACAGGCCTCGACGCGCCTCGCATAGCGGCGCATGCGCGACGCATGCCACGAGCGATCACCGGTCAACTTCGCGATGTGATTCCAGTCGGAGTTATGCGGCAGCATGAAGATCATCGCGTTGTGCGCGGTGCAGCCGCCCAGGGCCGCGGCGCGCGGGTAGAGCACGCCTCGACGCGCGTCGCACTTCGGGTCACGCGCTTGCTGCGCGTCATCGGCGTAGTGCCGCACGTGAAAGTTCCAGCTCATCGCGGCGTTCTCGCAGGCGAAGGCATGAAAGCCCGGCACGTTGTAGTCATCAGGAAGGCGCTCTGCGCTCATGGCAAGCGGATCGCCGCCGGCCTCGATCACGAAGACCCGCATGCCGGCTTCCACCAGCCGCGCGGCCAGCGTGCCGCCTCCTGCCCCTGAGCCGACGATCACGTAGTCCCATTCGCGTCCCTCGGCACCCGCCATGTGAGCGATCGTACGATCCGTCAGAAGGTCTTGAGAAATGCAATCAGCGCACGCTTGTCGTCGTCGCTCAACTCGGGCTCCTGCCCGAATGCCTTCTCGTCGACGCTCAAGCCATCCTGCTTGTTGAACTCCGCAGTGCCGAAATAGTGGCCGCGATTGACGACGAAGTCCTTGCACTTGCTCAGGCTCATCATTCGCGCAGTCAGGTTGGCGAAGCGCTTGCGTATCTCCTGATCGTTCGCATCGGTCGGCGTCGTCAGGAAGTCGAACTTGAGCTTGACGATCAAATCGGCGAGGTCGCGCACGTGAGCCGCCTTGACTGCCGCATCGTCGCTTTCGGCGCGCAGCATGATGTTGGACAACAGGCCGATAGGCACGTCCTTCGGGATCGGTCCGAGCACGACATCGCCGCCGGCGTTGCTCAACCACGGAAACCACCGATGCACCCAGCTCTGCGGAGAGCGCAGCGACTCGGGGACGAAGCCGATCGGAATCGTCACGACGCTGCGCTCGGTGGTGCGATCTATGGTACCCGGCACCTTGTCGCCGAGGATCGCATCGCGCTCGCGCTTCTGTGGCCAGAGCATCTGCTCGATGGAAGCGTTGAAAACTTTCATGCGGGCTGCGACTGATGGGTCGGCGTCGAATGGCCCGACACTGTTGTTCAACAGGAAGGGCGCGGTGGACCAGATGCTGATCAACGAAGGCACGCGCGTGTAGCCGCGCCCTCCGGCCGGCATGGCGTAGGGCATCGCATCGCCGGTGAACGGGTCGCTCAGCGTGACGGTGCCCACCGACGGCAATTGCTTGTACGACTGCGACGAGAAGTTGTCCCAGATGTTGCCGGCCAGCGCATTGGTCGCGAGCGGACTGCACACGTTGGTCCGCAGCAGCGTCACCGGTATGCGCGCCTCGGTGGACAGGTAATTGCCCTGCAGGAAGTCCGGCGCCTGCACGATCGTGCGCATCTGCGCCTTGTAGTCATCGGTCTGTGTCCACGCCCAATAGCGCTTGAAGCAATCGAGATAACCCGCGCCGGCGCACTTCTGCGCATCGAGATCGAGACTGGCCGGAGGCGGTATGCCTTTGCTCGAATGACAGCGTGCGCACGTGATCGCGAATACATCCTTGCCGTGATCGAGCATCGCTGCGTCGCCATCGAGGAATTGATTGCCGCCGGGTGCATCCTTCAGGCGATCGGGTTGCGCGGCCTTGAGAAAGAAGAGCGCCGTGTTCGGCGTTCCCGCTTCCGTGGCCTGCCAGTACGACGAGTTCTTCTGCGCGCTTGCGATCTTGATCGGCGTGATGGTCTTGCCGCCCACGACTGGGTTGAAATGCAGCAGCCATTCCTCGCTGAACACGCCGATGTTGAGGTGGACACGATTGAGCGCGCCGAGCAGTCCCACCGAGTCCGCGCCGTCTTTCAGCACGTGCGGCGTGCGAACCATCGCATCCTGCTTCGAATAGAAATCGGTTAGCGGACCGCTGGTGAAGAAATCGTTGAACTGCTTGTTGTCGAGTTCGCCGCCCGCGAGTTTTTCGTGCCAGAGCCGATGAGCCACCCCCATGCGCGAGCCGAAGTCGTAGACCGCGTTCATGGTGCGAGGATTGTTGATGCTGTCGCTCGAGACCAGCGACGTGTCCATCGTGCCCGGGCGATAGGTATGCGTGAGCTGATACATGAAGTTCCTGCGGCCCTCCGGCTTGTTGGAGTTGAAGATGAAGAGCCGGTCGACCCACATGTATTGCGCACCCACCGAAGAGCTGAGGTTGGCAAATTTCGGGTGCTCCGCATCGGCCGGCGGATGTACCGGACTCGGACCGACATGGCAGAAGCCGCACGACATGCCGACGCGATAGGGCCGAATCAGATCCTTGCGGTTGTAGTACGCGGGGTCGGCGTAATACTTCTCGGGGTCCCAGGCTTTCGCGGCCTTCTCGTCGAAGTCGGGATTGGGAAACAGACGCAGCCCGAGGATGCCCGTGGCATAGCCGTAATACGATCCCACCGGCTGCGACGTGCCGTCGCCGAAGGTCGTACCGCGCGCGCCGATTTTCACGCCCGGGTACTTGCTTTCGTTCTCGAACGGGTCGGCCGCGCAATCCTTGCTGCGAACATCCAGCCACAAGCCGCGGCGATTCTTGTCGGGCCCTGCTGCGTTGTCGAAGCAAGGCTCGTTGACCAGACCGAAATAGTTCCAGCGATTGGCTCGCGAATACCCGAGCGTGGGATGCGAACTGATGATCTTAAGCAAATCGAAGGCGCCGAACGTGGTGTCGGTCATGCCGTTCCAGAAGCGATCGTTGCCGCCGCTCCAGACGATCCACATGTTGCGGCCCTTGATTTCTTCGGGCGTGAGCGCGACCGCGCCGTCCATATCGTGGAAGTAGTCCTCGGACGCATGCACGAACGAAGCGGCATCGCGGCCGGCAAGCCTGGCCTCGTCGAGCACCTCGCCGGGTTGCGGCTGTTTGGAACAGCTCACCAGGATCACGCAAGCAAGCAGAGGCAGCAGTCGGGTTGCCTGTCTCCAGCGTTTTCGGATCATCGCAGTTCTCCTCATTTGCCTGCTGGAGGCTCCGCGCTTGTCGAGCAAGTCTTTACGGACAGCCGCGAGCGATTCTGCGCTGGAATCAAGGGTGGCGGCAAGCGAATGGAAGACGTGCACTGATGTACTGAGAGTCGGCCACCGGTGCGCGCACAATAGGCGAAGCCCCTCCCGGGGATCCGGTGCAATTGATCCTGTAAACACGTTCACCGCTGCGGTTGCGATCGACTTTTAATCTCTTCAAGCAATGAGCGTGCTTTAAAACACCAAAGAAAGCGCTATAACGATCATTGAAAGAGTAATACGCTTGATATTTTTTCGCAATCAACTGAAGAGGAGATCAATCGTGTTATCTACCGCGCCGGTGACAATGATTTTGCCGATTATCGACATGGAACGCGCAAGGGATTTCTACGAGAACAAGTTAGGTCTGAAACCCGTCGGATTGAAGCCCGATGGGCAATTCGTTTATCAATGCGCCGGCGGCGCGGTCATTGCGCTTTTTCCGAAGGAAGGAGGCACCAAGGCCGACCATACGACGATCAGTTTTAAAGTGGATGAAATCAGTTCGGTGATAACCACGTTGAAGAAAGCCGGCGTCGTTTTCGAGGATTATGATTTTCCCGGATTGAAAACGGTCAATCACGTATGTGTGTTGGGATCTGAAAAAGCGGCGTGGTTCAAAGATACCGAGGGAAACTATCTTTGCATTCACGAAGATATCGTTTAGAAGAGCGTTATTCCAAAATGCGGGAACGTGATGCTTGTGCAGCCGGGAGTGCTGCTGAACGCTTGCTCTCGGCCTCGCGCTCGCGCAATACGCGCCGCTGCACCTTGCCGGTGGTCGTCATCGGCAGCGCATCGATGAACTCGATCTCGCGCGGCGTTTCGTAAGGCGCGAGTTTCTCGCGCACGTGTTGGCGCAGTTCCGCAACCAGCGCGTCGTTTCCTTCGTATCCGGAAGTCAACACGACGAAGGCC
>JBBSEF010000143.1:0-4620 GCA_038240015.1 Burkholderiales bacterium
AGAGCGCCTCAAAGCCCTGCCATCGGTGGACATCGCGGGCAATGCGCTGCGCATCGACAGCCTGGTCGGCATGGTGGACAGCCTGCCGCTGCTCTCCGACGAAAAGCCCGCCCCGCGTCCGCGCCTGGATGCGCAGACGGTCGATCGCAGCGCGCGATCCGACAAAGGCGCCAACCTGGGCGCGGGCGCCGGCGCGGTTGCGCCCGATGGGGCTGGCGACGGGTCCGGCGGCGCCTCGCGCGGCTGGTTCGAGCGCGTGCATGACAGCGCGGGTTATCTCGCGGCCGAGGCATGGCAGAAATTCGGGCAACTGGTTCGCGTGCGCGAAGTCAATGAGCCCGATGCCTTGCTGCTCGCGCCCACGCAATCCTATTTCGTTCGCGAGAACCTGAAGCTGCGCTTGCTCAATGCGCGGCTGGCGCTGCTGGCAAGGCAAGAGGTCACCTATCGCGCCGACCTGCTGCGTGTGCAGGAGGCGCTGCAGAAGTATTTCGATCTGCGCTCGAAGCAGACGCTCGCCGCGCTGGCGCTGTTGAAGCAGGTGCAAAGCGCGAACACTGTGATCGACGTGCCGACGCTGTCGGAGAGTCTCGCAGCCGCGCGCAACGTCAAGGGTCAGCGGTGATGTTCTCTTGCCGTTCCGATCGGCTGGTCTCTTCCTAGTCGCATCGCGATGCGCTTCTTCCTCATCGCCTTGCTGGTCTTCGCCGCGGCGGTCGGCCTCGCTCTCACGCTGAGCACCGACCCCGGTAACGTGGTGGTGTTCTATCCGCCGTATCGCGTCGATTTGTCGCTCAATCTTTTTCTGCTGATCGAGATCGCCACTTTCGTCGTCGTCTATGCGTTGATCCGGCTCGCGAAGAAGACTGTACAGATGCCGCAACGAGTCGCGCTCTATCGCCAGCGTCAAGGCGAGAAGCGCGCGTCGCGCGCGCTGCGGTCCGCTTTGCAGGCGCATTTCGAAGGCCGATACGGGCACGCGGAGCGCGAGGCCGAGAGCGCCCAGGAGTTGCCCGAGACCGCGGGACTCGCGGCGCTGATCGCGGCGCGCTCCGCGCATCGCATGCGCGAATACGGACGCCGGGACGAATGGCTACGTCGCGCCGAAGCCGACAGCGGACTGCGCGCCGCCAAGCTGATGACCGAAGTCGAATGCCTGGTCGATGCGCGCGAAGGCACGCGTGCGCTCGCGGTCGTCGAGCAACTGCACGCGGCCGGCGCGCGGCACATCCAGTCGATGCGGCTCGCATTGAAGGCGCATCAGTACGCGGGCGACTGGGACGCGGTGCTGCGGCTCTTGCGCACTTTGAACAAACGCGATGCCTTGCATCCCGCGGCCGCGCGGCAGATGAAGACGGTGGCGTGGCGCGCGCTGTTTGCCGCGCGCGGCGACGACCCGCATGCCTTGATCGCGCTCTGGCAAAGCGTGCCGGGCGGCGACAAACGTCTCGCGGACGTCGCGCTGGTCGCGGCTCGGGCCTTCAACGCCGCGGGACTCGGCTATCAGGCGCGGCTCGTGATCGAGAACGCGATCGCGTCCGAATGGGATGCGCGCCTCGCTGAAGAATATGCGAAGAGCGGCGGCTCGCGCGCGAAGCCGGCGGACGGCTTCGCGCGCAGTCCCGCGGACGATCCGCATTTTCAGATCGAACGAGCCGAGCGGTGGGTTGGCGCGCATCCGCAGAATGCGTCGGCCAGCTATGCGCTCGGTGCGCTGTGCGCGCGAGAAGGCTTGTGGGGCAAGGCGCAGGCCGCGCTCAAGGGTGCGTTGACGCAGTTGCCCGAGCCGCGCCTCGCGTCCGCGATTCATCTCGAACTCGCAACCGTTTATGAAGCAATCGACGACTCGGCCTCGAGCCTCGTGCATTATCGCGAGGCTGCGCGCGGTTCGACGGGTTAGCCGCACAGTCGCGCGCATCACTCGGGATTACCCGTCTTGACGCGATAACGACGCTTTCCGAGACTCGCACGACCACAAAACCAGGAGACCCGATGAACCTTTTTCTCACTAGCGAAAAGTGCGTCACGCGGATGCGCTTTGCTGCGGTACTCGTCCCGTTCGCGATCGCATGCGGAGTTTCCGGCGCGGCTTCGGCGCAGACACCGATGAAGATCAGCATCTCGATCTCGCAGAATTCGCATCAGGGCGTGGCGATCGATACGTTCGCGAAGGAAGTCGAACGGCGCACCAACGGACGCTACAAGATTCAGCCTTTTTATTCTGGCGCGCTCGGCGCAGAACGCGAATCGGTCGAGGCCGTGCAACTCGGAACGCAGGAACTGACGTTCACATCGACCGGGCCGGTCCCCAACTTCGTCCCGGAAGTGAAGATCCTCGATGTGCCGTTTCTGTTTCGTGACTACGCGCATGCGCGTTCGGTGCTCGACGGTCCGATCGGTCAGGACCTCCTCTCCAAGTTTCCATCCAAAGGCATGGTCGCGCTCGCGTGGGGAGAGAATGGTTTTCGCCACATGACCAACAACAAGCGGCCGGTGGTGACTCCCGATGATTTGCGTGGCCTCAAGATGCGCACGATGGAAAACCCGGTGCACATCCAGGCGTACAAAGGCTTCGGCATCATTCCCACGCCGATGGCTTTCACCGAAGTCTTCACGGCGCTTCAACAAGGTACCGTCGATGGCCAGGAGAATCCGCTGTCGGTCATCACCGCGGCCAAGTTCGAACAGGTGCAGAAATATCTGTCGCTCACGGGGCACGTCTATTCGCCGGCCGTGTTGCTGATGAACAAGGCCGCGTACGACAAGCTCTCCGAAGCCGACAAGAAAAATTTTCTCGACGCCGCGAAGGAAGCCGTGAAAGCGAATCGCGCGCGCGTCGATGCCGACGAGAAGACCGCGGTCGCCGACCTTCGCGCGAAGGGCATGCAAGTCACCGAGAACATCGACAAGGCGAAGTTCCAGGCCGCGCTCGCGCCGGTGTATGTGGAGTTCGGCAAGCAGTTCGGACAGGCCAACATCGATCGCATCAAGAACGCTCAGTGATGCCGGCCCCCGCCCCAGCCTTCCCCCAGCGGGGGAGGGAGCTTCCATGAAGGTGTTTGTTCTCGCGCTGGAGCGTCGGCTCAACGGCGTCGCGATGTTCGGCGCCTGCCTGATGCTCGCGATCGCGTCGTCCCTGGGCATGTACCAGGTCATCACGCGTTTCGTGCTCGAGCAGCCTGCGGAATGGAGCGAGGTTCTGATTCGCTTCACGCTGATCTGGATGGTCTTCCTCGGCATCCCGACGGCCTTTCGGCTCGGCGCGATGGTCTCGGTCGATGTGCTGTACCGCGCCTTGCCGCGCGCACCGCGACGCGCGCTCGAGACATTGATCGCATTCGCGGGTCTCTTCCTGCTTGCTGTGATCGTGTGGTTCGGGATCGACTACGCGATGCGCGGCAGCGTGCAGACCATCATCGGCCTCGAGTCGTTTTCGATGACCTGGGCCTATGCGGCGATGCCGGTCGGTGCGTTGTTCGCGATGGTGGGCGTGATCGGCAATTGGTTCGATCCCAAGCGCGAAGAACTGGAAACCGCGCAGTGAGGCGGCCTTCCGACAAGGACGACGCCTGACATGTCCACCGCGATGCTGTTCACGATGCTGCTGTGCTTTGCGCTCAGCATCTCGGTGGCGGTGTCGATCGGACTGGCGAGCGTGTTCGGCGTTCACCTGTCGGGGCTGCCGCAACTGATCACCGTCAAGGAGATGTTCTCCTCGATCAACCGCTTTCCGCTCGCGGCGATTCCCTTCTTCATCCTCGCGGGCAATCTGATGGAGACCGGCGGCATCTCGCGCCGCCTCGTTGAGTTCGCGCGTTCGATCGTCGGCGGCGTGCAGGGCGGGTTGCCGATGACGTGCGTGCTGACCTGCATGATCTTCGCAGCGGTGTCGGGGTCGTCGGTCGCGACCACGTTCGCGATCGGCGCGATCCTTATTCCCGCGTTGATCAAGCGCGGCTATCCGGTCACGTATGCTGCGGCGTTGCAGGCTACCTCGGCTGAACTGGGCGTGATCATCCCGCCGTCGATCCCGATGATTCTCTACGGCGTATCGGCCGAAGTGTCGATCGGTGAACTCTTCATCGCCGGTTTCGGGCCGGGCCTCCTGATCGGCGTCGCCTTGATGTTGTGGGTCTTCATCACCTGCAAGATCAAGGGCTGGGGAAAGACCGACGGCGATGGACGCCTGTCCATCGTCACCGCGGCGATCGACATCGCGTTCATCGTGGGGTTCGGTGCGGTCGTGATGGTGACCAAGCGCGTGGTATCGAATCCCACCGCGCATCTGCTCGCACCGCTGATCTACCTCGCGGTATTCCTGATCGTGCCGCGCCTGCGGCGCATCGTCGTCACGCACGCGGCGCTTGCGCTCTTGATGCCGGTCATCATCCTGGGTGGCATCTACGGCGGCATCTTCACGCCGACCGAAGCCTCAGTCGTCGCGGTGTTCTACGCGTTGATCGTCGGCGTCGTGATCTATCGCGAGACGCGCATCGTCGATGTCGGCGCGGTGTTGAAGAAGTCGGTGATCTCGTCGTCGGTGATCATGTTCATCATCGCCAACGCGGGTCTATTCAGCTATCTCATCACGCGCGCCGGCGTGCCCGACCTGATCGGCGC
>JBBSEF010000144.1:0-4516 GCA_038240015.1 Burkholderiales bacterium
CACCGACTGCTGGAGCCCATCGGCTACATCCCGCCCGCCGAGGCTGAGGCAAACTACTATCGGCATCTCGCCGAGCAGGTCGCTATACCGGCATGACTTAAACCAACTGGCCTCCATGGAACCCGGGGCGATTCACCTTGCTTTGGCTTTGTATAGCCCTTGGTCTCAACTGCAAAGACACCCGATGACGAGATCACAACGTGATCGATATTGAAGTTGTCTGCAGGTACATCGTGAAAGACGAACGCGCCCTGACGCATCAGCTGATCGAGCTCCTGCCCGACCGCGAGCTCGGCGTCAAAGCCGGCCCTTAAATTATCTAGGCGCGCCCCGGCTTTCACGAGTTTTCTAACCATGAAAGCGATGAACGCAAATGCGGCTACTGCATAGATCAGCGCAACGGACACCATATTGGTTAGCCCGCGCAGGTTGCTCTGAGCCAAAAACAGGGTCAGCACAACCAATGGGATCACCACCAAAAGAGTCAAATCCCAGAGCATGTCCTCGGACGCGTCTATCAGTTGCTCGCGCAGCGAATGCCCAGGTCCGCGCAAAAGTTCCTTAGCAATGGGTGATCGCCGCCGTGCTCTAATTTTTTTCTTTCTACGAATCAAAAAGAAAAATGCGATCGCTGGTCCTGTGAAACAAACGATGAGAATGCCGACGACAAGTGTTAGTTGAGTGCCAAAGTTTTCCACGAATTTCTTTCTTTGATTCCAAACACTCTTATCGCGCCTTCAAGTCGATCCGCTCCCACGTCGTTTTTTCAATCTACGCTTTTTTGCGATCGCGATTGCGGCCGATGCAAGCCGTCGGTCCAGCCTGTATTGCTCATGGCCAATCAATTCATAATCGATATTCAGCTTGGCAAGTTCCGCATCGAACATCAGGTTCCAACTGTGCGGCGAAACCACGCTTGGAATTACGACAAATGGGTGCTTCTCTGTGAATAGGGATGTACCGAACGCTTGCTGCGCGGGCGTTGGCAAGCCCGGTTCAAGCCAATCGGGATGCGCGCTCAACTGGCTCGCGCCCACCACTCGAACCTTGGCGGCATCGAGCACGCGAAAGTTGGTCATCACGTGCGGCACGACGAGCAATGTTTGGAAGGACACATGAACCGCAACCTCAGCCAGAGCGGTGGACGGGTCGAGGCTGGCGTAAACGATCGAGCGGCCGACTACATTCCACCGGCCTCCATACTCGCGTGCCCCGTATCCACTATTCCAGGCATCGCGGTATTGCATACGGCCCAAGCGCCAACCAACAATGCCCGGAATATCAGGCTCCACTCGTAACGCAGTTGGCAACGGCGTCACGTATAGACACCGTGTTCGATTCGCGCGAGTAAATCCTTGACAGCCTTCGAGCCTTGAATGGTTTTCATCAGCTCAATGGGGCGACTGCCATTGAGCGCAAGGGCGGGACGATCGAGCCATTGTTCGGCTTCAGGCTGGCCACCGAAAACGCTGGTGGCAAGCGCTTTCACTTCCGCGAGATCCCATAGCCGACCGCTGTTGTCCGCGCTCAAGGACTTGTTTGTTGATGCTGCGTGGCGCTGCACGGTCCGACCACTGATGCCCAATGCCGCGTAAAGATCGACCGGCTTGATGCGATCGAAGCCCGCAATAAAAATCGCCAGGCTCTCGCGCGGCAAGCCGCGCCCTACCAGCGCGTGGACATCCAGAAGGGTGTCTACCGAATGATCGCCGTGGTGGTCAACGCCGAGAATGTCCACGACTCTTTCGTAAAAAGACGAATCGGAAAAAGCGGCTTTCGTCGCCTCCGCCAAAAGCGCTCCTTTATTGCTCGCGCGAGTCGCTCTCGCTTTGCGTACGATCCGTCCGAATCTTGGGAGCGAGTGTTTGGAAATGTCTGACGGCTTCTTCGGTAATTTCGCGCGGGAAAGCGAGTTCGTCGACATGGCGTTCTCCATGACAAATGTCGTCGGCATTATGACACTTGGCGGTGCGTCGGCCCATTTTTGGTTTATGCAAGTCGATCGACGATATGTTTCAACGGTAGATCGAACCTCACAGTAGCGGGAGTACGATTCGCGAATGCAACTAGCTACCGGTACCGTCGTTGACGGCAAAGTTGTCGTCGAAGGCCTCGACCTCGTCGAAGGGGAAACCGTCACTGTGCTCACGCAGAAAGACGAGGAAGAGGTTCATCTGTCGCCGGAAGACGAGGCAGAACTCCTCGAAGCGATTGCTGAAGCCGATCGCGGCGAGACGATCTCCGCTGAGGAACTTTTCTCGCGCCTTGATCGTATTCGCTGAACGTGACGTTGCTTCTGCGGATTACCGTCCGTGCCGCGTCGGAGATCGAACGCGCTGAGAGATGGTGAGGCGAGAACAGGCTCGCGGCGCCCTTCGCGGTACGTGAAGACCTGAAAGCTGCGTTTGCGCTTCTGCTGAAGCAACCGGGTGTGGGCGTAAGAATCGGCAACACGCGTCTTATGTCGGTTCGAAGGCTGCATCTTGGTCGGATCCGATACTTCGTCTATTACCGAATCGCGGGCGGCCAACTCGTCGTCTTGTCGGTATGGCATTCGAGTCGCGGAACAGGGCCACGCCTTTGACCGCATTCCGCCCAACCCTCCATTGAAGCGGACGGTCGTCGGACGCCGCCGAAGTCAGCGACACTGCATTCGACACCGCTCTCTCGCGCAACCCCCCCATCAAGAACCCGCCGCACCTGTCGATGAAGACGACAACGTCGTCGAACCCCTCGGCTCCGCGGTCATGAACCTACTCACTCGCTTCCTCGCGCCCCTGCGCGCCCATCTGCGCATCGTCGCGACCGCCTCGGTCGCATTCGTCGTCGCCTCCGGCTGGTTCGCTTTGTCCGATCGCGCCACGATCGACGCGAACGCCCGCAAGAGCACCGACCAGCTCGCCTTCGAAGCCGCTCCCGACGCATGGCTTTCGCACCCGGCCAATGCCTCGGCCTTTCGTACGGCGCTGGACGAAGGCCGCGTCGCGTCGGTCGCCATCGCCGATTCGTCGCCGGGCGTCGTGCTGTACACGCTGAAGGACGGCGCGCAGGAAAGCACGGTCGTTCCCGGCTGCTCGCGAATTTCTTGCGCGGGTACGGTCCTCGACAAGTTGGGCGACCGCAGTGCCGCCGCGGGCTTCGCGCTGGTCCACGTCGATGTCGATCCGCGTCCGGCGGCGCGACGGCTGTTCGAATCCATTTCGTCGATTGGCTCGACGCTGTTGTTGATGATGCTTCTGCTCGGCGGCCTGTTCGTCTTCATGAAAGTGCAGATGCGCATGGGCGGCAGCATTGCGACCAAGCTCGCGAAGACGCCCGACACGACCTTCGGCGACGTCGTCGGCAATGCGGAGGCCAAGCGTGCCCTTCATCGCGTCAAGGCCTTCATGCGCGATCCGTCCGCCTACGCCAAGCTCGGCGCGCGTGCGCCGCGCGGCGTGCTGCTGGTCGGCCCGCCCGGCGTGGGCAAGACGCTGATCGCCAGGGCGCTGGCCGGCGAGAGCGGCGCCAACTTCATCGCGGTGGACGGCTCCTATTTCACGGCGATGTTCTACGGGCAGGGCGTCAACAAGGTCCGCGAGTTGTTCGCGTATGCGCGCAAGCACGCGCCGTGCGTCCTCTTCATCGACGAGATCGATGGCATCGGCAAGCGCAGCACCGGCGAGATGCGCGGCGCCGAGGCCGAAGGCAATCGCATCATCAATCGCGTGCTGACCGAGATGGACGGTTTCTCGGCGCTCGACAACGTCACCGTGGTGGCCGCGACCAATCACGAGTCGAACGTCGACGAAGCGATGCGCCGTCCCGGTCGTTTCGACATGCTGGTGCAGCTCGGCATGCCGACCCTGCCCGAGCGCGCCGCGCTCTTCGCGCTCTACATCGATCGCGTCACGCACGATGGCTCGGCCGACACGATGGCACTCGCACGCATGACGCAGGGCCTGTCACCGGCTGACATTGCCAACATCGTCAACAAGGCCGCGTCGTCGGCGGCCGAGGCGGGCGATGCGCAGCTCACGGCCGCGCATCTCATGCGTGCCATCGAGACGCATCAGATGGGCGGCGAGATCTCGTCGATCAAGGATCTGCTGACCGAAGCGACGCGCAAGCGTCTCGCGATCCACGAGGCGGGCCATGCGCTGGTCGGCCACTGGCTGGAGACCGGCTTGGTCGAGCGCATCACGATCGAACCGCGCGGGCAGGCGCTCGGCGTGACCTGGATCACGCGCGAGACCGAGGACCCGATCTACCGCGAGGGGGAACTCGCGAGCCGCATCGCGATGCTGCTCGGCGGTCGCGAGGCGGAACTGCTGGCGTTCGGCAATGTGTCGACCGGCGCGTCCGACGACCTCAAGCGCGCTTCGGAGCTGGCGGTCAACATGGTCGGTTCGCTGGGCTTCTCGAAACGCTTCGGATTGTTGAGCGTCGCGGGCGTGCCGAAGGAATTGCTCGGCCCCGACGTACAGGCGGCCGTCCTCGATGAAGCGCGGGCCTTGCTCGAAACGGCGCAGGCGAC
>JBBSEF010000145.1:0-4473 GCA_038240015.1 Burkholderiales bacterium
CGCAACCTCGATTCGACGCTGCGCGAGTTCGTCGATGTGCGCGTCAGCGCTAGCGGGGGCGACGAGGAAGTGGTCCGCCTTCAGGAAACCGGTGCGGACACCGGCGTTTTCGTCGGGGCGCTGCAAAGCGTGTCCGATGCGCCACCGTCGCCGCGTTTCGATTGCCGTCTCGCAGTCGGTCCGAACACAAGCATCACGGTTTATTACGTCGATGCGATCTATCCTTCGGACACCTCGCAGACCACCGCGTTGGTCGATCCCTTTGGCGTGGTGTTCGACTCGACCAGCGGACAACCGATCAATGGCGCGATCATCACGATCGTCAACGTCGCGACCGGCCAGCCGGCCGCGGTGTTCGGAGACGACGGTGTGTCCGCCTACCCGGCCACGGTGACGAGCGGCGCGCAGATCAGCGATGCGTCGGGCCGCGTCTATTCCGTTTCGCCGGGCGGCTTTCGTTTTCCCATGCTGGCGGCGGGCGACTACGTATTGCGGATCGTTGCGCCGGCTGGATACACCGCGCCATCGATCGTGCCCGCGGCCACGCTGATCGCGCTGCACGCGGCCAACGGTGAGGGTTTCGCGATCGGTCCCGGCTCGTTCGGTGATCGCTTCACGATTCCGCCAGGCAGTCCGTTCAAGGTCGATGTGGCGATCGATCCGGTTTCGACCCGCATCGTTGTGCAGAAGCTCGCGTCGGTCGCGCTCGCATCGACCGGCGACTTCGTGCAATACCAGATCACGGTGCAGAACCGCAGCACCACGTCGGCCGCGCCGCGGGTCGTGATCGACGATCGCCTGCCCGCCGGTCTGCGCTACAAGGCCGGGTCGCTGCATGTCTCGGGCAGGAAGGCCGCCGATCCCGTCATCGCAAGAGATGGCCGCACGCTCGCGATCGCCGTCGGCGATGTGCCCGCGAATGGTCAGATCAGTCTTACTTATGTGACGCAGGTGATTGCCGGCGCACCGCTCGGCGATGCGATCAACAGCGCGTCGGCAAGCGCGGCCGGCATCGCGGCATCGAACGTCGCTTCGGCCGCGATCAAGATTCGCGCACCTCTGTTCTCGGACGCCTTCACCATCATCGGCCGCGTCATCGAAGGCGCGTGCACCGAGGGCGCCGATGTCAGAGGCGTTGCGAACGCGCGCGTGCTGCTCGACGACGGCAACTACGTCGTCAGCGACAAGGACGGCTTGTATCACTTCGAAGGCGTGCGTCCCGGTACGCACGTCGTGCAGCTCGATGTCGATGCGTTGCCTCGTCTCGGCAACGCGGACCTCGAAGCGAATGCCTGCATTCAGAACACGCGCTTCGCGGGGAGGTCGTTCTCGCAATTCGTCGAAGGGCAGGGCGGCAGTCTGATGCGTGCAGACTTTCATGTGCGCAAGAAGGCCTCGGCATCGAGCGCGGCCGCGTCCGCATCGAGCGCGGCTTCAGGCGCAGTTGCGATCGCAAACTCGAACGCCAGCTTGGGCCCGACGGCGCCCGCGCTCGACCCGACCCACGCGCGTCGCGCGATCCAGGACGAGGTGACGGCCGCGGGCGGCAACGAACATTGGCTCGAAGGCCGCACGCGCGGCATCGAATGGATTTTTCCGAAGGCCGATCACAACCCGCGCGCGCCTGCGGTGCGCGTGGCGATCAAGCACGACGCGAATCAGACCGTGCGCCTCTCCAACGCGGGTCGCCCGGTCAGCGCGCTCGCCTTCGACGGCACCGAAGTCAGCGCCGACAAGAGCTATGCGGTCAGCGCGTGGCGTGGGCTGCCGCTGATCGATGGCGACAACGCCTTCGAGGCCGATATCGTCGCAGCGGACGGCGCGGTCGTGGTCCGGCATCTGACGCGCGTCGTGCATTACGCGAACGCGCCGGCGCGTGTCGAGTTCGTGCCCGAACAATCGTTGCTGATCGCCGACGGCATCCACAAGCCGGTGCTCGCAGTGCGCATCGTCGATCGTCATGGACGCCCGGTGCGCGCGGGCCTGATCGGGCCGTATAGAGTCAACGCGCCGTACACGGCGGCTCTTGAAGTGGAGTTGCAGCAGAGCCGCCAGCTCGCCGGCCTCGATCGCAATCCGACGCAGTACAAGGTCGAGGGCGACGACGGCATCGCCTACATCGAGCTCGCGCCCACGACCGAGACAGGCTCGGTGGTCCTGCAATTCGATTTCGATCGCACGACCTCGCTCACGCAATCCACTTCACAGTCCAATTCGCTGTCGGGTTCGCAAGCGCGTTCGCAGGAAGTGCGCGCCTGGCTGGTGTCCGCACAACGCGACTGGATCGTGGTGGGCTTCGCGAAAGGCACGGTCGGCTACGACAAGCTCAAGTCGCACATGGAGGCGTTGCCTGAAGACGGGCACCCTGTGGATCGCGCGCATCTGGATGCTTCGGGCCAAGTCAGCGTGTACGCGAAGGGCCGCATCCTCGGCGACTGGCTGCTCACGCTCGCCTACGACTCGGCCAAGCCCACGGCGGAACGCCAGCGCCAGTCCTTGCTCGGCGTCATCAACCCGCGCCAGTTCTATACGCTCTATGGCGACGGATCGCAGCAGCGGCCCGATGCGGCGAGCGCGTCCAAGCTTTACCTGAAGCTCGAGCGCGATCAGTTCTATGCGCTGTTCGGCGATTTCGAAACCGGGCTCACGCAATCGAAGCTCGCGCGCTACAGCCGCACCTTGAGCGGCATCAAGACCGAGTACCGCGCCAACGGCATCAGCTTCATCGGCTTCGCATCGGACACCGCGCAAGGCTATGGCCGCGACGAGATCGCGGGCAACGGCACGTCGGGTCTGTATCGGCTTTCGCAGGCCAACATCCTGATCAATTCGGAACGCGTCCGCGTCGAGACGCGCGATCGCTTTCGCAGCGACGTGATCGTCGAAGCGCGCGCCCTCTCGCGCTACATCGACTACGACATCGACTACGCGGGGGGCACGCTGTTCTTCCGCGAGCCGATCCAAAGCCGCGACGCCAACTTCAATCCGATCTTCATCGTTGCGGAATACGAGACCGAAGGAGCGGGCGCGAAAAAATTGAGCGTGGGCGGACGCGCCGCGGTCGAGTTATTCGATGGCCGCGTAACGACCGGTGTGTCCGCGATTCGCGATGCGAGCACGACGAATACATCGGACCTCGTGGGCGTCGATGCAAAGATCAAGCTGCCGCTCGATACCGAGCTGCGTATCGAAGCGGCCAAGAGCAGAAGCGCACAGCCACTCTCCGCGTACACACGCGACGCATCGGGCGGCGCGCATCTGATCGAAGTCGAGCACAACGACGAGCAGTTCAACGCCATCGCTTATCTGCGCCGGCAGGGCGCAGGCTTCGGCGTCAATCAGCAGAACGCGGTCGAAGGCGGCACATCGAAGGCCGGCATCGACGCGCAATATGTGCTCGCACCACAGACCATGCTGATCGGTCAGGCGTATCACTTGACGAGCCTGATCAATCACGCGCAGCGCGACGCGGCGAGCGGGCAGATCGAATACAAGCTCCTGCCGTGGACCTTGCGCATCGGCGGCGTGCTGGCCAACGACACCGCCTCGAGCGGAGAAAAGCACGAATCGCGTCAGATCACTGCGGGCGCGACGCGCAGCTTCCTCGACAATCGTCTCGAGTTGAGTGCAGAGGCCAACGTGAGCGTCGGCGGCAAGAACGAGAGCACCGACTATCCGTCGCGCTATGTGCTCGGCGCTGCCTATGCGTTGACCGAGCAGTGGAAGGTGATCGCGGCCGAAGAATATGCGGTGAGTTCGGCCTTTCATGCGTTGACGACGCGCGTCGGCTTTCAATCCGATCCGTGGAAGGGCGCGAAGCTCACGAGCACGCTCAATCAATCGGCGATTTCGGAATACGGCCCGCGCACGTTCGGCGTGTTGGGCCTCAAACAATCGCTTCCGATCGACGACCGCTGGAGCGTCGACTTCTCGGCCGACAGCAGCCGCACCTTTCACGGTAATGGTCCTGCGGCATCGACCACCAGCGGCGGGCTGGTCGCGCCCGGCTCGATCGGCAACAGCACGGCATCGTCGTTCTCGTCTTATGGCGTCTCATCGAATTCGCCGACTGCGCTCGGCGGCGCAGGGAGTTACTCGAACGGCGTCGGCTCGGCGGCGACCATCGCGACGCTCACCGAAAACTTCACGGCCTTCTCGGCGGGCGCAACCTGGCGCGAAGCCCTGTGGACCTGGACCGGCCGCATCGAAAGCCGCAACGGTCAACTGGCCGATCGTCACGGATTGACGACGAGCTTTCTTCGTCAGGCCGATGCAGGCGTCGCCTTCGCCGCGACGGCGCAGGTCTTCAACGTGTCGCAGTCCAATGGCGTACGCGGTCTGCTCGCACGCGCCGATCTGTCGGGGGTCTATCGTCCGCTGGGCGGCCGCTGGTCGGCGCTGGACAAGCTCGAGTTCAAGCGCGATGCGCTTCACAACAACAGCGGCGCCTACGACGGCGCGCTGTTCGGCGCC
>JBBSEF010000146.1:0-4344 GCA_038240015.1 Burkholderiales bacterium
GCCATCAGCGGCGGCGCGCAGGCGCGCGCGGCGGCCTACCTCGAGGTGCGCGTCGATGGCGGGCCGGCGTTGTTCGGCGTGGGTATCGACGCAAACATCGTCCACGCGTCGATGAAGGCCGTGTTGAGCGGCGTGATGCGCGCCGAACGCGCGTCGAGCATACTTTCCCGCGGCGCAGTGAGCAGCGCCGGCGAAGCCGCAACCAAGTCGGAGCGTGTTGCCGCGTGAGGACTTCACGCCATCGATTCGCGCAGCCCTCGGTTGACGCGATGTGCGCATAGACGCTACTATCGCAGGCTTCATTTCCTTGCCGCACCGTGCACGCATCGCGGGCGGCCATCCCTGTCCTCACGGACTGTCCACAAGGAGTATTCATGCGTCATTACGAGATCGTATTGATCATCCATCCCGATCAGAGCGAGCAGGTGCCCGCAATGATCCAGCGCTACAAGGGATTGGTGACCGGCAAGTCCGGAAAGATTCATCGCGTCGAAGACTGGGGCCGCAGGCAATTGGCCTACCAGATCGACAAGATCGCCAAGGCGCACTACGTGTGCATGAACATCGAAGCCGATCGCGCGACGCTCGACGAGCTCGAGCACGGCTTCAAGTTCAACGACGCGATCATTCGTCACCTGATCGTCACGACCAAGAAGGCCGAGGTCGCGCCGTCGCCGATGATGAAGGAGGGTGCCAAGGATGCGTCTCGGGATTCATCGCGAGAGACATCCAGAGATGCGCCCAGAGAATCGTCGAGAGATGCGTCGAGAGATGCGCAGAGGGATGCACCGAGACCCGCCGCGCCCCGCGATGAGCCGGCGACACCCGCGCCCGTTGTGGAAGAAGCTCCGGAAGCCGCTTGACGCGTTGACTTGATCAACCGCTTTGAACTCACCGCCAGGCTGACCGCGCGCGACGTACTTCGCTACACGCCTTCAGGCATCCCGCTCATCGACTGCGTGCTGCACCATCGCTCGGAGTTGATCGAAGCCGGACAATTGCGGCAGGTGGAAGTCGAGGTGCCCGCGATTGGTCTTGAAAGCGTTGCACATCGGTTGGCGGCATGCAGGCTCGATGACACTTATCGCTTCATCGGTTTTCTCGCGAATCGCAGCCGCAAAAGCAAACGGACCGTTTTTCACATCGTCGATTTCGACGCGAATATCGACGCGATTGAATCAATCACAATTGACCGCAAAGGATAGACATGCCCTCACCACGACGCTTCGGCAAAGGAAAAGGCAAAGGCAAGGATCTCAAGAAGCGCCAACAGCAGAACCCGCTGTTCAAGCGCAAGCGCTTCTGCCGATTCACGGCCGCCAAGGTCGACCAGATCGACTACAAGGATGTCGAGCTGCTCAAGGACTTCATTCAGGAGAACGGCAAGATCATGCCGGCTCGCCTGACCGGTACCAAGGCGCACTACCAGCGCCAACTCGACGGTGCGATCAAGCGCGCGCGTTTCCTCGCGCTGTTGCCGTACACCGACCTGCACGGCTGACCTAAACAAGAAAGATCGCTATGCAAATCATTCTTCTCGAGAAGGTCAACAATCTGGGCAACCTCGGCGACGTGGTGCGTGTGAAGGACGGCTTCGCGCGCAACTTCCTGATCCCGCAACGCATGGCGCGTCGCGCGACCGAGGCTAACATCGCCGAGTTCGCGGGCAAGCGAGCGGACCTGGAAAAGGCCGCAGCCGACAAGCTCGCCGCTGCACAGGGCGTCGGCGAAAAGATGTCGGGTCTCACGCTGCAGATTCCCGCGAAGGCGGGTGTCGATGGGCGCTTGTTCGGCTCGGTCACGAACTTCGACATTGCCGAAGCATTGGGCAAGCAGGGCTTCAAAGTTGAGAAGGCGCAAGTACGCCTGCCCAACGGACCATTGAAGACCGTCGGCGATCATCCGGTGTCCGTTGCTCTTCATACCGATGTGCTGAGCGACATCACGGTGTCGGTACTCGGCGAACACGCGTGATGGAATTTCACTGAACGCGCAATACGGATTGCGCATCGTCGATATGAACGAAGGCCGGGCTTGCCCGGCCTTTTGTTTGGAGTTATTGAAGGCGATTGCACCGAAGACACACAGACATTTCCACAACCTTGCCCACAGCCCGCGCGCTGCCGTTGAACTATAGTGAATCGCCATATTCCTGACGCAAACGGCCGATGCGCGCTGCCCTTGAATCGATGAACACAGCGATCCCTCTGCGACCGGCTCTTCAGTCCGCTGTTTCGCACGACCGTGCGAGCGGGAGCCACGATCAACAGCTCGAATCGCTGCGCGTTCCGCCGCATTCGATCGAGGCCGAGCAATCGGTGCTAGGCGGTTTGTTGCTCGACAACGCCGCGTGGGACAAGATCTCCGACTACCTCCACGGCGAAGACTTCTATCGCCACGACCATCGCTTGATCTTTCAGCACATCGCACGTCTGATCGATCAGGCGCGCCCGGCCGACGTGATAACGGTGTTCGAGTCGCTGTCGTCTTCGGCCAAGGCCGACGAAGTCGGTGGCCTCGTCTATCTGAACGCGCTCGCGCAGAACACGCCGTCGGCGGCCAACATCCGTCGCTACGCTGAAATCGTTCGAGGCCGCGCGGTGATGCGCAAGCTCGTTTCGGTCAGCGACGAAATCGCGGAGGCTGCGCTCAACCCCAACGGCCGCGAAGTCGCTACGCTTCTCGACGAGGCCGAGGCCAAGGTATTCGCTATCGCCGAGGAAGGCGCGCGCGGCACGCAAGGCTTCGTCGACATCCAGCCGCTGTTGACCCAGGTCGTCGAGCGCATCGACGAGCTTTACCATCGGGACAACCCGAGCGACATCACGGGCGTGCCGACCGGTTTCTCCGATCTCGACTCGAAGACCTCGGGACTTCAGGCCGGCGACCTGGTGATCATCGCCGGCCGGCCGTCGATGGGCAAGACCGCATTGGCGCTCAACATCGCCGAGCATGTGGCGATCGATCAGGGCCTGCCGGTTGCGGTGTTCTCGATGGAGATGGCAGGGACGCAACTCGCGATGCGCATGCTGGGTTCGGTCGGCAGGCTCGATCAACACAAGGTCCGCACCGGGCGTCTCGCCGATGACGATTGGCCGCGGCTCACGCACGCGATCCAGAAGATGCAGGACGCGCAGTTGTCGATCGATGAAACGCCCGCGCTCACCTCGGTCGAGCTGCGCGGACGCGCGCGTCGCCTTGCGCGTCAATGCGGCAAGCTCGGCTTGATCATCGTGGACTATCTGCAATTGATGTCGGCGAGTTCGACCGGAGAAAATCGCGCGACCGAGATTTCGGAAATCTCGCGGTCGCTGAAGGCGTTGGCGAAAGAACTGCAGTGCCCCGTGATCGCGCTCTCGCAACTCAATCGAAGTCTCGAGCAGCGACCCAACAAGCGTCCGGTGATGAGCGATTTGCGCGAATCGGGTGCGATCGAACAGGACGCCGACCTGATCCTCTTCATCTATCGCGACGAGGTCTACAACGCCGACTCGCAGGACAAGGGTGTTGCCGAGATCATCATCGGCAAGCAGCGCAACGGACCGATCGGGACGGTGCGCCTAACTTTCATCGGCGAGTTCACCAAGTTCGAAAACTTCGCGTCGGGCGGCTATTGATCCAAGCGGCGGCGCAAAGAGCCCGCGGACGGCGATCGCTGCCTTTGCAACGATCGCGGTCGCGCTTCAAACGTTCGACTTCATCCCCGGCTTCAATGCCGACAGCCTCAGGATCAGTACCTTCATCTGGTCCGACAGTCTCTCGATGCGCTCTTGAAAGAGATTGAAGAACAAGAGCCCGAAGAGCGCGACCGAGATGCCGAGCGCGGTCGCATACAAGGCGGTGCCGATACCCGCCGACACGCCCGAAGGATCCGAAATTCCCGAACGCGCGAGCGCAACGAAGGTATCGATGATGCCGAGGATCGTGCCCAGCAAGCCCAGCAGAGGCGATGCCGTCACGATCGTATCGAGCATCCACAAGCGCTTGGACAACTGCGTGCGCGAATCGATGAACACTTCTTCGGATAGATCTTCGAGGTCGTGCCGCGACTCGATGTTCGGCAATCGATCGAGCATGTGCTTGGCCGCGCGGGCCGGCACGTTGTCGGCATTGACCAATGCCACGGGCGGCATCGCTCCCTGCTCGACCGCATCTTCGAGTTCACGCGTACGCCTCGACGTCTGCGAGAAAAAGAACAGCCGCTCGATGGCGACGAAGACCGCGATCGCCAACGCCGCATACAGCGCGTAGAAGGTGATGTCGTGAAGGATGTTCAGGTCCATGACATTTCTTTCCGCTTCAGAAATCCGACGCGAACGTGAAGACGGTTGTCCGCGGCGCACC
>JBBSEF010000147.1:0-4249 GCA_038240015.1 Burkholderiales bacterium
CAGTTCCGTATAAATTTGATTATTCGCGTCGATTGCAAAGCGCGCCTGAATGTTGGCGGCCGTGCGATTCTGTTCGGGAATCAACTGAATGAAAGGCGCAGGATCGAAACGGCAGCGATTATTCGGAAACAATGGACTGGCAATCGATGGCGCGCAATCCGTAAATCCGAACGTGGGGTATGTACCGTTTGCGACTTGCGCTGCAAACGCGGGAGCAAGAAAGCTGCGGCTCGCGCCACCCGCATTGACGATGGTTGCCGGATAAGTATTTCCCGAAGTGGTGTCGTTGCCTTCGGTTACGTTGACCGATGAATTGGCGAAGTTGCGCTGCCGTCCGACGATCGCGTCTTCGTGGTTATGCGACGCATTGATCATCACGTTAAAGCGATCTTTTTGAAGACTGCCGAAACCGACCAACGCGTTCTCATCGTAGGACCGCCCGTCGCCGCTATGCGTGGTCTGGCCATATCCGATGCTCAGATCCAAGCCGGAATATTCCTTGACGAGGATGAAGTTGATCACGCCGGCCACTGCGTCGCTACCATAGACCGCCGACGCGCCGTCCTTGAGGACCTCGACCCGTTCGATTGCCGCGAGCGGGATGCTATTGACGTCGACCGAGGCCGCACCGCCGCCACCGGCGACACTGCCAAACGGCGCGATTCGACGCCCATTCACGAGCACCAGCGTACGTTTGGAACCCAGACCGCGCAGCGATACCGTCGACGCGCCGCTCGTTGTCGCGCTGATACCCGACTGAGTTTGCAGTGCGCCCGCAGTATTGGTCGCTGAAATCGTTTTCAACAAGTCTTCGGTGTTTTGCGGAGCGAGCCGGTTGATTTCCTGTCGCGTGATGACCTGCACAGGCAGCGCGGTCTCGGCATCGATGCGTTTGATGGACGAACCGGTCACTTCGACCTTTTCGCCTCGTTGCACATCCTGCGCGAATGCGAGAGGTGAGACTAGCGCGACGCCCGCGAGACTGCCTCCGAACGCGAGGCGCAATCCTCTTGCCAACGATCTTTCCTTGAACATGAACCACTCCCTCGAAGATGAATGTGCGAAACGCTTTGCATGCGTGCGACCATCGTGGAGAAAGCGGCTCGGCGGCCGGTTCCAAATTGTTCCGTTTGTTATCGAGTGTTCATGCCATTGCTCGGAAAGCCTTGCGGGACGCGGGTTTCGGGCCGATGGCAGAAATCTCCTCGAATTCGAAGCAGCGTTGCATCTATGCGACGACAGAAGATCGATTTGTATTCGCAGAAGGGACGAAAGGGACCCGTCGCTTGATCGTGCTTTGTGAATTGCTACAGCTGCTATAACAATTCGAACGAATTGCGAACTCGGCGTGACGCGCTTCTGTTAATTTCGATCAGTGCCTTCGTTGTAGCCCGATCGGATTTCATTGTGAATGTCGCACTCAACACACAAAGCGCGCCGCATCTGCGCCGCATTCTTCTTGTCGAGGACAGTCAGCGTCTCGCGGCGTTGATTCGCGACTACATGAACGGCCATGGGCTCGAACTGATCGTCGAGCACGACGGCGCGATGGCAGTACAACGCTTCATGGCCGAGCGACCGGCGTTGGTCATCCTCGACATCATGTTGCCCGGCAAGGATGGCTATCAAATCTGTCGCGAGTTGCGTGCGATGAGCAGCGTGCCGATTATTGTTTATACCGCGCGTCGCGAAGACATCGATCACGTGCTCGGCCTCGAATTAGGCGCCGACGATTATGTGGTCAAGCCGCTCGAGCCGCGCGTGCTGCTCGCGCGCATCGAGGCGCTATTGCGACGCGCCGGACCTGACGCATCCAGCCGCACGCGCGAGAGCACGTTGACGAGAGGTCATATCGCGGTCAACCGAGCCGCTCGCCTGGTGACTTATCAGGACCGCAAAGTGCAATTGACACCGGCGGACTTCGAGCTTTTCTGGTTGCTGTTTTCTCACTGCGGCAACTTGGTCACGCGCGATCAACTACAGCGCGTGCTGCGTAAGATTCCCTACGATGGCGTGGGTCGCGCAATCGACGCACGCGTGTTCCGTCTGCGAAAAAAATTCGATGAGGCCGGCGCAATGCCTGATCTCATCGTATCGGTTCGCTCGATGGGTTATCTGCTGGCCATCGAAGAAGGGAGTGTGTGATCGTGATCGACGCGACGGCGCGCGCTTCAATGAGATAGGTGATGGGAAAACAGTTCCTTCGCCTCTATCTGGCCATCATGATTCCCGTGGTGCTGTTGCTGGTAGCGGGCAACTATGTTTCCGACGAGTTCATCACGGGCAAGTCCTTTGTGGAACAAGTCCGCGTGAGCTCGCACGCGCGTTATGCGTGGTCACTCAAACGACTCGAAGCAATTCCACAAGATCAATGGCAACCGACGCTGGATTCGGCACGCCGTTTCTATCCCAACGGACTGCGCATCCAAAGTGAAGCTAGCGCGCTGAAAGATTCTGCGCCTGAAGAGATAGAGCGTTTCAAGAATGGCGAGGTTGCGTTTGCTTCGATGCCGTACGGCATGACGTTGGCGTATCAACGCCTGCCCGGGACACCTCTCGTGATCGGCAGCGAACTCAGGTTGTCGACAAGCAATTCTCTGAGCGGCTACCTCTACTTGCTGTTGTTCGCGGCGATTGCCGCTGCGCCCGTGCTGTGGTTCTGGTTTCGCCCCTTCTGGCGCGACCTCGAACATTTGAGCGTCGTGACCGAACAAATCGGCGCTGGCAATTTTGCTGTCAGCGGTTCGTCGGTCCGCTCCCCCACGGTCAAGACGTTCGCCGCCGCCATCGATCAGATGTCGATGCGCATACGCGAATTGATCGAAGCACAAAAGCGGTTGACGAGCAGTGTCGCGCATGAGTTGACCACGCCCATCGCGCAGCTCGTGTTCGCACTCGAAATGATGAAGGAGACGCGTGAGCCGGAGCGCGCGCGCGCGCTGTCCGAAGGCATGTCTGTGGACCTCAAGGAACTCGAATCGCTGGTAGCGGAGTTGCTCGAATACGCACGGCTCGAGCACACGGCCGTGTTCGAACCCGAAGACACGAGCTTGAGCGAATTGATGCGGCAAGCGATCGAGTCCGCGCAACTCATTCCGCGCCTCGAGAAGACGATCTCGCAACTACCGCTGGCGAGCGAATTCGATCATGTGCGATGCGATGCGCATCAGATGCATCGCGCCGTGTTCAATCTGGTTCGCAACGCGCTCTCGTATGCGCGCTCGCAAGTCGTGCTATCGGCTGAGCGGCGAGACGATCGCACCTGGATTCACGTCGACGATGACGGACCCGGCATTCCCGAGGCGCAACGCGGTCTGCTGTTCGAACCCTTCGAGCGGCTCGATGAAAGCCGTGCGCGGCATACCGGCGGTCATGGCCTGGGCCTCGCGATCGTGCAGCAAGTCGCCAAGCTGCACGGTGGCATCACGCGCATCGAGCGCTCGCCGTTGGGAGGAGCGCGCGTCAGCATCGCGTGGTGAGCGGCCTCAAAAAAACGGCCCGTTGTTGCACAGGTTGGCGACTCCCAACGGGGCATAGCAGTCGACCGAGACCTTGTCCAGGCCGATGTAGCGAGTACCCGACGTACCGGAAATCGTGAGGATTGTTTGCGCGCCGGTCGCCGTGAACCTGTGCTCGCATGTGTTCCACGCGACGCCCGACTTCGCGTCGAAGGGTCCGCAGGTTTGCGCCTTGGCGTTTTCGTCGTCGGCCGACGTGCCCCACTTGACGGTCACAGTGACCGGCCCTGGAAAATTCATGGCGACACCGACATTGAAACGCACGCGGTAGTCGAAGCCGGTCGCGGTCTGGAAGAATTGCCTGACCCCGCCAAACGGCCCGTTGAGCACCGTTTCGTTTCCTGTGAGATCAAGAAAACGATTGCCATCCGGCGTCGTGATGAAAAAGCCGTTTCCATTCTGCAACCACACGATGTCCGGCGAGCTCGCCTTGTTGACCATGACCTCCCATTCCTTGATTGCCGTATTGCCCGGCTGAACCGGCATCACGTTATTTTGGTTCGGTGCGAACGCGCCCTCCTCGAAGCTGCCGTTCTTGAGTCGGTTCTGCTCATCCGGCCAGGTGACGAGCCGAGTGAAATAACAGGAGGAGAGCAACGGCGTCGCCGCGACCAAAGCCAGCAGCACGGCACCACGAGTCACCCGAGTGTATGGTGTCATCTGGGTCACCTCACGCAAGAATGAAATTTGCAGGGTGCGCTTGCGGGCCACGGTGCGCAAGCGGCTCGCAA
>JBBSEF010000148.1:0-4066 GCA_038240015.1 Burkholderiales bacterium
CGTTCGACAGCGGTATCCGCATCGTCATCCGGAAAAAACATGTCGACATCCGCGTCGACATTAAGCGCGGCCGCTTACGACGGACGCGGCGTCGGCATCGCATTCCTCGATTCGGGCTTGATGAAGAAGCATCAGGCGTTGCTGGATGCGTCTGGTCACAGGCGCACGGTCAGGGCGATCGACATCACCGCGGCCACGATCAGCACCAGCAATTCGGGTTCGGACACGGGCGGTACATGGAGCGTCGGTCAGGACTACTCGGGCGCGTTGATTCCGGGAAGCGACTATCAACGCGGGCTCGAACAGATCATCGATGCCACCAACAATCCCTTCCCCGATGGTTATGGTCACGGCACGCACGTGGCCGCGATCGCAGCCGGTCGCGGCTATTCGACAGCGTTCGACAGCACCGGCCTCGCGCCGGGCGCGTCGATCTACGACGTGCGCGTGCTGGACGCGAATGGTCAAGGCCACATCAGCGATGCGCTCGCCGGCATCGACTGGGTGATCTATCACGGGCGCGAGTACGGCATCAAGGTGCTCAACGTCAGCCTGGCTTCCGACTCGACCGAGTCGTATGTCACCGACCCGCTGTGCCGCGCCGTGCGCAGCGCCGTGGCCTCGGGCATCACCGTCGTGGTCGCTGCCGGCAATTACGGCGTGAACACGCTGGGTCAAAAAATGTACGGCACGATCGGCAGTCCCGGCAACGAGCCGGCGGCGATCACGGTCGGCTCGGCCAATCTGCACGGCGCTTCGGTGCGCAGCGCGGCGACGGTTAACTTCTTCAGTTCGCGCGGACCGACACGTGGCGGCAGCATCGACGCGTCAGGTGTACGCCGACCCGACAACGTGTTGAAACCCGAACTGGTCGCGCCCGGCAACCGCATCGTCGGCGCGTTGGCCAGCGACGAACAGGGCGGCAAGTTGAGCACTCTGCCGACACGCTATCCGCAACTCGCGTTCTCGCCGGCGGGCACCAAAGCCGGCACGCGATTGCTGTATCTGAGCGGCACATCGATCGCCGCGCCCGTCGTCAGCGGAACCATCGCGTTGATGCTTCAGGCCAATCCGGGACTCACGCCTTCACTCATCAAGACCATCCTTCAATACAGTGCACAGCCGATCGCGAATGCGAATCTGGTCGAGCAGGGCGCGGGTTTGTTGAACGTCGAAGGCGCGGTCGTGGTCGCATCGCGCTTGCGCAGGGACATCGCATCGGCGATCGACGCGAATACGATTTCAGCAGGTGATTCGCTGCTCGCTTCGGGAGCGAGCCTGCCTGCGCCGACGACATCGGTTGCGGGCGGTCAGTTCTCGTGGAGCCGGCTCGCATTCGTGGGCGGCACGCAAGTGCTCTCGGGGACGACGCTGATAGCGCGCTATCAACCGTTCTTCGATTCCAAGCTGAGCTGGGTACGTCAACGCATACGCCGTCTCGCGCCGGTGTTCTGGTCGGGGCAGGGAATTGCAGCGAACACCTTCGTGAAGGGCTTCAACGAAACCACGCCCGTGTCGCAGACGCTGGTGTCCGGCGGGGTCCTTTCGGCAACCATGGTTGCGGGCTCGTCAAGCTTGCTCGGTCAGACCGGCGTCTTCAGCAACACCGCGACGTTGTCGTCGTGGGTCAACCTCGGTGCGGGGATTCCGCTGATGAGAGGAATCGTACTGGGCAGCGGACTGATCCTGAGCGAAGGCTTGATCCTCAGCGAAGGCCTGATCCTGAGCGAAGGCTTGATCCTGAGCGAAGGACTGATCCTGAGCGAAGGACTGATCCTTAGCGAAGGCCTGATCCTCAGCGAGACCGGCTCCTCGGTCACGGCTGCGACCAATGATCCCGCGGTGATCGGTGAACCCTGATCCGAAGTTTCATTGACCGAACACCGGATAACGCGATGATCGAGATGAGCGACTACAACGCGCGCGCGCGTGGCTACTGGTGGGCCACGTTCGTCGCGGGCGTGGCGACGCTGACGTATTCGATCGGCGGCGTGATCGATGGCGGCCCGGTGCTGGTTCTACAGGTGCTGGCCGGTGCGATGGTGGTGGGCCTGACGGGATTGTTCACCGTCAAGATCCCCGGCGCGAAGACCTCGATCGCTGCCGCGGAAATCTTCACCTTCCTCGCGTTGCTGCTGTTGGGTCCGGCTGCCGCGACCATCATGGCCGCGGTCGAGAGCGCCGTCGGCGCCTGTCGCACTTCGAAGCGCTGGACCAGCCGCATCGGAAGTCCGGCGATGGCCGCAACGGCGATGTCCGTGTGCGCAGAGGTGTTCACGAACGGCCTCGCGTTCTTCAACGGCGCTTCGAATACCTCGCTGCTGTTGCTCGCGCTCCTGACGTTCGCGGCGACCTATGCCTATGTCAATTCGTATCTCGTCTACATGCTTATCGCGTTGAAGAAAGGCGAACGCATCGGCGTCGTATCGACGTTCAGGAATTCCGGTTGGCTCGCGGTCGCCTACGTATCGAGCGCGGCGCTCGCAGGACTGATGTTCCTCAGCTTCAAGACCTTCGGCTGGACCGTGATCGTGGTCGGGGTGCCGATCATCGGCATGTTCCTGTCGACCCTGCACTTCTATTTCCGTCAGCGCTCGATCAAGCACGAAGCGGCGGCTGCGACCGAGCACCTGGCCGAGATGAAGGCGAGCGAGAGCCGCTTTCACAGCGCGTTCACGCACGCGGCGATCGGCATGGCGCTGGTATCCACCGACAGCGTCCTGATTCAGGTCAACGATTCTCTGTGCGCGATGCTCGGCGCCGAAGCCGATGGTCTGATGGGCCGCGACATCAAGGCGCTTGCACATCCCGAGGACTTCGGCGAACTGCTCGCGCAGGTGCACAACCTGGTTCGCGATGCCGCGGCGCCGGTGCAAATCGAATTGCGTCTTCTCCACAATCAAGGGCACTCGGTGTGGTGCTCGATCAGCGTGTCGTTCTTTTCCGATTGGTCGTCCGGCTCACGCTGTCTGATCTTTCAAATCCAGGACGTGACCGCGCGCCGCACGGCCGAGTCGCGTCTGAATCACGTGGCGTATCACGATCCGTTGACGGCGCTGCCCAACCGCGCCAGCTTCAACGCTCATCTGACGCGAGCCATCGCAGCCTCGTGCGAGCCGACGCATCCGGGCTTTGCGGCGATGTATATCGACTTCGATCGCTTCAAGGTCATCAACGACAGCCTGGGCCACAAGGCGGGCGACGTGTTTCTCGTGACGGTCGCCGCGCGCTTGCAGTCTTGCCTGCGCGGCAAGGATGTGATCGCACGCCTGGGCGGAGACGAGTTCGCGATCCTGATCGAGAACGTGCAAGACCAGAACGTCGTCCTCGATCTCGCCAATCGTCTTTTGCTGTCGATCTCGACGCCGGTGCAACTAGAAAAAACCGAAGTGACGACCAGCGCGAGCATCGGCATTACCTTCAGCACGATGGGCTATATCGATCCCGAAGAAGTGCTGCGCGATGCGGACATCGCGATGTACAAGGCCAAGGCACGCGGCAAGGCGCAATACGCGGTGTTCGATACGACGCTGCACGAACAGGTCTCCGCGCAACTACAGCTCGAAAGCGAATTGCGCCGCGCGATGATCAACGACCAACTGATCGTCCACTATCAACCGATCTTCAACCTGCGCAACTCGCGGCTGCGCGGGTTCGAAGCGCTGGTGCGCTGGAATCATCCCGACAAGGGCATGGTCGATCCGGCGCGATTCATCCCGATCGCCGAAGAGGCGGGCCTGATCGTTGCGCTGGGCGAAGTAGTGTTCGACAAGGCTTGCCAGCAATTGAAGCGATGGGAATCGAACGCGCCCGATGGCGAGATGCTGACGATGAACATCAACGTGTCGGGTGTGCAGCTCGCGCATGCGAGCTTTGTCGATCGCATCGTCGAGATCATGGCTCAACGCGGTATCCGCCCCGAGCAGATCAACCTCGAAGTCACCGAGAGCGTGCTGATGGATGCCGACGGTGTCGTGCCGATCATGAAGCGCCTCGCGACGATGGGCATCAAGCTGTCGATCGACGACTTCGGCACCGGCTACTCGTCGTTGAGTTATCTGCACAG
>JBBSEF010000149.1:0-3844 GCA_038240015.1 Burkholderiales bacterium
CCGTAACCGTTCGCTGCGACCGGCTTGCCGAGCGTCTTGCCGTATTCCGGCAATTCGAGTATCGCCGGATCGCCCGGGTTGCCTGCATCGGCTGCAAGCGTATCGACCGATGCGCCGGTCGCGAGCGACGCGCCGGCTGCAACGAAGGCTTTCTTCAGAAAGTCGCGACGACCCTCCGCTACCGCGGCGATGTCCCCGGCGGACAGGAAATTTTCGGGTGCGCGCCGCAGCCGGCCGACACGATTCGAAGCCGGATTCATCTGGCGATGTTGCGCGCGCGCGCTTCGACCGCCGGCATCGCATCGGCAGCCACCAGCTGCTCGATGGCGAACTGCGTGCATACGGTGCGGCACAATTCGACGACCACTTCGTTCGCAACGCGGTAATAGGTCTGATTACCCTCGCGCCGGCGCGCGACAACCCGATGCCGGTAGAGCAGGGCGAGGTGTTGCGAGACGTTGGACTGCGCGGCGCCGGTTTCCTCGACGATGTCGCTGACGCTCTGTTCGGCTTCGCAGAGGACGCGCAGGATGCGCAGGCGCATCGGGCTGGCGAGCAGTCCGAACAACTCGGCGGCCGACTCGAAGACGGGCTGCATTTCATCGAGGTTCAAACGAAGCGAATCCACGGCATATAAATATGCGCATACACGCATATGTGAATATTCGAATGGAGTGGAATGTGGGGCCTCCCTCGTGCATGGGCAAGAACTTTCGATGCTGCGCCGCGATTGACGGAGCGGCTCCATGACGTTCTGGGCATTTCAGAATTCCTGATTGGTCGCGGGCCTATAGTGTCGAGAAGATTGCCCCCAGCGCCCGCCCTGCGCCTTGCAGCAGCCATGACCGCCATCCTCGAAGTGCGCGACCTGCGCACCCATTTCGCAACCGACGACGGCGAGTTCCCGGCCGTCGATGGCGTCAGCTTCGAAGTCGAGGCCGGCCGCACCCTGGCCATCGTCGGCGAATCGGGCTGCGGCAAGAGCGTGACCGCGCTGGCGATCATGGGTCTCGTGCCCAGCCCGCCGGGCCGCATCGTCGGCGGATCGATCCGCTTCGACGGCCGCGAACTGATCGGATTGCCGAAGCGGCAGATGCAGGACCTGCGCGGCAACGGCATGGCGATGATCTTCCAGGAGCCGATGTCGTCGCTGAACCCGGTCTTCACCATCGGCGAGCAGATCGTCGAAGGTCTGCTGCGCCATCGCGCGATCGATCGCGAGGAAGCCACGCGGCGGGCCATCGCGATGCTGAAGAAGGTTCGCATTCCCGCGCCCGAGCAGCGCTTCCACGAGCACCCTCACAAATTGTCGGGAGGCATGAGGCAACGGGCGATGATCGCGATGGCGCTTGCGTGCGAGCCGAAACTGCTGATCGCCGACGAGCCGACGACCGCGCTCGACGTGACCATCCAGGCGCAGATCCTCGAGCTGATGCGCGCCCTCCAACACGAGACCGGCGCCGCGATCATCCTCATCACCCACGACCTCGGCGTGGTCGCCGAAGTCGCGGACGAAGTGGTCGTGATGTACGCAGGCCGGGTCGTCGAGCGCGCGCCCGTGAAGGATCTGTTTTCACAACCGCAGCATCCGTATACCGTCGGTTTGCTCGGCTCGGTGCCGCGACTCGACGGCGAAGCCACGCGTCTCGCGGCGATCGACGGACAGGTGCCCAATCCATTGCGTCGGCCGACCGGGTGCAGCTTCGTCGACCGATGCCCGTTTGGTGATGTCCTGTGTCGCGCAGCCGTCCCGCCGCTGCGCGACATGGGCGGTGGGCATCGATCGGCGTGCAGGAAGGCGCCGCTCGATCCGGACACGCTGCTGGTCCGGCCCGTGCAGGAGGCTCTGGCGTGAGCGCGCGCCGACAACCGTTGCTGCAGGTCTCGGGCCTGGTCAAACACTTCCCGATTCGCCGCGGTCTGCTCGGCCGCATGCGCGGGTCAGTGCGCGCGGTCGACGGAATCGACTTCGAACTCGCGGCCGGAGAGACGCTCGGCGTCGTCGGCGAGTCGGGCTGCGGCAAGTCGACCCTCGGCCGTCTGGTGTTGCGGCTGATCGAGCCGAGCGCGGGACACATCCGCTTCGACGGCGCCGACCTCGGGACGCTCGATGCACGCAGCTTGCGTGCACAGCGTCGTGCCATGCAGATTATTTTTCAGGATCCGTACTCGTCGCTGAATCCCCGCATGACGGTGAGGCAGACGCTGGTCGAAGCGTTGGCGCTGCACGGCTTGCATGCCGGCATGCGACGTCAACGCGTGGCCGAACTGCTGCGCACGGTCGGCCTCGCGCCCGAGCACGCGCAGCGTTATCCGCACGAGTTCTCCGGCGGCCAGCGCCAGCGCATCGGCATCGCGCGCGCGCTGGCGGTCGAGCCCCGGTTGATCGTGTGCGACGAAGCCGTGTCGGCGCTCGACGTGTCGGTGCAGGCGCAGGTCGTCAACCTGTTGCAGGACTTGCAGCAACGCCTGGGCCTCGCGTACATCTTCATCGCCCACGATCTGGCGGTCGTCAAGCACATCGCGAGTCGGGTCGCGGTGATGTACCTGGGACGCATCGTCGAGATGGCCGACAAGCGCGCGCTGTTCGCGTCGCCGCGTCATCCATATACGCAGGCGCTGCTGTCGGCGATACCGGTGCCCGAACCCGGCCTCGACCGGCAGCGGGTACTGCTCGCGGGCGATGTGCCGAGTCCGATCGCGCCGCCGTCGGGTTGCCACTTCCACACGCGCTGCATCCATGCGCAAGCGATGTGCTCGGCCAAAGACCCGGCCCTTGAAACCGATGCGGCAGGCCATGCTGTGGCCTGTCATTTCTGGCGCGACATCGCGGCCGCGTGCGGTGTTCGCGCGGCGATCCAGCCGCGTGTGCTCGACACGCGGCTCGGTCGATTGCAATCGGCGTTCGTCGCACCGGAATCGAATCGTTCGACCATCGCGGAAACCGTCGAGGGATGAAACCCTCGCGAGCTAGCCGTCCTGTTCTTTTTCTTCTGGAGTTCTCTCGATGAAGTTTGCTCACCATTGTGTCGCCGTAGTCGGCGCTGCGTTGCTCGCGTGCGGATCGCTTGCCGCACATGCTCAGACCTTGCGCGTCGGTCTGGCCGAGGACCCCGACGTGCTCGACCCCACGCTCGCACGCACCTTCGTCGGCCGCGTCGTGTTCACAGCGCTGTGCGACAAGTTGTTCGACATCGACGACAAGCTCGCCATCGTTCCGCAACTGGCGACGGGCTATCAATGGTCGGCGGACAACAAGGCGCTGACGATCAAGTTGCGCACCGACGTCACCTTTCACGACGGTGAGAAATTCGACGCCGCGGCCGTCAAGTTCAACATCGAGCGCCACAAGACAATGGCCGGATCGAACCGCAGCGGCGAGCTGCGCCCCGTTGCGAGCGTCGACGTGGTCGATCCCTCGACCGTCAGGCTCAATCTCACGGCGCCGTTCTCTCCATTGCTTGCCGCGCTGGCCGATCGTGCCGGCATGATGGTGTCCCCCAAGGCCGCGCAGGCCGAGGGTGCGAACTTCGGCAGCAAGCCGGTCTGCTCGGGTCCTTTCAAGTTCGTCGAAAGAGTCGCGCAGGACCGCATTGTGTTCGAGCGTTACCCCGGCTACTGGAACAAGGCCGATGTCCATTTCGACAAGGTCACCTACACGCCGATTCCCGACTCCACCGTACGCCTCGCCAATCTGCGCGCGGGCCAGTTCGACATCATCGAACGAGTCGCGCCTTCGGACATGGAAGGCCTCAAGCGCGACAAGAACCTGAAGTCCACGCGCATCACCGAGATCGGTTACCAGGGCATCACCATCAACCTCGGCAAGAGCGAGCTCGCGCAG
>JBBSEF010000150.1:0-3832 GCA_038240015.1 Burkholderiales bacterium
AAGGTCGGCACTCGCGCGCGAGCCCGTGCCCGCAGCGGGGATCAACGCCACGCAGCGCGTCCGCACTTCGGGTCGCCCGTCAGGCCGCAAGACGAAGCGCGCGCATCACGGCGGCGGTGGATCGTTGTCCGCGACGCGACGCTGAAAACGCCTCGGACGTTTGGGTTTACGCGTGCGCGCAAGGATCTTCGGATAAGCGCGGCGGACGTAATACATCATCGACCAGACGGTCAACAGCGCGGCGATCCAGATCAGACGCGTGCCGACGAAGTGCGAATCGAAAAAGAAGAACCAGTCGTCGTAGAGCAGCATCGGGATCGCGATCATCTGCGCGATAGTCTTGATCTTGCCCAGCCAGTGGACCGCCACGCTCTTGCCCGCGCCCAGTTGCGCCATCCATTCGCGCAAGGCCGAGATGGCGATCTCGCGGCCGACGATGACCAGCGCGATCAGCGCGTTGATGCGGCTCAACTGCAGCAGGATCAACAGCGCCGCCGTCACCATCAGCTTGTCCGCAACCGGATCGAGAAAGGCGCCGAAGCTCGAGGTCTGCTTCCAGCGTCGCGCAAGCCAGCCGTCGAGCCAGTCGGTGAGCGCCGCGACCACGAACACCACGGTCGCCGTCGCATTCTTCTCCGCACCGGTCATCCAGGCGTCGGGCAGGAAGAACACGCCGACCACCAAGGGGATCAGGACGATGCGCAGCCAGGTGAGGAGTATCGGAAGATTGATCGGCATCGCGGGCGCTCTGCAGGCAGTTGCCGATGGACTCGGTTTGCGACGCGCCTGCGAGCGGCCTCGGGATTATAGCGATGCGCTGCGGTAGAATCGCGCCTCGCTTGCAGCATCGCTTCGTCGCAATGTCGTCCCTGCGAACGCAGGGACCCAGCGACGTCCGCCAAGAGACGCTGGATTCCCGCGCAGGGGACGAACAAGCGGGGAACGACGACATCCCGCCTCCCGGAGTTTCCGCATGACGCACGTGGTTACCGAATCCTGCATCAAATGTCGCTACACCGATTGCGTCGACGTGTGTCCGGTCGACTGCTTTCGCGAAGGTCCGAATTTTCTTTCGATCGATCCCGACGAGTGCATCGATTGCGCGGTATGCATCCCGGAGTGTCCGGTCAACGCCATCTTCGCCGAGGAGGACGTCCCTGACGACCAGAAGCAGTTCATCGAGATGAACGTCGAATTGTCGAAGGGGTGGCCGAGCATCACGCGGATGAAGCCACATTTTCCCGACGCCGATGAATGGAAGGACGTGAAGGAAAAGATTCACCTGCTGGAAAAGTGAGCATCTCGTTGCGCGGTTCGTTGCACATCCGGACCGCGCGTCATGGGACGCTGCAGTTGCAGCCGCCGCAGTCGCTCCGATCATGACTGCCGAAGACAAATCGCTCGAAGTCTCGATACTCTGGCGCCGCGATTGGGCGCCGCATCTGTTCTCGTTTCGGGTGATGCGGCCTGAGGGTCTGAAATTCGTTCCGGGTCAATTCGTCCGGCTCGGCGTCGAAGGCGAAGCTCGCGTCGACAGCTCCGCCATGGTGTGGCGCGCGTATTCGGTGGCATCGAGCCCCGACGCGGCTTACCTCGAGTTCTACTCGATCGTCGTCCCGGACGGCCCCTTCTCGCAGCCGCTTGCCAAGCGCGGCGTGGGCGACACGATACGCATCGATCGCAGCGTTTACGGCTTCCTGCGTACCGATCGCTTCCGGGGTGGGAGGCATCTGTGGCTGCTTGCGACCGGCACCGGCATCGCGCCCTTCATGGCGATGCTGGGCGACGACGCGATCTGGAGCGCCTACGAAGACATCGTCGTCGTACATGGCGTTCGAGTCGCGAACGAGCTCGCGTACCGCGAAGAAATCGAAGCGTTCGCTCGCGGTGCGACCAGCGGCTCGCAACGCGGCTCACCGGACAGGGCCGCTCGCGCCCGTCTGCATTACGTCCCCACGCTCACGCGCGAACGCGTCGACGATCTGCGTCACGGGCGCATCACGACGCAGCTCGCAAACGGCAGCCTCGAACAATCGCTCGAGCTTGCCGTGACGCCGGAGGACTCGCGTCTCATGATTTGCGGCAATCCGGCCATGATTAAGGAGGCCCGGGCGATGCTGGGCGAGCGCGGCATGACGCCGGTGCGACGCGAGACGCCCGGGCAGTTCATCGTCGAGAATTTCTGGTAACCGGTTGTTCACCAGCGCAACCTCATTTGCGCCGGTAACTTGCGGTTCGAAGCCTCGCCATCGATAATCGCAGATCGCCGTGCGCAGCTTCACGGCTTGCGGGCCTTCAAAGAAAAAGAGATCCCATGCTCTATCAATTGCATGAAATGCAGCGCGCGGTATTGAACCCGATGACCGCCTTCGCCGCGGCGGGCGCGAAGCTGTTCTCGAGCCCGCACAGCCCTCTGGCCTACATGCCGTTCGCCAACCGGCTCGCGGCGGGTTATGAACTCTTCTTTCGCTTGGGAAAGGAATACGAAAAGCCCGAGTTCGGTTTGCACTCGACGACGGTCGACGGCGCGGACGGACCCGTTGAAGTTCCGATCCTTCAACGAGTCGAAATCGAAAACCCGTTCTGCAGGCTGCTTCACTTCCAGCGCTTCTTTCCCGCCGATAGGGCCAAGCGCAAGGCCGACCCCAAGGTGCTGCTGGTCGCGCCGCTGTCGGGTCACCATTCGACGCTGTTGCGAGACACGGTTCGCCAGTTGATCACCGCGCACGACGTGTACATCACCGACTGGGTCGATGCGCGCATGGTGCCGCTGTCCGAAGGCCCGTTTCATCTCGACGATTACGTCGCCTACATTCAGCAATTCATTCGCCACCTCGGACCCGACGTGCACGTGATCTCGGTGTGCCAGCCGACCGTGCCGGTGCTTGCCGCCGTGTCGCTGATGGCGTCGGCCAGGGATCCGAAGTTGCCGCGCACGATGACGATGATGGGCGGCCCGATCGATTCGCGAAAGAGTCCGACCGAAGTCAACAATCTCGCGACCACCAAGCCTTATGCGTGGTTCGAGAACAACGTGATCTACAAGGTGCCGGCCAACTATCCGGGTTATCTGCGCAGCGTCTATCCGGGCTTCCTGCAGCACGCGGGCTTCGTCGCGATGAATCCCGATCGCCATCTGACCTCGCACTACGACTTCTATCTGCAACTGGTGCGCGGCGACGACGAAGACGCAAAAGAGCATCGACGCTTCTACGATGAATACAACGCGGTGCTCGACATGCCGGCCGAGTATTACCTCGACACCATCAAGACCGTGTTCCAGGACCATGCGCTCGCGCAAGGGACCTGGGTGGTGCGCGGTGACAAGGTCGCGCCCGAAGACATCAAGACGGTTGCCCTCTTCACCATCGAAGGCGAACTCGACGACATCTCGGGTAGCGGTCAGACCGAAGCCGCGCATGGCCTGTGCTCGGGTGTTCCGAAGGCGATGAAGCAGCACTTCACCGCGCCTCAATGCGGGCACTACGGCATCTTCAGCGGCAAGCGCTGGCGCAACGTGATCTATCCGCGCATTCACGATTTCATTCGCAGCCACGCGTAGGACGCTCGGGGCGATGGAGCCCGACCTCTCGCGCATCGCCCGCATCGACGGGGTGCTGCCGCAAACGCAATGCCGGCAGTGCGGGTACGACGGTTGTCTTCCCTACGCGAGCGCGATCGCGCGCGGCGAGGCGCAGATCAATCAATGTCCTCCGGGCGGCGAGAGCGGCATCGCGCGCATCGCGCAAGTTGTGGGTCGCGCGGCCATGCCACTGAATCCCTCCAACGGCATCGAGAAGCCACTCGCGCTCGCCGTCATCGACGAGACGCT
>JBBSEF010000151.1:0-3785 GCA_038240015.1 Burkholderiales bacterium
CAGCCGCGCGCGCTCGTGCAGGTAGGCGTCCGATAGCAGATCGTCCGCGTTGACTTCGAGCATCGCGCGCGCGTCGGCGACCCATCGGTAAGTGTCGGCGAAGGCCAGCTTGATGGCTTCGATCTGCAAGTGCTGCGATTCGATGCTGTCGACCGGGAAGCGCGCAACGTCGAGCTTCTCGAGCATGCCGAGCGCCATCAATGCCGCGATGCCCTGGCCGTTGGGCGGAATCTGCTGAACCGTGTAGCCCGCGAAGGTCATTTCGATGGGCGCTACCCATTCGGGTCGGTACCCATCGAGATCGGACAAAGTCATCGCGCCGCCGTTGGCCGCCGCATGCGCAACGAGACGAGCCGCGATGGCGCCACGGTAGAACGATTCTCCCTTGGTCTCCGCGATGTCGCGCAGCGAACTGCCTGCGGCCTTGAAGACGAATCGCTCACCCGGAATCGGCGCGCGGCCGCGCGGCATGAACGCGTCGGCATAGCCCGGCTGCGATTCCAGCAAGGGGATCGCCCTCGCCCATTTGTCGGCGACGATGCAGGCCACGCTGTGGCCGCGTTCGGCCAGTTCGATCGCTGGCTCGAGCAGATCGGCGAACGGCAAATTTCCGAAGCGCTCGGACAACGCCGCCCAGCCGGCCACCGCACCGGGCGTGGTCACCGTGTCCCAGCCGCGCATCGGAATCTTGCCTGCGTGCTTGCGCTCGAAGTAGGCCGGGTCCCACGCCGCCGGCGCCACGCCGGAAGAATTGAGTCCGTGCAGTTGCTCGCCATCCCACAGGATCGCGAACAAGTCGCTGCCGAGGCCGTTCGAGACGGGCTCGACGATCGTCAACGCGGCTGCTGCTGCGATCGCCGCGTCGATCGCATTTCCGCCCTTGAGCAGCATGCGCATGCCCGCCTGCGAAGCCAATGGATGCGACGTCGAGACGATGTTGCGCGCCATCACCGGGCTGCGCAACGTGGGGTAAGGGTTGTTCCAGTCGAAGGGCATGGGGTGCTTTCTTGCAATACGGTGAACGCGGTTCAAGGGTGCTCGCGCTGTTGAAGGAATTTATCGTTGACGCGGATCGAGCGCGTCGCGCAGTCCGTCGCCGAGCAGGTTGAACGACAGCACCAGAAGGAAGATCGCCAGGCCCGGCCAGATCGCCATCCACGGCGCGTTGTCGACATAGTTCTTGGCGGTGTTCAGCATGCTTCCCCAGCTCGGCGCCGGCGGCTGCTGCCCGAGGCCGAGGAAGGACAAGCTCGCTTCAGCAATGATCGCCGCTGCGATCGCCAGCGTCGCTTGCACGATCACCGGGGGAAGGATGTTGGGCAACACGTGCCGCCACGCGATTCGAAAGGGCGGATTGCCGACCGCCCGCGCGGCTTCGATATAGTCCTCGACCTTGACGTTCAGCACCTGCGCGCGCGTGAGCCGCACGAAGATCGGCGTTGCCGAGACGCCGATCGCGATCATCGCGTTGGTCAGGCTCGGGCCGAGGAACGCGGCCAGTGCGATTGCCAGGATTAGGAACGGGCATGCGAGGAAGGCATCGGTGATGCGCGAGATCAGACCGTCCACGAAGCCGCCGATGAAGCCGGCCGCGAGACCGATCGGCACGCCGAGTAAGAGCGAGATCGATACCGACACGACCCCAGCGAGCAATGACGCCCGCGTGCCCCAGATCACGCGCGACAGCACGTCGCGGCCGATGTCGTCGGTGCCGAACCAGTGATCGGCCGAAGGTCCCTTGCGAATCGCGGCCCAGCTCGTCGCTATCGGGTCGTACGGCGACAGCCATGCGGCGAAAACGGCAACGCCGATGAAGATCAACACGACGGCCAGACCGAACAGCGCGGCGCGGCGACGACGCAAGCGCCGCCATGCGCGCAGCCAAGGGCCCGCTTCGGTCGGCGGGTCGGCTGCGGCTACGGAAGATGCGCGAAGAATCGCCGACATCGTCACTTTCGCAAGCGTGGGTTGACCGCGAAGTACGCGAGGTCGGCCAGCAGGTTCAGGCCGATGTACGCGGTGGCTGTCACCAGCACCACGCCTTGCACGACCGCATAGTCGCGATTGAAGACCGAGTCGACGATCAGTTTTCCGAAGCCCGGGATCGTGAACACCTGTTCGGTCAACACCGCACCCGACAAGAGCGTGCCGAGCTCCAGCGCGCCCAGCGTGATGATCGGCGTGAGCGCATTGCGCAGGCTATGCTTGAGCACGACCACGCGTTCGCTCAGGCCTTTCGCCCGCGCGGTTCGCACATAGTCGGCGCTCAACACCTGCAGCATCGCGCTGCGCGTGTGTCGCATCAACACCGCGGCGATGGCGTTGCCCAATACGAAGGCCGGCATCACCATCGCGGCGAGATTCGCCCGGAGATTCTCGAAAGGGCTGACATAGCCCGATGCCGGAAACCAGCCGAGCTGTACCGAGAACACCAGGATCATCAGGATGCCCAGCCAGAAGTTCGGCGTCGACAATCCCCACAGCGCGAAGCCGTTGGCGGCGTAGTCCCACGCCGAGCCGCGCGCCACCGCCGAGACGATGCCGGCCGGGATGCCGATGGCCAGCGCGATCGTCATCGCCAGCAAGGCGAGTTCCAGCGTCACCGGCAGCTTCTGCAGGATCAGCTTCAACACCGGTTGCTGCGTGCGGATCGATTCTCCGAGATCGCCGCGCAGCACCCCGCCCACCCAATACGCATAGCGCACCGGTAACGGCTCGTCGAGATGAAGCTTGGTGCGCAGATAGGCGACGACGTTCGGGTCCTGCTCTTCGCCTGCAAGGATCATGGCCGGGTCGCCGGGCAGCAGTTGCTGCAGCCCGAAGATCAGCATCGACACGAACACAAGCGTCGGGACGATGGTGGCGAGGCGTTTGACGAGGAATTCGAACATCGATCGCTGTTCAACGTTTCCTGAACATGTTTCTCAACAAATCGTTAAACCTATCTTTCGATATATCTAGCGTCAATTCATCTTCAAGCCGGTGACGCGGATCAATCCATCGGGCACGCTGCGCACGCCGGTCAGCTTCGCGTTGTAGGCCCACAGCCAGTTACGGTGGTAGAGATAAACGATGGGCCTGTCCTTCAACACGCGCGCGGCCACCTGCTCATACGTTTTCTTGCGCTCGGCGAGTTCGCGTTGGGTGCGCGACCGGTTGAGCAGTTCGTCGATTTCGGGGACGCAGTAGCCGGCGTAGTTGAGCGGCTGCTTGCAGGTGTCGAAGCTGTAGATGTTGCCGTCCGGGTCGGCACGCCCGCTCCATGCCAGTACATAGGCTTCGTAGTCGCCCTTGTCGGCCATGTTCAGTGAGGTCGCGAATTCGGTCGATTGAATCTTGATGTTGAAGCCAGCCTCCTTCGCCATGGCCTGCACCACCAGGGCGAGGCGCTGCGCATCCGACGTCGTCGGCGTCACGAGCGTGAAGCTCGGGTTGGGAACCCCCGCCTCCTTGAGCAGAGCCTTCGCGCGGACCACGTCGCGCTTCGGCACCGGTACGTTCTTGGCGTAATAGGCGTTGGTCGGCGCCACCCATTGATTGCCGACGGTGGCTTCGTTGTCCATCACGACCTGCACGATGCCGGCGCGGTCGATCGACAGTTCGAATGCCTCGCGAACCCTAGCGTCACGCCCCAGCGGATTCTTCTGCGCGAGCTCGCTCTTGCCGAGGTTGATGGTGATGCCCTGGTAACCGATCTCGGTGATGCGCGTGGACTTCAGGTTCTTGTCGCGCTTGAGGCCTTCCATGTCCGAAGGCGCGACTCGTTCGATGATGTCGAACTGGCC
>JBBSEF010000152.1:0-3762 GCA_038240015.1 Burkholderiales bacterium
CCGCCCTTGGCGACCTGGAACTTCGGATCTTGCGAGAAGTCGGCGCCGCCGCTCAACGCATCCATCGCGAGACGCGAGACACGCAATTGCTCGTGGCCGGTCACGTCGATCCACGCGACCTCGGTGATCGCGGGCGTCTGACGCAACAGCTCCAGGTACTCGATGCGACGCTGTTCGATCGGATTGGCATTGGGGTCCGACACGGGCAGCGCAGTCCACGCGAGCTGGTGCTCGATGTCGAGGATGTATAGCTCGATGCGCGTCGCCGCGCCCTGCGCCTTCTCGACTTGCAAGGCGACCAGATGATCGCGCGTCTCGCGATAAGAAAAATAAATACTGACCGCGCCGCTTGCGATCAGCAATGCGTTGACGAGCGCGATGATGAGCAGCGCGTACTTTGGAAAGAGTCGCCAGCGACGAGTCATTCAATGACCTTGTCCGCGCACAACCATCAGAAGGTGCGGACTGGAGACCCAATCGGCCGAGCGACCCATGCTGGTCTTGCAGCGATTTGCATATGATGGCAATATACATCGATGAGCGACCCGGTCCACATCGATTTTGGCAGAATTATCGGTTTCGAATGGGAGCGCGGCAACAGCGTGAAGATCGACAAACACGGCGGCGCCACCGTGGAAGCAGAGCAAGTGTTTTTCGCTGCGCCGCTCATCATCACACCGGATGAACGCCATTCGCAATCGGAGCCGCGTTTTCGGGCGCTCGGAAAGACCTTGATAGGGCGGCGGCTGACCGTCATTTTTACTTTGCGCTCCGGCGGCACCCTGCTTCGAGTCATTTCGGTGCGCGATATGCATCGCAAGGAAAGGGCAATCGATGAGCAAGCAACTTAAGCGTGTGCCAACGTTCAGGTCAGAAGCGGCAGAACGCAAATTCTGGCTGACGCACGATACAACGGAGTACTTCGACACCGGCAAATCTGTTGTTGCGGTCTTCCCTAATTTGAAGGCCTCGACCAAGACGATTTCCTTGCGGCTTCCAGCCCATTTGCTCGAAGGGATCAAGGCGGCGGCCAACTCCCGCGACGTGCCCTATCAATCGCTGATGAAGGTCTGGTTGCTGGAAAAGCTGCAACAGCGGAACGGTTAGGCGGAGTGTGTAGTGACTGAGGACAACCGATGAAAGAATGTGAATCCGGATTCACGGTCGGTTCCGAAGACTCATGCGATCGAGTAATTCCTCGCAGAACCTTCATTGCAATCGCGGCACGTTGCTCGTCACGCCGCGCGTACGCGCAGTCGCGCATTTTCCGCATCGGTTATATCGGCAGGCGGCCGACAGGCAACGCCATCACCCGAAGCGTAACGGAGGATCGACGAATTCGTCGTTGACTTCGAAGAAATCCCGGATGCGAACCGCGATGTCGTCACCGACGTCGCAGCGCTCCGCGACAATCGCGCATCGCTCGATCACCAACTCGGCGAACTTGAGCATCGGTCCGTCCATCGCCACATCGGCGTCGTCGGCCAGCATGCGTATCGCTTCGATATTCATCCGCGCCTCCCGGATAGCGATGACGAAGGCATGAGAGTGCGCTTGCGGGTGGTCGATGGCAACCCTCTGCCGCGTCTCCCGACGGAAGACATTCGTGAGTTCAACCGCAGCCGGGCAAATTCTCTTGCATATTTCAAGTTTCCTTGTAATATTGAAATATGGACTCGACCATCGCGGTGAAATCCCTCAGTGCGCTCGCGCACGATTCGCGTCTCGCGCTGTTTCGGCTGCTGGTCGAAGCAGGACCCGAGGGCGTTTCAGCCGGCGTGCTTGCCGCACAACTCGGGCTGACGCCGTCGGGTCTCTCTTTCCATCTGAAAGATCTCGCGCATGCCGACCTGATCGCGCCGCGATCGGATGGGCGCTACGTGATCTATTCAGCCCACTTCGCGGCGATGAATGCGCTCGTCGCGTATCTCACCGAGAACTGTTGCCAGGGCGGGTGCTGCGCTCCACCGGCGAAAAAAGTATCCGCAAGGAAGTTGGTTGCGAAGCGCGGCGGCAGTGCCGCGGCGCGTTCCCTTACGCCGTCTCAAGGCGGCAAACCTCGATGAAAGGTCTCCCATGAAACGCTTCCACGTCCACGTCGGCGTTGCCGACCTCGAGCAAAGCATTCGCTTCTATTCGACGCTGTTCGGTACCGCGCCGTCGGTCTCGAAGCAAGACTACGCGAAATGGATGCTCGACGATCCGCGCATCAACTTCGCGATCTCCGAGCGCGGATCTCGGCACGGCGTCAATCACCTGGGCATTCAAGTCGATTCAAGCGACGAACTCACCGCGATGCGCGAACAACTCGCGAGCGCCGATGCGGGCATGACGGTCGAGAATGAAGCGAACTGCTGCTACGCGAAGTCCGACAAGATCTGGACCACCGATCCGCAAGGCGTGGCGTGGGAGACATTCCACTCGCTAGGCTCGATTCCGGTCTTCGGCGGTGAAGAACCGGTGGCAGCGGCTTGCTGCACGCCGCCATTCAATGCGGCAACGATGTCGGTATCGCCGACGAAGACGTGCTGCGCATGAGCGACAAAGCCTACAACGTGCTTTTTCTATGCACCGGCAACTCGGCGCGCAGCGTGCTCGCCGAAGCGCAACTCAACGCGCTTGGCAAGGGAAAATTCATCGCGTACTCGGCTGGCAGCTTCCCGACCGGACGTGTGAATCCGCTGACATTGCAACTGCTCGAAAGCATGTCGTTGCCGACCGCGGGTCTGCGCAGCAAATCGTGGGACGAGTTCGTGTCGGCCGATCCGCCGACGATGGATTTCGTGTTCACTGTCTGCGATCAGGCGGCCGGTGAGGCGTGTCCCTTCTGGCCGGGGCATCCGGTGACGGCGCATTGGGGGGTGCCCGACCCCGCCGCGGTGACAGGCAGCGAAGAAGTTCGCGTGCATGCGTTTCGCGATGCGGCCGCAGCCTTGCGAAGGCGCATCGAGCTCTTCATGAATCTGCCGATCGCCACGCTCGACCAGCTCGCGCTCACCGAAGGCGCACGCGCGATCGGACGCACCCCATGAGTCTGCCGAACATACGCCAGGCACTGGCGGCCGAGGCATGCGGCACGGCCCTCCTGGTCGCTGCGGTGATCGGCTCGGGAATCATGGCCGAGCGTCTGGCCGGCGGCAACCTCGCGATCGCGCTGCTTGCGAACACCATCGCCACCGGCGCCGCATTGGTCGCGTTGATCTCGGCCTTCGCGTCGGTGTCGGGCGCGCACTTCAATCCGATCGTGACGTGCGCCGAAGCTGCGCTCGGCCGCATGGCGTGGCGGCGCGTTCCCGCCTATGTGGTCGTGCAAGTCGTCGCGGCGATCGCCGGGACTTTGATCGCCCACATCATGTTCGAAATGCCCTTGATCTCGTGATCGCACCATGAGCGCAGCGGTGTCGCGATCGGGTTCAGCGAAGTGGTCGCGACCTTCGGACTCTTGACGGTAGTGTTCCACGCCGCACGTGCGAACTCGAACGCGGTGCCGAGCGTCGCGGCGGGCTGGATCATGGCGGCTTACTGGTTCACCGCGTCGACCTCGTTCGCCAATCCTGCGGTGACGATCGCGCGTGCGATGAGCGATAGCTTCGCGGGGATTCGACCGACCGATGTCGCGTACTTCGTCGTTGCGCAAGTCATCGGCGGCGCGCTGGCCGTCTTGTTCTTTCGCTGGACGGCGAACGCACCGATCGCGTCTACGAATCGTTGAACGGCAAGCCGACGTAATTCTCCGCGAGCACGCGTCCGCCCGCTTCGGAC
>JBBSEF010000153.1:0-3719 GCA_038240015.1 Burkholderiales bacterium
AGAACAATCCCAGATTGAGAATCGGCTTGGTCGTCATAGTCGCGATTTTCTGGTTTTATGAAATTCTGGAATTGCGTGACCGCGATGCGATCGCGTCGCAAAGCGCGGTGGAGCAGAGCCGACAGATCGCCCGGCTCGAGCGGCAAGGTGCGCAGCAGGAGTGGCTTCAGGTGGCACGCGTCGCTGCCGGGCGGAGAAGCGAAGCCGAGAAGACTTTGTGGAGCAAGGACACCATCGGCAGCGCGAACGCGGCTTTGCAGGACTGGTTGCAGGAAAAAGCCAAACAGAGTGGTATTGCAAAATTTCAAATCAATCTAACCGACGCGGATGACGCAGGTCCGATTGGCTTGAATTCTTTTTCGGATAAGTCCGACAACATTCCCGTGGGAATCAAGAAAATAAGAGGCCGATTGAATTTCGATTTCGACGGCGCCAGTTTCGATAAATTCATGTCCGGCATTACAGCCGGCGAACATCGAATATTCATCGAGAATCTATTGGTTCGTAATATCAACCCGGCGCGCGCCGAAATTCAGTTTTTCTCGCTTGCACGTATTTCGGGCGAAAAGAAATCCGGCTCTTGATTTAATTTTGGATGGCTTGCCTTTGATTGATTCAATTTCTTCCGGGCTGGTGGCGTGATTCGGGCCATCGCATTCGGGCTTGCGGTCTCGCTGGCAGCGGGCGTGTTGTTCTGGCTCGCAGTGCCGGCCGCGCCGACCGAGAAGCGGCGCGGGGTCGCGGCGTCGGAGACAATCGCTTTCCAAACTCTTCCTAAAGTTTCGATGCAGGATGCGGTCGCCCGGATCGAGGCGACGAACTTGTGGGGCAACGCAAAAGCCGGTGGCGAAGCGCCCAAAGCAGTCGGAAAGATCGTCGGCGCGGTACGCACCCGCGAAGAAAAATATCTGCTGCTGCAGCTTGACAAGCAAGTGGCACTGCAACTGAAAATCGGCGATACGCTGCCCGATGCGATCGAGCCGTTCGCTGGTGCGACCATCGTCGATATTCAGTCCGAACGAATCGTCGTCGTCAAGAACGGCAAGAAATTCACTATCCCGGTCACCAATTGATGTTGTTCCACCTTCGTACCACCAAATTCAAACTCTACGCCGGCGTATGCATGATGCTGAGTATCGCGTCGTGCTCGCAGATACCGATCACTTCTCTACCGCAACCCCTGCGGCCGCCTGCGAGGGAAGACGCCGCTGTGCGGGCGCCCGCGAATGACGATGCCTCGAGGCAAACGATCGTTTCGCCCATCGTCCCGCCGCCTGATCCGACGGTCATCGAGAATGCAGTTCCTGCGACCGGTCCTGCATTATCGAATCGTCCTCAAGATGCGCAGATCAATCTGACCTTCGAACAATTGCCGCTGCCGCAATTCGTTCAGGTGGTGTACGGCTCGGTGCTCAAGCGCTCCGTCAACATCGATCCACAGATCGCGGCGCGCACCGATCTTGTGACCGTGCGAACCGGCAAACCGCAGACGCCTGCACAGGTTGAACAAATCGCGCGGTCGTTGCTGAAGAGCTACGGCGTCGCGGTGCTCGATCAGGGCAGCTTCGTGCGCGTCGTGCCGGATGCCAACGCGCTCGGCTATTCGCCATTGATCAAGCGCGGACGCGCACTGCCGAATACACCCGAATCGCTGCGTCCCGTATTCCAGTTGATCGAATTGCAGGCGGTGTCCGTGCAGCAGGTGTCGAGTTGGCTGCGTCTGATGTTCGGTACGCGCGTCCAGATCACCGACGACCTGCCGAGAAACGCCATCATGATCGCCGGCCAAGGTGACGATGTCACTGCGGTGATGGAGGCCATACGCGTGCTCGATCAACCTTTGATGAAGGGCCGCAACGCGTTGAAGATCACGCCGGTGTTCTGGTCCGCCGACGAGCTGGCTCGCCGCATCGGCGAATTGCTGTCGGCGCAAGGCTACACGGTCACGAACCCGGTCCTGCAAGGCGTCACCGGTCCGATCCAACTCGTGCCGATTCAGGCGATCAACACGCTGTTCGTTTTTTCGACCGACCCCAAGCTCGCCGAATACGTTGCGCAATGGGCCAAGGAGCTCGACCGGCCATCGTCGCGCGGCGTGTCGTCGGGCTACTTCACTTATTCAGTCAAACACACCGACGCCGACACGCTCGCAAAGACGATCCAGAATCTGATCGATACCGCGCCGGCCACGCAAGCGGTCGCGAACCCCGCAGCGGCCGCAGGCCAACAAGGGGGCGCGCAGCAAACCGCGCAGCGACGCTCGTCACGCGTGGTCGTCAATGCCGCTACGAACAGTCTTATTTTCCAGGGCAACTCGGAAGAATATTCGCAATGGATCGGGCTTTTGCAAGAGCTCGACAAACCGGCCAAATCCGCGCTGATCGAAGTGACGGTGGCTGAAGTAACGCTCGACGAAAGCGAAGCGCTCGGCGTGCAATGGTTCGACCTGTTCCGCCACGGCACCGCGCTCGCGACGCTGGGCGGCGGCGGCGCGCTCGGCAATCTGCCAAACCTCAATGCGTCGGGCCTGACGATCAGCCGGCTCGATAGCCTCGGCCAGATCAAGGCTGCGATCAATCTGCTCGCCACGTCGGGCCGTGCGCGCGTGCTCTCGACACCGCGCGTGATGGCGCGCAATGGAGAAACCGCGACGATCCAGGTCGGCCGAGAGGTTCCGATCGTGACCAGCCAGCTCAGCAATGCCAATACCGGCGGCGCCGGAGGCGTATTGCAGACCATTCAATACCGCAGCACAGGCGTGATCCTTACCGTCAAGCCCGTGATTCATTCGAGTGGCCGCGTCGACATCGACTTGACGCAGGAAGTCAGCGCCCCAGGCACAGCGGCGGCAGGGGCGACGTCGCCGCCGATCGACACGCGCAAAGTCACGACCAAGCTGACCTTGCGCGACGGCTCTTCGGTGCTGCTTGCGGGCCTGATGCAGCAAAACCTGACGCGTTCCAATTCCGGCGTACCGCTGCTGAAGGACGTCCCCGGCGTCGGCGTGTTATTTCGAAACACAACCGACACCGTCAACAAGACCGAACTCATCGTATTGATTACGCCTTACATCATCGAAGACGACAACGACGCCGAGGTGATTTCGAACGCAGTGAGAAGTCAATTCGAGGCGAGCGATAACTGGAAGCGCGGGCCGACAGCAGAACGCATCGCACCGGGCGATGCGACCTCGCGAGACACGCTACCGGTCGACAACCTGCGCGTGAAACCGATGCCCGCGCCGATGCCCGCGCCGGCGCCAAGCGCACCGCTCCAATAGGGCCGCGACATTTTCACTGCGGCAATCGACGCCGTGGAACGAATTGCTTGCATGCCACAAGCGGACCCATCGCAATGCGCTCGCGCACGATGAAGATATCGGTGGCCTGCTGTACCTACAACGGAGCGCTCTACCTTGGCGATCAGTTGAGAAGCCTGATCGATCAGAGCATGCGGCCCGACGAGATCGTCATCGTCGACGATGCTTCCGGTGACGGCACTGCGGCAATCGCCGAACATTTTTCGCGCAGCGCGCCGGCCGGCACGACGGTCGTGTTCGAGCGCAATGCATCGAATTGTGGCGTGATCAAAAATTTCCAGAAAGCGATTTCGTTGACCAGCGGAGACCTGATCTTTCTTTGCGATCAGGACGACATCTGGCACCCCTCGAAAATCGAAACGATGTGCCGCGAGTTCGCTGCGCGCAGTGAACTTGCGCT
>JBBSEF010000154.1:0-3548 GCA_038240015.1 Burkholderiales bacterium
CTCGATCGCGATGGCGGCAAGCCGACCGTGCTCGGCGTGCATCTGGTTTCCGAAGCCGAGCGTCTGGCCTATTCCGATCGAGACAAATACATCGCCGACACCGACTTCGTGCCGCTGCCTGGCGGCTCGCCGAACACGCTGCTCAACAAGCCCTACCTGAAAGCGCGTTCGCAATTGATCAGCTTGACCAAGAGTCTCGGCACCGCGCTGCCCGGCGATCTGGGGCCTGTGCAGTTCGGCGTCTCCGAAATCGCAGAGCACGGCACCACGCAACTCGTGATCGTCGATCGCTACAACAACGTGGTGTCGATGACGACGACCGTCGAGAGCTCGTTCGGCTCCTATCACTTCGCGCGCGGCTTCATCCTCAACAATCAGTTGACCGACTTCTCGGCGTCGCCCACCGATGCGAATGGCTTGCTGATCGCCAATCGCGTTGCGGCCAACAAGCGCCCGCGCAGCTCGATGGCGCCCACCCTGGTGTTCAACACAGGCACAGATGGATCGCGCAGCGACTTCGTACTCGCCACTGGATCGCCGGGAGGCAGTACGATCATTCAGTACGTGACCAAGACCCTGGTCGGTGCGCTCGACTGGGGACTCAACCCGCAGCAGGCCGTGTCGATGGTGGACTTCGGCGCGGCCAACAATCCGACCACCAACGTCGGCGGCGAGCATCCCAACATCAATGCAACCAACAACGGCGTGAACGACCCCTTGGTGGTGGGGCTGCGTGCAATAGGTCATACCGTGTCGGTTGCTCCGCAGTCGAGTGGGCTGGGAATCCTGCGTCGAACGACGGCCGCCAATCAACCCGCCTGGATCGGAGGCGCGGACCCTCGGCGCGAGGGCGTCGTGATCGGAGACGTGATCAGCGGACCCTGAGCCCTGCGCTCGGATTGGCGTCTCCGTCCGGTCGCGGGCGGCGATCGCCTTCGGCTTCTTCATACGCTTAGCCTTCGTATCTGACGCAGCGGCCTTTCGAGGAAGAGCCGCCGTTGCAGAGACCGCATTCGAACCGCGCGTTGCTCCGGTTGCCTATGCCTCGAGTCAGCCGCCGCAGTTCCACCTGCAACAAGCCGCGCGGAACTCTTCGGCGCTTGGTCGTCGCCAACGATCGCCCTGCGCGCCGCGGCGCGCGATCCAGTCTCGCCGGCACCGACGGTCAGCTGCGCTCGTGTCAGCGGCAGGGCTATGCCGCCGATCACCGACCTTCGGTCGAATCCCAAGCGGCCTGACTCGTCGCCGCAGACCCGCACTGGCACCCCCTTCTCGCCAACTCGTCGCTCGGTGATGGTGACTCGTCGATCGCTTGCCTAGAGTTCGTTCACTCACAACCGTTCGGAGTCAATCGCCACGCGATCGTGCGCCGATTCGACCCGCCAGTGCACAGAGGAGAGCGAGCATGAAACGGGACTACCGCAGGAGCACGATGCGTTCAGCGCTTGTGCTGTTTGGCATGATCACGGTTTGCGCATGCAGCGGTGGCCACGACGACAACTCGCCGCCTCCTCCGGCCGTTTCCGTCGATGCAGACGGCTGCTCCACGAACCCGGCCGCGCCTTCCGACACGCCGGTCTGTAGAGGCAAGTTGAACTTTCACGACCGCGCGCTGGCCGGGTTGGGCGGCAATGGCCGAGCGTGCTCCGACTGCCACATGGATTCCGAGAACTTTCAGCTCACTCCGGCAGCCGCGCAGGCAAGGCTCGCGCAGATGACCAAGACGGGTGTCGACGACCCGCTGTTTCGCGCGATCGACGCGAATGATTTTCGCGTCAACGGCGCGGCCGCGCGCGACTTCACGAACCTGACGCAGAACGGCCTGATACGCATCACGATTCCACTACCCGCGAACGTCAAGCTGCTCGACTGCGCGGAGCAGGTACCGTGCCCCGCATCGGCCCGCCCCACCAGCGAAACGGTCGCCGACGTCTGGCGTTCCGTCCCCTCGATTTTCGACGCCAACATCACCGGCCCCGATGGCGCCGATCCTGCGTGGGCCCGCGGACCGAATCAGAAGGGCGGCTATCAGCTCGACGGCCGCATCGACACGCTGCAGAACCAGGCGTTGAGCGCACTTCGCAATCATGCCGGGACCACGTTCGACCCCGTGCCGCGCTTCGTTGACGACCTCGCTGCGTTTCAAAGTACGCAGTTCTCCTCGCCGCGCGTCAAGACGCTGTCCGATGCCATCGCCAAGAGCGCAAGCCCGTTGCCGGATCCCGACCCCGTACTGAACGACCTTGAGATGGCGGGCAAGGTTGTCTTCAACCGGGCCTGCGCCCAGTGCCACGGCAACCTGGGCGGCCATCCGAGCGGCAGTACCCCGATCCTGCAAGGCGTGCAGGGCACGCCGACCGCGCTCGTGCGCTATCACGACATTGCGACGGCTTGTCCGAGGCCGGTCGACAACGTCACGCCGGCGCGCTTCTCGTTCGCGGCATGCAGCGCGAGCCAGATGAAGAACGTGCGCACCTACGAGATCACCAACAGCGGCGTCGCGCCCAGCGGCACCCCTTGCGGCGGTCCGTCTCCGCAGCCGGCTTGCGTGACCCGACTCACGACGTCCGATCCGGGCCGCCTACTGCTCACCGGCTACCCCGTCGCTGGTGGACCCGGGGACATCCAGCACATGGACATCCCGAACCTGCGCGGCATCGGTCGTACTGCGCCGTACTTCATGAACAACACCGCGGCGACGCTCGAGGAAATGCTCGAGCACTACAAGCAGTTCTTCAAGCGCGTGCAGACCCAGAACCCGGCGGCCCCTCTGTTGACTACACAACCAGGCGTCACGCCAGCGGTCATCGATCGTCCGTTCACCGATGCAGAGATTCCGGCACTGCTCGCTTATCTTCGCAAGCTCTAGTTTGTGATCTACGACCCTTGCTCAGCGAACAAAGGCAGTTTGCTGAGTGGTCTTTAGTCGGAAAGATTCGCATGGCGTCGTTCTCGAACATCTCGATTGACAGTAGCAAGTCGCCGACCGGATGATGGCCACCATGGAAACCCGCGTGACCGATTGGCGAATGATCGCTTCGGGCAAGAGGTTCCGGATATGGGCGCGGCGGGTTCGTGTCATTGTCCCGAGCGGGATGCGGATGCTTGCCTTCGTGGCGGCCGTGGTCTTCCTGCTCGCGATGTTTCGGCAATTGGTCGGTGCGGGATTGGCCGACGAGGCCGTGTCCGTGACCGAAATTGCGGCGTCGGTATGGACCGATTTCGTGCGGCACATCGCAACGGCACTGTTGATGTTCGCCGTGATCCAGCCGCTGCGTTATCTGGGTCCCGTCGGTGGCGCGCGGCGCGTCGGCGTGATGATCGTCGCCGTGGTGCTTGCCGCCGCACTCGCCACGATCGAGAACGCGGCGTGGTTGGCCTGGATGGCCGGCGCTTGGCCCGACGCCTGGCTGTTCGCACTCCTCCCGTTCATTCGCTTCGCCGTCCTGGCCGGGATGCTGGTCGCCGTCGGCGAATTCCATCGTGCCGAGGTCCGCAGTCTCGAAGCCATGCGCGCGGCCGAAGGCGACCGCGCCGCGCTCGAACAG
>JBBSEF010000155.1:0-3307 GCA_038240015.1 Burkholderiales bacterium
ACGCAATCGACGCGCTCGGTCATGGATTTTGCGCGGGATTGCGCGCGAGGCGCCGGGCCGTGATCGCAAGACGCTTGCCGAGCGCAACCGCGAGACGACGTTCGGCCGCACTGATCGGCGCCTGCCCATCGCCGCCCGCGACATGGCTCGCACCATAGGGCGTGCCGCCCGATTGTGTCGACATCAGATCGGGTTCGGTGTAGGGAAGGCCGACGATCAGCATGCCGTGATGAAGCAACGGCATCATCATCGACATCAGCGTCGTCTCCTGCCCGCCGTGCATGCTGCCGGTCGATGTGAACACGCATGCGGGCTTGCCGGCGAGCGCGCCCGAGACCCACAGCGCGCTCGTGCCATCGAGAAAATATTTAAGCGGCGCCGCCATGTTGCCGAAGCGCGTCGGCGACCCGAGCGCGAGTCCTGCGCATTCCTCGAGGTCACGCAGTTCGACGTAAGGCGGGCCCGATGCGGGGATGTCGGGTGCTGTCGCTTCTGCGACGGTCGAGACCGCAGGCACGGTTCGCAATCGAGCGCTGGTTCCATCGATGCTTTCGATGCCTTCGGCGATGGCGTCGGCGAGTTTGCGCGTTGCGCCGTTGCGGCTGTAGTAGAGAACGAGCAGGTCGAACATCGAGGGGCAGGATCAACAGGAGTGGCGGCCCGACTATTATAGGGAGCGACTTCCGACGATCGCCTTTTGACGATCCCTGCCGCACGACCGAAGTACGCGACCTCGCAGCCGCCTTTCGTTACGCATCTCCATCGCAATCCATCGATGACCTCACGTCCCTTCGTCCTCGTTCGACGCATCGCCAAGCAAGGCTGGCACACGATCCGGGACATCGCGCGCTTTGCCGTGCGCAGAGCCGATCAGGAGAAGGTGCTCCAGGTCGCGTCCAGCCTGACCTTCACGACCGTGCTGTCGATCGTGCCCTTGTTGACGACGATCTTCGGCGTGATGACCGCGCTGCCGGTATTCGATCGCATGCGCGCGGCGCTGTATTCGTTTCTGCAGACCAGCCTGATCCCCGAGGCGATCTCGAGCTCGATCTTCAAGTATCTCGACCAGTTCTCGCAGAACGCGAGCTCGCTCACGGTGGTGTCGGTGTTGTCGTTCGCGGTCACGTCGCTGATGACGATGCTGACCATCGACGGCGCGTTGAACACGATCTGGGGCGTGCACCGGCCGCGACCGCTGGCGCAGAGGCTGATCACGTACTGGGCGATCCTGTCGGTGGGCCCGATCGTGCTCGGCTTGTCGCTCACGCTGACCTCGTATCTCGCGTCGGCATCGGCGGGCTACGTCACCGCGCCTCCGCCTCTGGTCGCGGCGCTGCTCGGCGTCGCGCCCATCGTGCTTTTCACAGCCGCGTATTCGGCGCTGTACGTGTACGTGCCCAATCGCCGCGTCGAGTGGCGCGACGCCGTGTTCGGCGCGTTTCTCGCCGCGCTTGCGTTCGAAGGCGCCAAGCGCGGCTTCGCGTTCTACGTCACGCACTTTCCGTCGTACAAGATGATCTATGGAGCGCTGGCCGCGATTCCGTTGCTGCTGGTGTGGATCTATTACATCTGGATCATCACGCTCGGCGGCGCATTGATCGCAGCCAGCCTGCCCGCGATCTACGGCCGCAACTGGAATCGCGGACAGGCGCCCGGCGACATGTATGGCGACGCATTACGCATCCTGCGTGTGCTCTATCGCGCGCGCCAGACCGATCATCCGGGCCGCTTGCCGGGCATGAACGCGTACGCGATCCGGCAGGCCGCGCGCCTCGACTATGAGTCGACCGACGCGATCCTCGAGAAGCTCGAGCAGGACGGCCTCGTGATCCGCACGCGCCAGGTCGTGCCCCAAGGACCGACCCGCTTCAAGAGCGGCGACCTTTGGCTGTTCGCGGCCGATGCATCGGTCGTCAAGCTCGAGCGCGTGTTTCGACTCTTCGCATTCGATCCCGCCCACGTTGCCGAGATGGCGCTCGACCGCGACGATCCGCTCGCGAAGTTCGTCCGGCGTCAGCGCTTGTCGAATGGGGATGAGCCGCTGGAGCTGGCGTTTCGAAGCGATCCCGGCGACGAAGCCGCATTGGCCGAAGAGGTCCAAGCCGCAGCCCGCGACGAGGACAGTCCCTACGCGCCAGCGAAGCCCGTTGCCGAGCCGATGACGATGGCCGAGGCGCGAGCATCGTGAGCGGCGTTGAACGTGGGCAGCGGCGCAAGACCGTAGCGTGATGCCTCAGGTGAATCCCGACGAAGTCGACTTCACCGCGATCCGCGCGCAGGGCGCGGGCGGACAGAACGTCAACAAGGTGTCGAGCGCGGTGCACCTGCGTTTCGATGTGCGCGCATCGTCATTGCCGGACGACGTCAAGCAGCGGCTGCTCGCGTTGAGCGACCAGCGCATCACCGATGAAGGCGTCGTCGTGATCAAGGCGCAGACCTCGCGCAGTCAGGACGCGAATCGCGCGGATGCGTTGACGCGGCTGCAAGCGCTGGTCGACGGCGTGGCGGTGCCGCCGCGCGTGCGACGGGCGACGAAGCCGACGCATGGATCGAAGCTGCGGCGACTGGAGGGCAAGAGCATGCGGGCGGAGGTCAAGGCGCGGCGCAGGAGGGTGGGGGACTGACTGGTCGGACCCGTTGCCGACCTTGGCGCTGCCGCGGCAAGTGGCGCTTTGCGAACTGCGGTCGGCCGCCGCTCGACATCGTGCGAACGCGCGAGCGCCGCAGCTCAGGCGGGCTTGACCGGAAGCTGGCAAGCGATCTCGAAATGCTCGTTCCCATGGGCAAACGGCCGACCGATCCAGGCTTCGAAAGCGGGCTGATCGTCGGGCACGTAGCCGCTCCGCGGCAGCCAGGTCTTGTACAGCCAGTCGATCGCGCGTACCTCAAGCGCGATGTCGCCGCTGAGAACTACCTCGGCCACGCGCATCGGCGGAAATTCGAAGCGGCCGATCTCACCCGCCGGCTCGACATCGTCGACCACGAGTGCAACGTCGTACCGACAATCCGCGAGGGCGACGATCTCGGGCTCCTCCCACATGTAGCCGAGCCACTCGCCGTCCGCGAGCCCGCGCTCAATCGCCCAGGCGAGAAGTCGTTTGCAGGCAGCCTGCGCCACACCCTCGCGGTAGGGATCGAGGACGCGGATGTAGGCGACTGTACGGGCGGCCAGGTCGCGAAGGGGAGAAGCAGGCCGCCGCGGACACCTCCTCGAGCCGCAAGGGCTGAGCGAGGTCGCGCATGATGTGGTCGATCGCGCGGTTGACGCGCTCGATGTAGTCCGTGGCGACGGCGCGCTCGGTCTTTC
>JBBSEF010000156.1:0-3296 GCA_038240015.1 Burkholderiales bacterium
GCATCTGGTGGGAAGCTCGCCGATGCAGTACCTGATGCAGTGGCGCATGCTGCTCGCGGCCAATCTCCTTTCCCGCAGCAACGCGCCGCTGGCGCGCATTGCCGAAGATGTGGGCTACCAGACCGATACCGCTTTCAGTCGGGCATTTCGCCGCGAATATGGAGCACCCCCGGCGGCCTGGCGTCGCAGCCAATCGACACGCGAACACGTTCCTTGAGGTAAGTAACCCGCTGGTCAGCTTCGCGCATTCGGCGGATCGGACGCAGCAGCCCCCGCAACCGCGAGCGCCGCGTCCAGATCGGGAAGTATGTTTTCCACGCCCAGCGTCGCGACGAAACCCGAGCGATGGATCATGTGGAGCGGCTGTTCGGTGAAATCGCATAACAGCAGCTTGATGCCTTGCCGAGTCAGCGTGCGTTTCAACTGCGCCAGCGCGTCGAGCCCCGAGTTGTCCATCGAGATCAATCGATGCGCTTCGAGAACGACCGCGGTCGTGCCCGATGGAAGCGTAAGAGCGATCGCTTCGATCTTGGACACGGCGCCGAAGAAGAGCGCGCCGTAGAGACGAATCACGCGCACCTGCGCGGTCGAAGCCACATGCGGCTCGACGCGAAACAGCATGCTCATGCGGTAGATGAAGAATCCGCATGCGAGCACCAGGCCGACCTCGACGGCGACCGTGAGATCGAGGATCACAGTCAACAGAAAGGTCGACAGCAGCACCGTGCGATAAGGCACGCTGAAGTGGCGCAACCGAGAAAACTCGTGCCACTCGCCCATGTTCCACGCGACGAACAGCATGATGCCGGCAAGCACGGCGAGCGGGACGTATTCGGCCAGCGGCGCTGCGACGAGAACGATGATCAACAGCGTCAGCGAATGAATCATGCCGGCCACCGGCGTGTGCGCGCCGGCGCGGATGTTGGTGACGGTGCGCGCGATCGTGCCGGTGGCCGGCATGCCGCCGAAGAAGGGCGCGACGACGTTTGCGATCCCTTGCGCCATCAACTCCTGATTGGGATCGTGGCGCGGCGCGTTGATGAAGTTGTCGGCGACGCGCGCGCACAACAGCGACTCGACGGCGCCCAGAAGCGCGATGGTGATGGTCGGGATGAACAGTTGCTTGGCGCTCTCCCAACTGAAGGGCGGCAGCGCGAGTGAAGGCAGCCCCTCGGGAATGCCGCCGAAGCGCGAACCGATGGTTTCCACCGGCAGATGCAGCAAGGTCGCGGCGACCGTCAGCGTGACCAGCGCGATGATCGGCCCCGGCATGCGCGCCGCGGTCTTCAGCGTGACGCCTTCGAGCGCTTTGTCCGTCAGCAATTTGCCGGGTGAGAACAGGCGCGGCCAAACGAAGAGCCCCGCGAGGCACACCGCGCCGATCCCGAACGCGTAAGGATTGAAGGTGTCGATGTGCGCCGCGTAGGTGTGAATCTGCGCGAAGAAATCTGCGGGTAGCTTGTCGATTTTAAGACCCAGCAGATCGCGCACCTGCGAGAGCGCGATCAACACTGCGATGCCGTTGGTGAAACCGATGACGATCGTCACCGGCATGTAGCGCACCAGTCCGCCGAGCCTGAGCGCGCCCATCGCGAACAACAGCATGCCGGCAAGCACGGTCGCGATCAGCAAGTTCGTGAGGCCGTAGTGCTGCACGATGCCGAACACGATCACGATGAACGCGCCCGCGGGCCCGCCCACCTGCACGCTCGACCCGCCCAGCGCGGAGATCAGCAGGCCGGCGATGATTGCGGTGAAGATGCCTTGTTCGGGCTTCAGGCCCGACGCGATTGCGAAGGCCATCGCCAGAGGCAATGCAACCACCGCAACCGTCACGCCGGCGCCGAGATCGCGAAGGAAGATCTCGCGCGTGTAACCGCGCAGGCTGTCGAGCAGCCGCGGATGAAAGCGGTGAAGCTTGAAGGGGAAGCGAGACAGGCGCCGCATACGTTGGTCAGTACGACGTTATCGATCCGCGTGCTGACTGAAAATTCGCAGCACGTGCGCGATTGTCGAGCCGAACATTCGTGGGAGCGTATTTTCTTCGCGTACTGCCTATTTCAAAGTCAGTTGCCGAATGCCTTGCGAAGTTGTTTGCCGGCAAACTTCTGCGCATCTTCGGCATCGTCCACCACCGCCGCCGCGCCGAAGAATTCGTGCGTCACGCCGTCGTAAATCTTGTGATCGACCTCGACTCCGGCCTTCTTCAACGCCGTCGTCAGCAGGTCGCCATCGCTACGCAAAGGATCGATCTGCGCGTTGATGATGGTCACCGGCGGAAGACCCGAGAGATCGGCGTGGACCAGGTCGAGACGCGTGTCGGTCTTGTCTTCGGGCTTGGCCAGCAGCTTGTCGACGAACCAGCCGATCATCGCCTTGTTGAGCGGCTTTGCCGTCGCGCTATCGACATACGAAGGCGTTGCCAGGTCGCCGGTTTGACCGACCGGATAGACCGCAACGATCGCCAGCGGCATCTGCAAATTCGCCTTCTTCGCCGCCACCGCAGTCGCGATCGACAGATTGCCGCCTGCGCTTTCGCCTGCAAGCGCAAGCTTCTTCGGATCGCCGTTCAATGAAGCCGCATTCGCCGCAACCCATTTGTATGCGGCCAACGAGTCATCCCATGCGGCAGGAAACTTCGCCTCGGGCGCGAGACGATAATCGACCGACACCACGATCGCCTTCGCTTGCTTGGACAGACCGCGCGCACCGCCGTCGTAAACATCCTTGTTCGCGATCACCCAGCCGCCACCGTGGTAATAGACGATCACCGGGAACGGTCCCTTGCCCTCCGGCGTATAGACCCGCACCGGCAACGAACTCGCGGGTCCGGGAATTTCACGATCGGCACTGGTGACGCCGGGCACGAGCGCGGTCGGTTCCGTGCTCTTGCCTTTTTTCTTCAACACTTCCTTCACGGCGTCGGCGGGCGTGGGCTGCTTGCGCGCCTCGGCCGGGGCTAGCGATTCGATCGGCTTGCCGTTCAGTGCCGCCAACTCTTTCAATACCACGCCCATGTCGCGATCGGCCTTGTACTTTGTTCCGGTCATCGCCATTGCAGAATCGGAATCGGCGGCACGTGCCTTGGTCGACATGCCCATCGCAATCAATGAGACCGCACCTGCGACGGCGAGCAGCGATGCGACGCGCGCAAGTGAATGAGGCGAGTGCGCCGTGCTGCGGATGACGGCACGCGATGGATCGAGAGCGGATGTTTTCATGAACGAACTTTCGAGGGTGTTGTGATGGCTTCGAGAAAAAATTCGTGAGGGCTGGGACGAGCAAACGAGGAGGTA
>JBBSEF010000157.1:0-3160 GCA_038240015.1 Burkholderiales bacterium
GCCGAGTACGTCGGCACTCCGTGCCGACGCTCAATGCTGGCTCAACGCACTCGACAACAGCTTCGCCGTGATGTCGACGATCGGCACCACGCGCTCGTAAGCCATCCGCGTCGGGCCGATCACGCCGATCGTGCCGACGATTCGGCCATCGACCTGATACGACGAAGTGACGATGGTCATGTCGTCCATCGGCACCAGCATCGACTCGCCGCCGATGAAGATCTGCACGCCGTGCGCTCGGCTCGAAATGTCGAGCAATTGCATCAGTCCGCTCTTCTGCTCGAATAGTGCGAACAGTTGCCGCAGCTTCTGCATGTTGGCCGTGAGGTCGGAGTTCTCGAGCAGGTTGCGCTCGCCCGAGATGATCATCTCCTTGTCGTCGGCCATCGCTTCGGAACCGGCTTCGACCGCGGCCTGCATCAGCTTGCCGGTCTCGGCGCGCAGTTCGTTGAGTTCGTCGCGCAGGCGTGCCTTGATGGTGTCGAACGACTGCCCCGCGAAATTCTGATTGAGAAAGTTCGCGGCCTCGATCAACTGCGACTGCGCGTACGCACGCTCGGTGAAGAGGATGCGGTTCTGCACATCGCCGTCGGGCGTGACGATGATCAACAGCACGCGCGAATCGGACAGGTGCAGGAACTCGATGTGCCGGAATGACGACCCGCGCCGCGGCGTCATCACCACGCCCGCGAACTGCGAGAGCTTCGACAGCACCTGCGCGGCTGCCGAGATCACGCGCTGCGGCTGATCAGGCTTGATGCGCCCAGCCACTTCCGATGCATCGACTCCTTCGAGCGGCTTGACCGTCATCAGCGTATCGACGAAAAAGCGATAGCCGCGCGGCGTCGGCACGCGGCCCGAAGACGTGTGCGGGCTGGCGATCAAGCCCATCTCCTCGAGATCGGCCATCACATTGCGTATCGTCGCGGGCGACAGGTCGAGGCCGGAGAAACGCGACAGCGCGCGCGAGCCGACCGGCTGGCCTTCTGCGATATAGCGCTCGATCAGCGTCTTGAGCAGAGTCTGTGCGCGCTTGTCGAGAGGGTCGTGGGCCGTGCGCTGGGTCATGCCCGATTCTATAACGTGGCATCCTGCATAATCCGCTCATGCCATCCTCAACGATCGCCATCGTCGGAAAGTATCAGGCCGAGGGCATCGGAGAGTTGCTCGTAGCGATCGCCAACATCGTGAGCGCCGCAGGACACCGCGTCGTGATCGATCAGGATACGGCGAACATCTGCGAACTCAGGGACTACCCCGCCCTGTCCACCGAAGAACTCGGCAGGCAGGCCGATGCCGCGATCGTGGTCGGCGGCGACGGCACGATGCTCGGCATCGCGCGCCAGCTTGCGCCTTACAACGTGCCGCTGGTCGGCATCAACCAGGGCCGCCTGGGTTTCATGACCGACATCTCGCGCGACGCGATGGCTGGCGCACTCAACGACATCCTCGCGGGGCGCTACGAAGTCGAGGAACGCACGCTGTTGTCGGGTCGCGTGCATCGTGCCGGCGACGACGGGCAGTCCGCTGAAATCTTTGCAGCGCTCGCGCTCAACGATATCGTGGTCTCGCGCGGCGCGATCTCGGGCATGGTCGAGCTGACGGTCGATGTCGATGGACACTTCATGTACAGCCAGCGATCCGACGGCCTGATCGTCGCGACGCCAACCGGATCGACCGCCTACGCGTTGTCGGCCAACGGACCGATCATGCATCCGGAACTGCGTGGCTTTCTGATGGTACCGATCGCGCCGCACACCTTGTCGAACCGTCCGATCGCATTGCCCGATACGTGCAAGATCGACATCACCGTGACAGGCGGCCGCGAGGTCAGCGCCAATTTCGACATGCAATCGTTCACCGCGCTTCAGCTCGGCGATCGCATCGCTATCGAACGCGCGCCGATGACGATTCGCTTCCTGCATCCGATCGGCTACAGCTACTTCGCCACGCTCCGCCAAAAGCTGCATTGGAACGAGCCGCCGTTTGCGGTACACACCAAGCAGGGATCGCGCGCGTGACGCGTGCGCGGTCGCGTGACCTGCACCCCTGACCTTCGATGCTCCACACGCTTTCGATTCGCGACTTCGTCATCGTCGATGCGCTCGAGCTCGAATTCGAATCGGGCTTCACGGTCTTCTCGGGAGAGACCGGGGCGGGCAAGTCGATCCTGATCGATGCCCTCGCGCTGGTGCTCGGCGAGCGCGGCGATGCCGACGTGGTTCGCGAAGGAAAGCCGCGCGCCGACATCGGCGCGGAATTCACGACCGACTCGTCGGCCGAACACTGGTTGATCGAAAATGAATTGGCTGACGAAGGCCGCGCGCTGCTGCGGCGAACGATCGATGCGAGCGGACGCTCGAAAGCATGGATCAATGGAGCGCCCGCGACCCTTGCGCAATTGCGCGAACTGGGCGACCGTCTGGTCGATATCCACGGACAACACGCGCATCAACTTCTGCTTCGCAGCGGCGCGCAGCGCACGATGCTCGACGATCAGGCGCACCTGGCGTCACAAGCCGCCGCGGTCGCCCAGGCGTTTCGTGAATGGCGAGCGCTGAGCGCGCAGATCGAACGCCTTGCAACCGATGCGCGAGCAGTCGAACTCGAACGCGAACAGCTCGCCTGGCAGGTGGACGAACTCGAACGCCTCGCGGTCAAGCAAGGAGAATGGGAAGCGATAGCCGACGAGCATCGGCGTCTCGCGCATGCGGCCGCGCTGATCGAAGGCGCGCAAACCTCGGTCGACGCGTTGTCGGAAGCCGACGGCGCTATCGCGTCGCAGCTCTCGACCATCATCCACAAGCTGGAGCAGCTCGCCGCGATCGACCCGCTGTTGCGCCCGACGCTCGAAGCGCTCGAGCCCGCGCGCATCGAGATCAGCGAAGCCGCCCGCATGCTCAACGACTATCTGTCGAGAGTCGAACTCGATCCGGCGCGCCTCGCCGACGTCGAAGCACGCATCGATGCGATCCACTCGATCAGCCGCAAATTCCGCATCGCGCCCGAAGACATGCCGCATGAACTCGACGCGAAGAAGACGCGTCTGCTTGCGCTCGATGGCGCGAGCGACATCGATGCTTTGCGCGCACAGGAAACCGCGGCCGCTGCGCATTTTCGAAACGCTGCGCAGTCCTTGTCCTCACGTCGCGCCATTGCC
>JBBSEF010000158.1:0-3157 GCA_038240015.1 Burkholderiales bacterium
GGTCAAGGACACGACGCCGTTCGAAGGCAAGACCTTCGAGTTCAAGGTCATCAAGCTCGATCGCAAACGCAACAACGTCGTGGTCTCGCGCCGCGCCGTGGTCGAAGCATCGATGGGCGAAGAGCGCGCCAAGCTGCTCGAAACCTTGAAGGAAGGCACCATCGTCACCGGCGTCGTCAAGAACATCACCGACTACGGTGCGTTCGTCGACCTGGGCGGCATCGATGGTCTGTTGCACATCACCGATCTCGCATGGCGTCGGGTGCGTCATCCGTCCGAGCTGATTTCGGTCGGTCAGGAAATCACCGCCAAGGTCCTGAAGTTCGATCAGGAAAAGAATCGCGTGTCGCTAGGCGTGAAGCAGCTCGGCGAAGATCCGTGGGTGGGCCTGTCGCGCCGCTATCCGTCGGGCACGCGCCTGTTCGGCAAGGTCACCAATATCACCGACTACGGCGCATTCGTCGAAGTCGAGCAGGGCATCGAGGGCCTCGTGCACGTGTCCGAAATGGACTGGACCAATCGCAACATCTCGCCGGCCAAGGTCGTCGCGTTGGGCGATGAAGTCGAAGTGATGGTGCTCGAGATCGACGAAGACCGTCGCCGCATCAGTCTGGGCATGAAGCAGTGCAAGCCCAATCCGTGGGAAGAGTTCGCGCACAACCACAAGAAGGGCGACAAGGTGTCGGGTGCGATCAAGTCGATCACCGACTTCGGCGTTTTCATCGGCCTGCCGGGCGGCATCGACGGCCTGGTGCATCTGTCCGACTTGTCGTGGAGCGACGCGGGCGAAGAGGCCGTGCGCAAATTCAAGAAGGGCGACGAACTCGAAGCCGTGGTGCTGGCGATCGATCTCGAGCGCGAGCGCATCTCGTTGGGCGTCAAGCAGATCGAGGGCGATCCGTTCTCGAACTTCGCATCGACCTACGAGAAGGGCGCGATCGTCGATGGCACCGTCAAGAGCGTCGATGCACGCGGTGCGGTGGTGACGCTGGGCGGCGACATCGAAGGTTATCTGCGCGCCTCGGAGATCTCGCGCGACCGCGTCGAGGACGCACGTAATGTGTTGAAGGAAGGCGAGACGGTCAACGCGATGGTGATCAACGTCGATCGCAAGAACCGCAGCATCAACCTGTCGATCAAGGCGAAGGACAGTGCCGATACGCAAGAAACGATGGCGAGGATGGCCGCCGAGAGCGGCGCGGCGACCGGCACCACCAACCTCGGCGCATTGTTGAAAGCCAAGCTCGACAGTGGCAGTCAGCAAAACTAAGTCCTCGCCCGCATGACCAAGTCCGAGTTGATCGCCCGCCTCGCGGAGCGGTATCCGCAATTGATCGCGAAGGATGCCGACTTCGCGGTCAATACCATCCTCGATGCGATGACCGAATCCCTGGCCGTGGGGCAGCGCATCGAAATCCGCGGCTTCGGCAGTTTTGCGTTGAACACGCGCCCGCCGCGCGTCGGCCGCAATCCCAAGTCGGGCGAGAAGGTGTTGGTCCCCGAAAAGCGCGTGCCGCATTTCAAGGCCGGCAAGGAATTGCGCGAGCGGGTGGACACGGGTGCGAACGGCGATGCCACGATCAAGACGGGTCGCGCTGCGTCGGCGAGTACGGCGGGAAGCGAAGGCGCATCGGCGCTCGATCGATCGATTCACGAGTGAAGAGTTCGTCGTCCCTGCGAACGCGGGGACCCAGCGGCGTATGGCGCAAGACTCTGGGGTCATGCGTACGCCCCGCGTGCGCGGGAACGACGGGGTCAGGGCGCTAACTTGCGCCCGGAACGACAGCACAAACGGGAGCACCCATGCGCATCATCGTCGGAGCAGTGTGGCTGGTCCTGTTTCTTGTCCTCTTCGCATTCGCCGTCAACAACACGGCGCCCGCCGACTTGCACTTCTTCGCCGGCATGAGTTGGAGCGCGCCGCTGATCGCGCTGTTGCTCGCATTCTTCATGGCCGGCTTTGCGTGCGGCTTCATCGCGCTGATGCCCACGTGGGTCAGGCAGCGCGTCGAGTTGCGGCGGCTGCGCAGGCTCGCGCCGCATAAACCCGACGGCAGTCCCGCGGCGGGTTCGGCGCGTGCTCCGACCAACCAAGAGTCGGCCGATGCGATCCAGTCGATCGCACGCGGCGCGCGCACGACGACCTGACGCGCCGACCCGATCGCGCACGCTCCACCCGTCCGCTCGTCATGGAATTTCAACCGTGGATGCTGCTTGCGATCGCCGTTGCATTCGCGCTCGGATGGGTCACGGCGCGCGTCGATCTGCGCGCACTGCTGACTGAATCGCGCAGTCTTCCACGTTCGTATTTCAAGGGCCTCAACTTCCTGTTGTCCGAGCAGCCGGACCGGGCCATCGATGCGTTCATCGAAGTCGTCAAGCTCGACCCCGAAACCATCGAACTGCACTTCGCGCTTGGCAGTCTGTTTCGTCGGCGCGGCGAAACCGAGCGCGCGATCCGCATGCATCACAACCTGCTCAATCGGCCCGACCTTCCCGATGAGCAGCGCACGCATGCGCTCTACGAACTCGGCCAGGATTATTTGAAGGCGGGCCTGCTCGATCGCGCCGAAGAGTCCTTTCGTCAACTCAACGGCACGCTGTTCGGCGTCGATGCGCAACGCCATCTGCTCGAAATTTTCCAGATCGAGAAAGAGTGGACGCAGGCGATCGAGATCGCCGAAGAGCTGCAGCGCGCGGGCGCGGGTTCCAACCAGATGCGCATCGCGCAGTTTCATTGCGAGATCGCGCAGACCGCGATCAACGAGTCGCGGATCGACGACGCCAAGCGTGCGCTCGCTGATGCGCTCGCAGCCAATCGCCAGAACGTACGCGCGCTGATCCTGCAAGGCGACATCGCCGCACACGAGCATCGCGATGAAGACGCGATCGCATCTTGGAAGAAGGTCGAACAGCAGAACGCGCCTTATGTCGCGCTGGTCGGCGATCGCTTGATCGAGGCTTTCACGCGCATGGGGCGCGCTCAGGAAGGGCTCAAGCTGCTGCGTTTCTGGCTCGAGGCCAATCCATCGATCGACCTGCTCGAGACCGTCGTGCGCGCAACCCGCGAAGCCGAAGGCAACCAAGCGGCGAACGAGATCGCGCGGCTCGAACTGCATCGCAGCCCGAGCTTGCTCGCGCTCGCGCAATACCTCGA
>JBBSEF010000159.1:0-3101 GCA_038240015.1 Burkholderiales bacterium
GCGCGGCATTGGATGCGCGGCACTAGATGCGTGGTATTGAATGCGCGATACCCGATACGCGCTGCTGCTGAAAGACGCAATCAAACCTTGGGCCACAAGACCATCTGCGTGCAACGAAACAGCGCGATGGTCTTACCCGCTTGATCGCGAACGACCGCGTCCCATACTTGTGTGGTGCGCCCGCCATGCACGAGCGACGCATCGACGACGATGCGTCCGCTCTTCGCGGTGCCGAGAAAATTGGTCTTCAATTCGATCGTCGTGAAGCCGCTCGCCCCTTCGGGCAGATGCGCCATGCAACCGTAACCCGAAGCGCTGTCGGCCAGAGCGATCACGCTGGCCGCATGCAGAAAACCGTTGGGCGCCAAGTGATGGGTTTTGACTTCCATCGAGGCCTTGATCATCCTTTCGGCGATCGCATCGACTTTGATTCCGAGCAGCGCAGGCAATGTGCCGATCTGTCGTTCGTCGAAGCTTTCGGAGTGAAAATTGGGTCTTAACACGCGAGGTTCTGATGGAACGGGAAAATGAGTGGCGGGAATACTTCTTGCCTAAAGTTGGCGCGCGGAGTATAAAGGTGCGGCAAAATTTTCAAGTCGAGTATGTTGGTCGTTCGTCAACGCGGTGCTGAAATTCCCCGTGGTTCGTCGGTTGTCCATTTCTTCCCCTTGATAGTTCTGCACTCCCTCGCGTGTTCGCATGTGGACACGCACTTTATTTTTTCGCAAGGAAGCAATATGGCAACCGGTACAGTCAAGTGGTTCAATGATGCAAAGGGCTTTGGTTTCATCACGCCCGATGAAGGCGGCGGCGATCTGTTCGCGCACTTCTCCGAAATCCAGGGTAGCGGCTTCAAGTCGCTCCAGGAAAACCAGAAAGTCACGTTTGAAGTGACCAAGGGACCCAAGGGTCTGCAGGCTTCGAAGATCACGCCGCAATAGTTGTCGACAATAAGCGTCAAGATATTTCGAACGGCAGTTTCGAGAGAGCGCACCTTCGGGTGCGCTTTTTTATTTTCGAGAAGCATTCGAGGAGACGGTCGATGACCGAATCACAACCAGCCGACGCAGCGATCAAGCCCATCGCGATCGACGACATCCAGTGGGAAGCGTGGTCCGAGGGCGTCCGCTTCGGCGGTCGCGTGCGGCCGATCGGTGCACTGGCCGGCGGATCTCATGTCGGTGTGTTGATGGAAGAGCTGCCGCCCGGCAAGCAATCGTGCCCGCTGCATTGGCATACGCGCGAAGAAGAACACATGTGGTTCCTCGAAGGCCGCGCGATCTTGCGACTCGGTGACGAACGCTATCCGGTCAAGGCGGGCGACTACGTGTGCTTTCCCGCCGGACGGGCACTGGGACATTGCGTCGTCAACGACAGCGACGCGCCGTGTCGCTATCTCGTCATCGGCGAGCGCGTGCCCGACGACGTGTGCATCTATCCCGACTCGCGCAAAGTGATGGTGCGCAGCGCCGATCGCGCGGTGTTTTCGCTCGATGCGAAAAAAGACTATTGGGGCGGTGAGCAGACCGACGTGCCGCCGACCTGATCGATGATGGCTGACGCGCCGATCGTCAGCTCACTCAATTGAAACGGCCGAAATGCAGTCGGCTGTCTTCATGATGCGTGCGTGACGTTCAGCGATGCCCATGTCCGCCACCACCCCAGCCGCGCCCACCCCAGCCCCGCCCACCCCAGCCGCGATGGCCGCCCCATCCGCCGCGAAACCCGAATGAAAGCGAAACCCCCGGGTAGAAGCCGCCGTAATACGGGAACCCGTAATACGGGTAGTCGTAGTACGGATAGACATAGTAAGGCGCGGGCGCGGAGTACGCGTACGACTGGGCGATCGCGGCTTGACGTTGTGCTTCGATGTCGGCCTGGTCTTCGCGCTGCACTTGCGTGTCGAGCCTGCCCAGGCGCTCTCGTTCGGCCTGATCGAGCGGCCGGCTTGCAAGCGCCGCGCTTTGAGCGGGTGTCAGCCGCGCGACCGGTTGCTGGTGAACGGGGTAAGCCACGCAGCCGGCCAATGCAGCCACTGCGGCTGAGGTGATCAGAAGAGTCATGCGCATGTGATTTCCTTCAGGCAATGCAGGGCTGGTTGAAGCCTGCCGCCAACTCATTTGTTTCAAGTCGCTCGCCCATCGAACGTTTCGAGCATGGCCTCTGCATCGATCGGCGAGCGACGATCAATGCTGCAACCTCACGGGCGGCCGCACACCGTCCATCGTATTCGAGGTGGCGAAGAGCTGCGCGCAATCGACCGTGTCGAAATCGTAACTCTTGTTGCAGAACTCACAGTCGACGTGGATGCCGCCCATTTCGCTCAAGGTCTCATCGACCTCCTGCTCGCCCAGTGAGACCAGCATCGCCGCCACGCGTTCCCGCGTGCAACTGCATCGAAACGCGCAGGGCACCGGTTCATACACCGCGAGCGTTTCGTCCCAGAAGAGGCGCCGCATCAGCGTCTGCGGATCAACGCGCAGCAATTCGTTGCGGTCGAGCGTATTGGCGAACGTCACGGCGCGCTCCCACACTTCGGCGGCATGCGTCTGGGCCTCGAGATGCGCGTGCTGATCGAAATCGAAATTCTTGCCGCCGCCTTCGAGCGGCAGCTTCTGCAGCAGCAAGCCATTGGCATGTTCGTCGTCCGCCGCAAGCCACAACTGCGTATCGAGCTGTTCGGATCGATGCATGTAGCCTTCCAGCGCAGCGGCGACCGAATCGCCTTCGAGCGGGACGATGCCCTGGTACGCCTGCTGTCCGTGCGACCGATCGCGCGGATCGAGGGTGATCACGAAGCGGCCATGCCCTTGCGCATTGACCAGATCGGTGAAGCTCGCGTCGTCGGCAATCGCGACATCGGATGCGAACTTTACGGTGGCGCGCAACGTCAGGTCGGCATTGCATTCCACCACCAGCAAACGTACCGGGCCGTCGCCATGTATCTGCATGACCAACGCGCCGTTGAACTTGAGGTTGGCCGACAAGAGCGTGCTCGCGGCCACCAGCTCGCCGAGTAAACGCATCACCGGCTCGGCGTAGCGATGGCGTTCCTTGATCTGCTTCCAGGTCGCCGTCAAGGAAACGATTTCACCGCGGAC
>JBBSEF010000160.1:0-3037 GCA_038240015.1 Burkholderiales bacterium
CAGTTCGAGAACGTGATCGTCGCCAACGTGGCCGGCTATCCGGTGCGGCTGTCGGACCTCGCGCGCGTGTCGGTCGCGCCGCTCGACGAGCGCATCTTCGCGCGCTTCAACGGCGAGACCGCGGTCACCATCGGCGTCGTCAAGCAGGCGGTCGCCAATCCGCTCGAATTGTCGAGGACGGTGCGCGCCGAGATCGCGCGCATCAACGAGAGCCTGCCCGGCGGCATGCAGCTCGTGACGTCGTACGACTCGTCGGTGTTCATCGAGCGCTCGATCAGTTCGGTGTTCGCAACCATCGGCGAAGCGATCGCGCTGGTCGTGCTGGTGATCTTTTTGTTCCTGCGCAATCTGCGCGCGACGCTGATTCCGCTGGTCACGATTCCGGTGTCGCTGGTCGGCGCGTTCGGCCTGATGTATGCGTTCGGCTTCACGATCAACACGTTGACCTTGCTGGCGATGGTGCTTGCGATCGGTCTGGTGGTGGACGATTCGATCGTGGTCCTCGAGAACATTTTTCGCAATCTCGAGAACGGCATGGACAGGAAGCAGGCCGCGTTCACGGGCATCAAGGAAATCGGCTTCGCCGTAATTGCGATGACCTTGACGCTCGCGGCGGTGTTCGCGCCGCTCGCGTTCGCAACCGGACGCACCGGACGCCTGTTCATCGAGTTCGCGCTCGCGCTGGCGGGCGCGGTGCTGGTGTCGGGCTTCGTCGCGTTGACGCTTACGCCGATGATGTGCTCGGTGCTGCTCAAGCACCAGACCGGCCACAGTTGGCTGTACAACCGCATCGAGCGGACCTTCGATGCGGTTACGCGCGGCTACGATCGACTGCTCGCTCGCCTGCTTCACATGCGGTGGCTCGTGATCGCAATCGCGCTTCTCACGGCGGTCGGTGCGGGGTTCTTGTTCGCCAACATCAAGTCCGAGCTCGCGCCCACCGAAGACCGCGGCGTCATCTTCGGCTTCATCACCGCGCCGCAAGGCTCGAGTCCTTCGTACACTTCCGAGCGCGTGCGCGACATCGAGCGCATATACGCGGCCATTCCCGAAGCGGTCGCCTATACGTCCTTCGCGGGCGACCCGACGGCGATCGATGCGCGCGCGGTACTGCGCATCAAGCCGTGGGAGGAGCGGACGCGCAAGCAGCAGGACATCACGCGCGAGTTGCAGCCCAAGTTCGCCGCGCTGCCGGGCATCAGTGCGTTCGCACTGAACCCGCCTTCGCTCGGTCAGTCGCCGCGCTCGCCGCCGATCGAATTCATCGTGATGTCGCAGGTGCCGTACACGGAGCTGCAAGGCATCGTCGAGAAGTTCATCGCCGACCTGTCGAAATATCCCGGCGTGCAAAACATCCAGACCGATCTGAAGCTCAACACGCCCGAGCTTCGCGTCGACGTCAATCGCGACAAGATGGCCGACCTCGGCGTGCCGGTCGAGACGGTCGGCCGCACGCTGGAGACGATGCTCGGCGGCCGGCAGGTCACGCGCTTCAAGCGCGACGGCGAGCAATACGACGTGATCGTGCAGGTCGCGCCGCGCGACCGCACGCGACCCAACGATATCAGTGATATCAACGTGCGCACCAAGAGCCAGCAGATGGTGCCGCTGTCGAACCTGCTTGCGGTCAAGGAGGGCGTCTCTCCGCAATCGCTCAATCACTTCAATCGGCAGCGTGCGGTGACGGTGTCGGCCACGCTCGCGCCCGGCTACACGCTGGGCGATGCGTTGAAGGCGACCGACGAGTCCGCCAAACGCACCTTGCCGGCGACCGCGCAGACGGATCTGAACGGCGTGTCGCGCGAGTTCCGCGATTCGGCGGGCAGCATCTATCTCACGTTCGTGCTCGCGCTCGCGTTCATCTATCTCGTGTTGTCCGCGCAGTTCGAAAGTTTCATCGATCCGTTCGTGATCATCCTGTCGGTGCCGCTGGCGATGACCGGCGCGCTGCTCGCGCTGTGGTTGTCGGGCGGCACGCTGAACATCTACAGTCAGATCGGTCTGGTCACGCTCGTTGGTCTGATCACCAAGCACGGCATCCTGATCGTCGAGTTCGCGAACCAGTTGCGCGCAAAGGGCCTGAACGCGAAGCAGGCGGTGCGTGAGGCCGCTGTGCTGCGGCTGCGGCCGATCCTGATGACGACCGGCGCGATGGTGCTGGGCGCCGTACCGCTCGCGCTCGCGGCTGGCGCAGGCGCCGAGTCGCGCATGCAGATCGGATGGGTGATCGTCGGCGGCATGAGCTTCGGGACCTTGCTGACCTTGTTCGTCGTGCCGACCGTGTACACGCTGGTTGCGCGCGGGCACAAGAGCGCAGTCGAGGCGAACGAGATTATCGAACCCGCGATTGCGAGTGCGCATCCACGCACCGGTCGCTGAATCGGGTCGCTGAACCCTCGCGAAAAAAATACAGGACCGCATGCGTCAAATCATTCTCGACACCGAGACGACGGGTCTGAATCCCAAAGCCGGCGACCGGATCATCGAGATCGGCTGCATCGAATTGCTCAATCGCCGGCCGACCGGCAACACCTTTCATCACTACCTCAACCCGGGACGCGACAGCGATCCGGGTGCGCTCGAGGTCCATGGCCTGACGACCGCATTTCTTTCCGACAAGCCGCCGTTCGCGGACATCGTGGACGCGCTCTGCGACTTCGTGAACGATGCGGAAATCCTGATCCACAACGCGGCCTTCGACGTCGCCTTTCTCGACGAGGAACTCGCGCGACTCGAACGGCCCGCGTTCCCCGAGCATTGCGGGAACGTGATCGACACGCTCGCGATGGCGCGCGAGTTGCATCCGGGCAAGCGCAACAGTCTCGATGCATTGTGCGAACGCTATGGCGTATCGAATGCGCATCGCACGCTGCACGGCGCGCTGCTCGACGCCGAATTGCTGGCCGATGTCTATCTCGCGATGACGCGCGGCCAGGAGAGCCTGATCATCGATATCGCGCCGCGACCGCTGTCGCAGGTCGGATGGGCTGCGGTCGATCGCATGACGTTGCTGATCGTCATCGCAGATGAAGATGAA
>JBBSEF010000161.1:0-2961 GCA_038240015.1 Burkholderiales bacterium
CGCTACGGCAAGGGCTCGTCGCGCGAGCACAGCCCGATCGCCGAGATCGCAGCCGGCATCCGCCTCGTCATTGCCGAGAGCTTCGAGCGCATCTACAGGCAGAACGCCGACAACCTCGGCCTCTTCACGTCGACCGACTTCGGTTTGATCGAACGTATCCGTCGCGGCGAGGCGATCGATGTCGAGGAGTTGGTCGCCGGTCGCGATGCGCTCGCCGCCGGGATCCTCGGAGCGGGCGGCCTCCTGAAATACGGTACTTCACGGCTGCGCGGCCTGAAGCCGGCGCACTTCGACGCGAGCGACGATCGCCCGAAGACACTGGCGGAGAAGATCATCGAACGCCATCGCTTGCAGAGTGCAGCCAACCACGCACCGCTGAAACCCGGGCAGGGCGGCTTCGTGCGCGCCGACTGGCGTTTCATCCACGAGTACTTCACGGGCATGGTCGCGCATCTGCTGGATGGCGCCTTCGGCAAGTGCGCTTCCCTGTTCGATGCCGGCACCATCCTCACCTTCGAGGATCACCTGTCGTACGCGCATCGCAGTCCGATGCATCGGATCAATCGGTTGATGCCCAACGTGCTCGAACTCTCGTGTGCGCATCGCGCGTTCGCGCGGCAATATGGTCTCGTCGAGCACGGCTATCTCGACGAAGACGTGCTGACGAAGGGCGTGGAGGGACTCGAATCGGAAGGCGGCTCCGAAGGCATCTGCCACGCGATGATGGCCGAGCGTTATGCGCTGCCGGGTCAGGTCGTGGTCGGTACCGATTCGCACACGCCGCACAGCGGCGCGGTGGGCTGTCTCGCGTTCGGCGTCGGTGCGACCGACATGGCCAACGCGTTCGCGACCGGTGCGGTGCGCTTCACGATGCCCGAGTCCTTGCTGATCGACTTCGACGGCGAGCCGCCGCCGGGCGTGAGCGCGAAGGACCTCGTGCTTCACCTACTCGCGCTGCCGGCGATTCGCGCGGGCCTTGGCGTCGGCAAGGTCTTCGAGTTCGCGGGTTCGGCGATCGCGCACCTGTCGACCGACGATCGCGCGACCCTGACCAACATGGTCGCCGAGCTCGGCGGCTTCACCGGCATCGTCGCACCCGATGCCGAGACCGTGCGCTTTCTGAAGGAACGTCGCGGCATCGAGTTTGCGATCGAGTCATGGATGAAGAGCGACGCGGGCGCGCGCTACGCGGAAGTCATCCGCGTGGATTGCGCGAAGCTCGAGACCATGGTCGCTCGCCCCGGCGATCCCGGCAACGGCGTGCCGTTGTCGAGCCTGACCGACCGCGTAGCGATCGACATCGCCTACGGCGGCTCGTGCACGGCCGGCAAGCGCGCCGACTTCGACGACTATCACGTCGTGCTGTCGTGGGCGGTCGAACGCGGCCTAAAAGTTGCGCCGGGCGTAAAGCTCTATCTGCAGTTCGGCACGACCGATGTTCGCGACTACTGTATCGAACGCGGTTATCTCGATGCCTTCGAGCGCGTCGGCGCCGAGTTGCTGCAACCGGCGTGCGGATCGTGTTCGAACTGCGGGCCGGGCGCATCGACCGACAGCGGGCAGGTCACCGTGAGCGCGATCAATCGGAATTTCCCGGGGCGATCGGGGCCGGGGCAGGTCTGGTTGGCGAGTCCGGCGACGGTGGCTGCCAGTGCGATCGGAGGGATGGTCATGTCGTATGAAGAGTTGATGAGAAGCGCGAGTCTGGGCGCCACGTCACGTTCATTCGAAAAAATTCAAGCTGAGTGATTCGCAAGCGTCAAGGCTACAATTTGTAAACCGTAACGATAGAAGGCATTCCATGGACAAGATTGAATCGATCGAGCAGGACGTCGAGCGCCTCGATGATCCTTCGTTCGCGGTGTTCCGTGCGTGGTTCATCGAGTACGAGCACGCCCGTTGGGACCAGCAGTTGGAAACCGACGCAGCCGCCGGAAAGTTCGACTCGCTGATCAACGACGCGCTAGCCGAGCACGCGGCCGGCAAGACCACGCCTCTTTGAAGTACTCGGCGTCCTCGCACTTCTGGGCTTATTACCGGGCGTTGCCTAGCGATGTTCGCGAACACGCCGACAAGAACTTCAGGTTGCTTGAGAGCAACCTTTCCCATCCCTCATTGCATTTCAAGAAACTCGGGAAGATCTGGTCAGCGCGCGTAGGAGTGACTACCGCGCGGTAGCCGTCGAAGTGTCAGGCGGTTATCTGTGGGTCTGGATCGGCAGTCACGCCGCGTACGACAAGTTGCGCGGGTAGTCCGCCCCCATCGAGGTGTGAAGGCCCGATAGTCCTCAAGGAATGCACAGCATGCGCGACACGATCGATTACTCCCGGTATCACGCCTTCCTCATCGACCGCCCGGCCGACGGCGTGCTGCGCATCACGCTCAACCAGCCCGACCGCCTCAACGCACTCGATGCCGACGGCCATCGCGAGCTCGCCGAGATCTGGCGCGACATCGACGCCGATGCGTCGGTGCGTGCGGCGCTCCTGTGCGGCGCGGGCAAGGCCTTCTCGGCCGGAGGCGACTTCGAGCTCGTCGACGCGATGAGCAAGTCCTTCGAGGTCCGTGCCCGCGTCTGGCGAGAAGCGCGCGACCTGGTCTACAACATCATCAATTGCGGCAAGCCGATCGTCTCGGCGATGCATGGTGCGGCCGTCGGAGCGGGCCTCGTCGCCGGTCTTCTTGCCGACATTTCGGTCGCGGCGAAATCGGCGAAGATCGTCGACGGACATACTCGCCTGGGCGTTGCGGCCGGCGATCACGCCGCCATCGTGTGGCCGCTACTGTGCGGCATGGCGAAGGCGAAGTACCACTTGCTGTTGTGCGAGCCGGTGAGCGGCGAAAAGGCCGAGCAGATCGGCCTCGTGTCGCTGGCCGTCGACGATGAGCTGTTGCAACAGACCGCACTCGACATCGCCATTCGTCTCGCAAACGGCGCGCAGACCGCGATTCGATGGACCA
>JBBSEF010000162.1:0-2915 GCA_038240015.1 Burkholderiales bacterium
GCGCGCGCCGATCAACGACGCGATAAGGACTGCGAGCGTTGCCAGAAAGAGCACGGCGCGCGTGCTCGGCGCGGTAATCGAAAAGCCGAGGATGCGTTTGAAATCGGTGAAGCCGTTGTTGCCGCCAAAGCCGGTGGCGTTGCGAAAGAAAAGCAGCATCGCGGCGAACGTCAGCGCCTGCGTGATGATCGAAAAATACACGCCCTTGATGCGCGAGCGAAACGCGAAGTAGCCGAACACGAAGGCCAGCACGCCGGGCACCAGCACAACCAGCAGCATCGCGTACGCGAAGTGATCGGTGAACGACCAGTACCAGGGATAGGACTTCCAGTCGAGGAAGACCATGAAGTCGGGCAGGTCGGCGTGATAGGCGCCGTCGCGGCCGATCGCGCGCATCAGGTACATGCCGTGCGCGTAGCCGCCGAGCGCGAAGAACACGCCGTGACCCAGCGACAGGATGCCGGTGTAGCCCCACACCAGATCGAGCGCCAGCGCCGCGATCGCGTAGCACATGAATTTGCCGAGCAAGGCCACCGCATACGACGACACGTGAAGCGGAGTGTCGACGTTCGTGAAGACGTTCAGCAACGGCAGCGCCGCCAGCAATGCGGTTGCCGCGACCAGCGCGACCCACACCGGCTTATTGAACAGCGTCTCGCGCGGCGGCGCGTAGGTTGAAGTCCGCGTCGTATGCATCGCGGTCGTACTCGCGATCGGCGTGCTCATGAGCGGCTCACACATGATCGGCTTACTCATGAATCAGCGCTCCGACCCTTCAACGCGAATAGACCCTGCGGCCGCTTCTGGATGAAGAGCACGATCACGACCAGGATCATGATTTTTGCGAGCACCGCGCCCGCGACCGGCTCGAGGAATTTATTGACCTCGCCCAGACCGAGCGCCGCGATCACGGTGCCCGCGAGCTGACCCACGCCGCCGAGCACGACGACCATGAACGAGTCCACAATGTAGTTCTGGCCCAGATCGGGTCCCACATTGCCGAGCTGCGAGAGCGCGACGCCGCCGAGCCCTGCAATGCCGCTGCCCAGACCGAAGGTCAGCATGTCGACGCGACCGGTCGGGACTCCCACGCAATCGGCCATGCGACGGTTCTGCGTGACGGCGCGCACGAACAGGCCGAGGCGCGTGCGGTTCAGCAGCAGCCACACCAAGAGCAGCACCAGCGCGGCGAACACCACGATCACGATGCGGTTCCACGCGAGCACCACTCCGCCCAGCACCGTGATGCCGCCCGACATCCACGCGGGGTTCGAGACCTCGACGTTCTGCGCGCCGAACAGCGTGCGCACCGTCTGCATCAAGAACAGGCTGATGCCCCAGGTGGCCAGCAGGGTTTCAAGCGGACGGCCGTAGAGCCAACGGATCACGCTGCGTTCGAGCGCCATGCCGATCGCGGCCGCGACGATGAAGGCGACGGGCAGGGCCGCGATCAGGTACCAGTCGATCGCTTGCGGGAAGAAGCGTCGAAAGCCGATCTGCACTAGCCAGGTCGCATAGGCGCCGATCATCAACAACTCGCCGTGCGCCATGTTGATGATGCCCATCAGACCGAACGTGATCGCAAGGCCGAGCGCCGCGAGCAACAGGATGCTGGCGAGGCTGATGCCGTAGAAGGCGTTGCCCAGCCACTCGGAGCGTTTCAGGCGGAAGTCGACCTGGCGCAACGACAAGGCCGCGGCGCTGCGCACGTTCGCGTCGGGCTCGGCGTAGCGGCCTTGCGCATCGGGCTCGGCGAGCGTGGCCAACAGAGGGCGCACCGATGCATTCGAGCTGCCGGCGAGGCGCTCGGCGGCGGCGCGTCGCACCGATGCATCGGGACTTTTCAATTCGAGCATCGCCACGGTCGCCTCGAGAGAAGCACGCGTTTCCTCATCCTTCTCGCCGACCAGCGCGCGTTGTATCAGCGGCAGTTGCTCGACATCCGCCGCCTGTTGCAAACCCCTGGCGGCATCGCGGCGCCTCGAAACGTCGGCCGAAAGCAATTGCAATCCCGATTCGGCGGCATCGAGTGCGCCGCGCAGGCGGTTGTTGATCGTGATGCCGTCGGCGCCTTCGGGCAGCGGCAGCGTCTGTCCGGTGACGGGATCGGTCGCGTTGGTGGACGAATTCGCCGCTGCATCGGCAACCAGTACGCGACCTTCAGCAGTCACATAGACGGTCTCCTCGCGCAACGCCTTCAACAACGCGATCGCATCGGCGGACGCGAGCACACCGAGCTTCGCGATCGCCGCGACCTTCGCATCGGAGTCGTCGCTTGCGAGCGGCGCGACGACGCTGGCATCGAGCGTGGCGTGTGCGGGTTGCATCACACCGGTCATCGCCATGACGAGCGCAATCGATGCGAGGCATCGCAGGTACCGAATGAGGTATGGAAGCAAGAGCCGGTTCATCGTATGCAGGTCGTCCCCGCTTTCGCGAGAACGACAAGACTTCACTTCACATCAGGCTCGTCCTTCTTCTTGTCGTTGCCGGCGATGTAGGGACTCCACGGCTCGGCCTTGATCGGACCCTTGGTCTTCCACACGACCTTGAACTGACCGTCCTGCTGGATCTCGCCGATGAACACGGGCTTATGCAGGTGATGGTTCTTCGGGTCCATCTCGATCGTGAATCCGTCCGGCGCCTTGAACGTCTGGCCGCCCATTGCGGCGATGACCTTGTCGGTATCGGTGGACTTGGCCTTCTCGACGGCCTGCTTCCACATGTAGATGCCGATGTAGGTAGCTTCCATCGGGTCGTTCGTCACGACCGTACCGGCGTTGGGCAGGTTCTTCGCGGCGGCGTAGGCCTTGTACTTCTTGATGAACTCGGAGTTGACCGGATTCTTCAACGACTCGAAATAATTCCACGCGGCGAGTTGACCGACGAGAGGTTTCGCGTCGACGCCGCGCAAC
>JBBSEF010000163.1:0-2664 GCA_038240015.1 Burkholderiales bacterium
GCCCATCAGTTCCGCCACATGCCGGTAGGGCACAAGTATCACGGGCTGCACGGCCACTCGTTTCGCGTCGAGATCGCAGTGCGCGGCACGCCCGATCCCGAGAACGGCTTCATCGTCGACTTCGCAGAGCTCGAAGCGGCGGGCGAGAGCATTCGCGAGCGTCTCGACCATCGCTACCTGAACGAGATCGCTGGACTCGAAACGCCGAGCCTCGAACGCATTTCGCGCTTCATCTGGGACCAGTTGAAGCCGCGCTTCGCGGGATTGACGCGCGTCGCGATCCGTCGCGACTCGCATCGGCAGGGCTGCGTTTACACGGGCGAAGCAGGCGACGCGACGCGCGCGAAAGCCATCGCGCCGGCCGGTGTCGTGCGCACATGATGGACGAACCGAAGCAGCAGGTCGTTGAGGCCTCGATACTTGAGGTCTCAAGCATCCCATCGCCGCCCGCCGAGCCGCCGTGGATTCTCGATACGCTGGTGGAGCGTCTGATCGCCGCGCGTCGCGGCGGTGAGCGCGTGACCGCGGAACGCATCTTGTCTGCGGTGGAGACTTCGGACGCTGCCTATCAGGTGCAGGCCAGAGTCGATGCCGCGCTCTGGCCCGATGCATCGCCGACCGTGTGGAAGGCCGGCGCCGATTCGCGCGACAGTCTGCCGACTGCCGCACCGATCGCGCCCGCTCTCGTGCATGCAAGCCCTGCGGCGATTCCCGCCGCCTCGTTCACCACGCGCATCGTCGAAGCCGAGATCGCCTATCGCTTCGGCGACGATCTTCCGCCGCGTGCGACGCCGTACACGATGGACGAAGTCGCCGAGGCGATCGCCGCTATGCATGTCGCCATCGAGATCGTCGATCCGCGCATTGAGGACTTCGCGACCGCCTCGCCGCTCGCCAAGCTCGCCGATCACCTGGTCAATGGCGCACTCGTGCTGGGCGATGGGATCACCGACTGGCGGCGCGTCGATCTGCGCAAGCAGAAGGCGACGCTGGCGATCGACGGCAAGGTGCACGAGACGGTGACGGGCTCGCACAGCCTCGGCAATCCCGCGGTGCTGTTGCCGTGGTTCGTCGCGCATCTGGGACGGCTGCCGACCTGGGATGCAGAAGGTCGCGCCGGCCCACCGCGTGGCGTGAAGGCGGGCGACGTCGTGACCACGGGTTCATGGACCAGGGTAGTCGAGGCGCGCGCGAAGCAGCGGGTCGATGTTGCGTTTGTCGATATCGGAATGGCGGCGGTGACGTTCGTGGTTTGAGGTTTGACGTCGATGAATTTTCAAGCCGGCGCCAACTCCGCCACTTCCTTCAATCGGGCGCCGATCGAACGCTCGGCGATCTTCAAGTCATACGCCGATTGGAGGTTGAGCCAGTACTGGGGCGACTGACCGAAGGTACGCCCGAAGAGCAGGCCGAGTTCGGCTGTGATCGGACGCGCGCCGTTGACGACATGCGAAACGCGCATGGGCGAGATGCCGATCGCTCGGGCAAACTGCGATTGAGAAATATTGAATTCGCCCAGCGTTTCGCGAAGGAACTCTCCCGGATGGATGGGTGGCAAGCCGTTCTTGATCACGATAATCTCCATTCAGTGGTAATCGACGATCTCGACATCAGCTCGCTCGACCCGCTCGCTCAACCAATGTTCTCCTCGCAACCTCGTGGCAGTCGTCGATATGCTGATTGCCCAGCAACTTCATCGCGCCGAAGCTGATCGTCGCTGACAGGGCCTGCCCTAGCAGCGGCACGAACTTCACGATTCCTTTGGTCGTGACGCGCACGCCCAGCTTCATCAGCACCTTGATGACGAGCTCGCGCGTGACGAGACGACCGACGAGACTGGCGCCGAGTCCGCTGATGAACATCATCACGACGCTCTTCGTGTCGGTGTCGAGTTGGTCGATCTGCGCCGGCGTGAGGCCGAATTTTTCGTTGATCTTCGGCAGCAGCTTGATGAGGATCGCGACATCGGTGCCGATGTCCAGACCTGGCAGCGGAACCACCGCCGCGCCTGCGGACAACGCAGCGCGACGGGACACGAGTGCGCGGCATTCACCGCGAATCGCATCGAGCCGATGCAGCGCCTCCTGCATCGACCCAGCGACCGACTCGCGCGCGACGAGCGGTGTGGCGCGCGCGCGCGCAAGGTCGGGCTCGCCGGTGCGCCGCGCATCGCGCATGCGCCGCACCGCATCCCAGAACGATTTCGCGAGGTCTGCTTTCAAGCGGGGATCGTAATCTGTCGTGTGCAGATTCGGGGTCAGGAGGACGCTCGTTTTGAATGGACGATTTACTGACGTCCCTTCGTTCCTCGTGATCGACAACTGCCGCCGCCCGGATCTTCGCCTGTGGAGTGGGGAGGGTCCTCAACTCGTCAAGCGCGTTTTCGCCAGCGGCGGGTTCTTCGCGAAATACTTGCGGATGCCCTTCACGATCGCATCCGCCAGCCGATCCTGATACGCGTCGTCGTTGAGCCGCTTCTCTTCATCGGGATTGCTGATGAACGCGGTCTCGATCAGGATGCTCGGGATGTCGGGCGCCTTCAACACCGCGAAGCCGGCTTGCTCGACCTCGCCGCGATGCAGACGATTGACGCCGCCGATCTCGCGCAACACCGCGTTGGCCAGCTTCATGCTGTCGTTGATCTGCGCGGTGGTCGAAAGGTCC
>JBBSEF010000164.1:0-2650 GCA_038240015.1 Burkholderiales bacterium
ACAGTTCTACATGCATAGCCGGCCTATTTGGATTTGACCGCGTGCTTGGCCGGTCGGCGGGCCGTCACGCAGCGAGTCACCTTGGTTTTAGAAGCGCGTCAAGTGACCCGACATGCTTCGATCCTCTGTGAATGGCGCCGCTGTCTCGAGCCTTGCGGCCTTCGACCCGATCCAGAGAAAAATCGGTGCAGCGTCTAACCGGTATTAAGCGGCTAGAGCGAAACGCTCGTCGTTGGCGTTTACTTGGTTTCCAGCTGGATTTACGAGCTTCACTGGTGCTCGGCATGCCCTGCTCTGCTTCCTGACCCACGTCGAAACCAGGTCGGCCCCAGAAATCGGATTGTACGCTTGAGGTCGGGTCGAATCGATGGATTTGCGAGAGCCGGTCGCGACGCGATACGCCGATCGCGAGGCATACTCCGCGATACGAAATCGAATGGAGAAGGATATGAGGTTCGCAATTCGCGCAATGCTTCTCGCATTGGGCATGTTCGTGAGCACGCTTTCGCCCGCAGCGATGGCGCAGGCCACCATCAAGATCGGCGAGATCAACAGCTACAAGGCGCAGCCCGCGTTCCTCGAGCCGTACAAGCGCGGCTGGGAAATGGCCCTCGATGAAATCAATCGCGCGGGCGGTGTGCTCGGCAAGCAATTCGCAGTGATCTCGCGCGACGACAACGGCAATCCTGGCGACACCGTGCGCGTGGCCGAAGAGCTGGTCGCGCGCGAGCGCGTGAGTCTCTTGTTCGGCGGCTTCCTGTCGAATACCGGGCTCGCATTGACCGATTACGCGAAGCAGCGTCGCATCGTCTTTCTCGCGGCCGAGCCCTTGACCGACAAGATCGTCTGGCAGAACGGCAACCGATACACGTTCCGACTTCGCCCCTCGACTTACATGCAGGTCGCGATGCTGGCGCCCGAGGCCGCGCGCATGAAGAAGAAGCGCTGGGCGCTGGTCTATCCCAATTACGAATACGGGCAGTCGGCGGCCGCAACCTTCAAGGCGATGTTGAAGGCCGCGCAGCCCGACGTCGAGTTCGTGGTCGAGCAGGCCACGCCGCTAGGCAAGATCGATTCGGGGCCGGTGGTGCAGGCGCTGGCCGACGCGAAGCCCGATGCGATTTTCAACGCGCTATTCGCGACCGACCTCGGCCGCTTCGTGCGCGAAGGCAATACGCGCGGCTTGTTCGAAGGCCGCGAGGTCGTGTCGCTGCTGACGGGCGAGCCCGAGTATCTCGATCCGCTCGGCGACGAGGCGCCGGTCAACTGGCTCGTGACCGGCTATCCCTGGTATGCGATCACCACCAGGGACAACACCCAATTCGTCGAGGCCTATCAGAAGCGCTACAACGAGCCGCCGCGCGTCGGATCGGTGGTGGGGTACTCGTCGATGCGGTCGATCGCAGCCGCGATCAAGAAGGCGGGCTCGCTCGACACGGACAAGCTGGTCGCGGCGTTCAGCGGCCTGAAGGTCGCAACGCCGTTCGGTGCGATCACTTATCGGACGCAGGATCATCAATCGACGATGGGCGCGTTCGTAGGGCGCACGGGTCTGAAGGATGGCAAGGGCGTGATGACGTCGTTCGTGTATGTCGACGGCGCGTCGGTGCAGCCCTCCGATGCGGAAGTGAGAAAGCTGCGGCCGGCGGAGTGAATCGCGCTATGGATCCCCGCGTTCGCGGGGATGACAGGCAACTCATCCGCATGCGCGGGGATGACCACAACGCGCTGCGATGACCGCATCCGGCCTCGTCGTCCAACTGCTGAACGGGCTCGCCGAAGGCTCGACACTATTTCTTGTCGCGGCGGGGCTGTCGCTGATCTTCGGCGTGACGCGCATCGTCAACTTTGCGCACGGGTCATTCTTCATGGTTGGCCTGTATCTCGCGTACACGCTGACTCATGTGTTCAGTGGCGCGATGGGATATTGTGCCGCGATGCTGTTGTCGGCGTTGATCGTCGCTGCGATCGGTGCGGCGGTCGAGGTCGTGATCCTGCGTCGTGTCTATCGATCGCCCGAGCTCTTTCAATTGCTCGCGACCTTCGCGCTCGTCCTCGTGATGCAGGATGCGGTGCTGTGGGTGTGGGGACCCGACGATCTCTTCGCGTCGCGCCTACCGGGACTCGCCGAATCGATTGACCTGTTGGGCCGCCGCTTCCCCGCATACGACCTCGTGCTGATCGCGATCGGGCCGCTGGTGCTCGGCGGCTTGTGGCTGGCGTTGAAGCGTACGCGCTGGGGCCTGTTGATTCGCGCGGCCACGCAAGACCGCGTGATGGCGAGCGCGCTAGGCGTCAATCAACGCGTGCTGTTCACCGGCGTGTTCGCGCTCGGTTGTTTTCTCGCGGGACTGGGCGGCGCGTTGCAAGCGCCGCGCATGCCGGCGCATCTGTCGCTCGATCTCGAAACCATCGGCAACGCTTTCGTGGTCGTGGTCGTCGGCGGCATGGGCTCGATCCCGGGCGCGTTCGTCGCGGCGATGTTGATCGCGGAAATCAAGGCGCTGTGCATCGCCATCGGCCAGGTCTCGATCGGTGATGTGGTCATGCCGTTGTCCCGGCTCACGCTCGTCGTCGAGTTTATCGTGATGGCGATCGTGCTCACGGTGCGTCCCTGGGGTCTGTTCGGCAAACCGCAGACCGACGCGCG
>JBBSEF010000165.1:0-2556 GCA_038240015.1 Burkholderiales bacterium
TCCTTCATTGCGAGACGTATTAAACCGCGAAGCGAAGCACGACGCAGGGCTTGCGATTTCGATAGAATCGCGCGGCGGAGGTACCCCCATGAAGGCAATGCAAGTTCTCGCCATGATATTGCTGACGTTGTTCAGCTTGTCTGCTCACGGACAGGATTATTTACTGGGCGCGCTACGCATCGCACACCCCTACTCGCTTCCCACGCCGCCCGGCGCAATCACCGGCGCGGCCTACATCGAGGACGTGAGCAACCAGGGACCCCGTGAGGACAAGTTGGTAGGTGCGAGCGCACCGATCGCCGATCACATCGAATTGCACGTCATGCGCATGGATGGCGATGTGATGCGCATGCGCCATGTGCCATCGATTGCGATCGCGCCGGGACAGCACGTCGCGATGAGTCCCGGCAACGGCTACCACCTGATGCTGGTCGGGATCAAAATACCGTTCAAGGTCGGCGACCGGATTCCTCTGACGCTGCAATTCGAAAAAGCAGGAAGAGTCGAGGTGATGTTGAGCGTGCAAGAGCGCGAGTCGAGCGGCGAGATGCATGCGCATTGACCGACGCAAAAAAAAACGGCGCCCCCGAGGCGCCGTCTGCGTAGCGGATTCGTCGTTGATTAATTGGTCGTTCGACTCACCGATCTCAGCTGATCGCGCAGCGCCTTGATCTGATCGTGATTGGCCTGCGCGCCTTGCAATTGCTTTTGCACGACGGCCTTCACATCGGCAGGCAGGTCTTTTTCGGCGGCCTTGCGATACCTCTTCAACGCCGAGTCCTCACCGCGTTCGGCCTCTTCGAGCACCGCGAGATCGTCCTTCGATGACACCGCGCTCTTCACGGAGACCCAGCCGCGGTGCATCGCGCCGGTTGCGCTGCCGCTGTCCTCGGGCGTGCCGCCGTGAGTGGTCACGAGCCGCTGCAGTTCTGCCGCACCCGAGGCGCAATTGCTTGCGCGCGACATCAGCGTGCTCTTGATGTCGGGCGACTTCGCGTGCTCCGCGCATTGCGTGAAGCCGTACTCGCCATCTTTGCTGACTTCGATCAGGTCGTTCAAAACGTCGACCGCATCCGATTGAGCCATGTGTGCCTCCTGTGTGGATGTCGCGCCGATCGCGGATGGCTCGGCATGCGACGCTCGGCGCACTTTAGTGGGCCGGGGAAAGCGCGCGTGTCGGACGATCGACCATCGGTCAGTCGGACGAACCCAATCTGCTCTTCGCGGCGTCGGCTACGAGAACACCACGACCTGTCGCACCGCCTTGCCCTCGCGCAAGAGGTCGAAGCCCTGATTGATCTCGTCGAGCGCAAGCCGCCCGCTCAGCAGACGATCGACCGGCAACCTTCCCTGCGTGTAAAGGTTCATGTAGCGCGGGATGTCGCGCGACGGTACGCAGGTACCGATGTAGCTTCCCTTCAAGGTCCGCTCTTCAGCGACCAGGCTCACGGCGGGTATGCCGAAGATGGCCGCCGACGGCGGCAGTCCGGCCGTCACGGTCATGCCGCCGCGACGCGTGACCGCATACGCGAGTTCGAGCGCGCGGATCGCGCCCGCGAACTCGAACGCATATTCGACGCCGCCCTTGGTGATCTCGCGGATCTCGTCCTTCGCATCGGCGCTGCCGGCATCGACCGCATGCGTCGCGCCGAGCGCTTTCGCTTCCTCGAGCCGGGTCGGCGACAGATCGACCGCGATGATCGTGGCCGCGCCGGCGGCGCGCGCACCGAGCAATGCCGCGAGCCCGACGCCGCCCAGACCGATGATCGCCGTCGACGAACCCGCGCGCATCTGCGCCGTGTTGACGACCGAACCCACACCGGTCAGCACCGCGCAGCCGAACAGCGCCGCTTCGTCGAGAGGAATCGACGGCTCGATCTTCACCAACGAGCGACGCGACACCACCGCGTATTCCGCGAACACCGAGCAGCCCAGATGATGATGAAGGTCCGATCCTTCGTGATGCAATCGCTGCGCGCCCGACAGCAGCGTGCCCGCGCCATTGGCCACTGCGCCCGGCTCGCACAACGCGGGCCGCCCTTCCGCGCACGGTGCGCAATGGCCGCAGCTCGGCACGAACACCACGACGACATGGTCGCCGCGTCGCAGGTCCTTCACACCCTCGCCCGTTTCTTCGACGATCGCCGACGCTTCGTGTCCGAGCGCCATCGGCATTGGCCGCGGACGATCGCCGTTGATCACCGAAAGATCGGAGTGGCACAAGCCTGCCGCTGCGATCTTGATCAGCACCTCGTCGGGGCCGGGCGGGTCGAGTTCGACCGTGCGAATCGCCAGTGGATGCGATGTCGCATAAGGCAACGAGGCGCCCATGCGGTCGAGTACGGCAGCGCGAATCTTCATGAGGACGGTGGCATTTTGATGAAGGAGAATGAGGCGATCGTATCAACATGCGGAACCCCATTTTCATGGGGGACGACGATGCGAAATCGCACCTCTCTGTGATAACATGCCGCCCGCTGCGCCCGTAGCTCAGTTGGATAGAGTACTTGGCTACGAACCAAGGGGTCGTGGGTTCAAATCCTGCCGGGCGCACCA
>JBBSEF010000166.1:0-2460 GCA_038240015.1 Burkholderiales bacterium
ACGTAGCGCGAGTCGGTGAACAACATCACGCGGCAGGGTCGCTTCAACGCGTCGAGCGCGCGGATTGCGGCAGTGAGCTCCATGCGATTGTTGGTGGTGTCCGACTCGCCGCCGAACAATTCCTTCTCGACGATCGCGCCCTTCGCACCGTTGTCGAAGCGCAGTACCGCACCCCATCCACCGGGGCCGGGATTTCCTTTGCACGCCCCGTCCGCATAGATCACCACGTCAGACTTCGGCATGCTCGTTTTCCGAAACCTCAGCGGGAGCGCGGACGAGCGCCATGGGGTTCACGCCATTTTCGCGCGATCGATTGACGCTCGGTTGCAGTACAGCCGTCGCGCGCTTGCGGTCTTTCCATGCCGGTCCGATCAGGCGCATCCCCTGCACGCGCTTGATCGCGTGGACCATGTAGATCGCGCCGCAGAACGGCCACCAGCGCCGACCGGCGCCCTCCATGAAACCGAAGCGGCCCTGCCACGCTTCGGCCCGAAACGGCGGGCGATAGCAGCCGAAGTTTCCGCGATTGACTTCGAAGCCGAGCAACTTCAGCCAGTCCTTCAGACGCGTCAATGCGAGGAACTGTCCTTCGCTCGGAAGGAAGGGCGCGTTGAAACTTCGGCCGACCAACTGGCGCATGCCCCACAGGCTGACCGGATTGAACCCGCTGATGACGACCTGCCCTTCGGGCATCAGGACACGTTCGACCTCGCGCAGCACGCGGTGCGGATCGTCGGCGAATTCGAGCGCATGCGGCAACACCAGCAGATCGATGCTTTGCGAGGCGAACGGCAATTCCTCGAGGCGGATATGAACGTGAGCCTGCACGTGCGACGCGATCGAGTCGCTCTCGTCGATGGCCCGGGCAGCATCTCGCTTTTCGACTCGAGGCTCCCCCGCCGCGAAGATGAACGGCATGCGGTTGCTGCGCAGTGTCGGCAATTCGAGCAGGCCGATCTGAACCGCATTGAAGCCGAAGATGTCCGCGACGAGTCGATCGAACTGCAGTTGCTCCCACGAAAGGACGTAGCGACCGGGTGCGGTTTCCAGCCATTCCGAGAGGGCTATAATCGATTCGCCATGGGTCGACGCCAACCCCGAAGCCGACCGAGCGCTGATCGACTGCCCGGTCTCATCCTCAACCATTCCTGCACCACGCGTCGTGACGGATGTGCTGTTCGTTCATTCGCTGATTCCATTTGATGACATCCACAGTGCAGCCCTTGACGGTCATTCCGGTTCCGGCCTTCAAGGACAACTATCTCTGGCTGCTCTGTCGTGGCGGTAGCGCCGTCGTTGTCGATCCCGGTGATGCGGCTCCCGTCGAAGCGATGCTGGCGCAACAGCGCCTCACGCTGCGCGCCATTCTACTCACGCACCATCATCTTGATCATGTCGGTGGCGTGCGCGCGCTGCTCGATGCGCGTCGCGATGAAGGTCTCCCGGTCCATGGTCCGGCGGGCGAAGCGATCGACGGCGTGACGCGGACCGTCACAGGCGGCGATCGCGTCGTGCTCGACGCGCTCGGCATTTCATTCGACGTCATCGACGTGCCGGGTCACACGCGCGGCCACATCGCGTATTACGGCGGCCCGGCCGATCTCATGAACGGCGATGGCACCCCTCTCGTCTTCTGCGGCGACACCTTGTTCGCGGCCGGGTGCGGCCGCCTCTTCGAAGGAACTCCGCAGCAGATGCACGCATCGCTGTCCCGGCTCGCGGCGCTGCCGTCGAGCACGCGCGTCTATTGCGCTCACGAATACACGCTTGCCAATCTGCGTTTCGCGCGCGCCGTCGAGCCGCACAGTGCCGCGCTGATCGAACGTGAACAAGCGGCGATCGCCACGCGCGAGCGCGGTGCACCGACCTTGCCTTCGACGATCGCACTCGAGCGCGCGACCAATCCGTTTTTGCGCAGCGATGAGCCCGCGGTCCGTGCAGCCGCGGAGAAGAAACGGCCCGGGGCCGGATCGTCCGCAATCGAAACCTTTGCGGCGATACGACTATGGAAAGATTCGTTCTGAACGATTCAATGGGAGGCATGCAGCGATGCACGGCGCGATGGTTGCGGCGATGCATCCGCCTCGCGCACCCCCCTTCGCGGAGAACTGAATGACGCCTCTTCGTCCCAGCCTGCTCCTGTTTTGCTCCGCCTTATTTCTCGGTGGTTGTGCAACCACCGGCTTCGATTCCTCCTCCAACGATCCACCCCATGCGAACTTGAATGGCCTCGCATCTTCGGATGACACCACCGCAAAAAACGGCGCCGATGCGCTCGAGACGAAAGCCATCGCCTCGGCCGATTCGCATCCGAACCCAGCGCCGGCGCGGCGTGTGTATTCGGGCGACCCACCGAGCACCGGCGCTATCGGCAGCGTGGTCGTCACCAATCCGCTCGCGCCTCGAACCGTTGATCTGACGCAAAAGGCAGACGACATCTGGGACCGCATTCGCACCGGC
>JBBSEF010000167.1:0-2400 GCA_038240015.1 Burkholderiales bacterium
CGGCCTTCGCGCGAAACCAGGATCGCTCCCATCCGCATCGACTCCACGAGCTGAAGCAAATGATCGGATCGATCTCGCAGCAGTCCCGAGTGGGCGCTCGGGTTGTCGTAGACCATCGCCGGCTGCTCCATCTTTTTCTCCCCGGGTCACGTTGATCGCGGTACGTCGCACGCAATGCATAACGTAAACAAACACCGGGCGAGAGACGATGGGGACGGCGTATTAGGACGAACGGACAAAACCTCATTCGTTCGAATTGCACTGTTCGAACGTCGACGCGGAACGTCGACGTTCGAAACGAATGCCGACCCGCGCGGGCTCAGCTCCGCGTTGCGGGAATTTCGAAGACCTGGCGCAGATACGCGAGATACGCCTCGTCGTCGCACATATTCTTGGAGGGCGTATCCGACAGCTTGGCGACGGGCTGGCCGTTGCATCGAACCATCTTCAGCACGATCTGCAGCGGCGTATAGCCGAGGTCGTTGGTGAGGTTGGTCCCGACGCCGAACGCGAGGCGCGCGCGATCGGCGAAGCGCAGGTATAGCTCGATGACGCGCGGAAAGTCCAGGCTGTCCGAGAAGATCAGCGTCTTGGTCTTCGGATCGATGCGCAGCTTTTCGAAGTGGGCGATCATGCGTTCGCCCCACGCCATCGCATCGCCCGAGTCGTGGCGCACGCCGTCGAAGAGCTTGCAGAAGTACAGGTCGAAGTCGCGCAGGAAGGCATCGAAGCCATAGACGTCGGACAGCGCGATGCCCAGGTCGCCGCGATACTCGCGCGCCCAGCGTTCGAACGCATAGGTCTGCGAATCGCGCAGTCGCGGGCCGAGCGACTGACAGGCCTGCAGGTATTCATGCGCCATCGTGCCCAGCGGCGTGAGGTTCTGCTTCATCGCGTACCACGTGTTGCTGGTGCCCGCGAACTGCGGCCCCAGACGCCGACGAAGGATCTGCAGCACTTCGTCTTGCCACACCCTCGAGAATCGCCTGCGCGTACCGTAGTCGGCAATCTTGCAATCGACCAGACGCTCGTCACCGACGACGAGTGCGATCTTTTCAAGCAGACGCCTGCGGCCTTCGGTGAAATCGGGAAACGTCTGCGTGCGGCGGAAGTACGTCTCGTTGACGATCGCGAGTATCGGGATCTCGAACAGGATCGTGTAGAGCCACGGGCCGATCACCACGATGTCGATCTCGCCGTTGTCCCTGGTCGACGCCGACACGGTGATGTATTTCTCGTTCATCTGGAACAGGTCGAGAAAATCCACGAAGTCGCTCTTGATGAAACGCAGGCTGCGCAGCCAGCGCAGCTCGTCCTCACGAAAACGCAGCGAGCAGAGATGCTTGATCTCCTCACGAATCTCGGCGATGCACGGCACCAGATCGACACCGGGAGTGCGGCACTTAAAGCGGTACTCGACCTGCGCGCCGGGAAACTGATGCAGAACCACCTGCATCATCGTGAACTTGTAGAGGTCGGTATCGAGCAGCGAGGTGATGATCATCGACATTCACTTTGGTCGTCGCGCGATGGCGCAGCCAGCGGCGCAGGCAATGATGCGCGCAACGGCGCACGTAAAAGCGCATCCATCATCGCGAGATCGTCGGCGGTCGTGACCTTGAAATTTCGTGCGGCGCCCATCACCAGCCGGGGCCGATATCCCGCCGCCTCGATCGCGCTCGCCTCGTCGGTGATCGCGAGCCCCTTGCGCTGCGCGTCGGCAAGTGCATCGCGCAGCAGCCGATAACCGAACATCTGCGGCGTCTGGGCCTGCCACAACGAGGAACGAGCGACGGTCTCGACCACGCTCGGGCGCTCCGATGCTCGATCCGCCGTAGCGGGGCTCGCGCGCTTGATCGTGTCGGCGACCGGCAACGCCAGCAAGCCGCCCACGTCGTCGTCGCGCAGGGTCTCGATCAAGCTCTCTATCATCGCCGGCGTGATGCCACAGCGCGCCGCGTCGTGCACGAGGATCCAGTCGTGGTCATCGATCGAGTCGTCGACCTCGGCGTCGACCTCGGCGTCAACCGCACGACGCAGCGTCTCGAGCCCGTTGAGCACCGATGCGTCGCGGGTCGCGCCGCCTGCACGTTCGACACGGATCAAACCAGCGCTCGCATCATTGAACGTGAGGTCCTCGAAGTACGCATCGTCGCGCGCGATCACGACCACGATGCGCACGATCGCCGGCACGGCCGCGAAGGCTTCGATGGTGCGCACGATCATCGGCTTGCCGGCCACTTCGAGGTACTGCTTGGGAAGGTCGGCACTCGCGCGCGAGCCCGTGCCCGCAGCGGGGATCAACGCCACGCAGCGCGTCCGCACTTCGGGTCGCCCGTCAGGCCGCAAGACGAAGCGCGCGCATCACGGCGGCGGTGGATCGTTGTCCGCGACGCGACG
>JBBSEF010000168.1:0-2394 GCA_038240015.1 Burkholderiales bacterium
ACCGTCACCATCGCGCCGCGATCGATGCGTCGCGCGAACGGCTGGGGCACGCCCTTGCGAACAGCCAGCGTCTCGCTGTCTTCTTCGACCAGACGAACCGCGAAGAAAGCCGCGTCGGAACGCAGCGTGGCGAACAGGTCCGCGATCGGATCCACGGTTGTGGCGCGAGACGCCGTGGGGATTGTTGGTGACACGGGCAATGCGCTCATGAAGGATGAAACTTTCTTCGGCAATGGAAATGGATGCGGTCAGCCGTTCGAGTGAACAGCGGTGCGAAGTCGGGTGGGGTCACGCCGGGCCGGACTTGCGATACGCGCGCGCGTCGACGACGGGCCACAAGGCTACCGCAAACCCCTGCAAGGCGCGACAGGGGGAAAGGCGTCGCGACGATCAGTCAGACGAGCGGCGCGATGCGGGCGGCGAGCGGTGGACGATGTGTGGATGTCCGGGCATTCACAGTTTCCGTGATGACGCTCGACTACCTCAGGGTGGAGGCGGCCAAAGGCAAGCGCAAAGATTTCGAGCGCTATTTGCGCATGGTGCCGGATGGTCCCGCGCTGCCGGGAGATGAACCTGCCATGCCGGTGACGCACAGACGAAAATAAAGTTGCGATTCGAACGCGATGAGCATGCTCCATCGCTCGTCATGCGATCGCCAACCATTGTGTCGTCTCTGCATCCGCGGGCGCCGACGCAAGACGCCCGATCTCGGCAGCCTGCGCACCGTCGCCGTTCTCGCACAGCTTCAGCACCCGCCCGACCGATTCGCGCTTGCATGAAATCAGGAGCGCGCCGCTCGCCTGCGGGTCGGTGAGGAGGGCGCGCATCTCGGGCATCACGGTTTCGTCGAGCTTGACGATGGCGCCGTCGCGATTCCAGTTGCGCGAAGACAGCGGTGCGACGCATCCAGACTTCGCGAGCGTCAAGGCCTGCGCCAGCGCGGGGACGTGACGTACGTCGATGGTTGCCGTCAACGCGGCCATGCGCGCGATCGCGAGCGCGGCTGCGATCAATCCCTGCGGTCCGACCTCCGCGACCGCGTGGACATTCCGGATCGTGCCGAGCGCAATGCCGAGGCGATGCGGCCGTGTCGCGTGCTCGATCAAAACGCGTCGATCGTCGTCCAACAACTTGCCTCTCGCGTTCGCAGCCGCGTAGATGCCCGCGCCGAGCGGGCTAGCGAGGACCAGCACATCGTCGGGCTGCGCTCCCGCGATGCCGCGCACGCGATCGGGCCGCACGATGCCGGCGACCAGCACGTCGAAACGCAGAGTCGGCGCGTCCACCACCTGTGCATCGGCGAGCACCGCGCCCGCGTCGCTCATCGCGACCGCAACGCCCTCGACCAGACTTTTCCTCGCGGCATCGGTGGCCGCGGCGGGACACTGGCAGATCAATCGTGCGAAGAGCGGCGCCGCGGCCCGGGCATGGATCGAGGTCAGCGCCGCGGTGGCGGCGATGCGTCCGCATTCGAAGGCATCGTCGATCGCGGCTTCTCGCGAGGTGTGCGAGATCACGAGCGTTTGCGCTGCGTTGAGCTTCCACAAGGTGGCCGCACCTTCACCGCCAAGGTCGGACATCAGGTCTTTCGGAATCTTCAGACCGCGACCTTCGACGATGGCGCGCAGCATGTCGCCGGTGGTGAGTGCAGCCGACGCCTCAGCCGACGTGAGCAGCGCGTCCACGGCTTCGTGTTGACCCAGCGCACGACGTGCAGGTTCGGCCACGTCATCCCTCCGCGATGCCTCCGACCACGGTATTGAAACCGCCGTCGACGTAAGTGATCTCCGCGGTCACGCCGGCCGCTAGATCGGACAGCAGGAAGGCCGCGACGTTGCCGACATCGTCGATCGTCACGTTGCGGCGAAGCGGCGCATGTGTCGCAACGAAGTCGAGTATCCCGCGAAAGCCCTTGATGCCCGATGCCGCCAGCGTCCTGATCGGACCGGCGGAGATGCCGTTGACTCTCACGCCTTTCTTGCCGAGCGACTCGGCCAGATAACGCACGCTCGCTTCGAGCGACGCCTTCGCGAGTCCCATCGTGTTGTAGTTGGGCACCACGCGATCGCTACCCAGGTACGTCAGCGTCACCAGCGAGGCTTTGTCCGAAAGCATCGGCAACGCGGCCTTTGCAAGTGCGGGAAAACTGTAGGCCGAGATGTCGTGCGCGATGCGAAAGCCTTCGCGCGAAAGGCCTTCGATGAAGTCGCCCGCGATCGCCTCGCGCGTCGCGAAGCCGATCGCGTGGACCAGGCCGTCGAGCTTGGGCCAGCTCTTGCCGAGCTCCGCGAACAATGCGGCGATCTCGTCGTCGTTGCCGACATCGCAAGGGAACACCAGCGAAGAGTCGAACTCGGCGGCGAATTCGGTGATGCGCTCCTTGAAGCGCTCGCC
>JBBSEF010000169.1:0-2352 GCA_038240015.1 Burkholderiales bacterium
CTCTTTCTCGGCTTGCGGCGCGCAGGGCACGGAATACCTCCTCGTTATGCTCGCCCACCTTCGGCAACGGACGCCGCACAGTCAAGCGCCGTCCGCCCAGAAGTATCGGCAGCAACGGAATCTCGGTCATCGTTCCTTCTTCGGTCTGCATCGCTGCGAGCCCGCCGCTTTCGCGCAGATGCGGATCATCGAACAACTGGTCGGGTCGTACGATGCGCGCATACGGAAGCGCCTCGGCTTCGAGTTTCGATTCAAGCGTGACGATGTCGTGATGCGCGAGCAATTCGCGTAGACGCGGCAACATCGAAGCGCGCGCAGCGACACGCAACCCATTGGTTGCCAGTGCGGGATCGCTGGCAAGTTCAGGCGCATCGAGAACTTTGCACAGCAGTTGCCATTGCCGGTCGCTGACCGCGGCGACGAACAACTGCTCGTCGTTGGCCAACGTGAAGATGTCATAGACGCCCCACGACGACACGCGCGCGGGCATCGGCGGTGGCGGCTCGCCGGTCATCGCGAACTGCTGCATATGCTGCGCGCTGAGGAACACGCAGTTCTCGAACAGCGCGCTTTGCACTTCCTGACCACGACCCGTGCGCTGCCGTTCCTGCAAGGCAGCGAGCACGCCGAGCGCGCCGAACAAGCCGCCCATGATGTCGTTGACCGACGTGCCCGCACGCAACGGTCGGCCGGGCGGCCCGGTCATGTAGGCAAGACCGCCCATCATCTGCACGACTTCGTCGAGCGCGGTGCGATGCTCGTATGGGCCCGGGAGAAAGCCTTTGTGCGAGACGTAGATCAACGCGGGAAATCGGTCGCGCAGGCTCGCGTGGTCGAGAGCCAACGCGGCCATGCGACCCGGCCGGAAATTTTCGATCACGACATCGGCAGCCGCGATCAACTCGATCGCAGACGCATGCCCCTCGGGTCGATCGACATCGAGTACGACGCTTTTCTTGTTTCGATTGAAGCTGCGAAAAAAACCGATGCCCAGCCCCGGCAGATTGCGCGTGCGGTCGCCTTCGGGTGGCTCGACCTTGATCACCTCGGCGCCCAGATCCGCGAGGATCATTCCACATGTAGGACCCATCACCATGTGCGAGAACTCGACGACGCGGATACCCGACAGGGGAAGCCCGCTCGCGCCGTCGTTCGCGCTGTCGCTCGCGCTGTCGTTCGCGCCGTCGTTCGCGCCGTCGTTCGGTTCCGCAATCGACTCCGTCATGCGATCTTCGTTCATGCGTGTGCGACCGCTTCGGCGGCAGCAGCCGTCATCGTCTTGGGCAGTCCCGCCTTGAAGATCACCCCGTGCAGTTTTTCGCCTTCGAGTTCACGCGCAACGAAGCGCCGCACTTCGAACAGCCGTTCGAGATCGATACCGGTCGCGATGCCCATGCTCTCGAGCATGTACACGAGGTCTTCGGTCGCGACATTGCCGCTCGCGCCGGGTGCGAACGGACAGCCACCGATACCGGCCAGCGACGAATCGAAGTGCGCGATGCCGCAGTCCATCGCGGCGATGACGTTGGCCAGCGCGAGTCCGCGCGTGTCGTGGAAGTGGCCGCCGTAAAGTTTGTCCCCCGCGATCGTGCGCACCGATGCGAACAGCTTCCTGACCGCAGCCGGGTCGGCGTACCCGACCGTGTCCGCGAGGCTGATGACATCCGCGCCCGCAGCTAGCACCGGTGCGATCAGTCGAAGCACATCGTCGTGATCGACCTTGCCCTGGACGCCGCATCCGAACGCGGTGCTGATCGCGCCTTCGATCGTCACCCGTTTCTTTGTTTGCATGCCGCGCGCATCGCGCTCTCGCGCGATCCTGCCGAGCTCATCGACCATCTCGTCGGGCAGCTTGCGCACATTCGCGCGGCTGTGCGCGATGCTCGCCGAGATCGGCATGACGAGTTGATCGGCGCCCGCGTCTAGCGCGCGTTGCGCGCCCATCAGATTGGGAACGAGCGCGACCACGTTGAGGTCCGGAAAGGTCTTTGCAAATGCAACGATTTCGGCCGAGTCGGCCATCTGCGGCAAGAGCTTGGGCGGCACGAACGAGCCGACTTCGATTTCGCGCAGGCCGGCGTCGTATGCGCGTGCGATCCATTGTTTCTTGGCCTCGGTGGGCATTACACGCGCGAGGCTTTGCAGGCCGTCGCGCGGACCGACTTCGCGAATCGTGACGCGGGTGGGGATGAGAGTTGATTCCATGGGCGCTCCTTCATTGCGAGACGTATTAAACCGCGAAGCGAAGCACGACGCAGGGCTTGCGATTTCGATAGAATCGCGCGGCGGAGGTACCCCCATGAAGGCAATGCAAGTTCTCGCCATGATATTGCTGACGTTGTTCAGCTTGTC
>JBBSEF010000170.1:0-2305 GCA_038240015.1 Burkholderiales bacterium
GTGGTCGTCATCGGCAGCGCATCGATGAACTCGATCTCGCGCGGCGTTTCGTAAGGCGCGAGTTTCTCGCGCACGTGTTGGCGCAGTTCCGCAACCAGCGCGTCGTTTCCTTCGTATCCGGAAGTCAACACGACGAAGGCCTTGATGACGTTGCCGCGATCAGGGTCGGGACTTGGAACCACCGCAGCATTGGCGACCGCGTCGTGCTTGACGAGACAGTTCTCTATTTCCGACGGGCCGATGCGATACCCCGCTGCCTTGAACATGTCGTCGGCGCGTCCCTGGTACCAGAGGTCGCCGTCGTCGTCGGCATACGCGAGATCGCCGGTGCGGCACCAACCGTTGTCGTCGAATTTCGCCGCGGTCGCTTCGGGATTCTTCCAATACTCGATGAAGAAGACGGGATCCGCATCGCCGCGTGCGTCGTGCCGATTGGCTGCGACATCGCCGGTTTGTCCCGGCGCGCAGACGCGGCCTTGGTCGTCGAGGATCGCAACGCGATGACCAGGATAGGGCCGCCCGATCGAGCCGGGCTTTGTGGGCCACTCGCGACACGAATTGCCGACGATGTAATTGATCTCGGTTTGACCGAACATCTCGTTGACGACGACGCCGAGCTCATCGCGGCACCAGTCGAACACCGCGGTGCCGACCGCTTCGCCCGCGCTCATGATGCCGCGCAGATGCAAGGCGTAGCGCTCTCTCGGGTGCGGCGCCGCCTTCATCATCATCTTCAACGCGGTCGGAAAGATGAACGCGTTGGTGACGCGATAACGTTCCAACAGTTGGAAGGTTGCGATCGGGTCGAAGCGGCCGTCGCGGCGCGCGTCGTCGGCGACGATCGCCGCGCCGAAGTAGAGAGTCGGCAACAGCGCGTCCATCAAGCCGCCGGTCCATGCCCAATCGGCCGGAGACCAGAACACGTCGCCGTCTTGCGGAAAGCCGTTCTGCGATAGCGTGAAGCCGGAGAGATTGCCGATCAATGCCTGCTGCGGAATCAATGCGCCCTTCGGCGAGCCGGTCGTGCCGCTCGTATAGATCAGGATCGCGGGGTCGGTCGCGCGCGTGGCGACGGGCTTGAAATCCGGTGAGGCCTGGTCGAGCAATGCGTGCCATGCATGCATGCCTTCAGGCGCTTGGCCGACCACGATGATCTCGCGCAGCGACGGACAGGTCGCACGAAGACCCGCGTCGCGATCGACGAAGGACGCGATGCCTGATTCGGCCACGATCGCGAGCACCGCCTCGCTGTCGCGCACCCGGTATTCGAGTGCGTCGGGTCCGAACAGCAGCGACAGCGGCATCGCGATCGCGCCCAGTTGATGGACCGCGAGATGCGCGATTGCAGTCTCGGCGGATTGCGGCAACACGATCGCAACGCGATCCCCGCGCGCAACACCGAGCTCCCGCAGCACATTCGACAGACGGTCGGTCGCATCGCGCAGTCGTGCATAGGTGACAGGCTCGAGCGCCTTCGCATCGCCCGGCGATCCGGCGCGCCACATCGCAACGCGATCGGGTTGATCGGCCCACCGCAGACAGGCGCGCGCGATATTGAAATCGTCGGGCACCTGCCACCGGAAGTCGCGCAACAACTCGGCATAGCGATCGTTCATCGGAGTCTCCAGCATGTTCTCGACATGAGCGCCACATCGACCCCTCTTATAATCGGCCGGCCCTATACGCGGCAAGCCCGTTCCCGTCGCACGCAGCCATCAATCATCGCCCATCGCATGCAAACCTACGTTCCCATCACAACCAGCCGCTCGACCTTTCTGCGCGTTCGCGACATCGACTATCACGTGCGCGAATGGGGCGATCCCTCGTCGCCGCTGCTGGTGATGTTGCACGGGTGGATGGACGTGTCGGCTTCGTTCCAGTTTCTGATCGATGCGCTCGAACGCGAGTGGCATGTGGTGAGCCCCGACTGGCGCGGCTTCGGGTTGAGCGGGTCGTCGAGTGCCGGTTGCTACTGGTTGCCCGATTACATCGCGGACCTCGACGCGCTGCTCGAACACTATTCGCCCGAGCGCTCAACCAACCTCGTCGCCCACAGCCTGGGCGGCAACATGGCGTTGATGTATGCGGGCGCGCGGCCCGAACGCGTCGCGCGGCTCGTCAATCTCGAAGGGCTCGGCATGTCGGGCGACTCGCCCGACAAGGCGCCGGGCCGCCTCGCGCGCTGGCTCTCCGAACTGCGCGAGCCGCCGACCCTGAAGTCGTACGCATCGCTCGAAGAAGTGGTCGCGCGATTGCGAAAAACCAATCCACGTCTGCGTGAAGACCGCGCGCGCTATCTCGCGCA
>JBBSEF010000171.1:0-2076 GCA_038240015.1 Burkholderiales bacterium
GCGGATGTGCGCGGTGGTCCAATCGAGGATCGTGAGCGTGGTGAGCCCAAGAAAGTCGAACTTCACGAGGCCGACGCTCTCGACGTCGTCCTTGTCGTATTGGCTGACGACGTTGGTGACATCGTGCGATCCGGGCTGCACGTAGAGCGGCGTGAAGTCGGTCAGCTTGCCCGGCGCGATCAGCACACCCCCCGCGTGCATGCCGACATTGCGCGTGATGCCTTCGACTTGTTCTGCAAGCGCAAGCACCTCGCGCACTTCATCTTCGTTGGCTTCGCGCTCGGCGAGCAGCGGCTCTTCCTTCCTCGCGTCGGCGATCGTGACGAGCCGGCCCGGCTTGAACGGAATCAGCTTCGCGATGCCGTCGACGAAGATGTACGGCAAGTCGAGCACGCGCCCCACGTCGCGCACCGCGGCCTTTGCCGCCATCGTGCCGAAGGTCGCGATCTGCGCGACCGACTCGGCGCCGTACTTGTTCTTGACGTAGTCGATCACCGCGTCGCGGCCTTCCTGGCAGAAGTCGATGTCGAAGTCGGGCATCGACACGCGCTCGGGATTCAGAAACCGTTCGAACAGCAGGTTGTATGCAAGCGGATCGAGGTCGGTGATGCCCAGGCAATACGCAACCAGCGATCCCGCGCCCGAGCCGCGGCCGGGACCGACCGGCACGCCGTTGCTGCGCGCCCAACCGATGAAGTCCGCGACGATCAGGAAGTAACCGGGAAAGCCCATCGCCGAAATGGTTTCGCACTCGAACGCGAGACGCTGCGCGTAACGCGGGCGCACCGCTTCACGCGCGGCTTCGATCGGGTAGAGGTGCGCGAGTCGGCGCTCGAAGCCGGCTTTGGCTTCGATCCGCAGATGCTCGTCGAGCGTGCGGCCTTCCGGCACAGGAAAGCGCGGCAGGCGCGGCGTGCCGAGTTGTAGTTCTAGATTGCAACGCTTCGCGATCTCGACCGCGTTGGCGAGCGCCGATGGAATGTCGGCGAACGATGCCGCCATCTCGGCCTGCGACTTCAGATATTGCTCCGCCGTGAAGCGCCGCGCGCGGCGCGGATTTGCGAGGATCTCGCCTTCGGCGATGCAGGTGCGCGCCTCGTGCGCGACGAATTCCTGTCTCGTCAGAAATTGCACGGGATGGGTCGCCACCACGGGAAGGCCGAGTTCGCCCGCAAGCGACGTGGCCGCATCGATCGCACCCTCGGCGTCGGGCTGACCGTAGCGTTGCAGTTCGATATAGAACGCGCGCGGAAAACTCCTGGCCCAGCGCTCGGCGTAGTGGATCGCGGTCGCACGACGTCCCGCTGCGAGTGCGAGTCCGATGTCGCCGGCCTGCGCCCCCGACAATGCGATCAGCCCCGCGGTACCGACTTCCGCGAACCATTCGAAACGCAATTCGGCTCGACCCTGTCCCGCGTTTTCGAGATAGGCACGCGACAGCAAGGTGCACAGCGCGAGATAGCCTTCCCGGTTCTTCGCGAGCAACAGCGCCCGGCTTGCGGCGCGACGTTGATGCGCTCCCTCGCCATCGCCGGTGATCCACACGTCGCAACCCGCGATCGGCTTGATCCCGTGGGCGCGCGCAGCCTTGTAGAAACGCACGAGACCAAAAAAATTCGACAGGTCCGTCAACGCAAGCGCGGGTTGAGCATCCTTCGCCGCGGCATCGACGGCACTGGCTATGCGCACGATGCCGTCCGAGATCGAGTACTCCGAATGCATCCTCAGATGCACGAAGCGCGGGTCGTGCGGGTCGCGCTGTGATTCAGGATGCAAGTCGATCTCGGTCATGCGGCATTTTAACGTGCGGGGTCGCGGCTACGACTGCGAGTCGCTCGATGCGCGCTTCTATAATTGCGCCTCGATGTCAGTCCCGCCACGCACAATGCTCAATATCGCCGCTTATCGTTTCGTATCGCTGGACGATCCGGGACGTTGGATTGGAGACTTGCACCAGCGTTGCGAGTCCCTGCAACTGAAGGGCACGATTATCGTCGCCGATGAAGGCATCAATCTGTTTCTCGCGGGCCGCGAGGAAGGCATCGAGTCGTTTCTCGCGTGGCTTGCGAGCAATCC
>JBBSEF010000172.1:0-2007 GCA_038240015.1 Burkholderiales bacterium
CCACGACGATGACGGCAACGAGGTCGTGCTGCTCGATACCCGCAATGCGTTCGAAGTCGAGCAGGGATCGTTCGAAGGCGCGCGGCATCTGGGTCTCTCGCGCTTCGAAGAATTTCCCGACGCGGTTGCCGGCGTGCGCGACGAACTTCGCGAACAAACCGTCGTCACGTTCTGCACCGGCGGCATCCGCTGCGAGAAGGCTGCGCTCCACATGCGCGACATCGGCTTCGCGCGCGTGCTGCAACTCGACGGGGGCATCCTCAACTATTTCGAGAAGGTCGGCGGCGCGCATTGGCGCGGCGAGTGTTTCGTGTTCGACGAAAGAGTCGCGCTCGACGCCGATCTGAGAGCGCGCGAATCGATACCCGGCGGATCGACCTTCGGCGCCTCGACCTAGACGAGCGACGCGCTCACTTGCTCATCGCATCGAGTTCGGCCGCGCTGAAGCCCGCCGCATGACGCGCTTCGAGATTGAAGGGTCCCCGCAAGCGAGGCGCGTCGTAGGCCGACGTCAGCGCGGCATATGTGGCGATCGGGTCGAGACCGCGCTGTCCGCACAACCACGCATACCAGCGGTTGCCGATGCGGACGTGGCCGATCTCGTCACGCAAGATGAGGTCGATGATCGCGGCGCCCGCCTTGTCGCCGACCGACGAGAGCTTGGCGCGCACTGCTGGAGACGCATCGAGGCCGCGCGCTTCCAACGTTCGCGGTACGAGCGCGACGCGCGCGAGCACGTCGCCCCTGGTTCGCTCGGCCATCTCCCAAAGCGCGTTGTGTGCGGGGAAGTCGCCGTATGCGTAGCCGAGGCCGGCGAGGTGATCGCGCAGCAACTGGAAATGCAGCGCCTCTTCCTGCATCACGCGAAACCAGTCGCGATAGAAGTCGTCGGGCAGGTCGTCGAATCGCCACGTGACATCGGCGGCGAGATCGATCGCGTTCAGCTCAATGTGCGCAATCGCATGGATCAGCACTGCGCGACCCTCGGTGGTTGCGGCCGAGCGCTGCCTGACTTCCGTATGCGGCACGAGCATGGGGCGATCCGGTCTACCCGGAATGCCGTCGGGTTCGTCGATGTGAACGTGGGCACAGGCGGGCAGCGAGGCGTCCGCAGCGCGGGCTTCTTCGGCCTTCCGGTCGGGCTTGCAATTCAGCAGAACGGACAAAGCTTGGTGGCGCAGCGAAGCGATAGTCTGGTGCAATCGATGGCGCAGTGGCTGGTGCATCTACAATCCTCGCGTCAATCGAGACATGCACACGTTATCCCACGATGGCAATCTACAGACTCGGCGAACAGGTTCCACGCATCGCACCCACGGCCTACGTTCACGAAACCGCCACCGTGATCGGCAATGTCGTGCTCGAAGACGGCGTCAGCGTGTGGCCGCAAGCGGTGATCCGCGGCGACATGGCGACCATCACGATCGGTGCGCGCAGCAACGTCCAGGACGGCTCGGTGCTTCATGTCGATGAAGGGATCCCGCTGATCATCGGCAAGGACGTCACGATCGGGCATCAAGTGATGCTGCACGGTTGCACGATCGGCGACGGCAGCCTGATCGGCATCCAGGCGATCGTGCTCAACGGCTCGACGATCGGCAAGGGTTGCCTGGTCGGCGCGGGCGCTCTCGTGACCGAAGGCAAGAGTTTCCCCGACCAGGTGATGATCCTCGGCAGCCCCGCGCGCGTGATCCGCACCTTGACGCCCGAGGACGTAGAACGGGCTCGCCACGCGGCGAGTCACTACGTCGAAGAAGCGAAACGCTATCGCGAGCACGAAGTTCGCATCGACCACCCAGGGCCCGCCTCATGAGCGACAAACTGCACAAGTTCCTGTTCGACGCGGGCTCGTCCGCGCGCTCACCGGTCCGCGGTGAAATCGTTTCCTTGACGGCGACCTGGAAGCAGATCAAGGAACGCCATCGCTACGCCGAGCCGGTGATGCGTTTACTCGGCGAGCTGGTGGCCGCGAGCACGCTCTTGTCGGCCAACCTCAAGTTCAACGGC
>JBBSEF010000173.1:0-1772 GCA_038240015.1 Burkholderiales bacterium
CAGGATCCGCTGATTCGGCATGGTCGAAGAGCGGAGGTTGATTTCGAATCGGAAATCACCCACTCGATACCCGGGATACTCGGGGAAAGGTGAAGCATCATGATGCAAGAGTCGCGTCTGAATTCCTATCTCTTCGGCGGCAATGCCCCCTATGTCGAAGAGCTCTACGAGTCCTACCTGAACAACCCCGGCTCGGTGCCGGAGCACTGGCGCGAATATTTCGACCAGATGCAGCACGTGCCCGCGGCCGACGGCAGCAACGCGGCCGATGTCGCCCACGCACCGATCGTCGAGTCGTTCGCGCAACGCGCGCGCGATCGCCGCCTCACGCCGCCCAATGCGTCCGACGATGTGCTCGCGACCAAGCAGGTCTACGTGCAGCAGATCATCGCGGCCTATCGTTATCTCGGTGCGCGCTACGCCAACCTCGATCCGTTGAAGCGTCAGGAGCGCCCCACCATTCCCGAACTCGAGCCGGCGTTCTACGACTTCGCCGAAGCCGACATGGCGACCATCTATCCGGCGCCCAATACCTATTTCGGTTTCGAGGAAGCATCGCTGCGCGAGATCGTGAAGGCGTTGCGCGAAACCTATTGCGGCTCGATCGGCGCCGAGTTCATGTACATCGGCGACCCGACGCAAAAGCGCTGGCTGCAGGAGCGTCTCGAATCGATCCGCGCCAATCCGCATTTCGGCGCCGAGACGAGGAAGCACATCCTCGAGCAGCTCACCGCGGCCGAAGGACTCGAGCGGTATCTCGCAACCAAGTACGTCGGTCAGAAGCGCTTCTCGCTCGAAGGCGGCGAGAGCTTCATTCCCGCGATCGACGAAGTCGTGCAGCGCGCGGGCAGCGAGGGTGTGCAGGAGATCGTGATCGGCATGACCCATCGCGGCCGCCTCAATCTGCTGGTGAACGTGCTCGGCAAGATGCCGGCCGATCTGTTCGCCGAGTTCGAGGGCAAGCACGTCGATGACTTGCCGTCGGGCGACGTCAAGTATCACAAGGGTTTCTCGAGCGACGTGACGACGCCTGGCGGTCCGGTGCATCTTTCGCTCGCGTTCAATCCCTCGCACCTCGAGATCGTCAATCCGGTGGTCGAAGGCTCGTGCAAGGCGCGCATGGAGCGGCGCGGCGATGTCGACGGCAACCAAGTGCTGCCGATCCTGGTCCACGGCGACGCGGCCTTCGCGGGTCAGGGCGTGGTGATGGAGACGCTCAACCTCGCGCAGACGCGCGGCTACGGCACGCACGGCACGGTGCACATCGTCATCAACAACCAGATCGGCTTCACCACCTCGGACCCGCGCGACTCGCGCTCGACGCTCTACTGCACCGACGTCGTCAAGATGATCGAGGCGCCGGTGCTGCATGTGAACGGTGACGATCCCGATGCGGTCATCCTCGCCACGCAGATCGCGGTCGACTATCGCAAGACTTTCAAGCGCGATGTGGTGATCGACATCGTGTGCTTCCGCAAGCTCGGCCACAACGAGCAGGACACGCCGGCACTGACGCAGCCGCTGATGTACAAGAAGATCGCGCAGCATCTCGGAACGCGCAAGCTCTACGCCGATCGTCTCGTGGCGCAGGGCGTTCTGTCGGACGCCGAGGCCGAGCAATACGTGACCGACTTCCGCGCGGCGATGGACGCGGGCAAGCACACGGTCGATCCGGTGATCTCGAACTTCAAGAGCAAGTACGCGGTCGACTGGATTCCGTTCCTCAATCGCAAGTGGACCGACTCGGCCGACACCGCCGTGCCGATCACGGA